>NZ_AYYP01000008.1 GCF_001436215.1 Ligilactobacillus agilis DSM 20509
CAGAGTAAGATACAGAATTTACATATTTCTGTGTCTACTCTAAAGGGAGCATATCATTTTGGGTAGAGGGCTTTTTTAATGCCAACCTGTTATTTGGTGTAGCCAGGCTTCTAGCCCAGGACATAAATTAAGTAGCAAGCCTGCGATTAAGCCTAATACTATTACCCCACCAAATAACGGTAAGGTTTTCTTACTCATTGGTAACCTCACTTATTTTATGATTCGTCGCTAACTTTTCTGCTTTAAATAAGTCAGCTGCGCCTGCTCAAGCGTTTGTTTTAACTCGGCTTGTTTAGCCGCCGTCTCTTCTTTAGACCAGCCCAGCACCCGTGCCATTTCGTCAACAAAGGCCTCCTGCTTAAAACTAAGCTCATCGGCGTGGAAGAAGATATTATTGGTACGCCGGAGGAGATAATCAACTGGACTTAAGACCATTTCTTCATCTAATAGCGTAATGTAAACTGAGGGTATCTGCTAAGCTTAGGCCTGGGGCAGCTTTAACGAAATTAGCGTAGGAAATGACCCGGCCGGTGTTGGAACCATAAAGGTTGGCCAAGTAAGCAGCGTCTGCAGCCGGAATTCCCTTGTCCATCGCAATTTTTTGGTAAAACTTCATCGTAGCTTCAATATTGGTTGGGTCAAAGTGACCGCCCGAAACCTGTAGACTCTTAGAGTCAATTTCCTTAGCCACAATTTTGAACTGCGTCCGTAACAGTTTTCTGATTAAAGTCAATGCCCCGGCTGCCATCTTACGATAATCGGTAATCTTCCCGCCTGAAAGGGTAATTAACCCATCGTCACCCAAATCGAGGGAAGAACCACGTGAAACTTGAGTCGGACTTAAAACTCGCTCTGAACGAGCTGTTTTTAAATCGCTAATCGCTTGCTCAACCTCCAAGCGCGAAGCTGCCTTTTTGGTATAATCAGTAACTGTTGTAACTAATTTTTCAAAGCTTTCTTCAGAAACCTTTCCCCTGTTGGCGCTACCTCCGTTATAATCGGAACTCCCATTGGCTTCAATCAAAGGCCGAATTCCAGCCCAACTGGACTCAATATCATTCAGTGTCAATTCAGCCTGAGGGTAGCGGTTATTGACCGCAGCTAGGAGGTAATCAACGTCTGCTTGTTCTACCTGAGGACGACTGTAATCACCGTTAAAGTCTGTGTCAGTCGTTCCAAAGTAGGTTTTACCCTCCCGAGGAATCACGAAAATCATCCGACCATCGCCGACACCAGAGTCAAAGTAAGTTGGTTGGGGGACGCTTACCCGAGACTGGTCGACCACTAAGTGAACCCCTTTTGTTGGTCGCATCACCTGACCTTGTCCATTTTTAGGATCTAACTCTAAGAAGCGAGAAACCCATGGACCCGTAGTATTAATGACTAACTTGGCTTTAATCGGAAATTCTTCTCCGGTCAACTCGTCTCGTGCAATAATGCCACTTATCCGTTGCTTTTCGTTGTGGCTAACATCCACCGCCTTAACCCGATTAACCAGCAAGCCCCCTAATTCAGCAGCTTCTTTAATATTTTCAATCACCAAGCGGGCGTCATTATTAACATAATCCAGGTAAACTCCTGCTCCCAGTAAACCATCTGCTTTTAAACCCGGTTCCCGTTGCAAGACTTCCTCCCGGTCGATGGTGTAATTAGCATACTGAGTCCCCTTTATTCCTGCTAATTTATCATAAAGGTCCATAGCAATTTTAATGCTAAACATATCAAAGGTTGAATTAGGGTCGTCATAAATTGGAAGTAACATCGGGAACGGCCGGGGAATGTGGGGGGCAATTCTTTGAATTACCGCTCGTTCCTGAACCGTGTCGGCTACTACCCCCACATCAAAGGTCTTGAGGTAGCGAATCCCTCCGTGTACTAACTTGGTAGACCGAGAGCTCGTTCCCTCAGCAAAATCTTGCATCTCAACTAACCCGGTCTTAATTCCCGATGCGACCGCCTGTAAAGCCACCCCAGCCCCAGTAATTCCACCCCCAACAATTAGGAGGTCTAGTTCCTCATTCTTTAACCTAGCTAACGTTTCTTTTCTACTCTGATATGAAAAAGTCATACTCATCCCTCCCCAGCTAATCCTTTTGTGCAAAAATCCGGGTAGCCTTAACTGCTCGTTGCCACCCTGCATATAAGCAGCTACTTTCTGCCGGCGCCATCTGCGCTTCAAAACGCTGGCCCTTGGCAAAAAGTTGCTTTAGCTCCGCAGTATCTTGCCAATAGCCAACTGCTAACCCAGCTAGAAATGCCGCCCCCAATGCGGTCGTTTCTAAATTGGCCGCCCGCTCAAGTGGCTTTTGCAAAATATCCGCTTGGAACTGCAGGAGGTAGTCGTTTTTAGCAGCCCCACCATCAACCCGCAAAATGGGAATATCAATGCCGGTATCGAGCTCCATCGTGGCCACTACATCTTTAGTCTGATAAGCCAGCGATTGTAGCGTCGCCTTAATAAAGTCATCGGCTGTTGTACCACGACTCAATCCGAAAACGGCTCCCCGGGCCTCACTGTCCCAATAAGGAGCCCCTAGGCCGGTAAATGCCGGTACCACGTAGACCTCGTTATTACTTTGGGAACGTCTAGCCGCAGCTTCTGAGTCCGGGGCACTTTTCAATAGGTGGAGCTTATCTCGCAACCACTGTAAAGCCGACCCGGAAACAAAGACCGACCCTTCTAAGGCATAATTCACCTTACCGGCCAGTGAATAACCAATCGTGGTTAGCAAATTATTGGCAGATAAAATTGGGGTAGTGCCGGTATTCATCACGATAAAGGAACCTGTTCCGTAGGTATTTTTCACCATGCCATCCTCTAAAGCCAGTTGCCCAAACAAGGCCGCCTGCTGGTCGCCAGCCATCCCCGCAATTGGAATTTCGCTTCCAAAAAAGTGATAAGCCATCGTCTGCCCATAAACTTCGGAGTTGCCCCTAACCTCGGGCAAAATTTCTGCCGGAATATTTAGCAAACTTAAAATTTCATGGTCCCACTTTAAGTCATGGATATTAAATAACATCGTTCTAGACGCATTTGAATAGTCGGTGACATGCACCTTACCCCCGGTTAGCTTCCAGACAATCCAGGTATCAATTGTTCCAAACAGTAACTCGCCCCGTTCTGCCCGCTCTTGTGCACCAGGAACATGGTCTAAAATCCAGCGAATCTTAGTTGCAGAAAAATAGGCATCAATAATTAAACCCGTCTTTTGGTGAATTAACTCTGAATAGCCGGCTTGCTTTAGTTTGGCCGCAATTTCACTGGTTTGCCGCGATTGCCACACCACGGCATTGTAAATAGGCAAGCCTGTTTTTTTATCCCAAATAACCGCGGTTTCACGCTGGTTAGTAATTCCAATTCCTGCAATTTGAGCGGGAGTAATTCCAGAGGAAATAAATGACCTGGTAATCGTAGCTAGCACGGCATTCCAAATCTCATTAGCATTATGTTCCACCCAACCGGGCTTAGGAAAATACTGGGGAAATTCTTGTTGGGCATCAGCTACCTTATTGCCGGCGTGATCAAAAATAATGGCCCGGGTGCTAGTCGTTCCTTCGTCAATCGCCATCACATAGGACTCCGCCATAGTAAACCTCCTAACAAACTTATGTAAACGCTTATATCAGTTTTATGTGATAAGTATAGCGCCTGAAGCTAATTTTAGCAATGTTCGTTGCGTGAAATCTATATTTTTAAAGGATTTTTCTCTTAATTTTTTAGCGTCCCAAACCCTTTCACTAAATTGTCACTTTTCCTTGCTGACTTGTTCAAATTCTATTCACATTTAGCCTGCATACTAAACTTATCAATACATAAATTAAAGGATGATGAATTTGCAACTCAAAAGAAAACTTTTCTTACTAGTCTTTGGCTTGGCAGTAGTCACCTTGACTACTAGCTTAATCTTCGTTAAGCAAAAGGCTAGTTCTAACGCTACTTCTTCTGAGACAATTTTGCCAGTCGCAAACGGACAGACCGTCACCACCTTAGATTACTCCGACTTAAACATTAAGAGTGTTAGCGACATTTATCAAACCGCCACTTAAACTAAAATTGCCCAAAAGATCAAGCAACTAGAGGCTAGCCAAACTTATTCTTTCGATAAAATGTTAGTACTAGCTAACCCCTACCTAACTAACACTACTGGTCTGTACCTACACTTTACAACCACGAAAGCAACTAAGGTCTCCTATACGGTCAAAAGTAAAGAGGCTAGCACCTTTAGCCAAACACTCTATAACCCCAACGGAACCTACGCTAAGAATCACACCTACCAGCTAATTGGTTTAATTGCCGGCCAGGAAAATACCATTACCATTACCGCCACGGGCCAAAATGGTCAAAAAGAAACTAAGACCTTCACTTACACCCCTAACAAGCTACGGGGAAGTGATCAAAACCAACTTAAGGTTACTAAAGGCACTAGCAAAACCAAGCTTTCCTCCGGCCTTTACGCCGTAATTGGTGATAAAAGTCTAAAGACCCGCAACACTTACTTGGTCGATAATGACGGTTACATCCGTGCCGAAATTCCGACAATTAATTATAATTCCCTGCGCCTAATCCAAACCAACAATAAACTTTACCTAGCAGTTGACGACGACCAACTAGTTACGTTAGACCGGTTAGGTCAAGTGGTGCAGTCTTACTCGCTTAAAAACACTAACTTCAAACTCCACCATGACTTTGCCGTGGATAGCCAGGGTAATATCATCGCCCTCGCGACTGATACCAAGCTTAAAGCCAGTGAGAAGCGGGTTGAAGATCAAATTATCAAGATTGACGCTACTTCCGGCAAAGTCAGTCGCCTCTTAGACTTCAAGGACTTGTTGGGCGATCTTTATAAAACCGCCACCGGGATTGAAACTCTAACTAATAACAAGGGCTACCGTGACGTTATCCACGCCAATACTATTCAACTAACTAAGGATGACCAAGTTATTATTAGCTCCCGGGAAACTTCGACCATTATGAAAATTTCTAACCTTACTAGTCAGCCCAAGTTAGACTACTTTATTTCTGATCCGTCGGTTTAGCAAGGGATTGGCACGTATGCTAATTTGTTGTTGAATAAAGTTGGCAACTTTACTTCCCAAGCTGGGCAACACTCTGTAACCTATATTCCAACTGAGACAGCCGGGGTTTACTATTTGGAAATCTTTAACAACAACTCTGTAATTATGAACTCCCGAACTAACTTTAGTTGGACTAATTACCCTAATAGCGGGGGCGCAACAACTTCTAACGACTATCAATCTAGTTACTATAAGTACCTCGTCAACGAAAACACCGGTAGTTACCAACTAGTCAAAAAAATTAGCCTACCTTACTCGCCATTTATCTCTAGCGTTCAGACTAATGATAATAACGTCGTGACTGATTCAGGAATGACCGCCGCCTTTGCCGAATATGACGCGGATGGCAAATTAATCCAGTCCTTTGAAACTACTGGTATCACTAAGTTTATCTACCGGGTCTATAAATACGACTTTAATAATTTTTACTTTGCTAACTAAAACAAGCCCCCTAACACCAAGGCCGTGTTAGGGGGCTGTTTAGCTATTTCTTCATATCCAACATTTTATCAATTACAGGAATATTACCTAAATCGGTAATTTCATCCTTGGACATTACCACCAAGTTAGTATCCGACTGGGCTAGCTTAGTAAAGGCGGCAATACTTTGGTCCCTAAAGTAATTGTCCGAAACTGACTCTAGGGCCGCACGAATCTTTTCAATCCGGTAACTTTCTGCGTCGGCCCGCATTCGGGTTGCTTCCGCTTCTGCTTGAGCCGTTTCCACCAAAGCTTGATTTTTGGCATCGGTGGTTAGCTTGATATTGCGAGCTTCCCTTTCAGCCTTAGCAATCACGGCCACCCTTTCACGGTCAGCCGTTAGCTGCTTATCCATCGCCTTTTGAATCTCAATGGATGGGGTTAACTCATCAATGTTCACACGGTCGACGTTAATTCCATAAATATTAGTCAAATCACCGATGGCGGCTGCGAGTTCCGCGTTAATCTTAGAAGTTGAACCTAAAGCCGCGTTTAAATCCATCCGGCCAATGATATCACGTAAGTGGCCCCGCACTAGTTGAGCCATGGATTCTACTGAATCAGTATTCTCATAGGTGTACTTCTTAGCATCCGTTACGTGATAGTTTAAGGTCACACTAGCTTCGATGTCAGCATTATCTTGAGTAATGACTGAGTACTTTTGCAACTTCAACGGGTGCATGGCTAGTTCTACCGACTCAATTCTCTGGATGAAGGGGATGTAAAAATGCAAACCTGCTTCCACGCTGTGCCTGTATTTTCCTAAGGTCTCTACTAACCCCTGACAATTCTGTCTAATAATTTTAATTCCTAACATGCTAAATTACCCCTTTACTCACCAACAAGCGGCCTTAACGTGATAATATTTCCTACGGCTTCAATTACAATATAATCTGCCTGCTTATCAACTGGCCGGTTGCCCTCGATTAGATAACGATAATAAATCCCCTTAACTTCGACTAAACCATTAGCTTGGTCGATTTTTTGCCCGGCTATTTTCTGGCCGAGAAAGTTTCTCTTCTCAAACGAACCTGCTTCCACCTGCTGAGGCGGATCTTTCAAGGTTAGGGAGACAATTTCTTGCAAAGTTGCATTCACACTCTTATTTTCAGATTGAGCTTTACTCTCTAACCGCCTTTTTAAGTTTTTAGGCAGGCGAAAGAGAAAAGAAGTCATCTCTTCATCTCTTGCCATCTCCGCCACCTTCTTTCTTGATATCATTATGATATCACTTTTTATATCAACCAACAACTTTTAGGTAAATAAAAAAGCCACGACTAAGCGTGACTTACAATTAATATTTAGTTACTAAGCAAAATCCATTACATCTTTAACCGGATAGCGACTAGAAGTAACTTTGTCTACCCCTTCATCAACCGGCTTTCCAATCGCAATTGCCATCACCGGTACATAACGTTCTGGGTCCAAATCAAAAGCAGGAGCCGCTTTCTTAGCATCGTAACCTGCAATTGGGTTTGACTCGTAACCATGGGCCCGGGCCGCTAACATCAGCTGCATTGCCGCCAAGCTGCAGTCAACCATGCTATCATTAATCAACATTGACTTAGGCGCACTTTCATACAGTGGCAGGAAGGTTTTGAGGACTTCATCGCGCTTCGCAGCCGTAATCTGGCCATTTTCATAGGCCTTATTCCACAAATCCCGGTATGATTCAAAGGCTAGCGTATCCCCGAAAATCATGACCACCGCCGAAGCCGTTTCCAGTTGGGGTAGGTTAAAGCGCATGAAAAACGACCGTAACTTATCCTTGCCCGCAGGACTATCAACCACCACGAACCGCCAGGCTTGTAAGTTGCAAGCCGATGGGGCAGTGATTGCCTCTGCAATCATTTCCGTTAGCTCAGAGCGCTCAATCTTTACCTGCTCATCAAATTTCCTAACCGAGTGCCGATTTAACATTACATCGCGAAAATCGTTATTTACAACTGCCATTTCACTCACTCCTTGCTCAATAATTAACATGACTATACATCTTTATTATAAAAGCTTTGCTATAAAATGTAAACGTTAACTTTGCTCCGTCACCATAGGAAATTAAAATCTCAATCTAATTTCTTAGCACCTAACAAAAAATCCCAAGAAAGCTTCTTTCTTAGGATTTATATCTCAAATTTTTAATCGACAAAACGTACGGCGGTGCCGTAAGCTACCACTGACTGCATATCGCCACCAATCGAACCAGAATCAAAGCGCATCATAACAACCGCATCTGCGCCCTTGTCCTTAGCCTCAGCAATCATCCGACTTACAGCCTTTTCCCGTGAAGTTTGTAGCATCTTAGTATAACCTTTGATTTCTCCGCCAACAATATTCTTGATGCCGGCTCCAAAATCACTAACAACATTGCGGGATTGAGTGGTTACTCCGAAGACTTCCCCTAATACTTCGTAATTTTTCCCTGGAATTTGTTCAGTTGTTGTTACTAACATTAAAATCTCCCCTTCGTTATAAATTCTACTCCTCTATCATAACAAATAATTTACCTATAGGAGTTAACTTTTTATAAACAATCATTAACTAAAAAGGTCCCTAAGAAAGCTTACTTTCCTAGAAACCTTATCTTCTAATTATTAATCAATTTAGGCCCGTTGTTTATAGGTACCGTTAGCGGTATTAATTACTAACTTTTCTCCAGTTTGGATAAAATCAGGTACCGTTACAACTAAGCCCGTTTCCATTGTGGCTGGCTTACCACCACTAGCGGCAGTTGCACCCTTAATGGTTGGTTCCGTTTCTGTAACCGTCAACTCAACCGTTCCTGGGAGTTGAATTCCAATTAGTTCCCCGTTACAAAAATCAAGTTGGACTTGGAGGTTTTCGATTAAGTAAGGCAACTCATTTTCTAACAAGCTAGCTGCCAACTCGTATTGCTCGTAAGTTTCAAGGTCCATAAAACAAAGTAGGTCGTCTTGGCGGTAAAGGTATTGCGCCTGCTTTTTATCAACCATTGCCAATTCAACCTTTTCGGAAGGCCGCATCGTGGTTTGCACAATTGAGCCTGCCCGTACATCCGCTAACTTCATCTGCATCACCGTGTTGCCCTTACCAGGCTTGTGATGATTAGCTTCTAAAACCTTAATCAACTTACCATCCTTTTCGAAAACCATACCACTTCTCAAATTAATTGCTTCAACCATTTTTCTTCTCCATTTCTGTTTTTAGTCTGCTGTAACTAAAAAAGACTTGGCGGTGCAAGTGAGAGGGCAAATTCTCGATCAGTCAAGAATATCACCATCTTTCAGTTAGAATAACCTTATTCTAGCATGTTTTAAAATTAGAGGTCAATTTCTAGCATAATTGGCGTATGATCGCGCCTATCACCCGAATCAAGCATTTCTGCCTTTACGATTTTATCTGCAATCCGGTTGCTGGTCAGCCAGTAATCAATTCTCCAACCCGAATTATTAATCTTGCTAGTCTTGCTTCGTTGTGCCCACCAAGAATAAACTCCTTCAACTTGACCGTGGACATGGCGGAAACTATCGGTGAACCCAGCCTTTAACAAGTTAGTAAAACCTGCCCGCTCTTCATCTGTAAATCCAGCTGATTGGTGATTAGTCTTAGGGTGAGCCAAGTCGATTTCCTCGTGGGCCACATTATAGTCCCCCGAAGCCAAAACAGGTTTAGTCTTATCTAACTCTACCAAGTAAGCTGCGTACTTTTGATCCCAAACCTGCCGTTCGGCCAAGCGCTTAAGTCCATCCCCCGCATTCGGTGTATAAACCTGGCTAACATAAAATTTAGGAAACTCCAAGGTAATAATCCGGCCTTCTTGATCCATCGGACTAGGCGCCCCGATTTCAGGATAGGTTACCTTAGGGGTTAAACTCTTACGGTATAAAAAGAGCGTCCCCGCATAGCCTTTCCGAGCCGGTTCCACCGAACTGCGCCAAACAAAATCATAGTCCGCAAACCACTTAGCCAGCGCTTCAACGTGCTTCTTGTTGGGACCACCAGCCGGCAACTTGGTTTCTTGAATAGCTACAATATCCGGTGCTTGGGCTTGAATGGTAGCAAGCACCGCCCGGCTTTGCTCTGCCCGCTCTGATTGGCCGGTCAGCGCCGCATTCAACGAATCAATATTCCAGGAAATAAGTTTCACAAGATCACAACCTTCACTTAGTCTTGCCCCCATTTTACCACAGGGCCAAGTTGGCAAGCTATTCAGATACTTTATACTACTAAACATTATTGATTTAACATACTTCTGAGACCTTGACGAGTAGCAGGCTTCACAAGGTGAAGTACTAAACATCATTGATTTAACATACTTCTGAGACATTGACTGTTAAACTAGTTGGGATAATTAAGTACTAAACATCATTGATTTAACATACTTCTGAGACCTATTTACAAAAAATCTAACCCGGTTTTTAGTACTAAACATCATTGATTTAACATACTTCTGAGACTTATCATCTTCCAAATCCTCCATTCGGTAAGTACTAAACATCATTGATTTAACATACTTCTGAGACCACTTTGTCCTGCTTTAATATGATTTCCACGTACTAAACATCATTGATTTAACATACTTCTGAGACGGAAATTCACCTATTACTTGCCAGGTAAAGGTACTAAACATCATTGATTTAACATACTTCTGAGACCGGCGTTAGTCAAACCTATGACAAAGGTTCGTACTAAACATCATTGATTTAACATACTTCTGAGACAGAACATAAAGTCGATATTCTAGCAAGTGAGTACTAAACATCATTGATTTAACATACTTCTGAGACTTTATGTTTAACTATAATATAATTATTTATGTACTAAACATCATTGATTTAACATACTTCTGAGACATGTAACTGTCGGTGATAGTAGCATATCAGGTACTAAACATCATTGATTTAACATACTTCTGAGACATTTACGACTGAGTCTCTACATGATGTAAAGTACTAAACATCATTGATTTAACATACTTCTGAGACTACAGTTGGTACAAAAAGACTCAATGTCAGGTACTAAACATCATTGATTTAACATACTTCTGAGACGTTTGAAAAGGAACCATAAACAGAACCCAAGTACTAAACATCATTGATTTAACATACTTCTGAGACCCTTTTTCCTGTTTGTAGGGCTAAAAGAACGTACTAAACATCATTGATTTAACATACTTCTGAGACATTCCCTCGCTTAAATCCGACCTGAGCACGGTACTAAACATCATTGATTTAACATACTTCTGAGACGAAATGTAGAAAGTAATTTGGAAATCATGAGTACTAAACATCATTGATTTAACATACTTCTGAGACAAGTGTAGCTGGTGGCATGGTTAGTGCAGGGTACTAAACATCATTGATTTAACATACTTCTGAGACACTTAGCTGGCAAGGATATTCGTTATAGTTGTACTAAACATCATTGATTTAACATACTTCTGAGACGGTTGCAAGCGACGCAGTTTCCATTGCTGCGTACTAAACATCATTGATTTAACATACTTCTGAGACTATCATCGACCTTTTAAGTAATAAAAATTTGTACTAAACATCATTGATTTAACATACTTCTGAGACAGTACCCTTCATGGTCTGGTAACACATGCAGTACTAAACATCATTGATTTAACATACTTCTGAGACTCGTGCCGGCGATTTCATCAATTATTTTTTGTACTAAACATCATTGATTTAACATACTTCTGAGACCTATTAGTCAGCTACCCCTCACTAAAGTGAGTACTAAACATCATTGATTTAACATACTTCTGAGACCGAAACAGTGGCGATTTTAGATGAAGCTAAGTACTAAACATCATTGATTTAACATACTTCTGAGACTGATGACACATCCACAGTTAGAATTGGCATGTACTAAACATCATTGATTTAACATACTTCTGAGACACAACTGCGTGATATTTATCTAGATTCTATGTACTAAACATCATTGATTTAACATACTTCTGAGACGATGATGAAGGTTTAATACAAGAAACGCTTGTACTAAACATCATTGATTTAACATACTTCTGAGACCCATCAGAAGCAAGAATTCTTGCTGGATGTGTACTAAACATCATTGATTTAACATACTTCTGAGACAATAGTGTCAATCCTTTGATGGATTTATCTGTACTAAACATCATTGATTTAACATACTTCTGAGACTTGTGATAAAGAATTAATTGTAAAATTTGCGTACTAAACATCATTGATTTAACATACTTCTGAGACACGATATTAAAAAGATAATCATGGATAATTGTACTAAACATCATTGATTTAACATACTTCTGAGACCCTAGGTTTTGCTGATTCTATTATGAAAAAGTACTAAACATCATTGATTTAACATACTTCTGAGACCGATATTTATTAATCAATATCTAATCTTTAGAAGTACCAACCAACGAAGTCAGCATCAATATAGTAATAATTACAGTTTTTATAATAATCCTTCTTATCCAAATCTGAAAATTCAATTAGAAGGACTTTCGTTCCAATTTCATTATTAACATACTGAAGTTCACGAAATTGTTCTTGCGTCATATAACTAGCTAGGTTATTGAACACAATACACGATTTATCATCACACTCAATATGAAGTTTTAAATCACTTTCAATTATACCATAAGCATCATTAGATATAGAAGGATGTAAGTGGATGTTAGCATATTTAAGTAACCGTTTAACATCCCCATCAAAACTAACTTCTAAAGGAATATCTGTCATAAACAAACTTTCCTGCAAGAGTGTAAATAATTCGCGCGCCTTCTTTTCAATACTTGTCCTCACGTGCGGAGCCAAGCCCTCGGTAATCTTATTAACTAACTCTAGCTTGTAACGTTTATCTAAGTCATGATTAATCAAAGCGTCGCCGTCAAAATCAAAAGCTAAATTATTGTTAATAAGGCTAAAATCATCGCTGTACGCTTTTACCTTGTCATTGTAATCTTTTACACCTAAAATCAAATCTTTGTAAACTGTAGGATTATTAGTTGCTATTACCGTTATCTTACCTTCATCAATTTGTACTTCATCGTATCCTTGGTAGCTAAGTTTCATAAAATTATCGTCCTTTGTGCTGAATTTCTAATATCTTTTTTCTTTTCACCTAGCAAAAAGTGCATATCATTGTACTGCTTTTCAGTTAACATCAAGGTCTGAATTGTCCCATTTTCAGGTAAATAAACACTGACCCTTTTTTCTAAGAACTCTGCTGACTGCCTTGTTACGCAAACCCTGACATAAACAGAGTACTGTATCATAATAAAACCTTCTCTAATTAATGCCTTTCGAAATTTTCGATACTCTCTTCTATCTTTGCTAGTTTCCGTTGGTAAATCAAACATGATCATTAAGCGCATTGTACGATACCTCATTTGGTAGAGTCACCTCAATTTTTATATTGTCTTTCTTGCCGTTTAGATAATTTAAGCAATCGCTAACATATTTTGTTATCGCATTTCTTAATAGTGTATTTTTACCATTATATTTAATCTCTAAATTTAACATATCCACTAATCCGTACTTCACATCAGGTGTAAAATCAAGAAAATTTTGCCCATTTACCCAATAATCTACTATTGGTCTAAACGGTTCTATTAGGTCACACCCAAAATTAAATTGATTTTCATTACTATGATGATGAATTCCTAAATAAGTCAAAAAACCATTTTGCACTATCTCTCTATTTATCTTTGATAGAATAACCGCATATCCATAGTCTAGCGCCTTATTTATTACTGACCCTGTCCTTCTTGAAAAATCTTTAGTAAATAATGTTTGAAAATATTTTTTTGCAACTACAGCTTCGCGGTTAGTAACATCATTTACCTCTAAAACATCCAACTCATCTTCTAGTTCTTTGGTTTGTTGTCCGTTTAATCTTAAAACTTGAATTTGATTTTCAATTTTACCAATTATAATATTGGTCCATAAAAGCTCCATTCTTTCTTGGGGCCAATTGTATTGTAGATTGATATTTTCTAACGCTAAATTATTAGGATAATATCCCACCGTTTCACAAACAGGCTCATGTTGTCTATCTGTAAAAATTACCTTAGTTCCGTTCTTAGTTAGAGCTCCAATTAAACTCGAAGTAATAACCGCCTGAGTTGTTTCAATCACCAATAACTCTATATCTTCAACAGGAATTTGACTTATTCCCTCGTTATTCTGCACCACCATCATCCGCGAACTATATGATAATTTTGAATGTTGCGTTATAATTACTGATCTCCATCCCATGAAAACACTTCCTCTTGACAAAAAAATTAAGTTTCTTGTATAATACAGACGTTGGGTAGCTCCCAACATCTAAACATTATTGATTTAACATACTGTGTTGAGATCAAACGGAGCTTTTTAGCGATGTTTATCCTTTTGAGCCATTATATGGCCATACATATTATAAAAAGTGCCCCTAAAAGGGCACTTTTTCTTTACTATAAATCTCTCAAATAAACAACTCTTTCAAAAATACCAGTTGGTGATTGATAAATTAACTTAGCGTTCTCAGTTAACACTATTCCTGACGGACGTTGTAAAAATCCGAATGGACTCCCGCTGATAATTTTCAATTTTTTAACAACAGGATTAGCATGTAACCCATCCAAAATATCTAGCAATTCCGTTACTTTATCTGCTGTATTTAATTCTACAAATTTATCTTTGCTACTTGTTAATTTATTTCTAAACTGTCGTGCATCATACAACGTAAATTTATCATTCACTACGTTCAATATTTCCTCATAAACAGCTACTAACTCCCTATCACTAGCATCTTTATTAGCTAAAGATTCGATACTTTTCACACTTAAAACTAATTGTTTTGCATTATATGGGTACGCAGCACTACCCAACATAAATTTACCGCTATCATCTTCTACAAGTTGCTTAAAATGAACCTTTGGAAGGATAATTCTAAAAGTCTTTTTCTTACCTGAACTATTTATCTGCTCATCAACAATCTCATTTAATCGTTGCATATATCCATTGTGGTCCTCTTTGGCAAGATTATCCAATTCCGCCTTGTTTCTCATCGGAATTCCTACCACCCTAAATTTGATACCTTTCTTATCTTCCAATCGTACTATGGAAAGGTAAGCATCGTAGTTATTAGAATATCCCCCATAAATGTCAACCGGCTTATCGTTTTTCTTTTGAATTAACTTCTGTTTTGGATTTACCGGGTAGATAGTCTCCTTAAACATAGCTCCACTGTTTGTATAGGTTTCTTGCGATACTAGCATATATTTATATTCATATGCTTTTTTCAGTTGATTAATTGCGTCTTGACGATTCATGAATACCTTATGTTCGACATTATCAACTATTTGGTCGGTCTTTCCTTCTTCTAAATCATACAAGAAATTGTATGATTTTAGGTAATTACGGTCTTTTTTGGCATCAAATTTATTGTAATCGCCATAAACGAAATAACCACGTAACTTAGGATATCGTTGATATAAGTATCGTCCACTAAACGCCGTTAAATAAGCATCAAAAGCGTGGTGATAATCGTTGAGTTGTCTAATCTTCACAAAATTGAAATGTTCACGTAGTTCATGTGTATACTTTTGACGAACTTCTATGATTTTTGTATCTTGATACAATGTCTGCAGTATTTCAGCAGACAATTTAATAACTTGCGAAGTTTCCACTAATTGTCTCCGAATAAAGCCATTAGCCTTATATGGGCCAATCTCGTCCGGATCAGTAAGCAAGTTAGCCAGTTTTTGTTTACTAATTAGTCCGTTATCATATAAATCATTCCAGAAATCCTTCATTTTAGCACCATATTCACAAACAGGTACCGTATCTGATTTCTCATTATTAACCGCACGTTTTGTCAATACTCGGTTGTCTAAAGAATCATCCTTAATAAAAGACCGTGGTAAGATATGATCGCCATCACTATATAAACTCAACTGGTCAATATTAAGCGGTTCCCCCGTGTACATATCTCGACCTAATTGAGTGAAATATAGATAATACTTGTTCGTTAGTTTCTTCTTACTTGCTTGAAAATCTTTAAACTCAGCTAGCAAAGCTTGGTCCGTCATTTCTTCAGAAAGACTCATCAAAGTTTTTTGAAGTTGTGTCATTCGTGAATTAGTCAATTCTGAGCGCCCATCGCTTCTTGTAAATTCGATGGAAATGGATGTAGGTTTAGCTCCCATAGCCTTCTCTACATCTTGGACAACCTTAATAACCTTACGAATTGCTTTTTTATTTTGTGGAGATGTATATGCTTCACCAAGAATCTGTTCAATATCTCCTTGCTCTAATTTATCACTATTATATTCGACGATGGCTTTTTGAAAATCTGGTTGAGACTGAATTTGCATAAAATTATTAGTAGTGTCCCACAACCAATCCATAATTCTTTGACCATTACTATCACAAATTCCAGTTAATAATCTTCTTGAAAGTCTTCCCCAACCATTATAATTAAGTCGGGTTAGTTGTGTAATATTTTCTTCCGTCAGCCACTCAATCTCTTTCAGTTTAATTCTTAAGATTTTCTTATCTTCAAAAATTGTAAGCCACTCTATAATCTGTTCAAAATCTTTTTGTCTGCCAGCATCATCTACTGCCTTACCAAATATCTTCTTTAAATCATGATAAGTGGATAAATTATTATCAAACTTAGTCCCAGTACTTAGGCCCTCTAATTTAAGGGAATTCAAGTTTTTCAGTTTAACGTTCAACCAATTTTTAAAACATTTAGCTGAAACTGTTTTACTATCTCCGTTTTCAAATAAAGCAACATATGCTTCTCGTTTTAATTCAACTGGTAGTCGTCTTCCATTAACCTTAATATTGTTAAGCTCGTTAAGAACTTTATAACGTTGATATAGTAGGCTATTAGCTGGTAAAACATCTTCGCCAACCAGATAAGTATCCTTGGCGGTCATTCGCTTGATGAAGTCATTTGCAGATGCAATTGTATCAACCTTTTCTTCAAAGTTCCAAGGAGTTATCTCCCCTTCTTGTTTTCTAACCATCCAAGCAAAATTACTATTAGAGGTTTGTTGCTGTTTTTTACTAGTCACCATAGGACCTACATAGTAAGGGACTCTAAAGGTTAACAGTTCATCTAATTTATACGGCGCCCGCTTCTGATGACTTTTCACTGGATTCTTCTCAGCTAACCAAGGGTAGTATTTGGACTGCATTTCAATAATCTTATCTAATTCCACTTGGTGTAATTGATTAGGAATAACCCCATTCATTGCTGTTCTTTGTTTAGGTAAGAATTGTCCCATTTCAATTAAACCAAGTAACTTTTCAGCCCGTGAATCGTCTAACTCAACTAAGACTTTCTTTACCTCTTTATAAAAATCAGCCCTATTTTGGTGTGCACGCTTATCTACTTTCTTAGCTTTTGGATCCTTCCCATCAATATACAAACTATATGCTTTCTTTATAGCTTTGATTTGCTTAGCATCCATCTTTTCGTACAAAGCCTTTAATACTTGTAATTGCTCCCTATGCGCCTCATATTTATCTACCATTGATTGCGAAATACTCTTCCCGTCTGGAACAATTTCATTTAGAATAATTTGATCATGAATTGTCTTTATTGCATCAAACAATTCAGCTTGTTTTTCATTGACTAATTCTAACAATCCACTGACATTTTCTTCGGCATTAGTATCCAATAGCGAAAAGTTTTTCTTATTTTTGTCTATTTCTAAATCATCAGCTAACAATAAATTAGCAAACTGGGCTTTCATACCTAAGATAGCATTACTTAATTCCTTAGCAAGTGAAGCATTCAGCTTATTAATTTCTTTACGGTCACTTGAAACTGCTAGTAACTTTTTAAGTGCTCCAGCTTTGTCACGCCTACTTTTATTCTTATCAATTATAATATCTTGAATAGTTTCGACATCACTCACATTAATTTTGACATCCGTATTTAATTCGTTGTATAACTCTGCCACTCGTTTTAATTGCCTGTCTAGTTGTTCTTTTAATTCTAAACCTTCTTGCTTAAAACTATCTACCGATAATGGGCTAAGGAAATTACCACGATACTTCATAATATGATGAATTGCCAAAAATATTGCCCTTACATCGAATTTCCTATCTTCTTCCATCAAAGCCTTTCGCAAATGATAAATTGTCGGATACTTCCTATAGAAATTAGCATCCTTTTCATTTGGAAAAAGCAAGGAGCCCCAAAAGCGTTTATTTTCATCCTTAGGCGAAATATCAGCTTCATGGAGACGCGCTAAGAAGTTCTCGTCTACTTCAAAAATGTAAGGATCAAAAAAAGCTTCTAAAAGTTTTAACCTTCTCTTACGACGTTTTAAACGTCTTTGTGTCGTTCGATATCCTCTCCGCTCTGCTGCCGTGTTTCCCTCTCTAAATAAGCTTGTACCAATTAATGTTTTACCCTTTGCTCTCATTAAATGATAATTGCAATCCATCACTGCATAACCTATACTGTTAGTTCCAATATCAAGACCTAAATGGTACTCTTTTTCAGACATACTCTCGTCCCCCGCTTCCTAAGTACTTTATAAAAATAATTATATAAGCGTTTTCTTTGATAGTAAATAGAATTTTAAAGCTACTCTAATTTTCTTTGTTGGTTCAAAAATAATTATCAAAATAATTTCACAAGCAAAAAATCGCTAGAAACAATGCATTCAAACATTGTTTCTAGCGATTTTTGAATTCTGAGTTTTTTTCTTAACCTCTATTACTTTACTTAGTTCTTAGCGGCTTCTTCTTGGGCTAGTAAGAGGCAACCAGTGATACCAGCATCGTCGCCAAGGGCAACGTGGACGATGTAATCGTCTAAATCAGGTGTCTTGAGGTAGCCGTTCATTTGTTCTGCAAAGGACTTGCGAATCATTGGGAAGAGTTGATCTTGCTTGGAAACACCACCGCCAAAGATAATCTTTTCTGGTGAAAGAATGACCGTGTAGTCTACGCAGGCTTGAGCCAAGTAGTAGGCTTCGATTTCCCAATCCTTAGCGTCCTTCGGGATATCGAAGGCTTTGATTCCGCCGGCCCGACCTTCAACAGCTGGTCCAGCACAGAGTCCTTCTAGACAGTCATGGTGGTATGGACAGTTACCTTGGTAGGTGTCTTCCGGATGACGACGCATGATGATGTGGCCCATTTCTGGGTGGCCAAAACCTTCAAGGAGTTGGCCGTTAACAACGCCACCTCCACCAACACCGGTCCCAACTGTGAGGTAAATACAGCTGTTCTTGCCTTGGGCGGAGCCTTTCTTCAATTCCCCGTAAGCGGCAACGTTAACGTCAGTTGTCCAAACATAAGGAATGTCATAGTGGGCCTTCATATCGCCTAAGAAGTTGTAGTTAGCCCACCCCTTCTTAGGTGTCGTAGTGATATAGCCGTATGTATCTGATGAGCGGTTGACATCAATCGGGCCAAAGGAGCCAATTCCCATTGCTACCACGGGATTTTCGTCAAAGAATTTGAAAACTTCGGCCATCGTTTCAGCTGGCACGGTAGTTGGAATCTTAACGCGTTTCAAAATATTTAAATTTTCGTCACTAACTGCACAGACGAACTTTGTCCCGCCGGCTTCAATTGCTCCGTATAGTTTAGTCATGATAAATCCTCCTTTAGAGTAACCGTTTTCTTTATTTTACCTTATTCAAGTAGGAATTTAAAGCCCTTTTCTGAAATTTCTGCTAAACGTTTGACATGTTTTTTAATTTACAAAAATTAGGTATAATAAAAGCAACTTTAAACTATAAAAGAGGGATTTATCTGTGAAAATCAAACGTATCGACCATATCGTTTTAACAGTTACTAACCTGTCTTCAGCTAGCCGCTTTTACCACGAAGTGTTTGACATGCCGGTCTTGGCTGAAACAGCTGAAAGCCACACTTTAAGGTGTGGTCACCAATTGATTGTCTTGCAAAAAGTCGACGCCAAAGCGGACTTAAAGGCAAGCCACCCAACTAGTGGCAGCGCCGATTTATGTATCGTTGCCGGCGACAAGATGGACGACATTGTTAACCACTTGAAGAGTTACTTCGTTAACATTGTGGCTGGCCCAAGCCAAACTAGCGGTTCCGAAGGTAAGATGACCTCCGTATTTGTCCGCGATTACGACAACAATTTAATCGAAGTAGCTACCTACAAGGGCTAACTTTTACACAAAGACCCCGAGCTTTTTTGCTCGGGGTCTTTCTTATTTTTATGGATATTGGCCTAGATACTAGCTATTTTTTTGCAAAATTAACTCTGCTAAATACTGACCAAACTCGCTAGTACTTAGCGTTGTGGCCTCTTTGAGCTTAGCAGCAAAATCAACTGTGACATGGTGACTAGCAATTGCTTCTGCTAGGGCCGATTCAATCAAGTCAGCTGCCTGGCTCCAACCTAGGTAGTCAAACATCAGCTTGCCGGACAAGATTAACGAAGTTGGATTTAGCTTGTTTTGGCCTGCAAATTGGGGGGCCGTCCCGTGAGTTGCTTCAAAGATAGCTTGACCCGTCTGGTAATTGATATTGGCTCCCGGGGCAATCCCGATGCCCCCAACTTGGGCAGCTAGGGCATCTGAAATGTAGTCCCCATTCAGGTTTAAGGTCGCAATGACATCAAAGTCACCCGGCCTTAGTAAGGCTTGTTGGAAGAAGTTATCACAGATTAGGTCGTTAACAATTACCCTGCCAGCTGCTTGAGCTTGATTTAGGGCTTGCTTCGCCTGGGCTAGTCCTTCAACTTCCTTGATTTTGTTATATTCCATCTGACTAAAGATTTTATCCCCAAACTCCGAGGCAGCTTGGTAGCCCCAATTTCTAAAGGAGCCCTCCGTTTGCTTCATAATGTTGCCCTTATGGACCAAGGTTACTGTCTTTAAATCATGAGCTAAGGCGTAATTAATGGCCGCCTTAACCAAACGCTTGGTTCCCTGGCTAGAAACTGGTTTGATTGCAAACGAACTACTTTCAGGAAAGCGGACCTTAGCTAGTTGTCCCTGTTCCTTTAAAAAGGCCAATAATTTCTCAGTCGCTTTTGTATGGCTTGCAAACTCGATACCGGCATAGATGTCTTCCGTATTCTCCCGGAAAACCACCATGTTAACTTGTTCCGGAGCTACTACTGGACTAGGCGTACCTTGGTAATATGTTACCGGCCGTAAACAGGTATATAAATCTAATTCCTGGCGCAAGGTAACATTTAAAGACCGGTGTCCTTCTCCGACCGGAGTTTCTAGTGGTCCTTTAATTGCTACTAAGTGTTTTTTTAGCGCCGTGAGAGTTTCAGCAGGTAACCAACTACCGGTTTGCTGGTAGGCGCTCTTTCCTGCTAACAACTTATGCCAACTAACTTTTCTTTGACCCCCGTAAGCTTTTAGTACGGCGGCATCAAAAACTGTTTGGGCGGCCGCAAAAATTTCTGGGCCAATCCCATCCCCACTAATGTAGGGAATAGTAGGATTAGCAGGTACCTCCAACTTCCCAGCTACCATTTTAATTGCTTCTGCCATTAAAACTCACTTCCAATCTGATAATGATCCTTAGCGTACTTGCGACCTTTAGGGCCAATATACTCAGACGAGGGCCGAATCAAGCGCCCCGTTCGTTTTTGCTCCATGATATGAGCCAACCACCCCGCCGTCCGGCAAGCCGCAAAGATAACGGTAAAGAGATCCTTTTCTAATCCCAGGCAGTGGTAAATCAACGCGGTATAGTAGTCGACGTTAGGATGTAACCCCTTAGTCTTTAGTAAATAATCGGCAAGCGTTACTTGCAAATCGTAGTAAGACTCATTGCCCGTCTTTTGCGCTAACTTCCTAGCTAGTCCCTGTAAAATCTTAGCCCGGGGATCCCCATCCTTATAGATGCGGTGCCCAAAGCCCATTACCTTCTTGCCAGCCGCCAACCGCTGTTTGACGTAGGTAATAGGATCTAAGTGCGAGCCCTTAATTTCTTCTAGCATTGCAAAAACCTGCTCGTTAGCTCCACCATGAAGCGGTCCTTTCAAAGCACATACCGCCGCCGTCAGACAAGAATAATAGTCAGCCGCCGTTGAGGCTACCACCCGGGCACTAAAGGTCGAGGCGTTAAATTCGTGGTCGGCATGCAAAACCATCACGGTGTTAAATAACCGACTCAAAAATTCATCCGGTTTCTTGCCAGTTAGCATGTATAAGAAATTATCTGCCAACCCCAACTTAAAATCAGGTTCAATCAGTGGTTCGTCTTGCCGAATCCTGACAATCGAGGCAATCACCGTTAGCATCTTGGCAAGAATTTTCGGTGGTTCGTCAAAAATCACGTCGTTGGTAGTCCCTAGTAAGGAGGTAGCCGTCCGCAAGATGCTCATCGGATGTTGTGGTTCCTTAGCAATGTAAAGCAAAAGCCGAATTGATTCTGCCGGCAAAACCATCTCTGAAACTAACTGCTTGCTAAAAGCCGCAAGTTCGCCCTTTTGCGGTAGGCGCGTGTGCCATAACAAAAAGACTATCTCTTCATAAGAAGCCTGGGCTAACTCTTCAATTTCATAACCAGCGTAAACTAACTTGCCACCCGCAGTTGAACTAATTTCCGTTTGATCAACCACTACTCCAGCTAAACCTTTTGGTAAGTCCATTTCAATCACCCCTTTGCCATCTTAGTCGCCACTACCAATGGTAAGATTCCATCCGCGGCGTAATATTTCTTATCAATCGGCGCGTCAAAACGCACTTTCACCTCAAACTCGACCCGCTTTTGCTCACCAGTTGCCACTACGCGGGCCAGTTTGTCGGCTAGCTCAATTTCAAAGGTTTCGCTGCCATCTAACCCTAGTGTTGCTGCCGTTTGGCCAGGGAGATATTCCAAAGGTAAAATTCCCATCATCACTAAGTTAGCCCGGTGAATCCGCTCAAAACTTTCCGCAATGACGGCCTTGACCCCCAGTAACTTAACTCCTTTTGCAGCCCAATCTCTGGAAGAGCCCATTCCATAATCCTTGCCGGCCAAGATAATTGTCCCTATTTTCTTGGCTTGGTATGCCATTGCAGCTTGGTAAATGGTGGTCTCTTCTCCGGTCAACCAGGACTTGGTAAACCCTCCTTGCTTAGTTGCCAACTGATTTTGCAAACGAATGTTAGCTAAGGTCCCACGAACCATCACCTCGTGATGCCCCCGTCTAGCCCCATAAGAATTAAAGTTAGCTGGGGCCACTCCGTTAGCCAACAAATACTGACCAGCCGGAGTCTGTTGACCAATAAAGCCCGCTGGAGAAATATGGTCGGTAGTTACCGTGTCTCCTAACTTAGCTAGAACCCGCAAGCCAGTTAGCTCTTTAGTTCCCGTTCCCGCAACCACAAATGGAGGTTGGGCAATATAAGTTGAAGTCGCATCGAAATCATAGGTTTCACTGGCCTGTGCATCTAATTCATTCCAAGCTTCATTTTGCTTGAAAATATCGCGGTAATTAGCGGAAAATAGGGCTGGTTTTACGTAGGCCTGGATTAAGGCAGTGATTTTGCTAGCAGCTGGCCACAAATCTTGCAGGTAAACAGCTTGACCATTAGGGGTAGTACCAACTGGCTCCTTAGTTAGGTCAATGTCCATCGTTCCCGCTAAGGCATAGGCCACCACTAAGGGTGGAGAGGCTAGGTAAACATCCTTAACTAAGGGATTAACCCGGCCTTCGAAGTTACGGTTCCCACTTTCAACCGCACTAACAGGGTAAGGTCTTGCTTCCAAAGCCGCCTGCAAATCCGCTTGCAACTTACCTGAGTTTCCGATGCAGGTTGTACACCCATAACCAACCACATTAAAGCCTAGTTGATCTAGATAAGTCTGAAGCCCGGTCGTCTTCAAATAAGCTGTCACTACCCGTGAACCAGGCGCTAGTGACGTTTTCACATAAGCTGGCACCTTCAAACCTAACTCACAAGCCCGTTTAGCTAGCAAGCCCGCTGCCACTAACACTTCGGGGTTAGAGGTGTTAGTACAGCTGGTAATCGCCGCTAAGGCTAAGGCACCAGGCCGTAATTTAACTGGATTTTTTTCGATTTCCAGCTGATAATCTGCTAAGTCATCGTATTGGCGGAAATTAGTACTTACTTGGTCTAAGCCGACCAAATCTTGGGGCCGTTTTGGTCCCGCTAGACTTGGCTTAACGGTCGCCAAATCTAGCTCAACTAGCTCCGAGTAAGTTGGGGTAACATCCGCCTGATAAAAGAGGTGGTTAGCTTTAGCATAATCTTCCACTAACTTAACTTGAGTCGCAGTTCGGTCAGTGAGCTTAAGGTAGGCTAAAGTCTGATCGTCAATCGGAAAAAAGCCACAGGTTGCCCCGTATTCGGGCGCCATGTTAGCAATCGTTGCCCGGTTGGCTAACGGCAAGCTCGCTAGGCCGGGACCGAAAAATTCAACAAATTTTCCGACCACATTATGGGTCCGCAACAACTTGGTAATGGTTAAGGCCAAATCGGTTGCCGTCGCAAATTCAGCCAGTTTTCCTGTGAGTTTGACTCCCACTACTTTAGGCATTGGGAAGTAAGATTCCTGCCCCAGCATACTTGCTTCGGCTTCAATCCCACCAACACCCCAGCCTAATACCCCTAAAGCGTTGACCATGGTCGTATGCGAGTCGGTTCCAACCAAGGTATCAGGAAAAGCTAGACCGGCGGTATCAGTTCTAATGACATCGGCCAAATATTCAATGTTTACCTGGTGGATAATCCCGGTGTCAGGCGGAATGATGGTTAAATTTTCAAATGACTTTTGTGCCCACTTCAAAAAGTGATAGCGCTCTTGATTACGTTCAAACTCCTTTTTGATATTATAGGCTAAGGCATGGTCGTTTCCTGCCATATCAACCTGAACGGAGTGGTCCACCACTAGGTGAACGGGGACATCTGGATTAATCAAGCTTGGATTACCTTTCTGGCGCTTGACCTCTGCCCGCATCGCTGCTAAATCCACTAAGGCTGGAACGCCCGTTAAGTCTTGGAGAATGACCCGTTCTGGCTTGTAAGCAATGTCTTGGTCGTGCTTTTGGTCCCAGTCACAAAAATGCTTTAAAAACGGAGCTAATTCTGGCTTACGCGCACTCTGACGTAAAGTTAATTCTAATAAGACTCGCAGTGAGTAGGGAAGATTTGCAACAGCTTGCCCCTGCTCTTTTAAATACGCCCCAATGTCATAGTAACTATACTCTGCTTTGTTTGAGTTAAACCTGCGCAAATACTTCCCGCTCATAAAAACATCCTCCTTCGTGATTTCTTCTTATTTTTTAATCATTCTATCATGTTATAAAAAATTACACTAATCACATTTGTGAATTTAATTACGGCAAGCTAACATTATTCTTGTTACTTTGTCTCATTCTAAATCCCCGGCCAACCTCCCAATATATCAATAATTATCTAAGCTTTTTTCAATTTAATAAGTTAACATACCTGCGGAAATAAATTTCGCACAATTTAGTAACTCTTTTAGGTGTCAAGCTAATCGAATTATAATTTAAAGTCAAAAAATTGCTTGACACCCGGTGTTTTTTCAAAAAAAATTCCGCAAGCACGCGTCTTAACCGTGCTTGCGGAATTATTAGCCTCTCAACTTAAAGTAAATGTTCTTGGCGCATAAGCTCGCCTAACCAAGTCTTTTCTAATTTCTTTAGCAAGGCCTTCTTAACCGGCTTAGGCACCGGCAAGGCTAGGTCCATTTCTGCTAGGCCTCGCTTGTCGTTCATATAGTACATTGCCCGCATCAACTCACGAATATCATAGATTGAATTGAAGACTTCCGGCACACCCCGGTCAACATTTAGCAAGCTGTAAACTGCCTCCATCGCCGTTCTGACAGAATATTCAGTCGTAAAGACCGTATCCCGGCTTGGAGACTCAGCAAAGTTCCCAATAAAGGCCAGGTTAGCAGATCCTTCTGGAACAACTGCCGGCCGGTCGCCTTTCTTTCTAAGCATGAAGTAACTGGTAATAAATGGCATGTAAACAGGAACGGTTTGGATTGACTCTTCCTTGGCGTAGCTAGCAATTAGACTTTCCGGTACCCCTAAATGATAGAGCCACTCTTCTGTAATCTCTTTTCCAGAACACTCGGTGATTTTCTTATTAATATAGTTTCCCTTAGTGTCTGAATACAGCCCGTAAATCCAAACGACAATCTCATTTTCCTTTTGGCCCTTAAAATGTGGTTGGCGGTGGATTGTCCAAGACAGCATCCAGTTAGAGTCCGTGACCGTGATAATTCCCCCAGTGTTAACCTTATGGGCATGGAGGTCGCGTTTGGTTAGCCGTTCAATGTAAGGCTCAATTTGGGGATTCCTAATTGTAGCCGTGGCAGAAACAAACCAACTTCTCTCTGGTAGATTTTGACAGAAGACATCTGGATTACCAAAGTCAGGGGATTGCTTAGCTAAGTTTTGCCATAAACGCCAGGAGCCACCTAACTCATGGGTTGGTGGAGCGGGAGTCTCATGGCTTCCATAAGTTGAGCTTTCTGTAATTGACCCATTGGTTACAAAGACAATGTCATCATCGGTTAAACTAATCGCTTCACTCTTCCCAGCCTTGGTTAGCTGCAGCTCCTTGGCGTGTTTTTGTCCTTCGGCTGTATCAACCACAACATTATCCACCTGGCAATCATAGTCAAACTGAACTTTATGGTCCTTAAGGTAGGCCAAGAGTGGCTTAGTCATTGATTCGTATTGGTTATACTTGTTGAACTTTAAGGCCGTAAAGTCTGGCAAACCATCGATATGGTGGATAAAGCGCATCATATAGCGCCGCATTTCAATCAAAGAGTGCCACTTTTCAAAGGCAAACATGGTTGCCCAGTAAGTCCAAAAGTTAGTTTCAAAGAAGTCGGCAGAAAACCAGTCTTCAATAGTCTTTCCTTCTAAATCATCTTCCGGAGTCAAGACTAGCTTTACTAATTCATTGGATAGCTTACCTAATTGATACTGACCGTCACTTGGAACTTGGTTACCCCGGTTGTAAATTAAGCGACAGTTAGAACTGTTAGGGTCGTCTTTATCTAACCAATAATATTCATCTAAGTAGGAAGCACCAGGGATTTCTAGCGACGGAATGGAACTATACATATCCCACATACATTCAAAGTGATCTTCCATTTCACGACCACCCCGGACAACGTAACCTAATCCCGGCTTCAAGGCCCCGTCTAAGGAGCCACCGGCTACCGGCAATTCTTCCAAAATGTGAATATTTTCTCCAGGCATCTGTGCATCCCGCACCAAAAAGACGGCTGCAGACAAACCGGCTAAGCCCCCGCCGACAATGTAGGCCCGCTTCTTCTCTACTCCTGCTGGTTTCTTAGGGCGTGCATGACCCTCGTAATTACCATTTGAATAATACATAAGAAAGTCCCCTTCCTAAACAACTATCTAATGCGACAGTCGTTTCATAATCTACCTCCATTCTAGTGTTAGCGCTTACGTTAGTCAATTTAAATTCACTAATTTACAACAGTCTTAAGCTTTTGACCGATTTTTAAAAAAAGCTAGCCCGCAAAAAGCCAGGCTAGCTTATCATCATTATTTAAAAGGGTTATAAAAGCGTCCCCCGTTAATTTTAAAGAGAATCAAACTGATTATGAATAAAACTAGGCCACTAACTACTAATAAATAGTCCCGCGTCCTAAACGGTTCAGCCACATACCAGGTCCGTTTCTTTTTAGCCCCAAAACGCCTTAATTCCATGGCGGTACTAATTGTTTCGATGCGCTCTAAGCTTGAAAAGACTAGGGGCAAGACAATTTGTAAGGCCCCTTTCATCCTGTTAAAGAACTTACCCTTCTTAGACATTTCAAAGCCCCGGGCCTGTTGGGCTTGTGAAATGGCAAAGTAGTCCGCTTGAATATCAGGAATATAGCGCAAGGCTAGCGAAACGGCGTAGCTAACCTTATAGCTCACCTTTAGCTTAGATAAACTAGCTGCAAAGGCACTGGGATTAGTTGTCAAAATAAAGCCTAAGGTCAAGGGAATCGTGCAAAAGTACTTTAAGGCCACGTTAGCTAGGTAAAACAGCTCTTGGCTAGTCAAAGTAAAATAACCGGCTGAAATTAAAACCTGCTTAGCCCCATAAAGTTCTTGGCCATAGGTTGGCTGAAAAACAAAGACCGCTAAGATGTTTAGGACTGAAAAAAAGCAGACGAACTTAATCACAAAGGAAATCTGATTCCACTTAAGATCAGCTAACTTAAAGATAAAAGTTGAACAGATTCCCACTACCAATAAAAAGCGGGTATCATAAGTAGTCATACATGCAAAGGAAACGGCTAAGACAAAGAATAACTTGGCCGTCGCATTAAAACTATGAATAACGGTTTGCTTCGGAATGTATCCTAAAATTTGATGCTCATTCATCACGTCGCTTCCTTTCTTCATAGTTAATGAAATTAGCCACAAAATCAGTCTCAGCTGGTAATCCAGCTAGTTTAGCTAGTTGATACAAGCTTGTTTCCTTTAAGGCAGCCTGCTTAATCAAGGACTGGTTAGTCAAAAGTTCTGCCGGACTTAAATCAGCTAATAACTGTCCTTCGCTAAAGACCAAGGCTCGCTTGGCGTACTCTAGCATCAAGTGCATGTCGTGGGTAATCATTACGATTGTTTGACCGGCTTGATTTAAGGCGGTAATAAACTTCATCATCTCAGTATAATTGCGAAAATCTTGGCCAGCCGTAGGTTCATCTAAAATTAACAGTTCGGGCTCTAAGACTAAGATGGAAGCAATCGACACCCGTTTTTTTTGCCCGAAGCTCAAAGCGGCTACCGGCCAGTTGCGAAATTCATATAGGCCGCAGACCTTCAAAACAGCCAGCACTCGCCTTTTAACCTCTGCTTCTTCCACCTGCCGTAACCGTAATCCTAAAGCCACTTCATCAAAAATCATCGTCTTAGAAATCATTTGGTTAGGACTTTGCATAACATAGCCAATCTTATCAGCCCGCTCCTTAATAGACTCAGCTTGTAGGTCCTGCCCCCGCCAACTAATGCGGCCGCTTGGGGTAATAAAGCCACACAAGGCCTTAAATAAGGTCGACTTGCCGGCTCCATTGCGACCCACCACCGCTAGCATTTCCCCCTGCTTAATTTGGGCGGAAATTTTCTTTAGGGCCGGTGGATTTTGGGGCAGATATTGATAAGAAAGGTCGGCTACTTCTAGTAGCGGTTGGGCTTGCTTTTGAGTAGTCTCAGCTGGCTGCTGGGCTTGCCAGTCAGCCAACTGTTGGGCTTGCTCATCCGTCAAGCAAAGACTAGCCATTGACTCTATGCCCTTAACCTCATTCAAATCAACGCCAGCGTATTTGAGCGCGGTCACGTAAAGAGGCTCCCTAATACCACTGTTCATCAGCAAGTCAGACCGTAATAACTCTGCCGGCGGCAAATCAGCAACAATTTGCCCATCGTTAATCACAATTACCCGGTCAACTGGCTTAGTCAAAACTTCCTCTAAGCGGTGCTCTACGATTACAACCGTTACGTCTTCCTGACGGTGCAAGTCGTCGATTAAATCAATCGTCGCTTGGCCACTGGCTGGATCCAAATTAGCGAGGGGTTCATCAAACAAAAGTAAGGGACTTTCATCAATTAACACCCCAGCTAAAGACACCCTTTGTTTTTGACCCCCTGATAATTCTTGGGGCCGGTAGTTAAGGTGACTAGCTAAGTTGACCCGCTTAGCCCACTTAGCTACTCGTTTTTGCATCTCGCTTTTAGCTACCCCATCATTTTCCAGGGCAAAAGCAATGTCTTCTGCCACGGTCAAGCCAATAAACTGACTGTCAGTATCTTGCAAAACCGTGCCCGTTTCAAAGGAGAGGTCAAACATAGTCGTCTTAGTAATATCCTTTCCTGCTACTAATGCCTGCCCCTTGATTTCACCTTCATACTGGTTGGGAATTAGACCGTTTAAGCATTGCAGTAGGGTTGACTTACCACTCCCAGACGGACCACAGATACAAATTTTTTCGCCAGGATAAATCTGCAAATTAATATTTTTTAAAGTTGGGTGGGCTTGACTTTCATAGCGGAAAGAGAAGTCTTTAAAGTCAATAATTGCATCTGTCATAGCTTAGTCTTTTCTTAGTGATCCTTTCTTAGTCCGAGTGGCTGCATAAGCTTTGAGCAAGAGGGTTCCTAAAATCGCAACGGAAATAGCGTTGGCAGTCGCAGACACAATCCCTTGCAGATAAACTTTATTAGCTGGTTCAGAGTAAATCAAGATATCAAGCGATGGAGCAACTAGGGCCCATACTAGGTAGTTGGCCACTACTTGAACCAGGTTAAAACTTAAAATTTGCTTTAACTTAAATTCACCGTGCTTGAGGTCAAACCTTGAACCTACTAGCCCAAAGATTAAACCGATGATGCCAGAACAAATAACCCATGACCACCATGGACTCCCATACGCAGTCGCATCCTTAATCGTATGTCCGATTAACCCAATCAAAAAACCGGCAACCGGCCCATATAAGGAGGCCATCAAGGCTAAAAAGGGATAGGTTGTTTCGATACTTGTGTTAGCTACTCCGGTTGGAATCGACACGAACCGGCCTAAAATCACAAACACGGCCGCCCCAATTCCAATTGCAACTACTGTTTTCACAGAAAAACCATTCTTTTTCATAAAAAAACTCCTCTCTTAGCATTAGTCTTCCTTCATTTTGCAAAAAATCAACTAAAAAAGCAAGCGGGACTACTTAATAAATCCGCTTGCTTTTCACTAATTTTCATTTTCCGTTGTGTTTTCTTGCTCACTAGCAGCTAGCATTGCCAGGTAACTTTCAAACTGAGCCACCACTAGGCCTAAAAACTTAGCCGGTTTAGCTTGGGCGCTGGCCAAGTCCGTAATTTCATCAATCCGGTAACCAGACGCATTCAAGCCCGGCGCTTCAAAACTTAGATACACGTTGAGAGGAACTTCTGCCTCCTCGTCACTAAAGAAATTATCCACCCGCTTAATATCTCTGAAAGCCAAGTTAATAATCCCGGTTTCTAAAAACAACTTGAAGTCACTATCACCCTTAATAGTTAAACTTACCTGGGCTAAGTTTTGGGGATGGTCAGCCACTTCTTCCAAAAAGGCCGTAACCACTTGCCCCAAGGCTTGTTTTAGGTCAGCTTGAACTTGCTTTAAGTCAGCACTAAATTCTTGGCTAGCAAAAGTCTGCGCCTCTCCAGCTGCTAAAAAATCTTTAACTCTTATCTTCAATATGTCCACATCCTTCTGTCAGCCATTTTACACGAAATTAAAGGTTAATGTCCATATTGAAAGTGAGCTTAGACAAGGTTAGCCCTTCAGTAATGCAACTAGCAATCTGTTCTTCCGTCCGTTTCCTCATATCCGCTACTAACTTATGGTTTTGCTTGGTCAAATAGTCGGTTAAAGCTTTGCCTTCTAGTTTCTTAGCCACCTTATCAGTTGCTTCTAGGTGAGCCAGTTGCGCTTGGCGGGCAGCCGTTAGGTAGTCGCGGTTGGCTTGGATAAAGTTTGAGTAGTGCGATTCGGTTAACATCGAGAGAGCCCGGTACATCCAGTAAGCACTAGTCATATCGAATTTGAGTGGGGTGTTAGCCCAAGATGGGTCGGTATCATTAGCGTTGGTATAAAATGGCAGGTAAGGTGTAAACGTTGGCACCCCAAAGCAAATCCACATTAAAGCCGCTTGTTTTTCAGGTACATCGTTTCTGATTTGTAACACATGGGAGTTTTGCGTCCGGTTTAAAGAAATCGGCCGGTATCTCCGCTTATCCTCCTCGCTTCCATGACCTAACGGATCAAAGGGCGTTTCATTGTAATGTGAACTTAAAACCGCCTGCAGATCTGCAACGCTCAAAAGCCGGTTGGCCTTTCGCAAAAATGGTAGGTCACTTGACTCGGGCTCTTGGCTAACTTCCGGGTTAAATAACTTTTGCCCATACCACACGCGGGGCGTATTGTAATGCCGGTCCTTTTCGTTATCGGTCCCAAAAATTTTCCTAAAGTTAAACTTACCGTGAGGATTAGGATTTAGGTGGTACTTAGCAACAAATTCTTCTAGTCCATCTGACCATAAATAATTTTTAGAGTCCTTAAAATCAATGTAGTCTTGCGCAACCTGGTTAGCACAGATAGCGTAGGAATCGTCAGGAATCCTGGTAGCAGCCCAGTGGTGGCCGGTAACAATTTCCATGTACCACACTTCATCTTTATCGCTAAATAAGACCCCGTTACCTTCGGGAGAACCATACTGCTTGATTAACTTTCCTAAATACTCAACCCCGTCTCGGGCCGAATCAATGTAGGGTGCAACCATGTCTTGGATTGAGTCTTCTGCTAGTCCATTTTCTACCCACGGATCGTGAGCTAGCGCAGCCGGGTTACCGTAAACAGATTCCGTCGCCGACATGGCCACGTTTTTTTCATTGATTGAGCTTTCACCAAAGACCCCGTTTTTGGCTACGTCGGCATTAGGTGTCATCGTGGTCCGGTAGCCTTTAGCAGGCAAAGGTGCGCTAAAGCCATTTTTATTTGAAACCCAAGTTTCCTTGCGGTTCTTCACAGCAGGTTGCATAATAAACCTTTGCGGTGTTAGGGGTAAAAAGGTATCGTCATTGCGCGCAATCATCGTTGAGCCATCAATCGTCGCCTTCTTGCCGACTAAAATTGTTGTACATGCTTGTTCCATCATCATGGACGCCCCCAATATCTTTTATAAATACAATTTTATTGTACTCTCATCCTTCAACAAGACAAGTTAATTAAGATTGTGTAAGACTTAAGTCGCAAAGCTTGCACCCACCAGGTTAACTTCCTATAATAAAGGCAAATCAAGCATTAGAGGGACTTTTATGCGTAAATTTTTTAAATTAATCTTACTAGTATTGCTCTTCATAGGAGGAGCTACTTACTACTACCATCATCAGGTCAAGCTAAATCAGGCAACTACCTTATCTAGTCGCGCCCAGTCTAAGGTTAGCCCTAAAAAAACGGTTATGCGGACCCCGATTAACTGGCGCTTACCTTCTGAAACCGTGGCCTACCCTAATTTAAAGCAACTGAATGATTTTTGGATTAAGGTGGTTATTTCCAAGAACCGGGTCTACCTAATGGATGGCAAAAAGGTGGTCTACACCATGTATGCTTCCGCCGGTGAATACGAACGGCAAGCCGACGGCAAAAAGAAGTCTACCACCCCAACCGGGACTTACTACATTCAAGCCGAACGCGGGGATAGCTTTTATAATCCCACCCTCAGCGAGGGGGCTAACTACTGGACTTCCTGGTTAAACCACGGCGAGTACCTCTTCCACACGGTTCCCACCGATGCCAACGGAAACTACAAGGTGACAGAAGCCAAAAAGCTGGGTAAAAAACCGGCTTCCCACGGCTGCATTAGGCTCTCAGTTGCCGATGCTAAGTGGATTAATCAAAATGTTCCCCAGGGTACTAAGGTCGTTATTACTGATTAAAAAAGCTAAGCTATTGAAAGTACAAATTACCTTTCAATAGCTTAGCCTTTTTTATAGCCTACTCTTCGTAATCATCTGGAAAATGGTTCTTAGGGTCTTGGTGGATAAAGATTGGCGTTTTGGCCGGCATGTTTTCAGCAAACCACTGGGCATCAGCTAACGACAAACGGATTGACCCGTAAGCCTTAACATTGTGCTTTTTAGTTACCTTTTGACCTAGTTGCTTAGCGCTTGCTTTAATTACCTGGCCGTCCTTATTGACAGGTACCGACTCGAAGCGGTGCAAGCCCCCGTCAGTAAAACTGACCCAACTCTTAGCTCCATAACCCCTGGTAGCGTCGAAGTAAGCTTGCCCCCGGTTCTTATCGAGCTTAAATAAACCTAACGGTGTTTTTTGATACTCTTTTTGACCCTTGTCATAGTTCTTCGCAGCCGAAGCATTCATTGTATAAAGTGTGTAGCGCCCAGACTTAATGTAGACACGTTGCTTAGCTAAGGAGACTTCAACCCATAACCTGTAAGGGTGTTTTTTAGTGTTATGATATTGTTTAGCCCTAACGTTAGGGTAAGGCATCGTCAGCGACGAGAGTTCATAACTAAGCGGTTTGCGTTCGTGGCGCTTAATCTTTTTTAATAATTGTTTCTCCCGTTTAGCGGCCTTTTTATCCAGTTTGGCTTGCTTAGCCATTTTAATAGCATTCTTCTGGTTAGCATGGTGGACATGAACCGCGGTGTAAGCCGTCACTAATACTAGGCATACTGCCACCACCCACTGAATTAGGTTTCCTTTTTTCATCACTTACCTCACTTAATCTGCCGGGGTCATTGTCCCGGTAGCGTAGTTAATCTTAAAGCCTGGTTCAACGTTAGGCACGATGACATTCAGCTTAAATTTACCATCCCGACTCCGGGCTTGAATATGGTAGCAACGCGGAATAACCTCCCCGCTACTATGGTAAAGGGGTTCTACTTGGTAGCGGACATTGTCATGGCTCTTGACTGCCTCTAAAACTTCCTTTTCAATCTCAGCTTGCAATACCCCGTTAGACCACTGGGTTTGGGGAGTTAGGTTTGTCCGCTTAGTGTTTTTAGTCTTGAATACCCGGTCATCGAACAGACTCCGCGCAATCAAGTGTCCCCGGGTAAAGCCTTCAGCAAAGCCAACTGGATCAGTTTTAATTGCTTCTTTATTGCTTAACCTTGGCAAGTTAGCCTTAACAATCCACATGCTTGCCTTGGTAGGACGACCCCGTCCATCAACCCTTAACGTCGGAATCTTTTGCGTCCGTGGTTGCGTAAAGCCCAGGCGGGTCTTGTTATCATTAACCACAAAGACGTTTCGTTCCGTGTCGAATTCCAAGCTAGCCGTAGCTAGTTTATAGCTCTTTTGAATACCTTCGGTTAAAGAATTCCGGGCCCGGTTAATATCATCAGTCGGAATATTTTCGTATAAAGCTTCGTCTAAATTGGTGACCGTCCGCGCGTTAGGTGTAGGATTCTCCACCTTCTTAGGTGCATTTAAGCGTAATACCTGGTTGGAATTAGCTTGTTGGAAGCGATTCTTAGCCTTATTTTCGCGAATCACATAGTTGCCGGTTTGACCTTCTTGCCGCCGGTTGCTTTCTGCCTTCTTCTTAGTTGCTAGCAACTGACTCAATTTATCCGTAACCTTGGTGACATCGGCTGGTTGCTTTAAATCCGTTGGCTTAAAGCCTAACAAATTCAGCACTTCCTTACGTAATAAGGCATCTATCGCCGCTTGCTTTTGCCGTTCATTTTCGATTAATTGTTTTTGTAAGGCATCTATTTGTGCCTGCAATTTCTTTTCCTCTTCTAATAGCTGGTTAAAAGAATCATCCTTGATTCCCACATAAACCATCCTTTCTACTTATGCGTAATAAAATCCAACAATTTAAATAATGTTTGCTTATTAGCAGGCGGAACCGGGTAGGCCATCACTTCGTCTGGGTACTGCTTAAATTCTGACCCCCGGAGATAATCCTTATCGTTGATGACAATTTCTCTGACATTATCCGCCAAGGTTTCGAAGTGAAATTGCAAGCCAATCACATTATCTCCCACCAAAATTCCTTGATTTTCAGTGTACTCACTGCTAAATAGGGTCGTTATTTCCCGAGCGATGTAAGGCGGAAAATGACATTGCTCAGCATGCCAGTGAAGTGCCGTCAAAGCCACGGGAATTTCTGGAATGACGTTGCTGGTCTTTTCCACCATCCCCCAGCCAGCCTCTTTAGGCCCACTGGACACTTCGCCCCCAATCGTAATGGCGATTTGTTGCATCCCAAAACAAACACCAAAGACCGGTTTATGAACTTCCATCATCTTAGCGATTAGGGCTCGTTCTTCTAAAATCCACTCATCCTTGTCGTTGACACTCATTGGTCCACCTAAAATAACCAAAAGGTCGGTTTCGGCCGCAGTGGGTAAACCACAGTCAAAATGAACGGGATGGTAAATATAGAGTTGATGCCCGTGTTCGTGGGCCCAATCAGCAATCGCTCCCGGTCCCTCGTTAGGAGTATGTTGAATTACATTAATCCGCATAATTAAATTACCTTCCTTTCAAGGCATTTTACTTAATTATACCCTAGAAAGGCTGGATAAGTTAGTGCTAGCCAACTTTTAAACAAAAATAAATCCACATGTGCACCAAAGAGGGCCCATGTGGAGCTATTTAATCTTCAATTAATTGAACAAGTCCCTAGTTTTAACTACTTACTCGAGTTAAGCAGCTCACCTAAACTAGAGTCGAGCTCCACGTGGCTAGCACGCTTTGCCCTTATTTAGATTCTTTTTCAGCTTCTTCGCGTTCCTTCAAGAAGTTTAAAACAGCTTGGTGTTGAGCGCGACGCTTCTTAATGTTCTTGGAGTTAACAGGACGACGATCGTTAGCTACCCCAACGTGTGTGTTTTGTGACATGTGTTAAACCTCCCTTCGTCTATCCATGCATCTTCTCATTTTATACAATTTTTCAAGCTTTTTCAAGGCTTTTCTGTAAATTAGCCTGTTTAACCAAAAAAGGCCCGCAACAAGAGCGGACCAACGTTAACTTTTTTCTAAAATAACCAGTATAATTGAACGACGCTAACAACTAACACCGTCCATGCTAGGGCTGAAAACAACAATCCCCAAACTAAACCCTTTAAAAATTCCATTTTCTTTACCTCGTTTACTCTCAAGTCCCCTAAATTATACCCAATTAATTGGCAATTAGTAGTCCTTTTAAGATAACTTGATAAAAAAACAAACTTTCTTTAAAATTCGTTTACTTTTGGTGTCTGAACTGGTGCACCACTACCGTTGCGACTAGAGAAATTAACACCAACGCTCCAAAGATAGCCGCCGGAATTTCAATCTCAATCATCGGAATTGTTAAGAAGAGTTTGATGGCAATTAAGGCAATTAAGAAGTAAGCCGTCACTTCTAATTCAGGCACAATATCCATCAACTTCATGATTACCTCCGCAATCCCCCGCATCGCTAAAATTCCAATTAGGCCCCCGATTAAAACAATCACCGGGTTAGTTGAAATTGCCAGGGAGGCTAAGATTGAATCGATTGAAAAGACAATGTCCATCGCCTCAATCGAAACAACTACCGACCAAAAGAGGGGTAAAATTCGCTTCTTTTCCTTCTTCTTTTTCTGCTTAGCGACTGGGTGAGCCATATGGTAGAAGTGACTTAGTGCCAGATACATCAAGTACCCTGCCCCAATCACCTTGATTTCCCAAAAGTGAATCAAATAGGTCCCTACCCCGATTAAAAGGAAGCGGAAGATATAGGCGCCCCACAAGCCGTAAAACAAGGATTTTTCCTGCTGGACCTTGTCAGGTAGCTTTTGGGTTTGAGCTGCTAAGACAATCGCATTATCAACCGAAAGCAAGCACTCGATTAAAACTAAGGACAGGATAATCATCCAGTCTTGGCCCGAAGTAATAACCGTTTTCCAATTTTCCAATTCAAAAAATGGTCCGTATAAATTTTGTAAAAGTGACAATTAACTTATCTGCTCCTTCAAATTGAATTTTTCCCTCTTAATTTTAGCACATCCGCATTATAAAAATAAAATTTCTACTACTTAAAATTTTAGAAAAGATAGCCGATTCTTAATATGTAGCGCATACATTCCTACTGTGAATGTGCTATACTATTACTTGTGTTTACACGATTTAATTATAGGAGTTGTTTTTTATGAAACATGACACAGATGAGTTGCGGACGCATAAGCACCATCACCACCACAGAAACAAGAAGCGTCGCCGACTCATGAAATGGGTATTAGGGATTTTAGCTTTTGTCATCATCATTGGGGCAGCCGGTGCCATCAAGATTTACACCGATACTAAATCAGCCATTCAAAGTACATATAAACAAGTTAAACATAAAGATATCCGCAAGGGAGCAGCCGCTGATGTGACTGCCGGCGATCCTTTCTCCGTCTTAATCCTCGGGGTCGATACTGGTGAATACGGGCGGACTTACCAAGGACGTTCTGATACCATCATGGTAGCTGCCGTTTCTAAAGATAAGACCAGCTTGGTTTCCATTCCCCGTGATACCAAGGTTGCTATCTCCGGTCACGGTGAAAACAATAAGATTAATGCCGCTTACGCTTACGGTGGCGTCTCCGGGGCAATTAATACCTTGCAAAATTACCTTGATGTCCCTATCGACCACTATATTAAACTTAACATGCGGGGCTTAGTTCAGTTATCAGAAGCCGTTGGTCCAATTACAGTTGACAACGACCTCGACTTCACCAACCTTGGTTACCACTTCAAGAAGGGTAAGGTTACGATTGATAAGAACAACATCTTGGCGTATACCCGGATGCGGTATGAAGATCCCCGGGGCGATTATGGTCGGCAACTACGACAACGAGTAGTTACTATCGCACTTGTTCATAAATTAGCTACTATTGATAATTTGTCTAAGTACAAGCAAATCTTAAACGCCGTCTCAGCTAACATGACAACTGATTTAACCTTTAGCGAAATTAAGTCATTAGTAACTGAATATAAAGGCGCTGATGATAACATCCAACAAGTCCAACTCCAAGGGACGGGCAAGATGATTGACGGTGTTTCTTACGAAGTGGTTTCCCAAGCTAGTCTAAACAAAGTTCAAACGGAACTTAAGGACACTTTGAAAATCAAATAATAATTAAATAGGCAGTGACTTCTCACAATGAAAGTCACTGCCTTATTTGTTAGACTTGTTTAACGATAATTGAACCCAGCACCGCATCGCCTTTGATGATTAAGTCTGGCTGGGCAGCATAGTCGGTCATTTCCACCGGAATTTTCGTAGCCCCCATAATGTTGGCCGTTTGCGTAGCTACCTGCCAGCTAGCAGGTACATAAACCGTTACGTTACCCATAATCACATCTAGGTTTAAGGTAATCGGCTTGCTGGCATTTTCATCCACATACAAATTGAGGTTGCCCATAACCACGTCTGCATTAACATTATTATCATTTTGGTCAACTACCCCTCACTAAAGTGAGAGGCTTGTAGCTCACGACCTTACGGTCAGTGGTCATAACGCAATTAATTGCTTCCACACTATACGTGGCTACATCATTGGGTGGTTGACAGCACCCACTTAACTAACACGTTTACGCGTTAGTCGTTAATTCAAATTTAGGTTGTTCTTGCCCACTAATATATTGCGTACCCAATAATTGGATATTCATTGCACCTAAGCGGTCATCATTAGAGCGATAACCACAATTAGAGCAGTGATATTCATGTAAATCGTGATTCCGGTTAGATTTTTTAATCGTTCCGCATTTAGGACAACGTTGGGAAGTATATTGAGCTGAAACTTCAATCACTTCACTACTATTTAAGTGCGCTTTGTAAGTCAAGAATTGTGCTAATTGGTAAAAAGCCCAAGATTTATTTTGATTACGTAAAGCTTTAGGTAAATCAGTGCGTTCAAAAGAAACACCTGTTAAATCTTCTAAGACAAATAAGGTGTTGGAACCAAATTTTTGGACCAGTGTCTTAGACAGCCGATGATTAACATC
>NZ_AYYP01000067.1 GCF_001436215.1 Ligilactobacillus agilis DSM 20509
GACGACTTTAATCTTAGTAAAGTCTAACTGCGGTAAGACCGCCTTTAAGAATTTGCGACAAATTTCTAACTGAGACATGACCAGCTCAAACATGACGTCGTCAGTGAAGTCGGCCTGGGCCAGTTTGCGCCGGATTTTTTGCTTACTTACCATTTGCTTCTCCTTTAATTATATAAAATTTGAAAGGCAAAGAGAATAATTTACCCTTCACTATAGATATACGCAAAA
>NZ_AYYP01000009.1 GCF_001436215.1 Ligilactobacillus agilis DSM 20509
CTTATATCAAGAGAATAGAGAATTTTTATGCTCTTTTTTGCTTTCAAGTTTCAGATATAAATTAGTAGATAATGTTAAATGCAAGGATGTAAGTCCAGAAAAAATTAAAATAATAAAAGACTTACTAGAACAAGCAATTGCAGAGGCTAAGAGGGATAGCACACTACATTTTCGCTATGAAAATTCAATTGCACAAAAAATGGGACGTAAAGCAACTAATAAAGTCCGTCGATTGGTTAAAGAACAATGGTAACCTATAACATCCACGATTTTGTTTTATTCGATAATAGTACTGCTTTAGAATGTGACGGGCCATTGCCAGCTTGGGTTGAAAAGATAGTCAATAAAAAAGCAGTTGCTGTTATAAGAAGGGGAGAAAGTGAGAATAAAATACCAGTGGGCATTCGGGGAAAGACAAAGGCGCAGAAGTTTGGTACTTTTATTAGGTCACAAAATGTCAAGTGCTTGCTTAAGTCGACAGATGTTTTACAGATGGAATTTCCAAAGAATACCAATACAAGATATTGGCAAATACTGGCACAAGTTAGAGAATATCTAGGTAAGCACGGTTTAAATTGGGGAATTTCAGGTAGTGCTGCTTATGAATTAGTAACCCAAATTCCGACTGTTACAACTAATAGCGATATTGACTTAATAGCACTAAAGCAGGAAAAATTAAGCCGGGTTGCTGCAACATCTTTACTCAGAGATTTGAATTCCTTTGGCATACATGCAGATGTGCAGATTATAAGGGGAACGGCTGGTTTTTCTTTAGAAGAGTATGTACAAAATAGGGGGAGAAAGATATTAATTAAAAGTAATCACGGGCCTTATCTTAGCTTAAATCCATGGGATGAATTTGAATAATAAGGGATTAGATGATGAATAAAGATGAAATATTACTAAATGCTCAAAAAGCACTTTTTTATGAAGTTGCGACGCCAATTAAACCGGGATTGGTAGATCCGGTAACGCATGGTGCACACCAAGATATGGATATTTATACTTTTATTGATTCAAGCCTAGTTTTGAGACCTTATTTCGAAGAATGTTTTGATGTGGGGATTAATTTTTGGGGTAGATTACCTGCTTTATTTGAGGAACTCCGTAGTCGAGGTATTCGCGCAGAAAAAGTGATGTTAACAGAAACGGGTGGGGTTAATACCCACAAGGGAGCGATTTTTTCTTTAGGAATTTTTGTGGCTGCAACTGCTTATTTAAAGCAAACACAAACAGAGTTTTCAATGATAAAGATTCAGAAAATTATCCAACAAATGCTACCTAATTTATTGAAGAATGATTTTCGAAATTTGGCTACTAAAAAGGGGCTAACTGCTGGTGAAAAGCAATATCTAAAGTATGGGCATACAGGAATTAGGGGTGAAGCCATGCAGGGATATCCAACTGTAGCTAAGGGAGTAGCATTTTTAGAAATGACTACTGGCACAAAACAAGAGCGGATTTTAGATACACTAATGTTTTTAGCTAGTAAAGTGGCTGATTCCAACCTAGTAAAACGTGCTGATAACCCACAAATCTTAATTTGGATGCAAAAGCAAAGTGAAATTTATTTTGCTAAAGGCGGTGCTAAAAAAGATGCGGGCAGAAAGTATTTAAAAGATTTAGACCAGCTTTTTAGTGAAAAACAGTATAGTTTAGGGGGAACGGCCGATATTTTGATTGCGACTCTATTTTGTGGTTTAATGATGAGGATTATTTAAAGTGATCAGTATATCTGGGGGAAAAAGATATGAATCTTACTCAATTAAGGTATTTTATTGATACGGTGGAAGCGGGGTCAATGACGCAGGCCGCGCAAAATAATTTTATTAGCCAATCAGCAATCAGTAAGACAATTAAGCAACTTGAAGTTGAATTAGACGTTAAACTTTTTGATAGAAATGGGAAAAAACTGGCGCTTACTAAACAAGGGAAAGTTTTCTATAGCTATGTAGCTGATGGAATAAAATTACTTGATAAAGGTGTATCTATTTTAAAATCAAATAGTGACTATTTAGCAGATAAGCCAATTTCGATTCTTTTTTTGGTGTCGTCACCACTTATTTCACAAATTGTAAACCAGATTAGTCAACGTTTACCTAACGTTCGTTTGAACTTGAGCCAGCACATCCAACCAACAACAGATTTAGAACAATTTGATTTTATTATTTCGACACATAAATATAAGCAACGAACAAATATTCCACTCTTTACAGAAGAGATTTTATTAGGGGGATACAAATTAGCTGGTAATGTTCAATTAGAAGAATTGCAAAGGTTAGATTTAATAGCGTTAGATACTTCCACTCCTTTGCGAAAATATCTAGATGACTTTTTTTACGAAAAGGCAATTCAATTAGATTATCGATATGAAACAGATGATCCAGCAACATTAAGATCCTTAGCGTTACAAGGGGTAGGGGTATGCTTTATTCCTAAGGTTTCATGGAAAGAATTTGCTAAACAAATTCCTACTGCTCATATATTACCAACACCACCAATGCGTACAATTTATCTTAGCCAAAGTAAAGGTAGAGATGATAGTATTTTTAAGCAACTTACTACTGAGTTATTAAGAATCTTTGCGGTGCTTTAAAAGTCATTTTAGCTTACGATATTTAAAGGGTATGGTATTATGGGGGTGAGGTGATTGAAATGGCAGTTTTAGTAGTTGGTAGCACTGGACGTGTTGCTAAAGAAGTGTTAAAGATTTTTTCAGCTGAAAAGACAGAAGTATTAGCAGCAGCTAGAAGACCAGAAGCTGTGGAAAAGCTACCGTATGTGACAGCAGTAGCGTTAGATTTACATGCTCCTGTGGATAAGTTAGCTAAAGAAATTCAAGGTGTGGAGGCAATTATTTTTGCAGCTGGTTCACGTGGCAAAGATTTGTTGCAAACAGATGCCTATGGGGCAGTAAAGTTAATGCAAGCCGCCCAACAAGTAGGAATTAAACGTTTTGTGATGTTGAGTGCCTTATATTCTTTGAAGCCAGAAAAGTGGCCGGAAACCTTAACGGATTATTACATTGCTAAATTCTTTGCTGATAACTATTTAATAAATCAAAACAAATTGGATTATACGATTGTGCAACCTGGTAGCCTAGTAACTACTCCTGGAACTGGGCTAGTTAAAATGGCAGAAGAACCAGGGCAAATTTCAATTGCTGATGTTGCAGCCGTACTAGCGACAGTTGTGAATAAAGTGGCGACATATGGACGTATAATTCCTGTAGTTGCAGGTAATCAACCAATTGCTACGGCATTACAAGAAATAGAATAATAAAAATAGGGACAGGTTGCGTTTTGTCCTTATTTTTATTTGTGAAAGATTATTAATAAATATTCATAATAAAGCTTTAGATATTAATAAAAATTCTTATATTCTCCAAGGAGATTTTAAGATTAGTATGATAAAATGGCTAATGTTATTTTCTCAAAGGAGATTTTTTAATATGGATAAAAATAAAAAGATTGGCCTTTTTAGCTTAATCATGATGATTTTTTCAAGCATTTTTGGTTTTGCTAATATGCCGGTTGCTTTTTTGCAAATGGGATATGCAAGTATTATTTGGTATATTTTTGCAGCCATCTTTTTCTTCTTACCAGTAGCTATGATGCTAGCTGAGTATGGGGCAACCTTCAAGGAAGAAGAAGGCGGAATTTATAGTTGGTTAACCCACACTTTAGGTGAAAAGTGGGCCTTCATTGGGACTTTTATCTGGTTATCCAGTTGGATTATCTGGCTACTTAGTATTTCCTCTAAGGTCTACATTCCCTTTTCAGCCATGCTCTTTGGTAAAGATTTAACTCAAACCTGGGCATTTGGCCCCTTTAACGCTACCCAAGTTATTGGTTTATTGGGAATCTTTTGGATGCTCTTGGTTACTTTTTGTGCTAGCCGGGGTGTGAGTGTGATTTCGAAGGTTTCCAGCATCGGGGGGACCTTTGTCAGTGCCATGGTGGTCGTCTTTTTAGTGGCAACCGGCATCGCCTTTGTTGCTAGTCACGGGCAGATGCAAGAAGCATTGACAGTCCACTCTTTAGTTAAGGCGCCTAACCCAGCCTTCCAAAGTCCGGTGGCAACAATGTCGTTTGTGGTCTATGCCATCTTTGCTTATGCCGGCCTAGAATCACTTGGGGGGATGATCGATAGCATCGACCAACCAGAAAAGACCTTCCCTAAGGGCTTATTAATTTCCTCCCTCTTGATTGCAGCCGCTTATTCCTTGATGATCTTACTTTGGGGGGTAAGTACTAACTGGCAACGTGACTTATCAGGCGATAGCGTCAACCTCGGTAATATCACCTACGTAATGATGCAACATTTAGGTGTTTACCTGGGACAAACTTTAGGCTTGAAGGCAAGAACCTCAGCTTTGATTGGAAATATCTTCATTCGGTTCGTCGGACTCGGGATGTTCTTAGCTTACGTTGGCTCCTTCTTTATTTTGATTTACTCACCAATTAAGTCATTTATCTTAGGATCCAAGCATTTGTGGCCAGAAAAGATGACTAAGCTAAACAAGCACGGGATTCCGGAATTTGCCATGTGGATGCAAGCCTTACTGGTATGTATTTTAATCTTCCTCATCTCCTTTGGGGGTGGGCAAGCCAAGACTTTCTATACCATCCTAACTGACATGTCCAACGTTTCAACTTCATTTCCATACCTGTTTTTAGTGAGGGCCTTTCCAATCTTTAAGAAGAAGGCCTTCGACCAACCGTTTGAAGTTTATAAAAAGCATGGTTGGACCCAAGTGATTACGTTGATTTCCTTCTTAATCATTTTATTTGGAATCATCTTTACTTGTGTGCAACCATTCCTTGATGGGGATTACGTCACTGGTTTTTGGACCATTATCGGCCCAATCTTCTTTGGTGGGTTAGCCTGGTTAATTTACCGGCAAGCAGAAAAGAAAACTAAATAAAAACTAAGCCCCGCCTGGCTCTTAGTAGTTAGGCGGGGTTTTAGTCTAGAGTTTTAACTGCTTTAGGGCTCGCTTAATGTAGTAGCCTTGGCGCATCTTATTAGCAACGGCGGCTACGTTTTGGCGAATTAAAGCATAGTCAGCGGGGGTTAAGCGGTCCAACAGGTCGTCTAAGTCATTGAGGTCAGCAATTGTTAAACCAACATGGTGTTTTTCAACAAAATCTGCTAGGGCCGCCTCCTTCCAAATAATAACAGGCAGTCCAGAGCTAAGATAAAGCGAGACTTTGTGGGGGTTATTGTACTTCATGTATTCTCCAAAAGTGCCGGTACATGAACTTAGAGAATCGCCATCCCAAACCAAGCCAAATGACTGCTGCAAAAACTTAGGTAGTTCCTCGGGCGTTTTTTGTCCTTGGTAGGCGATGTTTTGCGGGTAGTTGTTACTTGGATTGGGTCCAAATAAAATCAGCTGGTGCTTGGTTAAGTTTAATTTGGTAAGAAAGTCGGCCTTAGCCAGATTACCCGCAAAGCAAACGCTGGCATCATAGTAATCAGTAGTCAGTAGTGGCTGCGGGTTATCATAGTCAAAAATCTCAAGGTCGATTAGTTTGCTAGTACAGCCATTAGCTTGCAGCCAGGCAATCATCTTGTGGTTATGGACGATTAGGCCGTCAGCCTGGTTAAGGAAGTTAATTTCGCTTTGGACATAGTTAGGCTTATCTTTGAACAGCCTAAGCGACTCTAGGTCATGAATCACCAGGTAAAGTTTAGCCTGGGTGTATTTTTTTAAGTTAGTTAATATGACGTCTAACAAGTAGGTGGAATACAAGGGGTATTGTAAAACCAGGTTGTCAATGTCGGGGTGGTTTTTAAAGAAAGCTGGCACCTTAACGTGGGCTAAATAGAGCTTTTGTAAGCGCGACTTCCAGCCTTTTTTTAGATCATATTTTAGGGTAACAGAGTGAAATTTACCGGCGAGAAAATGTTCGATATCCCGCTTGGCTTTTGGACCGGCATCATTTTTATTTTTATCAGTAATGGAAATTAAGTAATTATTCATTAAAAAAACCTCTCGTAAAAGTTAATTACATTATAGCATTTTTGAAGCAAGGGAAAATATTTGTCATTAATTGCGAATAAGTTTACAATTAGTAAGTAAAATTATTAATGCGAGGTGAAGTTAATGTCAGAACTATTGAAACCGGCCCAAGTGGCGGGCTTAGACCTTAAAAATCGAGTGGTAATGTCGCCAATGTGTATGTACGAAGTGGCTAAAGAAGATGGAATTGCCACTGACTTTCATTTTGCCCATTATGGGGCGCGTGCGCTTGGCGGGGTCAGTTTAATTATTACTGAGTCGACGGCGGTTTTGCCAGATGGACGAATTACTAAAAATGACTTAGGTTTGTGGAACAATCAGCAAGCAGAAAAATTCAGTCAGTTAGTCAGCTACTTGCACGGATTAGGAACTAAGGTGGGGGTCCAATTAAACCACGCCGGCCGCAAAGCAGAGGACGCTAAGCTTAAGTGGGCCCCTAGTGCCATAGCTTACAATGATACCTACGGGCAGCCTAAGGAGATGAGCTTAGCAGAAATCGCTGAGGTCAAGGAAGCCTTTGTCGCTGCTGCTAAGCGGGCCCAGGCAGCCGGGGTTGATGTGATTGAAATTCACGGGGCCCATGGCTACTTATTAAATCAGTTCCTCTCACCTAAAACAAACCAGAGAAACGATGAATACGGTGGGACTTTGGCCAAGCGTTATCGCCTGGTCGACGAAATTGTCCGGGCTGTCCGGGCGGAATTTACCGGCTCATTATGGTTAAGAATTTCGGCAACTGATTATGCGCCGGGAGCAGAGAATACCATGGCCGATTGGAAACAAGTGGCGGGCTGGTTGCAAGCAGCCGGGCTTGACTGTTTGGATGTCTCAACTGGGGGCCTGTTGGATGTTAAACCTAACATTCCGCTCTATGACGGTTACCAAGTACAGTTTGCCAGTGCTTTGAAGGCTGCTAGTGATTTATCCGTGGCAGCGGTAGGTTTGTTGGATAACCCCGGCTTATGTGAATACCTGGTTCAGACTAAACAAGTCGACCTCATTTTACAGGCGCGGGCCTTGTTACGAAATCCTAACTGGGTGATGAAAGCGGCAACGGCTTTACATGATCATGACTACCAAGCCTATAACGCTTCTTATGAACGGGCACGACTTTAAATTAAAAAAATAAAGGGCCTATGTTAACCAAACTGGTTAGTATAAGCCTTTTATTTTAGAGTAAAATCCCTAAACTATAGTGGATAATCATGGTAATGATTCCCACCAGTAGGTTTCTAATGATAGCAATTTTGACGAGGCCGTCACCTAGCTTGGCGCTAAGAAAACCGGTTAAAGAAACGGAAATGCAGACGGCTAAAATAGTAGCGGGCCACATATAAGCCGCGGGGCTAAGACTCATAGCGGCTAAAGGCAAAATCCCTCCGAGGCTGGCAGAAATCAGAGAAGAAAAGGCAGCGGACCAAGGTGACTGATAATCATCTAATTTTAAGTCGTATTTCACTTCTAAAACGGTAGCAAGTGGTTTTTTGGCCAGTAAGTCCTGGGCGATCTCTTGGGCGGTTTGAACGCTAACCCCTTGGGAAACATAGTAGTCTTGAACTACCTTTAACTCAGAAGCAAAATCATTTTTTAGCAAGGCTTGCTCTGCCTTGACGGTTTCAACCTCCGTATCTTTTTGGGTGCTAACAGAGGCGTATTCACCAGAAGCCATGGAAAAAGCACAGGCAACTAGGTCGGCTAAACCGGCGATAAAAATCGTGAAGCGGTTAGGGGTAGCGACGGCGACACTAAAGAGGACGCCGACTACCGTTAAAATTCCGTCATTAGAGCCCAAAACGCCGGCCCGGAGAACGTTTAATTTTTCATTGACCGAAGCTTTGGACTTCTTCTTAGTAAAGTTAGGTAAGCTGAGACTTTTCATCATTTAAACCAGGTCCTTTCTAGTAATTTCCAATCAAGTAACCAATCCCGAAGGTGACCAGCATAGTGATGCAACCGGAGATAACATTTCGTAAAACCCCGTGGAACCGGTCGGCCTTACTTAAGAGAGTGGCTAGATAACCCGTGCAGGCCAAGGCGATAATCACCGCTAAGAAGGTAGCAGGGACCTTAATTTGTTCTGGAAATAGGGTAATGGCGGCTAAAGGCAAAATCGACCCGGTTGGGAAAGAAATCATCGAAGCTAAGGCTGCCTCATAGGGTGAGGTAAACTCTTGCGGGTTAAAACCAAAGCGTTCACGGACGGTAGTTGTTAAAGGGTCTTTAGACATCATTTCTTCAGTAGCCCTTTTGGCTAACCGTGGTGCAATTCCATGAGCTAGGTATTTTTGCAAAACAAAGTCATATTCGTGGTCATAATTAGTTGCTAAGGCAGCTTGTTGTTGAATAATTGCTTTTTTTTGAAAATCTTTTTGACTGTTAACGGAAACATATTCCCCCATCGCCATGGAAACCGTCCCGGCTAGCATCCCGGCAATCCCGGAAATGAAAATTGCGAAGTTGCTGGTGGAAGCCCCGGCGACACCAATAACGATTCCGGCGACGGATAAGATGCCGTCGTTGGCCCCCATAACGGCGGCCCGCATGACGTTAACTTTCTGTGCTAAACTCATCTTTTTCAATATCTTCACCTTCTATTTATAATTTTTCTAATCAAATAAATATTATAGCTTATTTAGAGTGGTGTCAAGGATAAATCTTGTTAAATCAGAGTTATTCGTTAATGTTTATAATCTTTCTAAGTTATAACCGCCTATCTCTAGTATAGCACTAAATTTAAGAAAAGTTATTTCAATTCAAAAAGTTAATATTCACATTATAAGTGAATATATCCGTTAAAAATGAATAAAAATTGTTTATTTGTAACATTATTGAATAAAAATTTAAAAAAGACTTGAATTTTTAGTTGCGGGGGTATATAGTTATGAACATAATTTAATTTTTATTCAATTATAGTGAATGGAGTGACTGGAATGAATGCAGCTATTTTAGGTGTTAGCGGTTATAGCGGTAGTGCTTTATACAAATTATTGAAAGAACATCCAAAGGTTGATAAGGTGAATCTTTATAGCCGTAAGCCACGACGCTCTCTAGCTGAAGCGGTCACGGCCTTTAAAAATCAACCTGAATATTTGCAGGAATATGACCCGCAAGCAATTATGGCGGAAAATGATGTTTTATTTTTAGCCACGCCGGCGGGAGTCAGTAGCCAGTTGGCGTCAGTCTTTATGGAAGCTAAGTTTCCCGTGATTGATTTATCTGGGGATTTGCGCTTGAAAAAGGCGGCTAGTTATGAAAAGTGGTATCAAAAACCGGCGGCTGCTACCAAGCTCTTAGCGCAGGCCACCTATGGTTTGGCCGAGTTTGAACCGGTGGGAACTTATATTGCTAACCCGGGTTGTTATGCGACGGCAACCCTCTTAGCCTTAGCTCCCTTGGTGAAAGAAGATTTGCTTCAGCTGGATTCAATCATCGTGGACGCTAAGTCGGGCTTAGCTGGTGCGGGGAAGAAATTAACTGAAACTAGCCACTATGCTTACATCAACGAAAATGCTCAGGCTTACAAGGTTAACTGTCACCAACATATTCCTGAAATAGTGCAAGAGTTACAAACATGGAATGACAAGTTAGAAGCAATCCAATTTACGACGACCTTAATCCCCATCACACGCGGAATTATGGTTAGTGCCTACGCTAAGGTGAAACCAGGCTTTGCGCAAGCTGACTTGGAGGCGGTGTTTACCAAGTATTATCACGACAAGAAGTGGGTACGTTTTAGCGGGAGTGACCTACCAGCGATTAGGGATGTAATTCAGTCTAACTACTGTGACATTGGTTTAAGTTATAATCCGGTGACTAACACGGTGTTAGTGGTAAGCGTGATTGATAATTTATTGAAAGGCGCCAGCGGGCAGGCGGTACAAAACTTTAACAAGTTATTCGGTTTTGAAGAAACGTTAGGGTTACCAGCTATTCCTGCTTGGCCATAGGGAGGATTTTGAAGATGAAAGAGATTGAATTTACTTGGCCTAAGGGTTTTTATGCAGACGGACTTCACAGTGGACTCAGAAAGAAAAAGTTAGATTTGGGTTGGCTTTGCTCACAAGTGCCAGCCAGTGCGGCCGGGGTGTATACAACTAATCAATTCTGTGCTGCACCAACGGCCTTAACTAAGCAAACGATTGAACAAGGCCACCAGCTTCAAGCACTAGTTGTCAATAGTGCCGTGGCTAACTCCTTTACGGGGGCCCAGGGTGAAGTGGACGCCCAAACGGAACAAGAGCTAGTTGCCGCTAAACTGGGGATAAGTCCTAAGTTAGTGGGGGTTGCTTCGACCGGAGTAATCGGCGAATTTTTACCGATGGCTAAGTTAAAGGCGGGGATTAACGCCTTGAAATTGACAGCTAACCACAAGATTACGGAAGCAATCCTAACCACCGATACCCACCCCAAAACAATTAGCTTTGAATTCGAACAAGCCGGCCAAAAGTGTGTTATGACTGGTTTTTGCAAGGGGTCGGGGATGATTCACCCTAAGATGGCCACTATGCTAGGTTTTGTGGTGACCGACGCTAAGGTAGACGGCAAGTTGTTGCAAGAATTACTCAGCGACCAGGTAGCAACTAGCTTTAATCAAATTACGGTCGACGGCGATACTTCCACGAACGATATGGTGGTAACGATGGCTAATGGATTAGCAGTTGCTGACTCCGAGAGCTTAACTAAGGATAGTCAGGATTACCAAGAATTTAAGCAAGTCTTCCAGGCCGTGTTAGAGTACCTAGCCAAGGAAATTGCCCGTGATGGTGAGGGGGCAAGTAAGCTGGTAGAGGTGTTGGTTAAAGGGGCAGCGAGTAAAAGGGATGCCAATGTGGCTGCCAAAGCCGTTGTTGGATCTAACCTAGTTAAGGCGGCCTTATTTGGCCAAGATGTCAACTGGGGCCGGATCATTAGTGCCCTTGGTCAGACTGACGTTAGCATCGCCGTAACTAAGCTGGATTTAGCCATCAACCAGGTGGCAATTTTAAAGGCGAGCCAAAAACAGGCTTACGATGAAGAAGGTCTTCAAGCCAGTTTAGGCCAAGATCAGATTTTAATTGAAGTCGATTTACATACAGGGCAAGCTTGCGGGCGCGCCTGGGGCTGTGACTTAACCTATAAGTACGTGCAAATTAACGCATCCTATCGGAGTTAGGGGGGAATTAAATGAAAGATTTAATTGTAATCAAAGTCGGGGGCAACGCCTTGGACCAGTTGACTAGCGAATTTTTTGAGCAGTTAGCAGCTTGGCGCCAAGCGGGGAAACAGATTTTGTTGGTTCATGGGGGTGGGCCGATGATTTCCAAGTTGTGCCAAAAGTTAAACGTTCCTGTTACAAAGACGGACGGAGTTAGGGTAACCGATGAACAAACGCTAGCGCTCACTAAGTTGGTCTTATTGGGGCAGACCCAGCCGCTATTATTACAGAAGTTAAGTGACCACCACCTTAACGTGCAGGGCCTAAATGCAGCTAGTAATTACCTGTTAAAGGGGCGTTACCTAGATAAGGCCAAATATGGTCAGGTGGGAGCTATTACTTACGTTAACCAGGCAGCATTAATGGCAGAATTAAAGACTAAAATTGGCGTGCTAGCCCCCTTAGCTTTAACGGAGAGCGGGGAGTGGTTAAATGTTAACGCTGATCAGGCCGCGTTAGCAGTGGCAAGTAAGCTCAAGGCAGAGAAATTATATTTGCTAACGGATGTAGCGGGCGTACTAGCAAACGGTAAGTTAGTAGCCAAGCTAAGTGAAAGTAGGGCGGCCAAGTTAGCCCAGGAAGGAATTATTACCAGCGGGATGTTTCCTAAGGTCAAGGCCGCGTTGACGGCCCAGCGCAGTGGTATTAGTCAAGTTTTTATTACCAATAGTTTAGCAAAACAAGGCACCCAAATTGAAAGCGAGGAATGATAATAATGGACTATGTATTTCCAACCTACAAGAGATTTCCCTTTGAAATCGTAGCAGGAAGCGATTGGGAACTAACGGATGATCAAGGCAAACAGTACCTAGATTTAACCAGCGGCATTGGGGTTTGCAACCTAGGTTATAACCAACCTAAGTTGAATCAAGCTGTCGCAGAGCAGTTGACTAAGGTTTGGCATACGTCGAATTTGTATGAGAGTAGTCTGCAAGACCAAGTCGCCCAGGGAATTGTTAACGGGGAAGATTACCTGGTAAGTTTTTGTAATTCGGGGACGGAGGCTAACGAAGCAGCCTTGAAGTTAGCTAGAAAGGCAACCGGCAGAGAAAAGATTTTAGCCTTCAACCATTCCTTTCATGGCCGGACTTACGGTTCGTTGTCAGTAACGGGTAATGACCAAATCAAAGTTGGCTTTACCCCAATGTTAGCGGGGGTGAGTTTTGCTGAGTATAACGACGACCAAGCTTTAGAGCAGGTTAGTTCCGACTTAGCGGCGGTTATTGTAGAGGTCGTCCAAGGTGAAGGGGGCGTTTATGCGGCTGACGCTAGTTGGTTAAAGACACTAGCGGCTAAGTGTCAGCAAGTTGGCGCCTTACTAATCATAGACGAGGTTCAAACTGGGATGGGCCGGACGGGCAAGCTGTATGCCTTTGAAAACTATGGTTTAAAGCCAGACATCTTTACTTTAGCTAAGGGGTTAGCCAACGGAATTCCAGTGGGGGCAATGGTTGGTAAAAAGTCCTTAGGCAAGTATTTTGGCCCTGGTAGTCACGGGTCGACCTTTGCCGGCAACCCACTAGCGATGGCAGCTGCCAAGGAAGTTTTAGCAACGATGGATTCAGAGTTTTTGGAAGCAGTGGCAGCTAAGGCAGAGTTTGCTTGGCATTACTTGGAAGACTTAACGGCTTTAGAGTGTGTTACCGGTGTAACTGGGTTGGGATTAATGATAGGAATTCACTTAAGTTCAGAAGTTAAGGTGGCAGCAGTGATTGAAAAACTACAGGCAGCCGGGGTTTTGACCTTAGCAGCCCGGGACAATACTTTGCGCCTGTTGCCTCCGTTGACAATGCCAGCCTCAGAGTTACTGGCAGGAATTGAAGAAATCAAGGCGGTCTTAGCAGAAGATATCTTAGTGGGGGTGTAGTTGATGGAAAATCATTTTTACGGTAAATCCTGGTTAAAAGAGCTGGATTACAGCGCCAAGGAGTTGAATTTTTTAATTGACTTTAGCTTGCATTTAAAGGACTTGAAGAAAAAGCATATTCCGCATCAATATTTGGCAGGTAAAAATATTGCCTTGCTCTTTGAAAAAACCTCGACGAGAACGCGGTCTGCTTTTACCGTGGCGGCTAATGACCTGGGAGCACACCCTGAATTTTTAGGTCAAAACGACATTCAGTTAGGTAATAAGGAATCACTGGCTGATACGGCTAAAATTTTAGGCTCGATGTTTGATGGAATTGAATTTCGGGGCTTTAAGCAAGACAGCGTTGAACAGCTAGCCAAGTACAGCGGCGTGCCAGTTTGGAATGGGTTAACCGATGAATGGCACCCTACCCAGATGATTGCTGACTTTATGACCCTGAAAGAAGAGTTTGGAAGTTTAGCTAACTTAACCCTCTGCTATGTTGGGGATGGACGCAACAATATGGCCCATAGTCTGTTAGTGACGGCCGCCATTTTAGGGGTTAATTTTCACCTAGCGGCTCCTAAAGACCTGCAACCCAAAGCTGAGGTGTTGGCAATAGCGCAAGAGTTAGCGGCTGAATCAGAGGCTGAGTTGCTAATAACCACTGACCCTAAGCAGGCCGTTAACGGGGCAGATGCTATTTACACCGACATTTGGATTTCAATGGGGGAAAAGGTGGATATTCATAAACGAATTGAGGCCTTATTGCCATACCAGGTGAACCAAGCCTTGTTAGCGCAAACGGGTAAGAAAGAAACGATTATCATGCACTGCCTGCCGGCCTTTCACGATCAAGAAACAACCTTAGGCAAGGAGCTCGCAGCAGAATATGGACTCAGTGAGTTAGAAATCACCGATGAGGTTTTTTTAGGGCCAAATTCACGGGTCTTTGTTGAAGGTGAAAATAGACTCCATTCTATTAAAGCCATTATGGCTGCCACTTTGGGCGAAATCTTTATTCCAGAAGAATATTTTAATTAAAAGATGCCACTTGCGAAGTTTTAGTTTGCAAGTGGCATTTATTTTAGTGGTTTTTTAGGGGGCGAATAACTTTAGCGGGGTTGCCGGCCGCAATCACGTTGGCGGGGATATTTTGGGTCACTACGCTCCCAGCGCCGATAATCGCATTTTGGCCGATGGTAACGCCCCCGACGATGTTAACGCCGGCGCCAATCCAGACCCCATCTTCAATCACAACGGGGCGGGCATAGATTTGGTGGTGGGCCCTAGCGACTGGATCTTCGACGTGGTTAACCGTGTAGATGCCGACCTTAGGGGCGATGTTGACGTCGTTACCGATGGTAATGGGGGCACAGTCCATCAAGACCACGTCGTGGTTAGCGAAGAAATTATCGCCGATGCTTAAGTTAAAGCCAAACTCGCAGTAAAAGTTAGGTTCGATATAAGGAGCGGAACCTAACTGCTTAAACAGGGGCCTAAGCAGTTGGTAGTCGTAGTCGTTTTGGTGATAAACCTTATTATTGTACGCCCGCACGGTTTTTAAGGCGTGATTCCTAGCAGCAACCACCTTAGGGTCAAGGTCATTATAAACCTGCCCATCCTTGGTCAAATTTTGAACGTAGTTAATATCAACAGTCATAAAAAAACCTCCTGAGCCTAGTTTACTACTACAAGCAACTTTTGTGTTAAAATTTAGGGTATAAGAAAAAGGAAGGAACGTTGATGTGAAACAATTAATTTTAGCAGAAAAGCCGAGTGTAGCTCGAGATTTAGCCCAAATCTTAGGTGCCAATCAGAAAAATAAGCATTACTTTGAAGGGCCTAAAGTGGTGGTAACCTGGGCGCTAGGACACCTAATGACCCTTAAGATGCCTGAAGATTTAGATAAGAAGTGGCAAAAGTGGGAGTTGGAAACCCTACCAATGATTCCTAAGTACATTGGCACTAAGCCCCTACCTAAGACCCGGCCCCAACTAAAGGCAATCGGCCAGTTAGTTAAAAGAAAGGATATCGCAGAAGCGGTCATTGCTACCGACGCTGGTCGGGAAGGGGAGTTAGTTGCTCGCTGGATTTTAGAGTATGTTCGCTTCAACAAGCCGGTTAAACGGCTGTGGATTTCCTCGCAAACAACCAAGGCAGTCAAGGAAGGGTTTGCCAACCTTAAGCCGGCTAAGCAGTACGATAACCTTTACTATTCAGCCCTAGCCCGGGCTAAGGCCGATTGGTTAGTCGGGTTAAACGTAACCCGGGCGCTAACAGTGAAATATCAAGATAATTTATCCGCTGGCCGGGTACAGACTCCTACTCTAGCTTTAGTCGGAAAAAAAGAAGCCGCCATTAGTAGCTTTGTTCCCCAAAAGTACTACCAAGTTAGTTTGGAGCTTAATGGAATCAAGGCCAAGCTGGTTCAAAAAAATCCCCAGGCACTAAAGACTAGCGAACAAGCCCAAGAACTAGTCGCTAAGTTAAGGAAAACGCCTGGCAAAGTCAGTGAAATTAAGACTAAAGTCAAAGTTGAACCGGCTCCATTACCTTACGATTTAACCGAATTGCAACGGGAGGCTAATAGTCGCTACGGTTATTCGGCTAAGAAGACCCTAAGCTTAGTGCAAAGTCTATACGAAACCCACAAGGTGGTGTCTTACCCCCGGACCGATAGTAAGTATCTGAGTTCTGACATCAAAGCTAGCCTAAAGGAACGCTTGCAAGCGGTCAGCGAAATGTTTCCTGAAGCTAAAGACTATGCCAAAGGCCAAGTTAAGGTTGTACAAGGTAAAGTCTTTAACGATAGTAAGGTAACAGATCACTACGCTTTAATTCCAACCGAGCAACGGCCTAACTACGCTAAGTTTTCTAACGATGAACACCGGATTTACGGCTTAATCGTTGAAAGGTTCTTAGGATTATTTGCCCCGGCCCACAAGGTTGAACAAGCAAAAATTACCGTTAAATTCGGGCAGGCCTTGTTTAATTTTAAAGAAGAGCGGGTAATTGAAGCGGGCTGGAAGAAGCAAGGGCAAACTAAGCAAGTAACCACTAACCTCAAAGCAGGGCAGGCAGTTGCCCCTAATTTTAAGGTGGAAGCAGCCCTTACGACCCCGCCAAGTCCTTTAACCGAAGGGACCTTGTTAGCCCAAATGGAAAAATATGGTCTTGGCACTCCGGCAACGCGAGCTGAGATTATCGAAAAGCTAGTCAAGACTGAACTGATGGAACGGACTGGTAATCACCTGCGGGTAACCCCTAAGGGCAAGCAGCTCTTAAAACTAGTTAACCCAGAGCTAGTCAGCCCTGAATTGACCGCTAAGTGGGAAAGTCAGCTAGAAGCGATTGCCAAGGGCAAGTATGCAAGTAAGCAGTTCTTAAAGGAAATCGAAGCCGACACCAAACGTTTAGTGTCAGAGGTCAAAAACAGTCAGGCTAAGTACCAAGACTTCAGCCTCACCCAAAAGAAGTGTCCTGAGTGCGGTAGCTTCTTGCGGGAACGCAATGGTCGGGATGGTAAAGTATTAATTTGCACCAACCCTGAGTGTTCGTACCGGCGTCGGGCCGAAGCCAAAGTATCTAACCACCGCTGCCCACAATGCCACCGTAAAATGTTAATTGTCGCCGGAAAAAACGGCGACTACTTCCGTTGTAAATACGATGGTACCACCGAAAAAATGGGTGGTGGTAAGCGTGGTTCTAAGAAAATGACCAAGCGCGAAGAGCGCCGCTTGCTCCAAAAGGTCAACCAAAAAGACGAAGACCAAGAAAGTGCCTTAGCCCAAGCGCTTAAAGCCGCCTTAGGGCAAGAATAACAAAATGGCTCCTAGAAAAGCTATGTAACTTTTCTAGGAGCCTATTGTTATTTCTCGATTTCACCTTGGAAAAAGAAGGTGAGGATCCGGGCCTTAATTGAGCCTTCTTTTTCCTTTAAATTATCTGCCTGGGAGTGGAGTTTTCTTTTGAAGCCCAAAAAGTATTTTTGGTATAATTTGGTCTGTTGCAACCAACTATGAAACCGGGGAGAAAACTTAGACAGACTAAAGAGACAGAGGATGAAAAACGGAATTTGGGGAATAACGGGTAGCAATAACCCGACAATCCCGCCGACAAAACTGACAATGGCTAAGACTAACCATAAGAAACGAACGAAACTTTTAACCACAGGCATCTCCCCTTAATTTTAATTACGAACTTATTTTAAGTTAGCATAATTATAACATGATTTCGTAGTTGAATGCACTTACAAAAACTCTAAGAATTAGTAAAGTAACTTAAGAAGGTGCAAAATGGACGCAAAGTATCAACAAGCTCGCCAGTTGCTAGCGGCGGGGAAGGTTAAAGCGGCGCAGACTATTTTCCGGGAAATATTTGCGCTGAATCCCAAATATAAGTCGGTCTGCTATTTTTTAGGCAAGTGTGCTTATTTGCAGGGGAAAAATAAGGAAGTAAAGCACTATCTGAAATTGCATTTAGACGGGCGGGCGCGTAAAAATATTGGCCCGGCCTTTAAATACCTTTGCTTACTAGCTTGTAAAGAAAAGCAGTATTTAAAAGCCCAGCACTATCTAGCCCAGGCTGAAAAGTATGGTTTAAAGGCGACTAGTCTAGCGAAACTACAAAAGCAGCTGACACAAGCAGCCTCCGAGCCGACAACCATGGCCTTTACTTACCAAAAACTGAGTAAAAAGGGGACACCGATTGCTAGTTGTAAGCAAGCCGGCTTTAAAGGGGCTAAGTTTTTTATTCACGGACTGCCTCCTAAATTGTTAGCTCGCTTTCAGGAGTTGAAAACACTTCAATTAACTGTAACCTACCCACAAAAAACGGACATCCCGGGCTATCTAACCTGCAGGCTAACGGACGGCCGGACCCTATATAAGGACTACTTACCCTATCTACCTAGTCTGTATTACCGGTCAGCCTTTAATGATTACCTAGAAGACGACAAGTACTTCAAATTTAAGTGGGAGAAGTCGCGGGTGTTTTCCCTGTTGCTAGTGCCCGGTTTTTCGCTGGAAATAGTGGCTAAGTACCTAGAGGCAAATGACTTACTTGACTGGGTCGCGGCTGAACACTTGCAGAGTTGTCAGGGGCTAGTTAGCCTAAAAGAGGCGGGGGAAACTTTACCCGTAAGCGCTAAGGAACAGTTAAGTGATTTAGATTTGCTAAAAGAATTTGGCTTTATCTGTGCTAAGGAATGTGGTAAGACCATCCACCTTGCAAGCAAGTGTCGCTTTGAACGCCAGCTCAGACGGGCACTCAAAGCAAAAAGTAAGGTGGCTTTTCCTTACAGGAAGCTCCAGGAGCAATTTCGGTCTAGCCAAGAACAGGCGCGCTTTATTAACTGGTTAAAGAAAAATGACCAGCAGGTGATTTCGCTATTAGGGGTAGGTGGCAGTGGCAAAACCTATACCCTCAGCAAGTTACTGGACCCTAACGCTGTTTTGGCGCTAGCACCTACCCACAAAGCCCGGTTGAATTTGGTGGACCATGGCTTTAGTCAAAATGATACTGTCCAACACCTCTTGTTTAAACTGGAAGCCGAGCCCGAGCTGGTCTTAACAGGAATCAAAGTAATTTTAATTGATGAAATTTCAATGGTAACTACCCAAATGTTAGCGCAGTTGTTTGATAAATTAGGGCCGGGCTACCGCTATTTACTCGCCGGAGATGATCAGCAATTGCCACCAGTCAGCCAGGATTTAGATGCCCTCAATGTTTGTGGTGATTTGATGAGGTTAATAAAGCAGGAAGGTAGTTATTACGAATTTAAAACCAACCTCCGGTGCCAAAATAAGCAGACAGCCGCTTTAATCGCAGCGATTCGGGCGAAAAACTTACAGCTGGTGACTAAGAAAGCCGGTAAGTTTACAGGCGCTAAGCGGGATATGCTTAACTATAAGTATTTTCACCCAGCCTTAGAGGACTGCATGATTTTGGCACACCGGAATTTGACGGTGGGTAAAATTAACCAGCAATACTACCGGGTTTTAACCAAAGATGGGCAGGCCAAGACCCCGTTTTTCTTTAAGAATGACTATGGACACGGAGGCTTTTTTGAGGGAGCGCAGGTGGTCTTTTACCAAAATGACGATGAAAAGCAACGGTATGGTTATACCAACAGTGAGTTTGGGATTGTAACCGAGCTGCACTTGGAAGATAAGGAGCCTAAAATTAAGGTCAAAACGGCAAGTAACGAGTATGAGCTACCCTTGTACGTTGCTAACCGGGACTTATTTTTAGCCTACGCTTTGACGATTCACAAGGCCCAAGGCAGCGGCTCTAGGCGGGTTTACGTACTGGAGGCCGCTAACGATAGCTTGCTATATACGGCGGTTTCTCGCTCGCGGGGAGAGTTATTTTTTGTAGACTTAGACGCTAGCCAGGTAGTGGAAGCCTTAAGCCAACCAGTAGCTAAGAAAAGAAATGTTTATTGAACCGGTTCCATTTTGAAATATCTGAATTTATTTACAAAGAATAAGCTTATTGCTTACGGGCGCTGAGGAAAAGTGCTAAAATAAGAGTGTTTATTGTTAGCTAGAGAGGATGAGAAGAATGGTGCTAGATAATATGCTTTTTAAACAACTACTGAAACATTCTTTTAATATTCCGGTTGAGGTGACATACCCTAACGGAAAAGTTGAGCAGTACGGTGGGTTAAAACCAGAGGTGAAAATAAAGATTAACGAGAAAATCTCGTTAAAAGCCTTAACTGAAAATGCGTCAATTGCCTTGGGCGAGGCTTATATGGATGGCAAGATTGAAGTTGAAGGTTCGCTTCAAAAATTAATTACCTCGGCTTATGCTAACGCGGACAGCTTTCTAAACAATAATAAATTTAAGAAGTTTTTACCAAAGCAATCACACACTAAGAGTCACAGTAAAGAAGATGTTCAAAGTCACTATGATTTGGGCAATGATTTCTATTCACTGTGGCTAGATAAAACGATGACCTATTCTTGTGCCTACTTCGAAAATGAAACTGATAGTTTGGAGCAAGCCCAAAGAAATAAGGTCGAACATATCTTGAAAAAATTAGACCCTAAGCCAGGCAAGACCTTGTTAGATATTGGCTGTGGTTGGGGAACGTTAATGCTGACTGCTGCTAAGAAGTATAATCTAAAGGTAGTCGGGATTACTTTAAGTGAAGAACAGGCTAAGTTTGTCAGGGCCCGGATTAAAGACCTCGGACTTGAACAACAAGCCGAAGTTATCTTGGAAGATTACCGGGAGATTCAGCATGAGCCCTTTGATTATATTACCAGCGTGGGGATGTTTGAACACGTTGGTCAAGAAAATTTGGGCGAATATTTCCAAACAATTGCTAAGTACCTAGCTAATGACGGGGTGGCTTTAATCCACGGAATTACCCGGCAACAAGGTGGGGCTTACAATGGCTGGATTGATAAGTATATCTTCCCAGGTGGTTATATTCCAGGTTTGTTAGAAAACTTAGGTCACATTGTTGATGCCGGGATGCAGGTGGCTGATTTAGAGACCTTACGCCGGCATTACCAAAAGACCTTGGAAATTTGGGACCAAAACTTTAACCAGGTCTTACCTGCGGTTAGAAAAATGCACGACGAGCGCTTTATTAGGATGTGGGACCTGTACCTGCAAGCCTGTGCGGCTTCGTTTGAATCAGGTAATATTGACTGTATCCAGTACCTAATTTCTAAGGGACCAAGCGGTAAGAATTTACCGAAAACGAGGGCTTATATGTACCAAGCATAGAAGTTTGAAGTCAGCTGGTGAGGCTGGCTTTTTTTATTGAAATTTTATTAAGAAGCCGCGTGTCCTTAAAAGCATCTTGCTTGCAAGTTCTAAGATAGCCTATAATGAGTAGGTTAGTAAATTATAGCTAGAGAAAGGATTTACATAGACTCATGGTAGAACTATTTAAGGCCTTTTTATTCGGGATTGTTGAAGGAATTACAGAGTGGCTTCCAATCTCAAGTACAGGGCACATGATTTTACTTGATGAATTCGTCAAGTTAGATGTTAGCAAAGATTTTTATAGTATGTTTGAAGTGGTAATCCAACTCGGGGCGATTATGGCCGTAGTGGTAATCTATTGGCACAGGATCTGGCCGTTTAGGCTAGCCAAGGCAAATGGAATCGGTGCCCCCCAAGGGTTATGGCGCTTTATTGATAAAGAAACCTTCATCATGTGGGTGAAAATCTTTATCGCCTGCTTGCCAGCCGGAATTATTGGGGTTAAGTTTAACGATACCTTTGAAAAGTTGTTTTATAATCCTGTCTGCGTTGCCTTAGCTTTGATTATCTTCGGGGTGGCCTTCATTTGGATTGAAACAATTCACAAGGGGAGTCGGCCTAAGATTAACTCGATTGCAGAATTATCGTATTATACCGTCTTAATGATTGGCTTCTTCCAATTGATTGCGGCAGTATTTCCCGGGACATCTCGTTCAGGGGCAACTATTTTAGGGGCTTTACTTTTAGGGGTTTCCCGGACGGTAGCGGCTGAATTTACCTTCTTCTTAGCCATTCCGGTTATGTTCGGGGCCGCAGTTTTCAAGTTGGCTAAGTTTGGGCTTGTCTTTAGTTCCATGGAAATGTGGATTATGGTGGTTGGTTTAATTACAGCCTTCGTATCCTCAATCGTTGTAATCAAGTTCTTGATGCAGTATATCAAGAAGCACGACTTTAAGATCTTCGGTTGGTATCGCATCATCTTAGGGATTTTAGTTTTAGCATATTTTTGGTTACTTAAATAGTTAATAAAAATAAGACCGCTGAGCTCGTTTGAACTCAGCGGCCTTATTTAGTTATGCCTAATGCGCCTTTTAATTAGGCTGATAACGAGGCTTAACCCAAGTAGGATTAAGCCAATTAAACTAAGCTTCTTGCCTAAAGCTAGACCAGGAATTTGGTAAGTGAAGGTGATTTGGTGGTGTCCTTTAGGTAATTTGAGTCCTAAAAAAGCGGTATTAGTTCGAATAACCTTGGCTTTATGACCATCAACCTTGGCAGACCAACCCTTAGAGTATGGGATGCTGGAAGTTAAAATCCCGGTTTGCTTGGTAGTGATTTGGCCTTTAAAGCCGGTAGTGGTAAAGGTTAAGTTTTGCAGACCGTGTTTTTGAATACGGCTGACCTCTTTTAGGTACTGACCTTGTAGTGGCAAGGCGACTACCTTCAATTTAAAGTGGTAGTGGCCCAATTTAGAGGGCGTTAAAGTTAGACTAGTCGGTAACTTGGTGAAGTAACCGACGTTTACCGTCCCATTTTTAACCACCTTGTAGAAAGAAGTAGCTGCTTGGGTTGGTTGGCTAATTTTTTCGGTACCTAAATTCGAGGTGATATTGAGGGCGAAGCTTTCATCGGGTGACCCCTTCAAGATGTGGTAACGGAAGTACTTGTACTTGGTTAAAGCCGAGTTAGTCCCAATTATTCCCCGGGTTAAGTCGTTATTATTGTTGCGTTGTTCTAACTTAACTTGTTCTTTGAGGCTAAAGGGTTGATAAGAAATATCGGTGATTTCTAAGTGGAGCTCACTGTTAGCATAAAGTTGATCCAACTTTTTTTGGACCTGCTTATCAGCCGACTGAATGTTTAACACCAGTTGGTAACTCTCATTAGCATCTTGTTTGAGGAGGTCTTGGCTGGAGACGAGGTTACCCCGACTAGAAATCAACTGGTAAGGTACTTCTAACACCTGGCTGGATAGTTGCTTAGTCGAAGCTGACTTTAAGCCGGCCAGGTGTGAGTTGGCAACGACGACTCCACTGGCAAGGGCACGTTCTTTTTGACTGGGACTAAATTGCCGGTATTGCTTGAGACTAAAGGCTTGATCTTGCCAGTAAACCAGAGGAAAGTTGTTATTAGTCACGTAACGTCTAGCCTGGGTATCGTTTTTACTATTGTGGTTAGGGTCGGTAACCTTTGGGGTCAGCTTATCCAATTGATAGCCGGCTGGCAGCTTGTTAGCGTTAGGCTGATTAATTTGGCTAAAGAGGTAGCGGACCCCGAAGAAGTTATTTAACACGGTCCGGTCGGCTACTTGCCCGATTGGTCTAGTAGCCTCGTACTGAGTATTTTGGAGGTCGTTCATAAAATTTCCCAGGTAATTATTTTGCAGGGAGTAATATGAATTAAGGAGGGCTAACCTACCGTTTAAGGCGTTGTATAAATCAAAATTACTGCCAAAGAAGTAATTATTGCTGATGGTTGAGACCCGGTAGGTTAGAGGGTCATTTAAATCTTGGTCCAGGCCAAAGTAACTATTTGCTTGCACCTTTTGGTAGGCGTTTTTAGGCAGGAGCTCATTAGAATAGTTACCCGCATAAGGCGCTTCGAAATAAAGGGCGTTGGCTAAGACGTTAAGTAAGATTAGCCCACTGAGAAGCTGCTGTGAAAACCGGGCTGGTTTAAAGTAAAACCAACTGATGATTCCTAGACTTGCGTACAAGAACAGTAGCGGGAAGAAAATCCGTTTATCACTATCAAAGAAGTAATACCCGCCAAGGTAGATGCTGTAAATAAGGGCGGCCCATACAAACCGTTTTAGGAGCCGGTAGTCTAACTTAGGCAAAGCTTCTAATAAGAAGCAGACCGCTAAGGCCATCGGCAGGCACAGCATTAGTGACCAGCGGTTGGATGGGGACATCCCGCCGTTAAATAAGGCTCCCACGGCTGGAATTAGAAACATGACAAAGCCCAGACTAAAGCTAGCTGTTAAGACCGGGTATTTTTTGCGGTAGCTAAAGACGTAAACGAGGGCATAAAAACTGATGCTAGCAAAGCCTAGGGCAGACCAAAAGTAAAAGTCACGGTTGGCTCCATTAATTAGTTGACCCGGTAAGGTTAGATAATAATATAGGGGGTAAACTTTAAGCCCGTTGGCAAAGGCACTGCCGGCCCGGGTGGAGCTAGTAACTGCAAAAAATTCAGGTAATAGAAGCGCCGCCGCTAGTAAAAGGCTAATCAGGCTCGCCCAGGCTAATTTGCCGAAAGTTTTTAGATAATTAAGCTTGTTTTTATAGGTAAAGGCTAGGCGCAAGAGGAGGTAGATAATGGCGCCAATTCCTAGCATAAAGGCAAAGTAAAAGTTATTGGCCAGCATCCAGGTAAAGCTAAGCAGTAGTGGCCAGGCGCTTTTTTGCATTAACACCCGTTCTAGGGCCCAAATCACCAAGGGAAAGATGATAAAGGGCATGATGAAGAAGGGGTGGGCTACGTTAGCATATAGCAAAAAGGCGTTGAAAAGGTAGACCGCCGCGCCGGCGACAATTGTGCTATTTTTAAAGTTAAAGTGGCTAGCAAAAAAACAAAAGGCTAAGCCGGCACAATACATTCGTAAAATAATCAGCACTTGGTAGGCTAAGACCACTTTGCTAGCGGGCACTAACAAGGTTAGGTAATCAAAAATATCACCGATTACGTAGTATGAGTAAACGGAAAAGGTGTCCGCACCTAGTCCCATTTTGGGAGACCAAGTTGGAAAGCCCGCACTCGGATGGTGAATAAAGTCAAGTAGTGTTTGGCGGTAACTTTCTAAAATTGGTAGGTGTTGGTTAGCCGCGTCAATGTACCAAACCAGTTGGTGGCCGGTAATTAGGTATAGACCGTAAATGAGTGAAGCTAGCCCTAAAAAGGCCAAACTATAGCTTAAATATAGGCGCGGATTTTTCCGCTTAAATGAAAATTGCACAAAAAAACCTCCCTCACAGATTTGCACAAAGATTATTTTACCCTAAAATCAATCTTTGTGCTTACTTAGGGAGGTTATTTAATATTAACCTAACGTTTCTTAAAAATTAAGAACTTACTAAAGAAGTAGTTTAATAAGACAATCACCACTTGGTCGACTAACTTGGTTAACAGGCCGTTAGCATGAAGCAGGGAGATCCCGATAAACATGATGCCGGCATCAAAGCCTAGAGAGATGATGCGGTAGAAGAAGAACCACCACATTTCAATCAAGAAAGACTTGACGGTGGTAAACTTTGATTCAAACACCCATAACTTGTTGGTAATAAAGGCAAAAAGCACTGACAGTAACCAAGCCAAGAAGTTAGCTAGCTGGTAGTACATGCCTAAGTTTACGGAACAAACCTGGAAAACGACGATGTTGATGATTGTGGTCAAGCCCCCAAAAAAGAGGTAGGCGATGACGGCTTTATACTTAAGCAATAACTCTTTAATCACAGACTACTCCCCTAAAGCCTTAACTAATTGGTCGGCAAATTCTTCTAAGCGGGCGATATCTTCATCTTCGTCAGGGGCGAGGTTAATCTTAACGTTGTCGGCCCCTTTGCTAGCGCCGGCCTTGGCTAAGGCTTCCCCGAACAGGTCAACGGCGGTACAGAAGTACTCACCGTAGAAGGTATCGCCAGATCCTGCGACCCCATAGACTTTACCGCTAAGGTCGACGTCGGCTAATTCATCGTAAAAGTCCATCCCCTCGTCAGGAAGTGAGCCTTCGTCGTAGGTGTAAGGGCAGATGACGCAAAGGTCAACGGCTTCTAACTCAGCAGGGTCAGCCTGAGAAATTTCTTCGACTTCGACGTCTAGACCCTTATTTTCTAATTCTTCTGCAATAATATCAGCGATATCTTCGTTGTTACCAGTAATGGTTGCAAAAATAACTTTGGCAGTTGCCATAAAATAACCTTCTTTCAAAAAGTCTTTCTGCCTCATTATAGCAGATTTAGCAAGCTGAAAACATAATTACAGCAAGAATTAGTTTCCGTGCTATAATGGGTAGGTAAAATTTTTTTGGAGGCATTAATTATGATTACCATTAAGTCACCACGAGAAATCGAAGATATGGCTAAATCAGGGGCAATTATTGCAGGAATGCATGTTGCCCTAAGAGATATTATTAAACCAGGAATTTCTAGCTGGAAGATTGAAGAATTTTGTAAGAACTATATTGAAAGCCACGGCGCGATTCCAGAACAAATTGGCTTTGAAGGCTATAAATACGCAACCTGTGTCAGCGTCAATGATGAAATTTGCCACGGCTTTCCCCGCAAGGATCTGATTTTAAAGGACGGCGACTTGGTTAAGGTCGATACGGTGGTTAACTACAAGGGGGCAATGAGTGACTCTTGCTGGTCATACGTTGTTGGTAAATCAACCCCAGAAGTTGATAAGTTGATGGCTGTAACTAAGAAAGCCTTGTACTTAGGAATTGACCAAGCCCAGGTTGGCAACCGTCTTGGTGATATTGGGGCGGCAATCCAACACTATACCGAAGATGAGATGGGTTACGGCGACGTACGTGAATTTGTCGGTCATGGGATTGGACCAACGATGCACGAAAGTCCTAACGTTCCTCACTATGGTGAAGCAGGTCATGGTCTACGTTTGCGTGAAGGGATGACGATTACCATCGAACCAATGATTAATATGGGGACTTGGGAGGCTGAAATGGACGACCCTAACGGCTGGACGGCCCGGACTGCTGACGGCAGCCTTTCTTGCCAATTTGAACACACCATCGCTATTACTAAGGATGGTCCTAAGATTTTGACTTCCCAAGACCCAGAAATGGATGCCCCTTACCTATTAAAGTAGGATTTGGTTTTAAGGAAAAATCGGTAAATCCTTAAAGAGCTTGTAAAATTGCTTAGGACTGTTATAATTAACCCTAGATGTTAGTTGCTAACGCTACCATTGCTTAGTAACAGTAAGGAGTTTTTTAAATGAAAGTAAGAAAAGCTGTTATTCCTGCGGCGGGACTTGGAACCCGGTTTCTACCAGCAACCAAGGCCTTAGCTAAGGAAATGTTTCCAATTATTGATAAACCAACTATTCAATACATTATTGAAGAAGCTAAGAAGTCTGGAATTGAAGACATCTTAGTGGTAACCGGGAAAGGAAAGCGGCCGATTGAAGACCACTTCGATTCTGTCCCAGAGTTGGAACAAAATTTAAAGGAAAAGGGTAAAAAGGACCTCTTACAATTAGTTGAACAAACGACTGATATTAATCTTTACTTTATCCGCCAATCACACCCACGTGGGTTAGGGGACGCCGTTTTAATGGCCAAGGATTTCGTTGGTGACGAACCATTCGTAGTTATGCTTGGCGACGATATTATGGAAGATAAAGAACCATTGACAAGACAATTAATGGATCGTTACGAACAAACCCACGCCTCAACTTTGGCGGTAATGAAAGTTCCTCATGAAGAGGTTAATAAGTATGGGGTGATTGACCCAGCTGCTCAAACCATGCCAGGATTATACGATGTTAAGCGGTTTGTGGAAAAGCCAGCCGTTGAAAAGGCTCCTTCTGACTTGGCCATCATTGGGCGTTACCTCTTGACCCCAGAAATTTTTGAAATGCTCGAAACTCAAAAACCAGGGGCAGGTAACGAAATTCAACTTACAGATGCGATTGACCGCCTCAATAAGATTCAACGCGTATTTGCTCACGAATTTAAGGGCGACCGCTATGATGTGGGTTACAAGTTTGGCTACCTTAAGACTTCGATTGAATTTGGGCTTAAACACCCCGAAGTTAAAGGTGAATTGACAAGTTATATCAAGGACTTAGCAAAGAAGTTAAAATAAGCACTAAAAAAGGTATTTTGTGAATGCGACTTGCTTTCACAAAATACCTTTTTATTAGCTAATCAACTGATTTCAAAGCAGCTAACATGTCAACGGCCTTAATCTTGTAGTGCATGATGAAGGCTAAAACCAAGGTGATGCCTCCAGGAATCAAAGCCGAGATTAAGAAGTTAATCAGCTTTAAATTAGGGTCAAACATAGCGTTGGCAGGCGGTAAGCTGGTAGTGGTGAAGGTAAGCCCCTAACAGGTAGCCAAAACCAATCCCAATTAGGGAGAGAATGATGGTCTCACGATAAATATACATCGTAGTTTCACGGTCGTAAAAGCCTAGCACCTTGATGGTTGATAGCTCCCGCACCCGTTCAGAAACATTGATGTTGGTTAGGCTGTAAATGACCACCAAGGCTAAGGTGGTTGCCATTCCAATTAAAATAAAAATAACATTGCCTAATCCCGCGATAACGTTGTTGATGGTTCGGCGATTATTGGTGTTTTGGACGACGGTTGTTAAAGCCTTAGTTTCCATAAACTTTCTTGCTTGGTGATTAACATTTTGGTAACCGGAGTCCTTAAGCTTAACTAGGTAGGCGTTATTGGTCCAAGCTTTTTTAAAGGCCGTTTGATAAGCTTTTTTGCCGACAAAGAGGTAGTGGCCCGTGTACATTTCGGTAATGCCGGTAACCTTGAAGGTCCGCACCTGGTCAGAAGTATCCTTTAAACTGATAGTTGAACCGACTTTGGCCTTGAGTAGGTTGGCTAACTTCTCAGAAATAATCACGCTATCAGCCCTTAAAGTCAGTTGTTGTTGGTTAGTCCGGTTACGTAAGGTTACCAGTGAACTTAATTTTTTGGAATGAGGGGCAATCATGCTAATTGATTGGACACTTTGATCAGCGCCTGCTTTTTTAGTCAGTAACTGGTAGTTAACGGCCGCGGATTGGCTTACAGCCGAGCCGTCCAATTTGGCAGCCAGTTTTTGCTTAGCACTGTGTGTCGGATAATCTTTTTGACTTAAGACTAAATCATATTTAATTAAGTCATGGAACTGAATGTTAGTGATTCCCCTAAGTGAATCACTAATTCCTAAGCCCATAACCAGCAGGCCAGTGCAACCTGCCACCCCGAAGATGGTCATAAACATCCGGCTCTTATAGCGAAAGAGATTGCGGGCGGTAACCTTTTGCGTAAACGACATGTGTCTCCAAAGAAATTTAAAGCGTTCCAGTAAGATTTTAGCGCCTTTTTTAGGAGGTTTAGGTAAGAGTAGTTGAGCTGGCTTTTCAGATAGAGTCTTACGCAGTGCAACTAATGCAGCCACCGTAGTGCAAGAGATAGCTACTAGTAAAGTCACCAAGAGGTAAGTCCAAGAAAAGAGCAGCTTGGTCTGACTCAAAGTTAGGTTAGTGGTATAGGCTTTAAAAATGAGTTGAGGCAGTAGTCTAAAACCAAGACTGGCCCCCAAGGCGACACCTAGGCCGCTAGCTACCAAGCTGTAGAGGAGAAACTTCTTACTTACATCAAGGTTACTATAACCAAGGGCCTTTAAAGTTCCAATATTAATTCGTTCTTCTTCGACAAAGCGCATCATGGTTGTCAGACTAACCAGGGCCGCGATGGCAAATAAGAGCAGGGGAAAAATATTGGCTAAAATATCGACTCGTTCTGAGTTTGAGCGAAAGAGGGTGTAGCCTGGGTTATAATCACGTTCATGGAGGGTATAGGTAGGAAGCCCCAGCTTAGTTAAAGCTTGTTTCTTATGGATTAACCTTGCTTGGGTCTTTTCAAGTTGGGCTTGCAGGAGCTTAGCTTGGGTTGGATTTACCATCTGCAACTGTTGAACCTGGGCCTGCTTTTGGGCTAGCTGGGTTTGTGAGTCAGCCAGTTGGTTTTTAAGGACCTGGTATTTTTCTTGCCCGTTATTAGTCAGGCGCTTCTTTAAGCGCCGTTGATAAAGGGCCACCTTATCTGCGTACTGCTTACTGTAAGGCGATAGGTTGGCCGTTTGTTTGTAGCTGACCCGTGCAATCGTATAAGGATTGGCTTTAAAGGCAGATTTAGCAACGATTCCATACCCCGCAAGTGAGCCTGAGCCAACCGTGGTTTGACCGAAGTCATTTTTATCTAAGTACTCACTGGAGCGGACAAAGCCCACTAGCCGAAAGTGGCGGTACTTGAGTTGACCCTTTTGTTTGACCGTTATTTCTTGGCCTAAGTGATATTTTTTTGCCAGGAGGTAATCAAGGGCTAACTCGCTATCCTTATGCGGGAGCTTACCGGCAACTAGCGCATAAGTTGACAGTTTAGTTGGTTTTGAAAATAAGCGGATGGCTTGCTGGTGTTTAGTTAAAACTGCATCTTGAAAATAACCAAGCTCATAGCTTTTAATATCGGAGTCAGCTTTTAAAACCTGTTCGTCGCTGTTATCGAGACCGTAATTAGAGGTAAGGCTAGTATCGGCAAGCTGATGTCGTTGATAAAAATCACTAGCGGCTTGGCGCATATCGGGGCCGGTCATTTTAAGGCCAATTAGTGTAAAGGCGCTTAAAGCCATCAGCAAGAAAATGGCAACGAAGCGTCCAAAAGAATGTGTAATAGCCTGAAAGGCGTCCTGCCAAAGAGTTTTTTGAACATAAAACTCACCTACCATTCAATGTCAGCAATCGGTGCTGGCTGGCGGTTATGTTCGATTTTTTTAACCTGGCCGTCGTGGATATGGATGACTTGATTAGCAATCGGTGCCAAAGCCGCATTGTGAGTTACAATTAAGACGGTCGAGCCGTGTTGTTGGCTCATATCTTGTAAGATTTGCAAAACCTGCTTACCGGTGTGATAGTCTAAAGCACCGGTCGGTTCGTCACATAAAAGTAGCTTGGGCTTTTTAGCCAGGGCGCGGGCAATCGCGACCCGTTGTTGTTCCCCACCAGATAACTGGGCGGGAAAATTATCCTGCCTGCTAGCTAGCCCAACTGCTTTTAAGGCTTGGCTGGCACCCAGGGCGTTACTAACAATTTCACTAGCCAGTTCCACGTTTTCCTTGGCAGTGAGGTTAGGAACCAGGTTGTAGAATTGAAAAACGAAGCCGACGTCATTTCGCCTATAAGTTGTAAGCTGGCGGCGGTTGTAGTCTGAAATGTCTTGCCCATCAATGATGACCTGGCCGCTAGTGTTGGTATCCATGCCGCCCAAAATGTTGAGCAGGGTGGACTTACCCGCACCGGAGGCGCCTAAGATGACGACTAGCTCCCCCTTGTTGATGCTAAAACTAATATCTTTATTGGCATGGATGGTTGAGTTAGCGAGTTGATAGGTTTTGGTATTATTTTTAACTTCAATGTAAGCCATAAGCTCACCTTATTTCTATGCAAGCGCTATCTTGAAAGGCTAAAAAAATAGGGGTTGGAAAAATCCAGCTCCTAATCTGCGGCCTGCGTTAATTAACGTAGGTTTTTGGCATCAGCATCAAGCTTAGCGAAACCAGAGCCAGCAGCTGGCTTAGGTTGTTTTGCACGCTTTTCCATCGCCTTACGGGCCATAGCTTTGCGTTCTTCTTTACTTAATTTTTGTGCCATAATCCTTCGCCTCTTTCCGCAAAGTTCCACATCTAGTGTGGATAACTCCACAAGTTCATTATAGGTCGCTTTTTTCAAAAGTGCAAAAATTTTTATTTGAATAAGAAATTATCCACAGCGTGATTAACCTGGTCATTATTATGAAGCCTAGAGTGTTGGGCGGAAGGACCGGTAATGGTGATTTCTTGGTAGGAAGCAACCTGGCCTTTCACTAGGGAACCTAGGGATCTAGCAGACACGTTGGTGACTAAGGAATCGGAATTGCTACCATCGGCTAGGTTACCGTAGATGTTTAGGACCTGGGTGTTTTTCGGGAAAGCCTGCCGCTGGCGGTAGTAATTTTTAAAGGCGGCATTTTGGTAAGCGGGTAAGCCGTCTGCTTGGAAATAATTTTGGTTAGGAACATCATCGATGTGGATAACCCCATCAAAGGGACCAGCGATGGCGACAAATTTATTAAACTGTGGATAAGTAGGACGGTAGGAAGTAATGGCCCAATAAAAGGTAGCCGGTCCCGCCATCGAATGGGTAACAATGTTGAAACTTTGAATGTGGTAGTTAGTTTGAAGGTAGGTAACGACTTTGTCAATCCAGCGGGCTTGTTGGAACTGATTGCTGGGTTACCTGTCAAGTTAGAGGTAACGACTTTGTCAATCCAGCGGGCTTGTTGGGGGATTTCAGCCTGGTTATTGGCAAAAAGCACTTGGATTAGCGGGTACTTTACATTATCCTGCCAGGAGCCATTAATAGCTAGCTGGCCACTTTCAGTGACCGTAATCGTAAGCACCTTTTTAGCCTGGGGCAAGGCAGCCGCTGCCGCAATTAAATGGTTAGTTGAGTTGGCACTACCAGCCCAGCCGTGAAAATATAAGGTGGGCTGAGCTACGAGTTGCTTGTGTAAATGATTGCGGGTGGTTAGGGGGGAAGTTAGGCAGAGACTAGTTAGCAAAAGCAGGCTGGTAGCTAGAGTCAAAAATAGTTTGTAAGTAAATTTCTTTATCATTATAATAATCTCCAGTAAAATAGCATTAAGTTAATTATAGGCAGGAAGTGAAGACTTTGGAAATAGAAATTAAGGCAACCAAGGACTTAGCTAGTCAGATTTACCAAGACGCGCTCATGATTAGAAAAGAGGTCTTTGTAAAGGAGCAAGGAGTCGACATGGCCCTGGAGCTTGATGGTGAGTTGGGGCCAACGCATTATGTCCTTTACTATCAAGGTAAACCGGCGACAACTGCTCGAATAAGCCCGGAACAGGCAGGCTGGCACATTCAGCGGGTGGCTACCTTGAAGTCTTACCGCAAGTTAGGCCTAGCTAAGCACCTGTTAAGTAAGATTGAAGAGGATGCCCGCCAAAGTAAGGTAGCGTATTTAACCTTAGGGGCTCAAGATAGTGCGCAAGGTTTTTATACTAAATTAGGTTACCAAGTCGTAGGTGCGGGCTTTTTAGATGCAGGGATTGCACATCACCGGATGGATAAGTCCTTGCAAATCAAGGAAAACTAGCCTATAATAAGTGGCATGCGATGAGTCGAGGAAAACCAGGCAATCATTGATTGTTCCGCTAAAGCGGCTAGTGGTAAGAATCGAAAGGGGACACAGATGCTACCGGATTGTAGCGTGTCTGGCTGTTAGTATTGTGGAGTACGGCAGCCCATTTGAATAAATGCCCAGAGGGGACCTAGGTAAAACTGGGTTCCTTTTTTTAATTTAAGTTTAAATTAAAGGCGAACCAGCTGATAAATTAATAACTGAAAGTAAAATTTTGGTATAATGAAAATAAAGCTTTTGAGGAGGAAATTTAATGACACTACTGATTGTAATTGTTGTCTTAGTAATCTTGGCTTTGATTTACATCTCAATGTACAATGGTTTGCAAAAAGCCAAGGTTAACACTGAAGAATCATGGAGTCAAATTGACGTGCAATTAAAACGCCGGAATGATTTGATTCCTAACTTAGTCGAAACTACTAAGGGTTACGCTAAACACGAAAAAGAAACCCTTGCTCAGGTAATTAACCTTAGAAATCAACTAACCGAATTACCAGCTGATGCACACGCGCAAAAGATGGAAGTCTCAAACCAATTAACAGACACCTTAAAATCAATCTTTGCCTTGGCAGAAGCTTACCCAGATTTGAAAGCTAACCAAGAATTCACCAAGTTGATGGAAGAATTAACCAATACTGAAAATAAGATTGCTTACTCACGGCAACTGTTCAACAGTTCTGCAGCTAACTTCAATCAACGCCTACTAACCTTCCCATCAAATATGGTTGCTAAGATTCACCACTTTACTAAGGTCGACTACCTTGAAGTACCAACCGAAGAAAAGGAAGCTCCTAAGGTATCCTTTTAATGGTAAGTGAGGTTTTGTAAATGTTATATCAACAAATTGCCAAAAATAAGCGGATGACCGTGGTGGTAATGGTTGGCTTCATGCTCTTGGTGGCTTTAATCGGTTCGGCCGTGGGCTACGTCTTCTTTAATAGTTCGACCGCCGGCTTAATTATGGCCATCGTGATTGGGTTGGTTTACATGTTATTAATGCTTTCCCAGTCGACCGATGTGGTGATGAGCATGAATAATGCCCACGAAATCACTAGCCCAGACCAAGCCCCCGAGTTATGGCACGTGGTTGAAGATATGGCGCTGGTTGGGCAGATTCCTATGCCCCGGGTTTTTATCATCGATGACCCTAGCCCTAACGCCTTTGCGACTGGTCCTAATCCAGAACACGCTGCGGTAGCTGCTACCAGCGGAATTTTAACTAGGTTAAACCGGGAGGAACTCGAAGGGGTTATGGCCCACGAAGTTTCGCACATTAGAAATTACGATATTAGGTTACAAACTACGGCCTTAGCTTTAGCAGCGGCTATTTCGATGCTGGTCAACTTTGCCAGCCACTCCTTTTTCTGGGGTGGTGGCCGGAGGGATGATGACCGCGAAGGATCAAGTGCCCTAGACCTCATCATGATGGTGGTCTCAATTTTGGCAATTATCCTCGGCCCGTTGGCTGCTAGCATGGCCCAAATGGCTTTATCACGTAACCGTGAATACTTGGCGGACGCTTCTGCCGTGGAGTTAACGCGCAACCCACTCGGCTTGATTTCGGCCTTGCAAAAGATTAGTTCAAGCGAACCAATGCAAGCAGCCGACCCAAGTAGTGCTTCAATGTACATTGCCAATCCCTTTAAGGACGGATCGTGGACGCATCTTTTCGACACCCACCCTCCAATTGAAAAGCGGATTGAACGTTTGAGAAATATGTAAGACTAAAGGGAACCGTACTTAGCCAACCGGTAACGAGGCTAGGTGCGGTTCTTTTATTTATCTAACTAGGACTTTTAAAAATAGAAAGTCAGACAAGTATGGTACAATGGGTGAGAGTGAAATTTTGCAGAGCAGGAAAGGAAGAAATATTTCATGAAAATGCAGTTGGCAGAAATCGCCCGGGCTTTAGGGGCTGAAGTGAAGGCGGGCTATGAAGATATCTGTATAACCAGTGTCAGCTTTGACAGTCGTACGTTAGAAGCTGGCGCCCTATTTATTCCTCTAGTAGCTGGTAATGACGGCCATAATTTTATTCAAAGTGCAATAGAGCACGGGGCAGTGGCTACTTTGTGGCAGGCTGATCATGATTTGGGGCAAGTGGACTTACCTCAATTGGTGGTAGCCGATACCTTGGAGGCCTTGCAAACTTTAGGTAGATATTACTTGGATAAGATTAACCCTAAGGTAGTGGCTATTACAGGAAGCAATGGTAAAACTACTACTAAAGACATGGTGGCCGCTATTTTGGGTAGCCAGTTTAACGTACAAAAAACCCATGCAAACTTTAACAATCAAATCGGGGTACCGATGACGATTTTGGGGATGGAACCTAACACGGAAGTTTTAGTTGTTGAAATGGGGATGGACCACTTTGGTGAATTAGATCACCTAAGTCGCCTGGCTGCGCCTGATGTGGCTGTGATTACGATGATTGGGGAAGCCCACATTGAATTTTTCGGAAGCAGAGACAAGATTGCGGACGCTAAGATGGAGATTACCCACGGGCTCAAAGAGGATGGAACCCTGGTCTACAATGGCGATGAACCATTGTTGCGGACACGGGCAGAGGACTTAAAGCAGTTAACGGTAACCTTTGGCCGCAACGACAACAATGATTTACAAGCGACTAATATTGTGAGTGATGATACCCAAACTGGTTTTAGGGTAGTATCCTGGCCTGAAGAAAACTTCACGATTCCAATGATTGGGGCTTACAACGTTAATAATGCCTTAGCTGCACTTGCGGTTGGTAATTTATTCCATGTCCCTGTAGAAGCGATGAGAAAGGCTTTGGCCGCCTTTGATTTAACTGCCAACAGGACAGAGTGGGTTAAAGGTGCAAAGGGTGAACGGATTTTAAGTGACGTTTATAACTCTAACCCAACGGCTGTTAAACAGGTGCTCCAAGCCTTTACTAAGGTAGAAACTGCTGGCAAGCGGATTGCGGTCTTAGGGGATATGCTAGAGTTAGGCGACCAGGCTGAGATTATGCACACGGGCTTAGCTGCTGAAATTCAACCAGAAGAAATTGCGGAAGTCTATCTTTGTGGCCCAATCATGGCGAAGTTAGCCCAAGTATTAGATGAAAAGTATCCTGCTGATAAGGTCCATCACTATGATACGGATGCAAAAGCACAGTTAGTAGCCGACCTAAAGGCAAGTATCCAACCGGAAGATATCGTGGTAGTCAAGGGCAGTCACGGGATTCATCTTGAAGAGGTTTTAGCCGCATTGCAAAAGTAATTTGCTTAATTTAAGAATTAATGCTATTCTTAATAAGTTACTTAATATTTTTAAGTTAGTCGGATTGCAAGACAGTCAGAAAAATTTTTCAGCCTGCCTTGCGAGTACAGTGGATGTTACACATATGCGCTAATAGCGTAAGCTAGGCACATTAGGAGGAAAAATTTTTTGAAATTTAGTGAACTTGGTCTGGAAAAAGATTTATTAACAGCGATTGAACGAAGTGGCTTTGAGGAAGCAACCCCCATTCAAGAAGCAACAATTCCCTTGGTATTAGCAGGGGTAGACGTGATTGGGCAGGCACAAACAGGGACTGGAAAGACAGCGGCGTTTGGGTTGCCAGTGTTACAACACGTCAATCCCAAGAAAAATATTATCCAGGCCGTAATTATTTCACCAACCCGTGAGTTAGCAATTCAAACGCAAGAAGAATTGTACCGCTTGGGTAAGGATAAGAAGGTAAAGGTATTGGCCGTTTATGGTGGGGCCGATATTCGGCGGCAAATCCACCAGTTAAAGCATAATACCCCTCAAATTTTGGTTGGGACGCCGGGTCGCCTACTAGACCACATTAACCGTAAAACCGTTGACCTTAGCTTGGTTAATAGCTTGATTTTAGACGAAGCCGATGAAATGTTAGACATGGGCTTCTTAGATGATATCGAGTCAATTATTGAATCAATTCCGCCTAACCGGCAAACACTCTTGTTCTCAGCAACGATGCCTAAGGCTATCTTAAACATCGGCGAAAAGTTCATGATGGAACCACAGGTTGTCAAAATCAAGGCCAAGGAATTAACGACTGATTTAGTCGACCAATACTTTGTCCGGGCTAAGGATTTTGAAAAGTTTGACATCATGACTAGGATTATGGACGTGCAAGCCCCAGAGTTGACGATTGTCTTTGTCCGGACTAAGCGCCGGGTAGATGAGTTGTCTAAGGGCTTAGAAGCAAGGGGCTATAATGCCGCCGGGATTCATGGGGATTTGACGCAACAACGGCGGATGAATATCTTGCGGAAATTTAAGGCGGGCCAGCTTGATATCTTAGTGGCGACCGACGTGGCAGCCCGGGGGCTAGATATTTCTGGGGTAACCCACGTTTATAACTACGATATTCCCCAAGATCCAGAAAGTTATGTCCACCGTATTGGTCGGACTGGCCGGGCGGGCCACCATGGAACGTCTGTAACCTTTGTGACCCCAAATGAAATGGACTATTTACGGGTTATTGAGAAATTGACTAAGAAGCGGATGGAACCAATGAAGCCACCAACAGAAGCGGAAGCCTTTGAGGGGCAAATTTCTTCTGCTTTAGTCGACATCAAAGAATTAGTTGCTAAGACAACGACCGCCAAATACGAAGCTCAAGCCAAAGAATTATTAGAGCAATACGATGCGGTTGACTTAGTAGCCGCTTTGCTTAACAACATGACTAAGGATGATGCTAGTCAAGTTCCAGTTAAGATTACGCCAGAACGGCCGTTACCACGACGCAAGAAGGGGAACCATACCGGTAACTTCCGGCGGAGCAATAAGAATTGGCGTCCTAAAAACAAGCGCTATGATGAACGGAGAAGGTCAGAGCGTGACCGGGACCGTGATCAATTTAAGCACCGGACTAAAAAGCGGAAGTTTACCATCCGCTAAAAATAAACGCTGAAAAAATCTGTCTTTCTCGTGGGAGAAAGCAGATTTTTTTTACTTTTAGCTTGTAAACATTTTTTAAACTTGCTGATTTATTGGCGGTTCTTTGCTAAAATGAGAGAGAAAGTGAGGATGGGTAATGATATATGGTCAGGGAATAGACATTGCTAGTCTAAAAAGAATAAAGGCTGCTTATCAAAAGAACCCTAAGTTTGCAGCCAAGGTGCTTACCGAGGGTGAATTGGCTGTTTTTGAGACCCTAAGTCCTAAACGGCAGGTTGAGTTTTTAGCGGGCCGTTTTTCGGCAAAGGAAGCCTATTCTAAAGCCGTCGGGAGTGGGATTGGTTCCCAGGTTGGGTTTAGCGACTTAGAGATATTGAATAATAAGCAGGGCCGACCAGTGATTGTAAAACACCCACTTCAAAATAAGCTGAGGGTCCATTTATCAATTACACATGATAATGAAGTGGTGGTTACGAGCGTAATCCTTGAAAAACTTGGGGGCTTTGAACGCTTGAAAAGCTACTTTAAATAGACTTTGATGAGAGAAGATGGAAAGATGGTTGTGGGAAAACACCGCAATACAAAGGTCATTGTTGACTTAGGTGCAATTAAGGAAAATGTTGCTCAAGAAAAGCGACAATTAGAAGCAGACCAAAAATTATTTGCCGTGGTTAAGGCTAATGCTTACGGGCACGGGTTGGTTGAGGTAGCTCAGGCGGCCAGTCAAGCCGGGGCAGATGGCTTTTGTGTGGCCGTAATTGATGAGGGGGTGGCCTTGCGCCAAGCTGGTTTTGAGCAGGAACCAATCTTGATTTTGGGGGTCAATCCGGCTAGTGAGGCTACTTATATGGCTAGTTATAATTTGTCCGTAGCCGTTAGCAGCCTGGACTTTTTACAAGCTGCCCAACCCGAATTACTTAAGGCTAAGCTTAAATTAAGGGTCCACCTCGCACTTGATACCGGGATGGGGCGGATTGGTTTTAAAGATGTAGCCACCCTAAAGGAGGCGGTCGCTTATCTAAATGCCAACCCCCAAGCCTTTGTTTTTGAGGGGATTTTCACCCACTTTGCTCAGGCTGATAGCAAAGATACCAGCTATTATCACCAGCAGTTAGCTAAATTTAAGGAACTTACTGGTAGCTTGGAGCAACTTCCACCCTATGTCCACGTCGCCAATTCGGCTGCAGCCTTATGGCATCATGATTGCGGTGGCAACGTAATTCGTTATGGTATTAGTATGTACGGTTTAAATCCGTCTGGCCGTGAGCTAGAATTACCCCGGCCTTTAAAGCCAGCACTAAGCTTGGTTAGTGAGTTGGTCCACGTTAAACAGGTAGCCAAGGGTGAATCGATTGGCTATGGTTCGACCTATACTGCTAGTGAAGATGAATGGATTGGCACGGTGCCTTTGGGATACGCCGATGGTTGGTTAAGACGGATGCAGGGCTTTGCGGTTTTAATCGCAGGTCAATACTGTCCCATCGTGGGCCGGGTTTGCATGGACCAATTCATGGTCAAATTACCTGCTAACTTAGCCTTAGGAACGAAGGTAACTTTGATTGGGAAAGACGGGTCTGAAGAAATTACTGCCCAAGACGTGGCCGACTATGCCCACACTATTCACTACGAAATTACCTGTTGCTTGGGTGAGCGTCTTCCTAGGATTTATCGCGAGTAAAGCTAGGGCTTACAAAAATGACTTAATATGGTATATTTATTGTAATAGTAGGAAAGTAAAGGGGCGCTTATGATGGAGCAGGTACAAAGCAGACGGCTATTTGACGATACTAAGCTATCAGAATACTGTGAATTCTATGGGATTAGTGCGCAGTCGCTAGATGATAAGGCCTTGAAATATATTGAGTCACGTTATGAAAAATTGGACTTACTAATCACAGGTTATGGTGAAATGGCCAAGTTAAACCAAGAAATTTGTACTGAATTTTTAAGTTGTGATTGTGATGAATTAGACGAATTAGTAAGGTAATAGAAAAGAGGAATCTAATGGTAGCTGAGGTCAAGCGTGGTGATATTTTTTTTGCTGACCTATCGCCAGTAGTAGGATCAGAACAAGGCGGGATGAGACCGGTATTGATTATTCAAAATAATATCGGCAACCATTTCAGCCCAACGGTGATTGTCTCTGCAATTACTTCCAGGATTTCCAAACCAAAAATGCCGACGCACGTGGGGCTAAAGGCGCAAAAAAATGGCTTAGAAAAGGATTCTGTCATCCTATTGGAACAAGTAAGAACGATAGATAAGCAACGGTTACGAGAAAAAATCGCACATACAGATCAAGAAACAATGAAAAAAGTCAATGAGGCCTTAAGAATTAGCTTTGGCCTGATTGCGATACATAAATAATTAAGGTTATCGGGCGCTACTTGGTAACCTTTTTGTTTGCAAGGTAGTCATAATTTGAAGGGGGAATACCCAAAGATTTGCTTTTGGTTGTTGGGGTATAATTAAAATCTAGAAAGTTAGCTTAGGAGTAGTTGTTGTGGTACATTTTATTTTAGTTTAAGCGGTTTGCTTTTTAGGGACGATTATCTTCTTTTTATCCTACCAATGTCGCAATAACCGCAACCTTTTTCGGATGCAGTTAGCATCTTATCTCTGTTATATGACTCATATGTTTTTACTAGGGGCTTTGACCGGGGGAACAAGTTACATTTTAAACGTGGTCCGCTCCTATTGTTTAAGCAGTCGGAGTCGGTTTTTACACAGCCGGCAAATGTGTGGGGTAATTTGCTGTTTGCAACTGGTGACCCTGTACTTGACTTGGAGTAACTGGTGGTCACTTTTACCAATAGTCGCTAACATCGCCACTACCATCGGAGAATATACTTATAATTCTCAAAAGATTAGGTTAGTTGGATTAGCGATTAATTCCCCCCTAAAGATTGGTTACGACTTCCTAGTGGGGTCGTGGGCCGGAATTTTTGACGAGCTAGTGACGCTAGCCTCGGTAATTATTTCTATCTGGCGTTATGGCTGGAAAAATTTAGACCGGGTCGAAGAGATTGGTTAAACAGCAAAAAAGCTTTGCAGCTGGCAAGTAAGGCCAAGCTGTAAAGATTTTTTACTAATCCAATTGTTAGTCCATTTCACTAGCTTGCGTTTTGACAAAGACTTCCTTGTAGAAGTGAACAGCTAACCCAAGGGCTAGGCCGACCAAGGCAGGAACTAACCAGGAAAGGCTGTAATCAGCTAGAGGTAAGTAGTGGTGTTGGAAGGCGTAGACTGCTTTACCAAAATTGCTTTGGCTGATAACGGCTGGGAAAGTGGCTACCATGTCAAAGAAAGCAGGGACTACTGTAAATAAAACTACGAAGAAGTAAACGTAACTATCGCGTTTAAAGAGTGGTGAGAAAACGGATAGTAAGATTAAGACCATTGCTAATGGGTAAAGGAACATCAAGAATGGTAATGACCAAGCTAGAATTGTTTCTAAGCCGAAGTTAGCAAAGAAGAATGAGGAAGCACATGATAAGACTAACCAAGTGTGGTAGCTAACCTTTGGGAAGTGTTTGTGGAAGTCTTGGGCAAAGGCGGCTACTAACCCGATAGCAGTTGTTAAACAAGTAACGGTGATTAAGGCGGCTAAGATAGCTTGACCAGCGACACCGGCATATTGATTAACGATTTGTGAAAAGGCTACCCCACCATCGGCGGAAAGCTTGAATTTACCTAATGATTGTACCCCGAGTAAAGTTAGGAGTAAGTAAATCAAAGCAACGGCCCCCATACCAAAGACCCCAGCTTTAGCGGTAACGGCAGCTACCTTAGTTTCGCGCTTAACTCCCATAGAACGGATAGCGGTAACGACGGTCACCCCAAAGGCTAAGCCGGCTAAGGCGTCCATGGTGTTATAGCCTTCTAGAAAACCATGGATGAAAGAAGTTCGGCCTAAGTATTCCTTAGTAGGAGTAGCAGTACTTAAAGAACCAAGTGGATGTAAGAAGGCCACGAAGAAAACCAAAGCTAACAATGCCAAGAAGACTGGGTTCAAAAGTTTACCGACGTTAGAAACAATCTTGTTTTCTTTACGTGAGAATAAGTAGGCTACTAGAAAGAAGCAAGCTGAGAAAACAAATAATGCCACCTTAGTAGAACCTGCGGGTAATAAGGGCGCTAAACCAACCGCAAAGGAAACAGTAGCAGTTCTAGGGGTACCGAAGAAAGGACCGATAGTTGCGTGAATTAAAACCATAAAGACTAAGGCAAACGCAGGTCCTAAGGGACGACCGATATCATACACACCTTCTGAGCGGGTGATAGAAATTGCAAGAACGGATAGTAATGGTAATAAGACCCCGGTAACCAGGAAGCCTAAAACAGCTGGGCCCCAGTTATGGCCGGCTAGTTGGCCCAAGTGGAGGGGAAAAATTAGGTTTCCGGCCCCAAAGAAGAGCCCAAATAGCAAGGAACTGACGACGAAATAATCTTTTTTAGTTAATTTCTTCTCTTTCAACTTATTAAGCATGATTAAAAACCCACCTTAAATTTTAATCTTAGTATTACAGAATAAATATCAGCTCCCACACGTCCCGGGATTGTGTGGAAAAGAAAAAGGCGCCCTCAAACTAGAATGCTCTAGTTCAAGGGCGCCAGTGCGCGGTACCACCTTGGTTTTACAATTACATCGCTGCAATTGCCTTTCACGTGCGGCCCCAGCCTTAGTGGGGCGATACGCTAACACGATAATGGGTGTTCCCAGTGTACCTACTAATAATTGTTGGGTACAGCGCTCGAAAGGGATTTTCGCTTTTAAAGCACCTATTCCCTCACACCAACCGGAATTCGCTTGAGGCCTTTAAAAGTTACTCTTCTTTCTCATTGCGTTCTTTAATATTTAATCTATACTCAGTAATTTACAATCAAAAACTCATTTTGTCAAGAGCTTTTTTGAAAAAATTATGCTTGCAAATCTTCGATTTCAGAAACGCGGAAATTCTTCCGTTCTAAACTAGCAACAATTCGTTCCAATTTTTCGTGGCTAACATCGGCAGGGAGGGTAAATAAAGTTCGGTGCACTAGCTCGCCTTGTTGAACGTCCAAGGTAATGCAGCTGGCAATAGAGGTATACTTAGTGATAACCTTAGCCATGTCAACGAGATCTCCCCGTTCTCCAGCAGAAACAACCGTTAAGACGTAACTACCAACGTTGAAGTTCCAAGATTGGGAAAGCATTTCTAAGAGGTGGTTATGGGTTAAAATCCCGTAGAAGTAGTTGTTTTCATCAAGAACCGCGATGAAAGGTAGGTCGCGGATGGAGAAGAAGACATTAAAGAAAGCTGAGTTAACAGTGATGAACTTAGTGGCATTTTTTAATAAATGAGTGACGGGTAAGTTCATGTCACCGCCACGTGATTTATGGCGGTAAATGTGCATCTTATAGATGTTACCCCGGAAAATTTTGCCGGTGGTATCAAGGACCGGTACACAGCGGTAGCCGGAGGTTTCTAAGGTTTCAAGCGCCTCAGCCAAAGTAACATCCTCGCGAACTGTTGTTAAGACTTGTTTGGGTTTAACCAAGGTTTTAAGTAACATAGCAATAACTCCTAAGCTAAATATTTTCTAAGTAATTCTTAATTCATTTTAGCATTTTCGCGGGTAAAGAAAAACCCCCCACGGAAATTCCGCAGGGGGAAAAGAAGTTAAATTACTTACCTTCTTCTAAAGTCTTCAAACCGTTTGTAAGAACTTCTTTCAAAGTCTTAGCAGAAGCGGTCATCTTAGCGTGTTCTTCTTCGTTAAGAGGAACTTCTAAGATTGAAGCAAGACCGGAGCCGTTAACAACGGCAGGAGTACCAATGTAGATGTCATTTAAGCCGTATTGACCTTCCATGTATGCTGATACAGGTAAAACAGCATCTTCGTCACGTAAGATAGCGCGAGAGATACGAGCTAAGGCTGTAGCAACACCGTAGAAAGTAGCGCCTTTCTTGTTGATGATAGTGTAAGCTTTGTTACGAACGTCATCTTCAAGTTTAGCTAATTGTTCCTTAGTAACACCGTTCTTTTCTGCCCAATCTAAGACAGGAAGACCACCGATAGTTGCAGCTGAGTAAGCAGCAAATTCTGAGTCACCGTGTTCACCCATGATGTAAGCGTGAACTGAACGTGGGTCGCGGATACCAACTAATTCACCTAAAGCAACACGTAAACGTGAAGTATCTAGGGAAGTACCAGAACCGATAACCTTGTTCTTAGGGAAGCCAGATAACTTCCAAGTAGCGTAAGTCAAGATATCAACTGGGTTAGCAGCAACTAAGAAGATGCCGTCGAAACCAGATTCAACGATTGGCTTAACGATTGAAGAAAGGATCTTCAAGTTCTTGTTAACAAGGTCAAGACGAGTTTCGCCTGGCTTTTGTGGGGCACCAGCTGTGATAACAACTAAGTCTGCATCCTTGCAGTCTGAGTATTCAGCTGAGTAAATCTTCTTTGGATATGTTAAAGCAGTAGCATCAGCTAAGTCTAATGCGTCACCTTCTGTGCGATCCTTAACAACATCCACGATACCGAATTCTTCGGCAATCCCTTGTAAAGCCATTGCGTATGCATAGCTAGAACCAACAGCGCCATCGCCGACTAAAATAACTTTTTGATGATTTTGTGTTTTTGACACAGTCACTCATCCTTTCATAAGAAACTTATTGATACAAATATATTATACCATGCTTTTTAAAAATGTTGTATGAGTTTTCACTAATTTTACATCTATGAAAACCCTTACTTTCTAATCTTTTATCCGCTAAATGAGGAATTAGTCACAAACTAAAAGAAAGTTTTTTTCAGAAAGTATGGTATACTAATGGAAAAATACTAGCGTTGAGATGGCGCTGTTAGTTAAAGAGGATTAGGTAGCTTACCTTATCCTCTAATTTGCCATGCTTAAGTTAAATGGGACATGAAAGGATATTTAAAAATATGAAAATGATTGTCGGACTAGGGAATATTGGAAGAAAATATGATGAAACACGTCACAATGTAGGGTTTATGGTTTTAGATCAGTTTGCCAAAGAACACCAAGTTAGCTTTGATAAGGAAGATTTTAATGCTCTAATCGCCAGTGTTTTTATTAATGGTGAAAAAGTTCTGTTAGTTAAACCTACTACTTACATGAATGAATCCGGCCGGGCGGTGGGGCCGTTAGCAACTTATTATAATATTGCTAGCGAAGACATCGCAGTCATCCATGATGATATGGACCTAGAGGTTGGCAAGTTACGCTTGCGCCAAAAGGGTTCCGCTGGGGGCCATAACGGAATCAAGAGTTTAATTCACCACTTACGCACGCAAGAATTTAAGCGGGTCCGGGTGGGGATTGGCCATCCGCAAAAAATGGCTGTAGTTGACTGGGTTTTGTCTAAGTTTACTGCTGAACAAAGACAAACAATCGATGTAACCGCCAATGAGGTGGTGGCAGCCTTAGACTATTGGTTAGCTAGCGACGACTTTATGAAGACTATGAACAAGTATAACCATAAATAGGGGGCAGTAATGGACTTAAGTGAAATTCTTCTTGAAGAAACCAAGGTTACAGACTGGTTAAAGCAGTTAAATGAAAATAAGCGCCGTAATTTAGTGACAGGCCTGGTTGGTTCAGCCAAGACGCTATTTTTGCAGACGCTTTTTCAAGAGCTAAAGCGACCGTTGTTAATAGTAACTAGCGACCTGTACAGAATGCAGGAACTAGAAGATGACCTTAAAAACCAGGTGGAGCCAGGAACTTTATACACTTTTCCGGTTGAAGAGGTATTAGCGGCTGAAATGGCAACCAGCTCCCCTGAATTTAAAAGTCAACGGGTTCAAGCTCTAAACGCCCTGGCTAGTGGACAAGCCAAGCTGATTTTGACTTCTGTCAGTGGCTTAAGACGAAAGCTACCTGCAGTCGATTATTGGCGGAGTTTGCAATTGAAATTAACGGTGGGAAGCCAACTTGACTTAGATGCCTTGGGGCAAAAGTTGACGGCCATGGGCTACCGGCGCCAAAAATTAGTGGAACGGCCGGGGGACTTTGCCATTCGGGGTGAAATTGTCGACGTTTACCCGGTTGCTGGGTTAGAGGCAGTCCGCATTGATTTTTTTGACACGGAGATAGATTCGCTGCGAACCTTTGATGTAGCGAGCCAAAGAAGTATTGCTAACCTAGAGGAAGTTAGCCTGGCGCCAGCTAGTGACTTCTTGGTGGCTAAAGATGACCTAAAGGCTGCCGGAGTTAAATTGGCGGCGGATTTTGAAAAGCTAGGTCCGGAACTAAGTGATGCTAAGCAACGGCAGGCCCTTCAAGCAACGGTTGCTCAAAAAGCCACTGCCTGGCAGGCCGGGGCTTTGACGGAAACAGACTTACCCTGGGGCGCTTACCTTTACCCCGAGGCGGTTACCCTCTTAGATTACCTAAGCTTAGCCGGGCTAGTGATTGTTGATGATTACAGTCGCATTGTAGACAAGAACCAAAAACTAATTAACGATGACCAAAATTGGCAAGTTACAAAGTTAGCAAGCGGTGAACTGTTGCCCAACTTGCAGCTAGGCTTTGATAGCGCCGAGCTATTAAAGAACAATCAGCGGACGGGCAGCATCTTCTTAGCGCCATTTGCTAAGGGGATGGGGGGCTTACGCTTTAGTAATAAGCTCGCCATAAAGAGTCGGGCGGTCCAACAATTCTTTGGCCAGATGCCGCTTTTGAAAACGGAAAGTGAGCGCTGGCGTAAGCAAAAACAAACGGTGGTAATTTTGGTCACGAGTAATGAGCGTTTGCACAAGGTTGAACAAACGTTGACAGACTTCGATATCCAGGTCTTACTTAGTGAGCCCAGTCAGCTTCAAAAGGGTAACTTGCAACTGGTTTTAGGTGGCTTTAGGTCGGGCTTTGAGCTGACAGAAGCTAACCTAATCGTTTTGACCGAACATGAGTTATTTGCCAAGGTTAATCGTCACCAAGCTCGCCGGCAGACCATGTCTAATGAACAACGCTTAAAGAGTTACACGGACCTCAAAGTTGGTGATTACGTCGTACACGTTAATCACGGGATTGGTAAGTATTTGGGAATGGAGACCATTGAAGTTAGTGGCCGCCACCAGGATTACATGACCTTGCTTTATAAGGATGATGCCAAATTATTTATCCCCGTTAGCCAAATTGACCGGATTCAAAAGTACGTTTCCTCGGAGGCTAAGCAACCGCAAATTGCTAGTTTAACTTCTGATAAGTGGCGCAAAACTAAGAATCGGGTGGCAAGAAAGATTGAAGACATTGCGGATGAGTTGGTAGAACTATATGCTAAGCGTGAATCTGAGCAAGGCTATGCCTTTAGTAAGGATGACAGTTACCAAAAGGAATTTGAAGATGCCTTTCCGTATACGGAAACTCCCGACCAGCTCCGCAGTAGCCAAGAAATAAAACGTGACATGGAAATGACTAAGCCGATGGACCGGTTACTAATTGGGGACGTAGGCTTTGGCAAAACGGAGGTCGCCTTACGGGCTGCTTTTAAGGCGATTCAAGATGGTAAGCAGGTCGCCTTTTTAGCGCCGACAACGGTCTTAGTCCAACAGCACTATGAAACGATTCTTAACCGCTTTGATGGTTTTCCTGTTAGCGTTGGCATTTTATCACGTTTTAGTAGCCCAACCGAAGTTAAGCAAACCCTCCAGGACTTGCGGCTAGGATTAATTGATATTATTGTCGGCACCCACCGGCTCTTATCAAAGGACGTGAAGTTTGCCGATTTAGGCCTGCTGATTATCGACGAAGAACAACGCTTTGGGGTTAAACACAAGGAGCGCTTAAAGGAACTCAAGGCTAGCGTGGACGTCTTGACCCTAACGGCAACGCCAATCCCACGGACCTTAAACTTATCGATGTTAGGCGTGCGGGACTTATCCGTGATAGAAACAGCGCCGCTCAACCGTTACCCAATTCAAACCTACGTCTTGGAACAAAATTTTGGGGTAATTATCGACGGCATCAAACGCGAATTAGCCCGGGGGGGCCAGGTCTTTTACCTTCATAACCGGGTAGAAGATATTGAAAGTGTGGCTAATGAAATCCGGGCGCTAGTTGCAGATGCCCGGGTGGCCTACATTCACGGCCAAATGACTGAGAGTCAACTAGAGCGGGTGTTAATGGACTTTATTGCGGGTGAATATGATGTTTTAGTAACTACGACCATCATTGAAACCGGGGTTGATATTCCTAATGCCAATACCTTATTTGTTGAAAATGCAGACAAGATGGGGCTGGCTCAGCTATACCAGTTACGCGGGCGCGTGGGACGGTCTAACAGGATTGCTTATGCTTACTTTATGTACCAACCGGATAAGGTTTTGACCGAAACCGGTGAAAAAAGACTAGAGGCTATTAAAGATTTCACGGAGCTTGGTTCAGGTTTTAAGATTGCGATGCGAGACTTAGCCATTCGTGGTGCCGGTAATATTTTAGGTAAGCAACAACATGGCTTTATTGACTCAGTCGGTTATGACCTTTATACTCAAATGTTAAATACGGCGATTGCTAAGAAGCAGGGGAAAAAGGTGCAGGCTAAAACCGATGCTGAAATTAACCTAGAAATCGAGGCCTACCTGCCAACAGAGTATATTGAAGATGCCCGCCAAAAGATTGAAATCTATAAACGCATTGGCCAGTTTGAAAATCTCGAGCAGTACCGGGAGGTTCAGACTGATTTAATTGACCGTTTCGGGGATTATCCACAAGAAGTAGCTAACCTCCTAGAGATTGGCCTTTTAAAGATGTATGCCGATTTAGCCTTAATTGAAAAAATCAAGCAGATAGGCAATAAAGTGACCGTGCTCTTAGCAGAAAAATTCGTAAAGCAAGTACCGGCTCAAGCCCTCTTGAAGGTGCTAGCTCAAACTAAGCTGGTGACAAAGTTAGTGCCTAAAAAAGAGCAAGTGCAAATCGAGTGGGTCTTACAACCAACGGTGGATACCGCCCAAGAGTTAAGTCAGCTAAAGGAGTTGGCCCAGCTATTAGGAAAAGAATTACAGGCTAAGAAAGGATAAGGAATGCAGACAAAAAATGCGACCAAAACCCTCTTAAAGGGGGCGTTGATTTTATCACTGGCTTCGTTAATCGCGAAGATTCTGAGTGCCTTTTACCGGGTACCCTTTGAAAATATTGTTGGCAATACGGGTTTTTATGTTTACCAACAAGTCTACCCCTTATATGGGATTGGAATGACCTTTGCCTTAAGTGGGTTTCCGGTCTTTATCTCTAAGTTAATTGCAGAGCAAGAAGGGCAGCTAGCCAAAGTTAATTTAGCCCGCCGCCTCTTTGTTATCTTGAGTTTTTTTGCTGGGGGAATATTTATTTTTCTCCAACTGACTAGCAGGTTAATTGCCAATTCGATGGGGGATGGGCAGTTAGAGTTGCTGATTAAAAGCGTCAGCTTCATGTTTTTATTCATGCCGCTTTTGGCGGTAGGAAGGGGCTATTATCAAGGGACCTTTAATATGGTTCCTACGGCCATCTCCCAAGTTAGTGAGCAGTTAGTCCGGGTGGCGGTGATTTTGTTAGCCGCCTACCTGTTTACCAAGCGGGGCTGGACCTACTATGAGATGGGGGCCTGGGCGATGGCAGGTGCCACTATCGGGGCCCTTTGTGCTAGCTTAAGCTTTAGCAAATTTTACTTAGGTTCCTTTTTAAGTCAACCATTTGCTACTAGTAAGCTAAGCATGCAGACTTTAATCAGACGTCTGCTAAGCGAAGGGTTGATTATCTGTCTTTTTGCTTCGTTGATGGTGTTATTACAGTTGGTAGATTCATTTACCGTTAAACAGGCCTTAGAAGTCAAGGGTTTTAGCTCAGAGTTAGCCAAGGAAATTAAGGGAACCTACGATCGCTCGCAACCCTTAGTTCAACTAGGAATTGTGGTTGCCGTCAGTTTTTCATCGACCTTACTGCCCTCGCTGACCGAAGCCTTGCAAAAGCGGCATTTAAATGAATTTCGCAAGACAGCCAAGGCGCTATTAAGAATCAGTGTTGGCTTGGGAGCGGCGGCTACGGTGGGGTTGATTGCTTTGATGCCTGAGATTAACACGGTTTTATTTGGGGATGCTAGCTTAAGTAAAACAATCAGTATTTACGTGGTAAGTGTTTTTATGATGACCCTAATTAGTAACTATAATTCGCTATTACAGAGTTTAAACCAATATCAAATGACGGTAATAGCCTTGCTGGCCGCAATTGTGGTAAAAGCTTTAATCAACAGTTATTTAATTGAGCGCCTGGGGATTGCGGGAGCAAGTATAGCGACCGTCCTTGCGTTAATAGTTGCTCAAGCGTTAATTGCTGGCAGCCTGCCTTCCCTCTTAAAGGGGCTGTTAAGTGGTGATAATTACCTCTTAAAACTAGGGCTTGTAACTGGGATTATGGGAGGAGTTGCCGCTGTGGTGGCTAAGGTTGGTACCTTCTTACTTCCTGGTGGGCGGTTGGCCTTGTTGTTAGTAGCTTTGATTAGCGTTGGGATTGGGGTGCTCGTTTTTATTGGACTAGCCTTGTGGTTGAGGTTATTTAGTATTCGTGAATGGCTGGCAATTCCTGGGGGAAAGAAATTGTTACGTTTGACTAATAAATTTACAAATAGAAAGGGTTTAAGTTAAAATGAGACTAGACAAGTTTTTGAAAGTGTCGCGGGTGATTAAGCGGCGGACAGTGGCTAAAGAAATTGCAGATCAAGGTCGAATTTTGATTAATGATAAGGTGGCTAAATCTTCAAGCACTGTCAGTGTAGGTGATGTATTGACCATTAAATTTGGAAACAAAACCAGCAAGATTAAGGTACTAGAGTTAAAGGAAACAACTAAGAAAAATGAAGCTGCCAGCATGTATGAATTAGTCAGCGAGGAATATAAAGAAGATTATCGTCTGTAAATAATGAGATGAGGGATAAGTAAAATGGAGCCCAAAAGAAAGCAGATTAGAGTTTTAAATAATGAATATTTTCAAGCTAAGCAAAAAGAAGCCCGGTTGCAAGCCAAGCGTCAAAAGCGGCAACAGCAACGTAGCCTTTTGCATCTTATCTGCATGGCGACAATGGGGCTGCTATTTACTTATGGCGTAATTAGGGTGGCCCAAGCCTACCTGCAAATTAAGGCGCTTAAGCAAGAAACGGTAGTGGCTAAGCGCGAACTCAAGCGGACGCAGGCTAAAAACGACCGGCTCAAGCGAGAAGTGGAGCAGTTAAAGGATACTGACTACGTGCAAAAGATTATTCGGTCTCAATATTTTTACTCCAAAGATGGTGAAACGATTTACATCTTACCCGATGATGCTAAGGACTAAAAAATTTAGGCTAACGGTAGTTCTTAGTATAATTCTTTAATTGGTCGTGTTATACTGTTTTTGTAGACAATTTTGAGGAGGAAAAACTTTTTTATGTCAGTAGAAGTAGGAACTAAGGTTACTGGAAAAATCTCTGGGATTACTAATTTTGGAGCATTTGTTGATCTAGGAGATAAACAAACCGGATTAGTTCATATTAGTGAGGTTTCTGACGGTTTTGTAAAAGACATTCATGATGTTTTAGCCGTGGGTGATGAGGTACAAGTTAAGATTCTTTCAGTTGGTGATGATGGTAAGATTGCTTTATCAATTAGAAAAGCAATGGCTAAAAAACCAAGTGCAAAGGAACATAAGCCTTATAAGAAGCATGAAGGCGATAATAACAATGGCCGCTTCCACCATGAACATAATCGAAATCGCGATGACAAGCGGCACTCATTTAACAATTCCAAACGTAATAATGATGGTAAGAAAAAAGATTTTGACTCCTTATTAGCTGGCTTCTTAAAGGAAAGTGAAGATCGCCTTACTTCTTTAAAACGTAATACCGAAGGTAAACGTGGTGGTCGTGGTGGCCGCCGTAGTTAAATAGAATTGAAAGGGGAACTGGAGTAATCTGGTTCCTTTTTGATTAGGATGATGATGATGTTAAGAAAATTTCAAGCTCAACTAGCTAAATTAGGCTTGGCTGGGAAAAAGGTACTGGTGGCGGTCTCTACCGGTTGTGATTCGATGGTCTTGCTAGATTTATTGCTCAAAAGTCAAAGACGGTTTAACCTGCAAATATATGTGGCTTACGTGGACCACCAGTTACGCCCGGCAAGCAAAGTTGAAACGGCCTTTATTAAGGACTATTGTCATAAAAGCCAACTTCCTTTAAGAATGTACACTTGGCCCCTAGCCGCGCACCCGGCTAAGGGGGTAGAGGCTGCTGCTAGAAAGATGCGCTATGACTTTTTTAAGCGGGTGATGGCAACCGAGCAGCTAACGACCTTACTGACCGCCCATCATGCAGACGACCAGGCGGAAACCTTTTTGATGAAGCTGATTAGGGGTGGACAACTAGCGCAGTTAACTGCAATCGCGCCTCAGCGTAACTTTGGGGCGGGAAAAGAATTAGTTCGCCCGCTACTAGGATTTACCAAGCAGGAACTGGCAGACTATGCGCAGGCTAATAATTTGACCTACTTTGAAGACGAGACTAACGCTAGCGATGACTACCAACGCAATCGAATCCGCCACCACCTCTTGCCCTTGTTGAAGGCGGAAAACCCGCAAGTCCTAGACCACATCGCAGCTTATCGGACCCAGCTAAGCGATTTGCTGGCATTGGGGGATGAACTAGCGGCCACTAATATTGCCAAGATGAAAGCAGCCGATGGTAGTTATAACCTAAAGGTCTTTCAAACTTACTCGCCCAAGTTACAAGTGCTATGCTTACAGCACTTGCTAATGGAGCAAGGAGTCGAGCTAAGGACCCAGTTGCCAGAAGAGTTGCGGGCCGGCTTACTCGATGACCGAAAGCCTAATTTAAAACTTAAGTTGAATAAGGAGTATTACCTCCTAAAAAGTTATGAGCGGTTTGGTTTTGAAAGTGTTTGCCCCAAAAGTCAAGCGCGTGCGGTGAGTTATAACTTGGAGCTTAATGAGTGGATTGACCTCGGGGCAGCAGGAAAGGTGGGGTTAGTTAGCTTTGAAGATTACCAGGCTAGATCCGGGGATGATTGCCTAGAGCTAAGCGAACTACCCGCGGGTGGCCTAGTTTTACGGCACCGGCTTAGTGGGGATAAATTGGTGACTACACATGGTCGCCAAAAAGTTAAGAAAATAATGATTGATAACAAAGTACCGCTAGCCCAAAGAAAGACCAGCTGGTTGGTGGCTGATCAGGGCCAAAATGTTTATTGGGTTTTAGGTTTAAAAAAATCTGATTTGTCACGGGGCGCTGTAAATGCTAAAATTCAATACATAGTAGTACATAGAAGTTAATTCAGAAAGAGGATGCATTATGAATAACGATATCAAAGAAGTGTTATATAGCCAAGAAGACATCAAGGCTGTCGCAGAAAAGTTGGGGCAAGAAATCACGAAGGATTACGAAGGTAAAAATCCCATCGTAATTTGTGTTTTAAAGGGAGCCATTTTATTTATGGCAGACATTGCCCGTGAAATTAAGACCTACTGTGAATTGGATTTCATGGATGTTTCTAGTTACGGTGATGCGACTGAGTCATCAGGTGAAGTTAAAATTATTAAGGACCTAGATACATCTGTTAAAGACCGTCACGTTTTGATTATTGAAGACATTATTGATACTGGGCGGACTTTGGAAAGATTGGTTGACCTATTAGAACACCGTAATGCTGCTTCTGTTAAGATTTGTACTTTACTTGATAAACCAGAACGCCGGGTAAAAGGGGTTAGTCCTGATTACGTTGGTTTTGAAGTTCCAAATGAATTCGTAGTGGGGTATGGCCTTGATTACATGGGTAAGTACCGTAACCTACCATACGTGGGCATTTTAAAACCAGCAGTTTATGAAAATAATGATTAAGAAGCTGGCTAATTATTGGTTAATAAAAGTCAAATATGCTATGATTACTTACAGTAACTATTAGGTTAGGAGGAAACTTATGAACAATAAGAAAAATGGGCTATTAAGAAATAGTCTATTTTACATCGTGATTTTCCTTGGATTTATGGGGATGCTTTACTACTTCTTTGGTAGTAAGGAAAGCACTAATTCCCAACAAATTCAATCGAGTCAGTTCGTAACTGAGCTGCGCAAAGATAACGTTAAGGATTTCACGATTCAACCTTCTGGCAGTACCTACAAAATCACAGGTACCTATCGCAAAGCTAAGAAGGCTAAGGCACCAGCCGGGTTAGCAGGCTTATCTGCTCCAAGTGCTAAGGTGACTACCTTCACAACAAATGTTTTAACGAATGATACTGTCATTAAGACGATTGAAAATTATGCTGCCAAGAATAACGTTAAAAATAACACCAAAGAAGAAGAATCCAGTAGCGTGTGGATTCAACTGCTAATTTCACTGTTGCCCTTGGTCTTTATCGTAATCTTCTTCTATATTATGATGGGCCAAGCTGGTCAAGGCGGTGGCAATGGTCGGGTGATGAACTTTGGTAAGTCGAAGGCTAAGCCGGTCGACAAGAAGAATAACAAGGTTCGCTTCTCTGACGTTGCTGGTGCCGAAGAAGAAAAGCAAGAGTTAGTGGAAGTCGTTGAATTCTTACGTGATCCACGGAAATTCTTAGCTTTGGGGGCACGGATTCCATCCGGGGTCTTACTTGAAGGCCCTCCCGGAACTGGTAAAACCTTGCTCGCTAAGGCCGTAGCCGGTGAAGCTGGGGTACCGTTCTTCTCAATTTCTGGGTCCGACTTTGTTGAAATGTTCGTCGGGGTCGGGGCCAGCCGGGTTCGTGACTTGTTTGAAAATGCTAAGAAAAACGCGCCATCAATCATCTTTATCGATGAAATTGATGCCGTTGGTCGCCGGCGTGGTAACGGTATGGGGGGCGGTCACGATGAACGTGAACAAACCTTAAACCAAATGCTGGTTGAAATGGACGGGTTCGAAGGCGATGAAGGAGTCATCGTTATGGCTGCTACTAACCGGTCTGATGTCTTGGACCCAGCCTTGCTTCGGCCGGGCCGGTTTGACCGTAAGATTTTAGTTGGTCGTCCTGACGTTAAGGGCAGAGAAGCAATCTTGAAGGTCCACGCTAGAAATAAGCCGTTAGCTGGCGACGTTGATTTGAAGATGATTGCCAAGCAAACGCCTGGTTTTGTGGGGGCTGACTTGGAAAACTTGCTTAACGAAGCGGCCTTACTAGCAGCTCGGCGTGACAAGAAGAAAATTGACGCGTCTGATATCGACGAAGCTGAAGACCGGGTAATTGCTGGGCCAGCTAAGCGCGATCGGGTCATCTCTAAGCAAGAACGCGAAACGGTTGCTTACCACGAAGCTGGGCACACCATCGTTGGCTTAGTCTTAAACGATGCCCGGGTTGTTCACAAGGTAACGATTGTTCCGCGGGGTCGTGCTGGTGGTTACGCAATTATGCTGCCAAAAGAAGACCAAATGCTTCTTTCTAAGAAGAACATGGAAGATCAAATTGCTGGGCTGATGGGGGGCCGTGCTGCAGAAGAAATTATCTTCGGGCAAAAGTCTTCCGGGGCTTCTAACGACTTCCAACAAGCCACTCAGTTAGCCCGGGCAATGGTTACCCAATATGGGATGAGTTCTAAGTTAGGACCGGTTCAATATGAAGGTAGTGCCAACATCATGCCTGGTGAAATGGGTGGAGCCGCCCCTTACTCAGGGCAAACTTCAAATCTGATTGACCAAGAGGTTAAGCGGATTTCTGAAGAAGGGATGCAAAAGGCTAAGGAAATCATCGAAGCACATAGAAAAGAACACAAGATTATTGCACAAGCCTTGTTAGAATACGAAACACTTGATGAAAAGCAAATCTTGAGTTTGTACAAGACTGGTAAGATGCCGGTCAAAGCAAGTGATGAATTTCCAAGTGAAAAGGCTGCGACCTTCGAAGAATCTAAGGAAGCCTTAGAGCGAAAAGAAGCTTTGAAGAAACAAGCTTTAGCCGATAAAGACACAAAGGATACAGCTGAGCTTTATCCAAGTGAAAAGGCTGCTGAAGACGACAGTCTTAAGACGACGGTTTACTATCCTAAGTCAAAGACTAGCGAGTCGGATTCAGAGGATAAACAAAAATAAGAGCTACTAAGTGGGACAGAAAAAGGCAGTCCGTTGATTGCGATTTTCTCGTCTCACTTTTTTTGGAAAGGAAGATCTAAATGACAGATTACATGGTGAAATCATTAGTATATAAAGGGGCATTGCGGGCCTATGCGGTTGATGCAACCGAAGTTGTGCGCGAAGCCCAAAAAAGACATGACACTTGGAGTGCCGCTTCTGCTGCCTTAGGGAGAAGTTTGGTGGGAACGTTGCTTTTAGCCACCGCCTCAATGAAAGGCGACGAAAAGATGACCGTCAAAATTAACGGCAATGGGCCGGTGGGCGGAATCGTGATTGATGCTAATTCAAAGGGGGAAGTCAAAGGCTACCTGCAACACCCACATGTCCACTTGCCTTTAAATCCTAACCATAAAATTGACGTTAAGGGTGCGGTTGGAACGGAGGGGTTCTTAGCTGTGACTAAGGATCTAGGCTTAAAGGAACCTTTCACCGGCCAAGTTCCTTTGATTTCAGGGGAATTGGGTGAAGACTTTACTTATTACCTGGCTAAGTCAGAACAAATTCCTTCGGCAGTCGGCTTGTCTGTTTTTGTTAATGACGATAACAGTATCGAGACCGCAGGTGGGTTTATGATTCAAGTCCTTCCAGGGGCAAGTGATGAAATTTTAACTAAGCTTGAACAACGCTTAGCAAAGCTTCCGCTAGTTTCTGAAATGATGCGGCAAGGTAAGACGCCAGAAGCGATTTTAGAAACCATTTTCCCTGATACCGAAGTTGAATTTTTAGAAAGACAACCCGTAGCCTTTAAGTGTGACTGTTCTAAGGAACGATTTGCGGAAGCTTTGGCTAGCTTGCCCCAAGCGGATATTGACGACATGATTGCTAAGGACCATGGGGCCCAAGCAGTTTGCCATTTTTGTGGGGCTGAGTATGATTACAGCGAAGCCGACTTGAAGCGAATTATGAAAGAAGCCCGGGCATAACGGTTTTCATTTTCAGAAAAAAATGGTATCATGCAACGAGTAAGCAAAAGTCAGACTTAGTAATATTTAGTATGAGGTGAAAATGAAAATGGAATGGAAGATAGGTGACATTGTTATCCCTAACCAGGTAGTAGTTGCACCAATGGCAGGGGTAACCAACGTTGCGTTCCGGTTGATTTGTAAGGAATTTGGCGCTGGCTTAGTGGTATGTGAAATGATTTCCGATAAGGGGATTCAATTTAGAAATAAAAAGACTCTGGGGATGTTATTTGTTGATCCAACTGAACACCCGGTCAGTGTTCAAATTTTTGGGGGCAGCAAGGAAACCTTAGTGGAAGCCGCTAAATTTGTGGCAGAAAATACCAGCACAGACATTATCGACATCAACATGGGTTGTCCTGTGCCTAAGGTAACTAAGACTGATGCCGGGGCTCACTGGCTATTAGACCCTGATAAGGTCTACGAAATGGTTAAGGCTGTAACTTCTAGCATCGATAAGCCGGTTACGGTTAAGATGCGGACCGGTTGGGATGAAGACCATATCTTGGCGGTAGAAAACGCGCTGGCAGCTCAAGAAGGCGGTGCGGCCGCCTTAGCAATGCATGGTCGGACTAGAAAGCAACTTTACAGTGGCCATGCCGACTGGGACTTACTCCACAAGGTGGCTAACAGCCTAACTGAGATTCCGTTCATTGGTAATGGTGATGTCACCACCCCTGAAGAAGCTAAGAAAATGCTTGATGAAGTCGGGGCAGATGCGGTTATGATTGGTCGGGCTGCTTTAGGTAACCCGTGGATTGTAAAACAAACGGTTAACTACTTAGAAAATGGGGAAATTATTGCGGAACCAAGTCCAGCCGAAAAGATTACTGTGGCTAAGGAACACTTACACCGCTTAGTGAAGGTTAAGGGCGAAAAGATGGGGCCAAGGGAATTTAGGTCACAAGCCGCTTACTACCTAAAGGGAATTCCACGCTCAGCCCGGACTAAGGCCGCTTTAAATTCTGCTGAAACCGAAACGGAAATGGTGGAAATTTTTGACAACTTTTTAGCGGACACACTAGCAAGACAAGCACGCTAAAATCTTTATAAGATTAGGCTTTAATTTGTGCTATACTGAAGAATGTATGAAAATTTTGAAAGTGAGGTTAAGCATTCAATGGCAAATCAACAATCCATGAATGACCAATTACGGGTCAGAAGAGAAAAGATGCAAGAATTGCGTGAGCTAGGCATCGATCCTTTTGGACACCGCTTTGAACGTGACCATACTAATGCACAATTACATGAAAAGTTTGGTAACGAATCAAAAGATGAATTAAATGATCAACATATCGAAGTAACAATCGCAGGCCGGATGGTTGCAAAACGGGGTAAGGGTAAAGTTGGTTTTGCCGACTTACAAGACCGGACAGGCCGGATGCAACTTTACATTCGTAAGGATGAAGTTGGCGAAGAAATGTACCACATCTTTAAGCGTTCCGACTTAGGGGACCACTTAGGGATTACTGGGGAAATCATTAAGACTGACATGGGGGAATTAACCGTTAAAGTATCTAAGTTAACTTTCCTTTCTAAGGCCTTACGTCCACTACCAGACAAATTCCACGGGCTCCAAAACGTTGAACAAATTTACCGCCAACGCTACTTAGACTTAATTACTAACCGCGAAAGTTACCAACGCTTCGTTAACCGGAGTAAAATTGTTTCTGCGGTGCGGTCTTATTTAGATGGCCAAGGTTTCTTAGAAGTTGAAACCCCAGTTTTACATAACCAAGCTGGTGGTGCAGCTGCCCGGCCATTTATTACCCACCACAATGCCTTAGATATTCAACTTTACCTACGAATTGCGCTAGAGTTACACCTCAAGCGTTTAATTGTCGGGGGGATGGAACGGGTTTATGAAATTGGGCGGGTTTTCCGGAATGAAGGGATTGACACTAAGCACAACCCTGAATTTACGATGCTAGAAACCTATGCTGCCTACTTCGATTTCAAGGATGTTATGGATGAAACGGAAGGCATCTTTAAGGCGGCCGCTAAGGTTGTAACTACTGATGGTAAGATTAACTACCAAGGGACAGAAGTCGACTTCAACAAGGAATTCAAGCGGGTCCACATGGTTGATTTGATTAAGGAAAAGACCGGGGTAGATTTCTGGCAAGAAATGACCCTTGAAGAAGCCCGTAAACTAGCCGATGAACATAAGGTACACTATGAATCATACTGGCAAGTTGGACATATCATCAATGAATTCTTTGAACAATTCTGCGAAGATACGATTGTTGACCCAACCTTTGTTTACGGCCACCCAGTAGAAATTTCACCTTTGGCTAAGAAGAATGCTGATGACCCTCGCTTTACAGACCGGTTTGAACTCTTTATTTTAGGTAATGAGTATGCTAATGCCTTTACTGAATTAAATGACCCAATTGATCAACGGCAACGCTTCGAAGCGCAAGTGGCTGAACGTCAGGCTGGTAATGATGAAGCCGAAGGAATCGATGAAGATTACATTGAAGCGATGGAATATGGGATGCCTCCAACTGGTGGGCTTGGTATCGGAATTGACCGCCTAGTAATGTTATTAACTGACGCACCGTCAATTCGTGACGTCCTCTTATTCCCTACTTTGCGTCCAGAATAAAGGTTAACTAAATAAAGCTAAATGAGCACGTTGTAGCACTAACTACGACGTGCTTATTTTTTGTGGAAAATAATTCAAAAAAGTATTGACGATAAAATATTAGCTTGGTATACTATAAAAGTTGTCGCCGTTAAGTACGGTGGTAACAAAATAAAAAACTTGTTGACACTAATTAATAAGTTTGGTATTATGTAAAAGTTGCTGTTAGTCAGTTACTTCTTAAGTTAATAAAAAATAATTCTTGACATTAAGAGTTATTTGAGCTAGACTAAAGTAGTTGCTGATAAGCAACTTGAGTAGATCTTTGAAAACTGAACAAAGTTTTAGACAAACCAAATGTGTAGGGTC
>NZ_AYYP01000068.1:0-28154 GCF_001436215.1 Ligilactobacillus agilis DSM 20509
GCTAAATTACTTAAAACTAGTGGCAAGTGGTATTTACATATTTCAGCTACTAAAACGGTAGCTGATTTTGATAACCAAACTGTAAAACACGTTGTTGGCATTGATCGTGGTTTACGCTTTTTAGCTACTACTTATGACGAACAAGGTCAAACTTCCTTCTTTGATGGTAAGACAGTGATGCGTAAACGAGCTAAGTATCAAAAGTTACGGGCAAAATTACAAGCTAAAGGCACTAAATCAGCTAAACGGCGTTTAAAGAAATTATCCGGACGAGAGAACCGTTGGATGACCGATGTTAACCATCGGTTGTCTAAGACACTGGTCCAAAAATTTGGCTCCAACACCTTATTTGTCTTAGAAGACTTAACAGGCGTTTCTTTTGAACGTACTGATTTACCTAAAGCCTTACGTAATCAAAAGAAATCCTGGGCTTTTTACCAATTAGCACAATTCTTGACTTACAAAGCGCGCTTAAATAATAGTGAAGTGATTGAAGTTTCAGCCCAATATACTTCGCAACGTTGTCCTAAATGCGGAACGATTAAAAAATCCAACCGTAATCACGATTTACATGAATATCACTGCTCTAATTGTGATTATCGCTCTAATGACGACCGCTTAGGCGCAATGAATATCCAGTTATTGGGTACGCAATATATTAGTGGGCAAGAACAACCTAAATTTGAATTAACGACTAATGCGTAAACGTGTTAGTTAAGTGGGTGCTGTCAACCACCCAATGATGTAGCCACGTATAGTGTGGAAGCAATTAATTGCGTTATGACCACTGACCGTAAGGTCGTGAGCTACAAGCCTCTCACTTTAGTGAGGGGTAGTTGACAAGTTTGACCTTTATATGTTGGAAGGAACCTTACAGGATTATCAATACTTGACTAGGGAAAAGGGCTTATTTGGCTTACCATTTTCAATTAACCTGTCGCGTTTAGATTTTCAATTATGCGATATTTTTGCCGAGGTTGACCGTCTCTTTAGGCTGTACCAAGTTCCAAAAGAAATGGCCCGGATTGAAATTACGGAATCCTCTTTGATTTATGATTCACTTAAGTTACACCAAACGCTCGATAACTTCCAAAAAGCGGGTTACCGGGTCTGGATGGATGATTATGGCAGTGGTTATTCTTCTTTAAGTGTCTTAAAGGATTACTCCTTTGATGGCATTAAGATTGATATGGGCTTCTTGAAATCATTTGAAGAAAATCATAAGGGCCAGCTCATCTTAGCATCGACGCTAGAACTGGCTAAGAGCATGAACATGCAGGTTGTAGCCGAAGGGGTTTCCAGCAAGGAACAGTATAAGTTCTTAGCAGAAAGTGGCTGTGATTTTATTCAGGGTTACTATACCGGCAAGCCTCAAGCGTTGACTGACTATATTGGTCAGTTAGATAACTTAGAAACGCCTGCCGACTTAGATTATTACGATGAAATTTGTAGGCGGAATGTAGCCAATATTAGTCCTAATTTAATGGCTAATATGCGCTTGCGGAAGTTTTTCAAAGCGACCCCGACAGCAAAGGTAGAAGATAAGTCACGGATGTATTTTCTAACTGAAAATACGGGCTTTAGGTACTTTTTGAAGTTAATTGGTTACGATGGGGATGATAAAAATCTTTCGATTGAGCCAGCCGATAAGCAGGCCTTTATGGACCTGTTTGAACGGGCTTACCTTAGTGGCAAGATTGAGTATTTGGCCTTTCATAGAAATAATGTTTTGTATCAGATTTATGTGCAATACATTTCAACTAACAAACGGACCCAGCGGTCTGCATACCAGGCTTTAGTCTACCTACCGCGAGCGGTTATTTCTTCAGAATAAAAATGTGGCTAGCAAGCAAACAGCTTGTTAGCCACATTTTTTAGTTAGAAGGCGCCACCACCAGAAGAGCCACCGAAACCGCCGGAAGAACCGCCAGAAAAACCCCCGGAAGAACCAGTGCTACTGGAGGAGTAAGTAACGATGGCGGCGGTAAAGCTATTGTTAAAGGAGGTAGCGAAGGCAAATGATTGGTGGTAAAACAGGGGATAATAGCTACCAAGGACGGTGGCTAATTCTGCTTCGCTAAAGTTAGCGTAGAGGGCCTTAGCCACCTTGGGAGCCAGTTTAAAAGCAACGGCGTAAGGCATAATCTCACTCCAAAGGATTCGTTCCCCCAATTCGTGGAGGTCAAAGCGACCAATATCGTCAAGTATGGTATAAAAGCCGCGCACTTGGTTGATTTTAGCAACATCTTCTTTGATATAAGGTGAATGATTCTTATAGCAATAAAAATCAAGCCCAGCTAAACCAAGGCTGACTAGCCCAAGTAAACTCAGTAATTCCCAGCGGTTAGCAAACATCATGGCGATAAAAAAGCAGAGGTTAGTTGCGACCCAGGCCGAACTTAGACTAACAGCAGGGTGGGCAAAACCTTGATATTTTTTAATGTCGGCTTGTTCAAAAGCTTGCTTACTCCAGGCCTCAAAGAGTTTTGCGAGACGCTTTTTTTTCTTTGAGCTTAGGTTCTGTAAGTCTTTGAGGCTAAAGGCCGGTTTAGAATTAAGTTTAAAGAGGTATTGGAGGAGCTTTTCTTCTGGCGTGTGCATTAGCCGAGCATTGACCAACGTAATTAAGTAGTTAGGTTGGTCTTTAAGTAGCCCTTTTTTAACGTCCAAAGGTTCAATCGCGATTTGGCCCTGAGCTTCTAATTCCAACAGGTGGGCACTAAAGGCGTAACTATTTGGCTGGGTAAAAAAGCAGAGGGCCTGCGCAGTTGCTACGGGTAAGTCTGGAATTTCAAAGTTATGGGGGGCTGACTTCAAGCTGGCAGGAAACAGGGTATTTTTAGGCCGGCAGCTAAGTCTTAAGACGGCAAAGACATTGAGACCAAAGCCTACTATTAGTAAGAAGAGGGCGCCGATTTGGTGCATGAGCCGTTGTTTTTTGCGGGCTGCGTTAGCTTTTTTGGCTAGGGCTGCCTCTTGAGCTTGAATTTTGGCCTTAACCCGCTCTGAACTGCGGTAAGTGTTAGCGAAAGTCACCTTAGGATCAAAGAGCAGGTGGGCTTCGACAAAGCTATTGGCAGGATTAGAGGCTAGGGACAGTGTTACTTGTCCCCGTTGCTTATCGACCTTAGTGTAGCCGGATAGGTCGCCGTGACTCCAGGCTTGCAGAGACTTAACATTTCTTTTTGGCAAGTTAATAGTAATTTTTACGTTCGCTAAATCCTGGTCCCAATTACTGCCAATGATTTTCCAGTTGAGTTCAGCCGTATCTGCGTAATTTTTGACCACCTGGTTTAAATGGTATTTATAAGTGACTTTTAGCTGGTCGCCATCTACTGGATGGTAAACTTTGAACTTATAGAGGTTTCCTTCCCTAGTTAGGGTGTAGGTATTATTAGCCTGGTTGGCATTTAGAGTTACGGGTTGATTATTAATAAAAACCTTGGAATCAGTGAGGCTTTGAGCTTGGTCTCTAACCGCTTGTTGGTAGAGTAAGCCGTGGGCTTCACCATCGAAATCGTATGTCAGGGTGCGGTTAACGTTGGCAGATCCATCCGCTAAAATATCAATGTTAACATGGTAACTATCGATACTAAAGTCGGCGGCCTTAACATTATTCCAACCTAAAAATAGGCAGCAGGAGAAAAGCAATAGGATTAATTGGCCAAGTTTTCTCATGAGCATCACTTCCTTATAAACCTATTATCTCTTAAAAGAAACCGCTTAGCAACTCAACGTGACTTAGGCTTGCAGAGGTAATAGCCTAAATAACAAAGCAAAACGAAGGGTACGGTACAGTAGAGGGCTAGGCGTTGATTTTTGTCGAAGTAAATCAAGAGGCAGGATAATAAGCTAGCCCCAAAGGCGAAGTAAGGCAAAATAGGAAAGTAAGGGGTCTTAAATTTCAGTTCAGCTAGTGAGTGCCCCTTAGCTAAGAACTGCTTACGGAAATTAATTTCGGCTAGGGCAATCGCCATCCAGACTAAGACGACCGCTAAACCTGAAATCGAAACTAAGATGAGGTAGACGGAGTCGGCGGCAAATACGCTGGATAAGAGGGCCAAAATACCTCCGAGCATGCTAAAACACAGGGCGACTAAGGGGGAGCCAGCGCGAGTCGTCTTAGCAAAGTACTTAGGCAAAGTTCCTTCGTTTCCAAGTGACCATAACATTCTAGTAGAAGCGTACAGGCCGGAGTTGGCTGCAGACACGATGGCGGTAAGGACAACGAAGTTCATCAGGTCGGCCGCAAATGGAATCCCCATTAACTTAAAAATGTGCACAAAGGGGCTTTGGGTGACACCGGCCTGTTGGTAGGGAATCAAGCAAGACATGATGACAATACTTCCGATAAAGAAGATAACCAGGCGCCATAGGGTGGTATGGATGGCCTTAGGGATAGTTTTATCGGGGTTTTTAGCTTCACCGGCAGTAATACCGATTAATTCGGTACCGGAAAAGGCAAAGTTAACGGTTAACATGGTAGTAAAGACGCCACCAATGCCATTGGGAAAGAGCCCGTCTTTGAAGATGTTGGTAAAAAGTGGTGCGTGAGAATAGCCCTTAATGGGGAGAATGCCCAAAACTGCCAACCCGCCTAGAAGAATAAAACCAACGATGGCAAATACCTTAATGGCTGCAAACCAAAATTCACTTTCGGCAAAGAGGCGGACGGAAAAAGCGTTAACTAGGAAAATGAGGATAATAAAAAGCAAGCTCCACAACCAAACCGGGGAGTGGGGAAACCAGGTTTGCATAATTAGGCCAGCGGCTGTAAATTCCGAACCAAGCGCAATCGTCCAGGTTAACCAATATAAGACGGCAACGGTAAAGCCGGTGGCCGGCCCAATAAATTGTTTAGCGTAGACGTGGAAGGCACCGGTATAAGGCATGGCAACAGATAATTCGCCTAAGCAAAGCATGACTGCATAAACCAGGATTGCCCCGACTAGGTAGGCAAGAATCGTTCCTAGGGGACCGGCTTCATGAATGGTGTAGCCCGAGCTGAGAAAAAGGCCGGTGCCAATTACCCCTCCTAAAGAAATCATCCGAATGTGGCGGGCTTCCATCTTTCTAGCTAGGTGTTCATTTTGCTGTGACATGCAATCATCCTTTCTTGCATTGGGAATTAAATTAGTATATTATGAGAAAAATAATAAATTAATAATAACATGTTTTGGGGGATTGGTCATGGATTTTAAAACAGAAATTACAAAGGGACCACTAACCTTAGATGGGGCGATGGGAACGGCCTTAGAGCTACAGGGCTTTGATACTAACACTGATTTGTGGACGGCTAAAGCGCTGATTACGGATCCCCAAAAGGTTTACCGGGTTCACTATGACTACTTTAAGGCGGGAGCGCGGGCAACTATTACGGATACATACCAAGCCAATGTTCAAGCCTTTATGAAGAAGGGCTACGATGAAACTATTTCCCGGGAAATTATTGCCAAGGCGGTTAAGTTAGCTCGTAAAGCCCGGGATGATTTTGAAGCACAAACGGGCCGGCATAACTATGTTATTGCCGGCATTGGTCCTTATGGTGCTTATTTAGCAGATGGCAGTGAGTATCGAGGCGACTATGAACTTAGCCTAGAAGCCTACCAAGACTTTCACCAGCCCCGTTTAGAGGCGGTGATTAGGGCTGGGGTTGATGTAATTGGAATTGAAACCCAACCTAAGTTAAGCGAAGTGTGTGCGCTGTTGGAGTGGCTCAAGGAACGGGCTCCTAAGCAAATAGCTTACGTTACCTTCAGTCTTAAAGACCCGGCAACCATTAGTGAGGGGACAAGCTTAGTAGAAGCTGTGAAAAAAGTGAGTGCCTATCCAAACGTGGTGGCGGTGGGGGTTAACTGTATACCACTTGAACAAGCCCAAGCGGCCTTAGAGGTGATGCAGCCAGCCACTGACCTACCGCTAGTAATCTATCCTAATTCGGGGGCTAAGTATGATCCCCACACCAAAACTTGGACCAGCCCTACTGGGGACTTGACCTTGGCTAAGGCTGCTTCAGGCTGGTATCAAGCTGGTGCACGCTTGATAGGTGGCTGTTGTACAACCACTGTTAAGGACATTGAACCCTTAGCACAGGTGGTCCAAAACCTAGGTTAAAAAAAGCATTGCTTACTACAACGAAAGTAGTGAGCAATGCTTTTTTAATTACCAAATGTTAACGCGGTCGGCGGGGGCGAGCCACATCTTATCTCCTGGTTGGATGTTGAAGGTGGTGTAGAAGTCAGCTAAGTTTTTAGGTTGCATGTTGGCCCGCCAAACGTGGGGAGCGTGTACGTCAATTGCTAGTAGTAGTTTTTGACGTTCTAGCGAGGCCTTGACACCCCAAATCCGGGCCCAGTTAATGAAGAAGGCGCTGATATCGGCCTGAGGGTCTTCCTTGGCTGCTTCTAAGGCACAGCTAAGACCACCGGCGTCAGCAATGTTTTCGGATACGACTAACTTACCGTTGACTTTACCCGCCTCTGTTTCTAGGCCGTCAAACTGGCTAATCATGGCCTGGGCTAAGTCTTCAAAGGCCTTTAGGTCAGAGTCAGTCCACCAGTTTTTAAGGTTACCAAATTCATCGAATTTTGCTCCGTTGTTATCGAAGGCATGTGAAATTTCGTGAGCAATGACCGCTCCAATTCCCCCAAAGTTTTCACTGGCTTTTTGCTTAAGTGAATAAAATGGGGCCTGCAAAATGGCGGCCGGAAAGACAATCACGTTAAAGGACGGATTGTAGTAGGCGTTAACCATATGAGCTGGCATTGCCCACCTGGTCCGGTCAACTTCCTTTTTTAAGCGGCCGTAGTGGTCACTTAATGTAATCTTGGTGAAGTTTAAGTCATTTGTAAGTAAGTCTTGGTTTTCATCGACCACAAACTTTTTGTAGAGGTAGTGGAGTTCATCTGGATAACCAACATTGATACCCAGGGTACTCAATTTGAGGACAGCCTTATCTTTAGTGGCTTGACTAAGCCAAGTATTTGCCTTGAGGCGTTTTTGATAGACGCTAATCATTTGTTCAACCATGCGGTGAACGTCTGCCTTAGCTTCAGGTCCGAAGTACTTGTGGGCATAGTAGAGTCCAACGACTTGATCAAACTGGTCAGCAGCCAAGTAGTAAGCGGCTTTTTTGGCCTTCATGGCCTCCTTTGAACCAGAAAGTGCCCGTTGGTATTGGCCCGCTACAATTCGCGCTTCGTTGGTCAAATAATGAGCTACGGCCCGTAAGCTTCTTACTAATAGCCAGCTCTTAAATTGCGGGAAGGTGTCCTCATTTAAGATTTCATCGAGGGCTTGGTAGTAGTTTGGTTCGGTGACAATTACCTTATCTAAGTCATCAGTCTTAACCAAGGTTTTAGCATAGGCGGCCAGGTCAAGGTGGCTAGAGAAAGAAGCAAATTCAGCCAAAGAGTAAGGGTTGTATTGTTTGGTGTAATCTGCCCGCTCGGTGCTATCCTTTTGGTGAGGGGCGAGGCTTCTATCAAACTCTAAGGCCTGCGCAATCGTTTGGCTAGCAAAGTCATCGTCGTAACCGGCTAGTTGGAAGAGTTTGGCCATCATCTTTTGGAAAATAGCCAAGAGTGCAGGGGCCTGCGGATTATCTTTGGTGTAATAAGTCTTATCCGGCAAGATTAAACTAGCGACGTCGGCATAAAGCGCGTAGGCCTTGGTATTTTTCATATCGGCTTCGACACTTAGTGGAACCGGACTGGGGTAACCGGCTAAGGTCAAGCTAGGGAGCTTTTCTTCCCAATCTGCTAGGTTCTTTAAGTCTTCAATTCGTTTTAAAAATGGTTTAGCCGGCTTAAATCCAAGCTTTTCACGTTGGTCGAAGTCAGAGGCGAGGCGGTAATACTTGAGGAACTCTCTGAGGTAGGGGTCATCAGTATGGGTTTTACCATTGAGAAAATCCTCGAAGTCGGCCATCAGCGTTTTTTCGATGTTATCAGCCAAGTCAAAGAACCCACCGGTTGCGGGCTTATCAGCCGGAATTTTGGCTGTCTTTAGCCAAGCACCGTTAACGGCTAGGTAAAGATCATCTTTGATTTGGGCAGTATTAACAGGATATTGTGTCACAAAAATCACCTTCCTTAATTTAAGACTATTGTAACGCATTCAAGTGCTTACGGGGAATATTTCTTAATAAAAAGCGCTGAGGTCTGACGGGGATAACGACCGTCAACTTCAGCGCAATTAATAATGAGTAAACTTAGAACGAAGCGGTGTCAGGGTCAGTGGCGTAACCAACAACCCCATCTAAAGCGTCAATTTCAGCCATTTGAGCTTGACTTAGTTCAAAGTCGAAGACGTGGGTATTATCTTCAATCCGGTCTTCATGAACTGACTTAGGTAGGGGCAAGAAGCCGTGTTGAAGTGACCAGCGGATGCAAACTTGAGCTACGGAGCGGTTTAGCTCTTGGGCAATCTTTTGCATGGTGGGTTCGCTGAAAATCTTACCGGTTCCTAGGGGACTATAAGCTTCTAGTAAAATATTGTGGTCACGGCAATACTTGATGGTTTCTTCGTCGTGATCGCCAGGACAAATCCGGATTTGGTTGACCATCGGTGCGACCGTTTGAGTTTGGGCGAGAATTTCAAAGTGGTGGGGTTTGAAATTAGAAACCCCAATCGCCCGTAACTTGCCGGCCTTATAGGCATCTTCTAAGGCCCGCCAAGTATCTTGGAGGTGGGCTTGCCAGTTTTCATCCCGACTTGGCTTAGGGTTAGGCCAGTGGATTAAGAATAAATCAAGGTAGTCAGTTTGTAGGTCCTTAAGCGACTGTTCAATGGCTGCACTAGCCTTGTCATAACTATGGGCATGGTTGTTTAACTTGCTAGTGATGAACAATGATTTACGGCTAATACCAGCTTCCTTAATTGCTTGGCCGATGCTAGCTTCGTTACCATACATTTCGGCCGTATCAATGTGGCGGTAACCCGAGGTTAGGGCTGCTTTGGTGGCAAAATTAGCGACGGCCCCACTAGGAGTTTGCCAAGTTCCAAAGCCAACCACAGGAATCTTGACTCCATTGCTTAATTCGTAAGTATCAACGAGACTCATTTGCAAAACCTCACTTTATCAAAATTTATTCACTTACATTATATCAGTAAAGTCTTGGAAACCCAAAAGATAAGCTTGAAAGCCGAAGGTGAAAAAGCTAACAATATTGTCGGCGATTAATTTCCTGTGCTATAATTAAGGGGATTGAAAACGATAACCGGTAGGGAGGCGAAGATGACGAAATTTGAAGGAAAAACAGTGCAGCAAGCAATTACCTTAGGCTTAACTACCTTGGCTTTAACGGAGGAGCAGGCTGACATAACTGTGTTGAGACAAGCAAAGAAAGGCTTTTTAGGTTTAGGTAAGAAATTAGCCTTGGTGGAAGTTAGTGCTAAAAAAGTTCCAGTTGCAAAGAAAGCGCCTGTAAGTGAACCTGTAAAGACAGCTCCAGTTACTGAAAGCGACGAAGCCAAGCGTGAAAAACGGCAGGCAGAACTTGAAAAGGCGTTACTGGCGGTAGGTGACTACTTAGCTGCTGTCACTCAGAAAATGGGGATTAAGGCCACTATCGACCTAACTCCTAGCCGGCATACAGCCTATTATAAGTTTGAAACCAATCAAGAAGGACTATTGATTGGTAAGCGGGGGCGAACGCTAAATGCGTTACAACTGTTAGCCCAGGATTATTTGGATAAGCAAGTTCATCAACATGTGCGGGTCATGTTAGATGTAAGTGACTACCGGAAGCAACGGCAAGAAACCCTAACGCATTTGGCACAAAATGTGGCCCGAGAAGCAGTGTTGGCAAGGAGTGTCATGACCCTTGACCCCATGCCTGCCTATGAGCGCAAGATTATCCACGCGGCCCTGGCCCAAGATCAACGGGTGCAAACTTATTCAAAAGGTAGTGAACCTAAACGGTACGTTGTAATTGAACCAGTTTAATGAAGAAAGTAGGTAAATTGATGATTGAACATACCCCTGAAAGATTAGAAGATGAATTATGTTTTGCGATTTATTCAGCCCAAAAGAACTATAATAAGTTTTATTCATAGGCTTTGCGTAAATTTAAGCTGACCTATTCACAATATATTACCCTCTTGGTTTTATGGGAAGAAAAAAAGCCGCTAATGATTAAAGAACTAGGCAAGCGCTTAGGTCTAGATACAGGGACTTTGACTCCCTTGTTGAAGCGGATGGAAAAGGATGACTGGGTTAAAAGGGAAAAGACCAACGAAGACGGTCGCCGGGTCTACATTTCCTTGACAGCTAAGGCGTTAGAAAATGAACAGCCAGTTAAGCAAACGGTCCAATCTTGCTTTTATAATATGGACATGACCAAGGAAGAGTATGTCGAAGACGTTACGCGCCTAAAGGAAATCGCGCAAACTTTGGAAAAAAACAATAACCGCTTGGAAAAGGAAAACTTCTAAGCGCCTAAAAGAGGCGTACACAAGCAACTAATAGTTGTTCGTGTACGCCTCTTTAACTATGCTTTAGAAACTGTAACTTTCAATTGGAGCGTCGAACCAATCGTAATGAAGCAATTGGTTGAGCTTTTTATTAACTGGAATCCATAAACCACTCTTAAGAATGTCTTTCATTGTTTGCATAAAGACCTTATCTTTTTTAGCGGTGGCTGGTTGTTTAACCTTAACAATCTCGTTATTTTCTGTTCTAAGAGTTATTGAATTTGTTCCTAGCCCGATGATTTGGGCGGGGACAATATCGGTTGCGCTAGTATTTGTCATAATATCACACTCATTTCCTGTTTGACTAGCTTACAAGTCTTAATATAACAGCTAAATGTGAAGAATCTGTTACTATTTTGAAACCGATTTAAAAAGGTTGCGCTTTTTTTATTTTACCTGGGCAACATATTGATCCAAGACCTGTTTAGTAGCGGCCTTCGTAGCAGCCTCGGTTAGAGCCTGTTGCTTACTTGGATCAGCTGCCAAGCTCGGGTTAGCCATAATCTCTTGGGTAACCTTGGCTTTAACTAGGCTTGCAATCTTAGTCTTCATTTCAGTTTGCTTAGTTTTGAGTAACTTACTTAAACGGGCGGCTTGGTCAGTGCTTAAAACGTACCAATCTTTATTGACGTAGAAGTGGTAGTAGCGGTGTTTAACTTCGCGGTTGTTGCCAAAGACACCAAAGAGTAACTTAGACCACTTGTTAGTGTAAACGTAGCGCTTCGTAGTTACTTTAAGGTAGGAATCCTCCTTAGTGCGAGTAATCTTAGCGGAAAAATCACTAGTTTTAGTTGGCTTAGGTTTGGCCTGTTTAGCACTAGTTTTATAGACGTAAATCTTTTCTTGACCATTGCCAAGGGCCTTATATAGTAGGACGCCCATTTTGTCGGAATCGGATGCCAAATGATAGGTTTTGGTTTGACTTTGAACCTGCATCCCAAAATGATTGACGTCATTAGCAATAATCGCAGCGCCGCTCAGGATAAAGCCGGCCAAAAACAGAAGCGACCACAGGTGGTTACCTTTCGTTATAGGCAGGACATTAAACATGAAAAATAAGACTGCAAAAGCAATTAAAATTAAGATAATCATTATTTAGTTGCCCCCTTCTTATTTAAGTTAACTTGGCGTGCATTGTTACCTTTCTTTAAGAAGAAAGTGAGGATTAAGGCTACCAAGGCAAAGCAAGCAGCCACAAAGAAAGCGGAGTGATAACCGGCTAAGACGGCATCAATCGCTTCCGACCGGTACTTAAGTGGGGTTTGCTTGAGCATTGACTTTGCGGGTAAGGAGTTAGTAGTAACGTTAGTCAAAACTGAGGTTAAAATGGCGGTCCCAATCGAACTCATAACTTGGCGGAAGGTGTTGTTAACCGCAGTTCCGTGAGAAATGGAGTTAAATGGTAAAGCGTTCATCCCGGAAGTAGTTACCGGCATCATGGTCATGGCAATCCCAAACATCCGGACTGCGTAGAAAATGACGATATAGGCAACGGAAGTATTCTCGGTGATGAAGAGGAAGGGAATTGTACCCAAGGTTAAAAGCGTCATCCCGGTAATCGCCATGTAACGTACCCCAAAACGGTCGAAGATACGGCCGGTGATTGGAGACATGACCCCCATTGCAATCGCCCCTGGCAAGAGCATTAAACCAGAGTGGAAGGCCGATTCCCCCCGGACATTTTGAATGTAGAGGGGCAAAAGCATTTCAATCCCAAACATGGCTAGGTTAGCTACCCCACTTAAAAGGGCGGCGAGGGTAAATTCACCGTACTTAAAGACGCGGACATCCAGGAAGGGTTCTTCCATGTGGAGCTGCCGTCTAATAAAGAGGGCAACGAAGATCAAGCCGATGACTAATTCTAAGAGGACAAACTTGTCCGTCCAACCGTCGTTACCGGCGTTTGAGAAACCATAAAGTAAACTACCAAACCCAATGGTAGAAGTAACTGCGGAAATAAAGTCCAACTTTTGATCTTGGTTAGGAATAACATTTCTCATCAAGAAGAATGACAGAATCAAGACGAAGCAGACAATTGGAATAATCATTCCAAATAAGTCCCGCCAAGTGTAATTATCAACCACCCAACCAGAGAGGGTTGGCCCAATTGCAGGCGCTAGGCCGATAACTAAACCAACCGTCCCCATGGCAGCTCCCCGCTTTTCTGGTGGGAAGATGGAGAGCATGATGGTTTGTAAGAGGGGCATTGTGACCCCGACACCTAGCCCTTGGATAATCCGACCAGCAAGGAGCATGCCGAAGTTAGTGGAAATATAGGCTAAGACAGTTCCTAAAAGGAAGGTAGTCATGGCCCCAATATACATGACCCGGGTGCTAAATTTATTAATCATCCAGGCACTAACAGGGATCATAACCCCATTGATTAACATGAAACCAGTGGTTAACCATTGGACAGTCGAGGTATTAATATCGAATGTTTTCATGATGGCTGGTAAGGCGGTAGCTAAAATCGTCCCGTTTAAGACGGTACAAAAAGAACCAATCATTAAAACTAAGACCAGCAACCCCCGGTTATAAGGCTTGCCATTAATATCTAGTGCTTGTTTTTCGCTTTGCAAGCAGATCCCTTCTTTCTTTAATTTTTTCATTTTTTGCTTATATTTTGTCAACTTTGAAAACTATACTCCTATGCTTACAATTTGTCAAGTAAGTTGACAAGATAGTCAAAAAAGTTACAATAAATTGTGTGTTAAGTAATTTTTTGATGCTTGAAAAAGGGGGAAGCATGACGAATGACGATGTTTAAATTACATGTTAATAAGGATTTTCGGGTAGGGATTGGTGACTTGAGTCAGATGATTGGCGTTTCGACCCGGCAGTTACGTTACTGGGAATCAAAGGGTTATATCAAATCCTTAGCTGGAGAAGAGGGCAGCACCCGCAAGTTTAGCATTGGAACTTGCTATCGGGCTGCCACCATCCGGGCTTTCTTAGATGAAGGTTACACCTTAGCTAAGGCGGTGGCCAAAACGGAGCAGGTTAAAAATCAAGTTGCGATTGTCCGCCACTTTGAAAACGAGATGTTAAAGGATATTAAGGTAACGGATGAAGACAAAGGCTATGGCGAAATTGATTACGGTTATTTAGCCAATGAACCCACCAAGAAGGTTTACGGAGTGATTGATGAGAATGGTTACCGGATGGAAACAAGGGAAGTGAACGCAGATGAAACTAACTAAGACTGACCATATCGCTTTAATCGTCAGTGATTATTACGCGGCTAAGGAATTTTATGTAGATAAATTAGGCTTTGAGCTTTTAAGTCAACACGACCGACCAGAGCGGGGCGATATTATTTTAAATGTGGGTCAAGGCGACTTAGTGCTCGAGCTATTTGTTAAACCAACAGCACCTAAACGCCCACAACTGCCCCAACCAGAAAACCAGGGGCTAAGACACCTGGCCTTTAAGGTGAGCGACGTCGCGGCTTGTTTGGCCGAGTTTGACCGCTTAAAGATTAAGCACGAGCCCTTGCGCTATGATGACTACAATGGTAAGAAGATGGCTTTTTTCTTTGACCCGGATGGGCAGCCGCTAGAAATTCATGAATAAGTTAAGTAGAGCTCTTAAAGGGGCTCTTTTTTTATGGTCAGAAATAATTTTTATGAATTTACACAATATTACTTGATTATTAATATTATACGTCATATAATATTGTTGAAGAAAGAAAAAAGGAGGAAAAAGCCGGTGAAGATTCAAATCACAGCTGACCTGTTGGATGGTTTGGTATTAGCCTTACTGGATCGCAAAGATTATTATGGTTACTCGCTAACTCAGGATATGCAGCAGGCTATTTCAATTTCAGAATCGACCATGTATCCAGTGTTACGGCGGTTGAAGAAAAATGAATTTTTAACAACCTATGATAAACCTTATCAAGGTAGGAACCGTCGTTATTATCAAATTACCGATGCTGGTCGGGAACACTTAAACCGTGTGCGCAAAATGTGGGTTGATTATAAAGGGAGTTTAGACGAAATTTTCTTTGGAAAAAAGGAGGAGGAAATCAGTGGATAAGGCACATTACTTTGTTGAGCTAGAAGGCTTTTTAACTGCTTTGACGGCGGAAGAACGGACAGATGTAATTGAGTTTTATTCCGAATACGTGGATGAAGCAGGCTTAAAGAGCCGGGCGGAAATTGAAGGCAAATTGGGGACGCCAAGACAACTAGCCCGGAAAATTTTAGCCGACTATTCGATTAAAGACTTTGATGATGAAACTGGTGGGCAAGCAGAGGGACAAGTGGCTAAGACCCACTCCAACTTAAGAATGATTTGGTTAATCCTCTTAGTTTTGATCACCTCACCAATTACGATTGCTATTTTAGGGGTAATCTTGGCAATCTTTTTGGCGGTGGTTATCACGGTCGGGGCTTTAGCCTTTGGTTTTTTAGCCGCCTTTATCTTTACCTTTGCAGTAGCACTGTACACGGGGATTAGGCTTTTATTTACTAGTTTGATGGTGGGATTATTCTATATTGCCGTAGCCTTACTTAGTTTGGGGTTACTTGGTATCATCTTCCCAATCGTCTTTTGGTTCTTCAGTCAAATTATCCAGGGGATTGCGAACCTAGCCCGTTTCTTATACGGGAAGTTCGCTAAGAAGAAAGGGGTTCAAGTCAAATGAAGAAAATGTTAAAGGCAGGGGTTTTAATAACTGTTGTTGGCATTGTCCTCTTAATTTTGTCAATTATGGGGGGCGGCGTACAATCAGTCGAATACGTTGGTTGGACACCGCGAATTGTCAAAAAAGAAATGACTTTAAAAAAGCAAACGGTTAGTGAATTTGAAAACGTCAAGGTCAACACTGATAACGTAGGGGTTAAAATTATTCAGGGGAACGGTTATCACGTTGATTACAAGGGCCGCAAAAGTTTAGCGCCTAAGATTAGTGTCGAGGGCAAGACCTTAGTTATTAAGCAAAAAGCTCATTTACGGACGGGCTTTATCTTTGATGGGGTGACGATTAAGTCCGATCGGCACACTTCCTTTACCAATACGGTTACGGTCACGGTGCCCAAGGACTTAGACCAAATCAGCCTAACTACCAGTGGTAATAGCGACGTTACACTTAGCGATTTAAAGCTAAATAGCTTAGCACTAGATGTCTTAGATGGAGATCTTCATTTGACTAACACCCAAGTGGCAAATAGTAGTAAGGTTAAGTTGTTAGATGGTGACCTATACCTTAACCGGGTGGCATTTAACAACGGGACGAAGATGGAAATCTTTGACGGTGATTTAAGTTTGGTTGACACTAGCCTAAATAACGTGCAAATCGAAAATCATGATGGGGACGTAAGTTTTAACAACCTCAAGGTAGCTGGGGGTAGCTATAAGGGGCAGGATAGTGACGTCAACGGTGCAAGCTTAGAGGTAACGGCCGGCTATCAATTCAACTTAGCCGACGGTGACGTTTCAATTACCGGGGCTAAAGCAGATGGTTATGAGACAAACACAACCGATGGGGATAACCACCTCTTTAACCAAAGCGGTAGCCACTTAACGCAAGGGGCAAACAGTGGTAATATTTTAAAGGTAACAACAACGGACGGCGATCTTAATATTCGCTAGAAAGGATTAGCAAAATGAAAAAGAAGTTATATAAATCACAAGACAAGGTTGTTTCAGGGGTTTTTGGTGGCATTGCAGAATATTTCGATTGGGATAAAACCTGGGTAAGGTTAGCAGGAATTTTCCTGATTATCTTCCCCGGCTCGGTGATTCCAGGGATTTTTATGTACTTTATCGCAGCCATTATCATGCCAGAACGACCAGCCGCAAATCATGATGACGAGACGGTAATCGAAGGGGAATTTAGGGAAAAATAAGCCCCTTGTGCGTAATTTCATTATGCCAATTTGGTTAAGTCACTGGCTAGGATTAGGTAGTGATTTTAAAAATTAATAATAGTTCGGACTTAAGCACTGGTGATTAGTGAAAATAATAGGATGTTAGGTATATAAAATAATTATACACGGAGTCACATGATGCCAACTGAGGCATTGTGCGACTTTTTGTGCCTATTAAAGCGATTTCTTTATTTATTTAGCAAGTCATTAATGATAAGATAAAAACGAGCAAGTAACTGAGAAACAGAAAGGATTGTGACTAAATGAACAAGTATATTGGAATTGCCGGCACTAATTCGCCACGGTCAACGAATAAAAAGTTAATGGAATATATCCAAAGTCACTTTGCCGGTCAAGCAGAGATTGAACTGATGTCAATCGCAGACTTACCCGTTTTCTACAAGGTCCCTGGGCGGGTATTACCACCCCGGGTGGAAGAAATGGATAAGCTAGTGGATGAGGCTGACGGAGTGATTATTGCCACCCCTGAGTATGACCACTCTGTTCCCGCGGTGTTGATGAACGCCTTAGAATGGATGTCTTATGGAGGTACCCATCCTTTTGTTGGTAAACCGGTAATGATTGTAGGGGCTTCTTATGGCACTTTAGGTGCTTCTAGAGCCCAAGCCCACCTTAGACAAATTTTAGATTCACCAGAAATGCAGGCTCGAATTATGCCAAGCTCAGAATTTTTAGTGGATCACTCCCTCCAAGCCTTTGATGAAGCAGGCAATCTGACTGATTCTGAAAAGGTAGAGCGGTTGGAACAATTATTTACGGATTTTGAAACCTTTGTAGAAATTTCTAAACACCTAAATGCTAGTTTAGCTGCCAATAAGCAATTAGCAGCTAACTACACTTGGGAAGACGAAGAGGGGGCTAAGTAAATGAAATTTGTCGGAATTGTAGGTTCGATTGCAGAACAATCATATAATAAAATGTTGTTAGCCTATATCGCTAAACACTACCAAGAACTAGCTGAAATCGAAATTTTAGACATTAAAGATGTGCCAATTTTCAACGAAAGCGATGATCAAACTGAAACCCCAGTGATTCAAAACTTGGTTAAGAAGATTAAGGCAGCTGATGGGGTAATTTTGGCGACGCCTGAACATAACCACACCACCACAGCTGCGATGAAAAACGTCTTGGAATGGTTGTCATTTAAGGTGCACCCTTTCCAAGATAAGCCGGTGTTAATCGTGGGAGCATCCTATTTCAGCCAAGGTTCTTCAAGGGCGCAGCTAAGTTTACGCCAAATCCTTGACTCACCAGGGGTTAACGCCTTAGTGATGCCAGGAAATGAATTCTTATTAGGTAACGTTAAGGAAGCCTTTGACGCCCAAGGTGATTTGAAGGACCAAGGGACTATTGACTTCTTAGGGTCAGTACTAGCAAAATTCTGTGAATGGGTTCAAGTCTTAGAGGTCTTAAGCGAAAAGAATAAGCAAACCAGTTGGCAAGATGAGGACTTGTCTGCTTCCAAGGGAACGGATACCACGATTAAAGGCGTTGATATGCGTGCAGACGATTGGGTGGAACAGGCGGCTGCTAAAACCAAGGCTGCTAGTGGTAAGGACTACGTTAAGTTAGACCGCGGGGTGTTAACGGTTGACCAGCTTAACTGGTTCTTAAATACCATGCCAATGGAATTAACCTACGCGGATGATAATAACCAATTTATCTACTACAACCATACTCTTCCTGGTAAGGAGATGTTAGCGCCAAGGGATCCTAAGCAAGTAGGGGACCCGATGGATGCTGTCCACCCACCCCGGGCAATCAAGGGGGTTAAACACGTTATCTCCTCCTTACGTAATGGAAATGATTTAGTTGAAATGCCTGTTCCAGGAAACAAACTAAACGAACGCCACATTATGCACTACTATAAGGCTATGCGTGATAGTGAAGGTAATTACCGGGGAGTTAACGAGTGGGTCCTAGATCTGTGGCCAATCGTTGAGTCCTACCTAAAACAAACGGGGCAAAAGCTTGTCAAAGACGAAGCTGCTCCAGACGTAGTGTCTGGTGCCTCCGGAAACGAAAACCAAGCCCCAGCGGTTGATAGCACTACCAGTGCATCAGTAGATGAAAGTTCTAGTGAAGACCTCGGTCCCCGATTAGATGAAGGAATTGATAGCGTCACGGGCGCTTCTGAATAAAATTTTACCCCTTGCTTGGTTCAAGGTTGGACCGAGCAGGGGGTTTTTAGGTTATATTTAAAAATTGTGTTATAATGAAGTTGGAAACGGATACTATAATTAGAAGGTGATATTATGGCACCAAGAGAAATTCATTTTACCTTTGGCCCTAAAGAAGCTTTAAAAAAGCTTATCCAAGCGCATCCAGACCGTAAGCTACTATTATTTCAAGCGGTAACGGATAAGGAACGCTACATGTTGTTTGACTATTCTGGAAAAGAAACCATCTTTAGTGGGGGCTTATCCTACCAAGTCGTACGGCAAGTGGAGTTTGATAAAGATTGGGATGGCTTCTTTGAATTTCGCTACCTAACCTTAGATGAAGATGAACAAAAGGTCTTTCGGGCAATCATGGATAAGTGGGTCCGCAAGGATGGCCGCCCATTTGGGTTAAACGAAACGGTTATCTTGCAGTCCGAAAAGAAGAACTTTGAATTCTTGATGATTAATGTCTGGGAAGCAGAGGCTGATTTTGTGGACTGGACTAACCTTAAGGATAACGAATTACAACAATTTGGCAACGCCGGTAACGATCAGGCCTTAGTGGTCGAATATAAGCGCGCTAAGTAAATTAGCTAGGTCTTCCAAGCACTGTTGGGAGGCCTTTTTTGGGCACAAAAAAACCCTTTGCCCATCTCATTCATACATATCTACTTGGAGGTTCCAGTGTCGACTCCACAGCGTTCACCTAAGGGCAAAGGGTATTCAACTTATAATAAGGAGTTGTAATTGGTCCCACATCCTTTATGCTTATTATCCTAGGTTCTACAATTAGCGAAGCTTCTATGCCACTACACTTAACGTTAGTTCACCAGATGCTACGTCTTGTTACACTGTAGCTAGTTGTTACGGACAACCTCTAATCGACTATATATTAACCGAGTGACTACAGTTACGACACCTAATTGCGGGAATCCTTGGACTCCTTACACTTATTTTATAACATAGTTTTAATTAAATTGCAAGCGTTTTCTTTTGAAATCCCCAACCTGCTTGCTTAGCAAACTGTTAGTTGATCTAACCAGGCCAGCTGGTTTTCTTGGCGCGAGATGGCTCGTTGTAAAATTAGGTAGTGGCCGTAGTTATGGTTGATTTTCTCCGCGGTATCAAACAGCTCAGCCTCCCGCTTCTTCAAGTGGGCTAGGTTTTGGCTGACAAGCTTTTTTTGGTTAGCAATCAAGGTTTTGAGCCGGGGATCGTCCGCACGCTTAATAAAGAACACCTTCAAAGAAAAGAGGTCCTTTGAGACTGGGAGTTTGGCAACGGGGGTAGCCAACCAGTCAGCTATGATTTCCTTACCTAAATTAGTGGGCCGATAGTAAATTTCCTTATCATTATCTTCCTTTTGGTAACTGTCAATCCAGCCATCCGTTAACATGTGCTTTAGTTCGGGATAAATCTGACTGTGGGATGATTTCCAAAATTCCCCAATTTCGTATTTGAACTCATCTGTAATCTGTTTACCAGTAGCATCGCCTTTTTCAAGAATGCCGAGGATAACGTAGGGGAGAATTCTTTTTTGTGGCATAAGTACCCTTCCTTTATTAATTCTTAGGGTTAATTATACACCGAAAAAGGGGGGATTATTTATTTCTTTTTTAGTTAAAATCGTAAAAATGACCGGCTAAAATGTCAGTTGTCATAATAGGGGAGAGGTCCTCGTTGATTATAAAAAAGACTTAACTGCGCTGACAATTAAGTCCGGATTAATAATTATTTTTCAGTTGCACCTTGCCCTGCTTTAACAAAATCCTTTTGGATGACAAAGGAGATGATAAAGGCAATTAAATCAATCAAGATGAAGGTAATCAAGGTTACCGTGTATGTCCCTAGTAATTCATGGGTAAAGGAAAGTAAGACTGGACCCACCATCCCGGCTACGCCCCAAGCTGTAAGGATGTAACCGTGGATAGCTCCGAGCTCCTTAGTCCCAAAAACATCGCTTAGGTAAGCTGGAATAACTGAGAAACCAGCCCCGTAGCAAGAAAGAAGGAGGCAGAGTGCCACGACAAAGACGAATGGAACGTGGAAGAAGAGCATAGCTGCTAACATCATGATATCCACCAAGAAAATTAAGCTAAAAGTTAGCGGCCGGCCGATAAAGTCGGAAAGGGTAGCCCAGATTAGGCGTCCAACCCCGTTGAAGAGCCCGATAACTCCGACCATGACAGCGGCAGCCCCGGCGGTCATGGCAGTCATGGATTGGGCCATTGGTGAAGCCGCTGATACCAACCCAATCCCGCAAGTGATGTTGATGAAGAACATGAACCATAAGAAGTAAAATAACTTAGTCTTAAGTGCTTGATTAGCTGTTAGTTGTTGGCCGCCAGTCAAGCTGGTAGCGTTAGTCTTAGCCACTGCAGCGGCAGGTAATTCCCCTGCTTGGGGCTTTTTGATAAATTGTGCCGAAATAATCATGACAGTAAAGTAGACTAACCCGAGGATATAGAAGGTGTTGGAAATACCAACGCCAGCGATTAATCTTTGGGCAATTGGGCTAGTAAGCATGGCGGCAAAACCAAAGCCCATGATGGCTAAACCAGTTGCCAAACCGCGCTTGTCTGGGAACCACTTGATAATGGTTGAAACGGGAGTTACGTATCCAGATCCCAAGCCAAGCCCACCGATTACTCCGTAAGCAAGGTAGAGTAACCATAATTGGTGGGAGTGGATCGCAAGTCCAGTTAAGATAGTACCTGTTCCGTAACAGATAGCGGAAATGGTTCCAGTTACACGGGGGCCTAATTTCTCAACTAAGCGTCCCATAAAGGCAGCTGACATCCCTAAAAAGAGGATGGCAATACTAAAGGCAAATGAGACCGCTGATTCTGACCAGCCAGTTTCAGCTACGATGGGGTTGCTATAGACACTCCAAGCATAAACCGAGCCAATCATTAGGTGTAACACAACCCCAGCGGTAGCAACAACATAACGATTCGTTTTTTTCAAGTTAAACTACGTCCCTTCTGCTGAAAAACTTTCTTCTCTCTTTTAAAACACGAACGTTATTAGTTTGTTAAACCATAATCATTCGATGAACAAAGCTTAACACAGAAATGAATCTGACGCAATCTATTTTCTGCTAGAATTTTTTAACTGAAGACTTGTAAAAACTCGGGCAGGAGACTGAAGAGTTGAAAGGTACCCGTGGCAATCACTAATTTGAAATTTTGGTTAGTAGTTAGGTAGGCTTCTCGCCTGTTTAACCAAGCTAAGTAGCAACAACTAAGCACGATGCCGCCCGCCCCAATAGATAGGTTAGTCGCCGCTGTTAAAGCTTGCTTCTTTATTAAAAGGGCCAGCAATTCTAGCAGGCAGGCACCAAGGTAGGGGCTACGTGAAACAAAGTAAAGGCGAAAGAGGCTAGCAAAGCGCAGTTGAATATCAAAGAGGTAAACAAATAAGAAACTAAGCCCCAAGGTTAAGCCAAGCGAGCTAAGGTACCACAAGCTTTGGAAGGTAAGCTGGTAAACAAAGTCGGCCTGGGTGTGATAAAGGGCGGTTAAACTGATACTGGTAATCCGAATAAGCAAGAGGGCGGCAAAAATAAGGGCCGCCCAAGAACGGGAAGTGAAGTAAGGACGCTGGATAATCCGCTTATCTTTGTACATATGAATTCCATCTTGATTAATTTTGAATTAAATTTCAATTACATTATACCGTTATTTAAATTAGAAAACAATCAAAGGTTGTTTCACATGAAACACATTAGATTTGGTCAAAAAAATAACCGGCATTGCTATTAGCATACCGGTTATTTTAGGGAAGACTAGCAAGCTAGTCCAACTCGTTTAGGAGGGATTCATCAATTACTCAATCTCAATCTTGTGGCTATTAGAAATTTCTTCAGCCGTCTTAGGTAAGGTAACGGTTAAGACCCCGGCTTCATACTTAGCAGAAATCTTATCCTTATCTACGTTAGGGAATTGATATTGGCGGGTAAAGCGACCGTATGACCGTTCACTTGAAAGGAGATTGCCCTTAGCATCACTTTCATCACTGAAGGAGTCCCGCTTTGCAGAGATTGTCAAAGCATGGTCTTTGAAGTCAATGTCAATGTCCTTTTTATCTACCCCAGGAAGATCAACTGCGACCGTATAAGCAGTATCGCTCTCTGAAATATCAGTCTTCATTTCCTTAAATGAATCATCAAAGCCATTAAAGAATGAACGACCGAGATTACTGAAGAAGTCATCGCCGCCCTTCATCAACTCGTTAAAACGGTTATTTAATTCATTTGCCATATCAAAGACTTCCTTTCTTTATCCTTACAACTATATCTTAGTCCCATTTACACCAAAATGCTAACAAAAAGCCCTATTATTTTTAGCCGCCTTAAAAGTTTTTGGCTAGCATGATTAACTTAAAATATTACGCCAATCATGGCCAAGCCGCGCGCCCAATTTAACTCTCGTTGCCCATAAGCTGCAATCTTTTTATAAAAAGCACTAGTTTCCAGACTCATTTTCTTTTGCGCCGCTAAATTCTTGATGCCTAGCTGCCTTAGCCCAGCCGCCAAGCCCATCAATTCATTAGCAAAATTCTTGTCAGTAACCCTATTTTTAAAGTTCACCAAAATGGCCCGTTCGTCTTGAGTCACATTGGCATTCAAAATCAAGTCGTACACTTCGTTCATAATCTCTGCTTCCGTTATCTTGGTCATCTAATTACCCCCTAAGATATTTCCAATAAATAGCAACCGCACCGTTACTAATTCAGATTATAAAACAGAGAAGAGAAACCGAGGATAAAATTTCCTAATCCGGATAATATTAAGCCTAATTTCGTAAGAATTTAGTGTCTTAGAAATTGAAAGGGGTAGGCTACCTATTTAAGCTTAACTTTTTAAGTTTTTAGCCGATATAATAAACAAGTTGACGGAATTTGATAGAGAAACCGCCGGAATTTGGAATTTAGCACTCAAATTCAGTGAATTACGCTAGAATTTGGTGGTAATCAAATGAAAGGAACGACTAATGATGAAATCCGTCAACCAATTCAAACCATTAAGTAAGAAGAAACTTAATATGATATATGGTAGAGTACTTGGAGGATTTTTCTGGTACGACTATAAAATGAGGCAAAGAAACAAGTGATGGTAAATATTTTATTTGTAATTTTTTTATTGGAAAATGTAGCTTTTGATTTGATAGTTTGTTTTAAGAAGGGATATTTTAACCTTCGTAAATCAGTATTTATAGGAATTATATTAGTAAGTATAGAATCTTTACAGGTTGTCATATCTATGACGAAAGAACTCATATTAGATAGCAATGTATTTTTTGGAATTTTTGAGTTTGTAGTGCTTTATTTATTCTGTCGGGGGTACCTAATTAATTTAGCCAGGGTAGTCGCGCTTGATGCTGCTGAAAAAATGGTCTACTTTGACGAAGAAGGGAACATTGCTTGCCCGGTGGCAACACGAAGATTAAGGGACTTAAAACGTAAGCTGACTTGACAGAAGTGGGAAATGATGTTATGCTTAGGTTTCTATTATACGGTGCAAAAAGAGGCCAGGACTAAAAATCCTGGCCTCTTTTATTTGCGTTTGCGCTTCTTAAAGCGTTTGTGAAGGTCGTCCAAAACAAGGAGGGCAACTAAGACAATGGCGACAATGTAGCCGGTCACCCCTAAGTTATAGATGGCAGGGTGGTTGGCACTGCCTTCTACTAAGAGGGAGGAGGCCAGGATAATCGCCGCTAAGACGAGGGCGATGATAATCCGGTTGGCAAGGTGGTCGATGCGGTCAAGGAGCTTATCTTGGCCCTTGTAGCGAACCGAAAAGCGGGTTTGCCCGGAACTAACGACGTCAAAAAATTTGCTGGCCTTGGTGGGCAGTTGGCTAGTAGCCTTAAGTGACTGGAGGGTATCGAAGCTCAAGTCTTCTAAGCTAGTTTTGAGGTTGAACTTGCGCTTGAGGTAGGCCTTGCCTAAGGGGCGAGCAACGTCCATCATCGAAAGGTCGGGGTCTAGCTGGGAGACTAAGCCCTCTAGTGAACCGAAGGCCTTGACTAGGAGGGTTACCTCGGCTTTCATTTGTAAGTTATTTTTCCGGCAGAGGCCGATCACGCTATAGAGCATAGCCGGGAAGTTGATTTGATCTAAGCCCATGTTCATGAAGGGGGTTAGGAACAAACCGAGTTCCTCGTAGAAGTCTTCGCTATCGACCGGCCCGGTTTGATTGCAGACTGCCAGGATGGCCTGGCCGATTTGGCGGATGTCCTTGGTGTTTAAGGCAAGGACAATCTGGGCAATGCCATCAATCATGCTCGGAGTTAAGCGCCCCATCATTCCAAAGTCAAGGTAGACTAGGCGGTAAGGCGGAAGTGGTTGGTTTTTAGCCCACACCACTTTATTCCCGTGAAACTCGTAACTAAAAGCCTCCTTGGCTTGATTTTCCTGGTAATTAGGATCGCCTTCCTTGAGCCGGTAGAATAAGATGTTACCTGGGTGGGGGTCAGCGTGAAAGAAGTTATCTTCAAAGACTTGTTTTAAAAAGTTATTGACCAATACCTGGGCTAGGTATTTGCGCTCGGCCTTTTGACTCTCAGCCACTGCAAGGTCCTTGCTGATTGGTTGGGCCAGGTAATTTTTAATACTTTTACCTGGCATGGAGCTGTTCACCAAGACCTTTTGGGCGGAGTATTGCTTGTAGACCTTAGGTACCCGGATGATACCGTCATTATTGTTATAGTGATAAAATTCCTGGCCGTTTTCTATTTCGATTTCGGTATTGATTTCATTTAGAAGCGAGGTCCTAATTTCGTTAAAAATCTCCCGGGGATTGATGGCGCCGATGTCGGGGGTGAACTTAGTCATTCGTAATGCTAGGCGGAATAAGGCCAAGTCGGTAGCAATTAGGCGGGCAACCTCGGGGTGTTGGATTTTAACCACGACTTTGGTACCGTCTTTTAAAATGGCTCGGTGGGTTTGGCCGATTGAGGCGGAAGCAAAAGGAGTTTCATCAAAAAAGCTAAAGACCTCATTGAGTTTTTTACCAGTCTGTTCTTCAAAGGTGGTTTTAACGCTGGTAAAATCATCGACTTCAACGTTATCTTGGAGTTGACGCATTTCGGCGATAAAGGCAGGCGAGATTAGGTCGGGTCGAGTTGAAAGTAACTGACCGGCCTTGATGAATGTTGGGCCTAACTTTTGAAAGGCCAAGCGTACTTCCCGGGGGTTGCGTTGGTTGATAAAGTTAGTAATTACATTATGGTTGCGCATTACCCGGACAATCTCTAAGAGCCGGGTCCGGCGACTGCCACGGGTTAAGTTATTAGAAGAATCAGGCCTGGTCATAAGAAAGCCACCTTTCGTTAAATGCTATTGTTATTCTACCACGTCTAGCTAGAACTGTTGCTAAATAATAAATCGCTTGGATTAAAATTAATTTATTCTCATTAAATTCTTGCTTTTATCCGGGAAATAAATTATAATTTACTCATCGTTAGTTAATGTTTTCTAAGATTTAGGGAGGAAATAGCTATGAAATTTAAAAAGGTGATTGCAACCGGGGCATCACTTGTTGCTTTAGGGCTCGCGCTAACAGCTTGTGGCTCTAACAGTAGCAAGTCAGGCCTCGCTGACAAACAAGTCCTTAACTGGAGTTATGCTTCAGAACTACCATCAATGGACTTGTCAACTGCGACTGATACCATCAGTTTTGACCAATTAAATTCCACAATGGAAGGGATTTATCGAATTGGTAAGAATAGTAAGGTTGAACCAGGTCTAGCAACTAAGACAGAAGTATCTAAGGATGGTTTAACTTACACATTTACTTTGCGTAAGAATGACAAGTGGTCAAACGGTGACCCTGTAACCGCACAAGATTTCGTTTATTCCTGGCGGCGGACAGTTGATCCTAAGACGGGTTCACAATACGCCTACCTCTTTGATGGCATTGCCAATGCCAATGACATCATCGCTGGTAAGAAGGCCGTTGATACTTTAGGAATCAAGGCTGAAGGTAAGTACAAGTTAGTTGTAACTTTAGAAAAGAAGTTACCATACTTCAAGTTGTTGATGGGCTTCCCTGTCTTCTTCCCACAAAACCAAAATGTGGTTGAAAAATACGGTAAGAAGTACGGGACAGCTGCTAAGTACCTTGTTTACAACGGACCTTTCAAGATGGAAGGCTGGAGTGGCTCTAACCTTAGCTGGAAGTTAGTTAAGAACAAGAACTACTGGGATAAAAAAGACGTTAAGTTATCTCAAATCAACTTTAGCGTTAACAAGTCAACGACAACTTCATACAACCTCTACCAATCTAAGAAACTTGACTACACTCCTTTGAGTACGGAACAAGCTAAGCAATTGAAGGGGAAAGATGGTTATCGAGTCTTGAAGGAAGCGCGGACAAACTACTTAGAATTCAATGAAACTAACAAGGTCTTCGCTAACAAGAAGATTCGTCAAGCGCTCTCTTATGCAGTTAACCGCCAAGTCTTAGCTGACAAGGTGTTAGGGGCAGGGACATTACCATCACTCGGAATTGTTTCACGTGATTTAGCCTTTAACAAGGGCAAAGACTTCGCCGTGGCAGCTAAAACAACTGCCGGGGTAACTTACAACAAGGCTAAGGCCCAAAAGTTACTCAAGGAAGGTTTAGCTGAAGTAGGTCAATCTAAGTTAAGCTTCACTTTATTAGGTGATGATACTGATGTTTCTAAGCAAGTAACAGAATCACTTCAAAGTCAAATTCAACAAGCCTTACCAGACGTGGATGTGTCTGTATCTAACGTTCCATTCAAGACTCGTTTACAACGGTCAGAAGACGGCGACTTTGACGTAGTTGTTTCTGCTTGGGGGGCTGACTTTGCTGACCCAATCTCCTTCTTAGACCTCTTCACTTCTGACAACTCCTACAACAACGGGAAGTGGAAGAACGCTGAATACGACAAGTTAATTACAGCTTCTAAGACAACTGATGCTGGTAACGTTGACAAGCGTTGGGACGACATGGTGAAAGCTTCTAAGATCTTGAGTGAAGATCAAGGGGTAGCACCACTTTACCAATTAAACGTGGCTTACATGCTTAACCCATCAGTTAAGGGTGTTATCCAAAACACTGCCGGGGTAACCTGGTCATTTAAGGACGCCTACATTGCTAATAAGTAAGGGGCGTTAGCAACTCTTTAACATAACGATTGAACTACAAGCTAGTGTACTTTGATGCTAGCTTGTGGTTTTTTTATTGCTTAATTTTACTTGCCTGATTGCGGCCTGTTAAAAAAGTTGCAACTTTTTTAAATTAATCGCCGACTTTTTGCGTATATCTATAGTGAAGGGTAAATTATTCTCTTTGCCTTTCAAATTTTATATAATTAAAGGAGAAGCAAATGGTAAGTAAGCAAAAAATCCGGCGCAAACTGGCCCAGGCCGACTTCACTGACGACGTCATGTTTGAGCTGGTCATGTCTCAGTTAGAAATTTGTCGCAAATTCTTAAAGGCGGTCTTACCGCAGTTAGACTTTACTAAGATTAAAGTCGTCGACCAAAGCCACTTAAAAACCGACTATTTGTCTAAGGCAGGCCGCTTAGACATCCACTGTACCGATGCTTATGGTAACCAATTCGATATCGAGCTGCAGATGACTAACGA
>NZ_AYYP01000068.1:28164-36039 GCF_001436215.1 Ligilactobacillus agilis DSM 20509
TAACGTCGCTCAACGGGCTAAGTATTATCACGCCTTGATGACCAACCACATGTAGCCGGTGAGAACTACCAAAGTTTAAAGGAGACCTACGTTACCTTCTTGTGTCCCTTTAACCCCCTTATTACTGAGCAACAACGAGCGGTTGGGCACTATCAGATGATTTTTGAAGAAGGAGATTACTTAAATGATGGGACCCACACCTTGATTTTAAACGCCAGTGGTGATTGTGAAGGCGTCAGTGATGAACTCAAAGGAATTTTTCAGTTAGTATTGAGGCAGCCGGCGTCATTTGGCCAGTTAGGAGCGCAAATTATGGATAAGATTGATGAAATTAAGCACAGTAAGACAGGAGGGCGCAAGTATATGGAACTAACAGGAGCATTTTGGCAAGATGTTAGAGAAGCAGGCATTAAGATTGGTGAATGTCGTAATAAAAGTGTTGCGCCTCAAGCAGTGTGGGGCGCATTTTTAGTTGGTTAGTGTGAAAGTTGACGATACACTAATCTAGGTGATACACTAGCTCTATCAAGTAAGGGATTTCATGGGGTGATTTAGTGTGCAAACGAGACGGGAACGGATTTTAACCTACATTAAGGAACATAGTAGCCAGGTAAGCCAAGGTTTTACAACTGCGGAGCTAGTTGTAGCCTTAGACTTGGTGAGGTCAAATGTTAGCAAGGAACTAAACGTGTTGGTGCGCGAAGGGTTGTTAGTCAAAAGTAAAGGGCGGCCCGTTCGCTACCAGCTACAAGGACAGGGAAAAAGCTCGAAGCAAGTGGTAACCCCTAAACAGGCCGAAAAACAGGTTGGGGGTCAAGATGTAGCCCCAAGTGATGATGTATTTGAAAAAATCATCGGGCGTAAGGGGAGTCTAAAAACCCAGGTTGAACAGGCTAAGGCGGCACTCCTGTATCCTCCTCATGGATTGAACGTTTTAATTACCGGTCCGACCGGGTCGGGGAAGACCTACTTTGCTAACGCAATGTATCATTTTGCTTGCAGTAACGGAATTATTAAGGCGAAGCAGCCATTTACCACCTTTAACTGTGCCGATTATGCCCATAATCCGCAGCTGCTGATGTCGCATCTGTTTGGTTACGTCAAAGGTTCATTTACAGGGGCCAATGAAGATAAGGATGGCTTAATTCAAGAAGCTGACGGGGGGATGCTCTTCTTAGATGAAGTTCACCGTTTACCCCCTGAAGGGCAGGAAATGATTTTTTACTTTATGGATCACGGGACTTACAACCGCTTGGGGGAAACAGCAAAAACCCACCATGCGGACGTGAGAATTGTGTGTGCAACCACCGAAGATCCAGAGAGTTCTTTACTATCGACCTTTGTGCGCCGGATTCCGATTACGATTCAGATGCCAAGCTTTAAGCAACGGACGATGCGGGAACGCTTAGGACTCTTGCGCCACCTCTTAATTATCGAAGCCAACCGGATTCAAAAAAATATCACCCTCAACGAAAATGTAGTGCAAGCCCTCCTGGGGAGTGTTACCTATGGAAACGTGGGCCAATTAAAATCTAATATCCAGTTAGTCTGTGCGCAAGGATTCTTGAATAACATGCAGAATCAAACGGAAATTCAGATTACCTTTGATCAGCTCCCACCTAATATCAAGGACGGCTTAACTTTGTTGGCTAATAATAGGAAGGAATTGGGCGAGTTGACCCAATTATTAGAGCCAACGATGACAATCTACCCTGATAACGATACGAAGGTGATTGATTCAACTGGAGGTTACGAGTTACCTTACAACCTCTATGAAATTATTGGGGATAAGGCAGCCGTTTTAAAAAATGAGGGACTTGACCAAGAGGCGATTAATAATTTCATCCTCACCGACATTAACGTCCACTTAAAAACTTTCTACCGGGGGGCGAAGATAGCCCAGGCGGAAGATAACTTAAACGAAATTGTCGACCAGGAAATTATTGATATTACTAAGGCAATCATGAAGGAGCTAACCACTAACTATGATTACGCCTTGAGTAGTAACTTTTTATATGCGATGAGTCTGCATATTAGTTCATTTATTAAGCGGGTGCAGCTAGGCCGGCCCCTAAGAGCAGTTTCGTCTGATATTGTTGAGATGGTCAAGGCTTATCCTCTGGAACAAAAGATGGCTGGCCGGGTTAAGGAATTACTAGAGGAACACTACCATTTTCCGGTGCCAGAATCGGAGGTTTACTACTTAGCGATTCTGTTGGTTTCCTTGAAATCTAGTCCCGCCAGTGGGCAAGTGGGAATTATCGTGGCGGCTCACGGTAAAAGTACGGCCTCGTCGATGGTACAGGTGGTCGAACAACTCCTATCCGCCGATAACTTACGGGCCTTTGACATGTCACTAGAGATGAGTCCCCAAACAGCCTTGGCGGGAATCGCTCAGGAAGTTAGAGAATTAGACCGGGGTAACGGCGTCTTGTTGCTAGTAGATATGGGGTCACTATCAACCTTTAGTGAACGGTTGACTAAGGAAACCGGGGTCCAGGTGAGGTCGCTAGATATGGTGACAACCGCGATGGTCCTGGAAGCTGCTCGCAAGACCACCTTAATTGACCGGGATTTGGATGCAATTTACAAGGAGCTGCGGGAATTTAACGGCTATTCGCGTCAGATTGAACCGCCGAAAAAAGAGCTGACTGAAAAAGCCCATCACCTAGTTTTAGGAGATAAGCGACCTAAAGTAATTGTGGCCATTTGTTCAACCGGAGAAGGGACCGCCAAACGCATTAAGGAAATGTTAGACCGCATTTTGATTGATAACTTAGTCGATGATATCTTGGTTGAACCAATCTCGGTTGTGGGCATGGAGGAAAAGATTGCCCAACTCCAGCAAAAGTATCGGGTGATTGCGGCCACCGGGATTACCCAACCTAAGTTGGATGTGCCCTTTGTTTCCCTGGAAAACTTACTTCAAGGTGGGGGCGAGCAATTTATTAAGGTGATTGAAAATATAGATGAACCACTCTTTGAAAAAACGGCCTCACTAGAAGAATCCGATACACTAACGGAAGAGATGGCAAGTCAGTACTTAGAACAGTACTACACTTTCTTAAATCCAGTGAAAGTGGTCAAAGTCTTATGGGACTACTGCGATTACTTAGACCGCCGGCTCGACTTTGAAATTAATAACGCCATGCGAATTAGTTTAATTATGCACCTAGGCGGTGCAATTGAACGTAACCTCTTAAATAGTAGTTTAACAATCACTAAGCAAGAAGAGGCTGCAGCTAAGGCTGACAGTAAGTATGAGTTGGTAGTTCAAGCTAACGGAATTATTGCGGAAGCTTTGAATATTGAGTTGTCGTTGGCAGAAGTTTATTACCTGATAAAACTGATTGATACACAAGCTGCAAATCTCTGATACAGAAGTGTTGATACACAAAGGATAAGTGTATCAACACTTTTTTTAAATTTGTTTAAAGTTGATATCATTGGCTTTAGCGTTGATACACAAAAGTTGGCACGCATCTTGCTATATAAAAGGCGTAGGTGCTTAATTAGAACTGATAAGTTTTGAGAACGCTAACGCTAAGCTTTAAAGAAATTATTTCGTCCTCATTTTAATTTTTGCAAATGTTAGCGTCGCAAAGTGAATCAGTTTTAAAGTAAGCTAGAAGTTGTTAGAGCGCGAGGAAGGTGAAGTCAGTGACAATGGACGTATGCTTAATGCGAATTGACAGTCGCTTACTTCATGGCCAGGTGGCAACTAACTGGGCCAAGGCCGCTAAGATTGACCGTATTTTGGTTGTTTCTGATAGCGTTGCCAAGGATGAGCTCCGAAAGGTTATCATCATGCAAGCAGCGCCTCCGGGAACTAAGGCTAACGTGATTCCGCTAGCTAAAATGATTAGGATTTACCATGATCCTCGTTTTTATGGCTTGCGGGTGATGATTTTAGTCGAAAATCCCCAAGATGCTAAACGGTTGATTCAAGGTGGAATTAGGGTTAAGTCCTTAAATATTGGTTCGCTTAGTTTTGAGGTAGGGCGCAAGATGGTCACAGATACCATCGCCGTGAATCAGGCCGATATTGATGCCTTTACTTGGATTCATAACCAAGGCATCCTCTTGGAAACGAGGAAGGTTTCGACCGATTCAAAGTGGGATTTGTGGAAAACCTTACGCGAACGCAATCTCGTTGAATAATGACTTCGCCTCAAATCAAACTCTACAAATTTTGTTACATGGGAGGTATACAACATGGTAGGAATTATCCTAGCTAGTCACGGTGGTTTCGCTGATGGGATTTACCAATCAGGGGAAATGATCTTCGGCAAACAAGAAAATGTCGCACACGTAATCTTAAAGCCAGATGAAGGTCCAGATGATGTCCGTGCCAAAATGGAAAAAGCAATCGCCAGCTTTGATGACGATGAAGAAGTATTGTTCTTAGTTGACCTTTGGGGTGGAACACCATTCAACCAGGCCAACAACTTAGTGGAACAACACAAAGATAAGTGGGCAATCGTTGCCGGTATGAACTTACCAATGGTAATTGAAGCTTACGCATCCCGCTTCTCAATGAACACAGCGCATGAAATTGCTGCGCATATCATTGAAACGGCTAAAGAAGGGGTTAAGGTAATGCCTGAATCACTTCAACCAAAAGAAGCTCCTAAGCAAGCTGCTGCAGGCAATCAACCAACTGGTGCAATCCCAGAAGGAACAGTTATCGGTGACGGTAAGATTAAATATGTCTTTGCCCGGATTGATACGCGCTTACTCCACGGTCAAGTTGCAACAGGTTGGACTAAGGCAATGAACCCTAACCGGATTATCGTTGTTTCTGATAACGTTGCTAAGGATAACTTGCGTAAGAACATGATTGCTCAAGCCGCTCCATCAGGAGTTAAAGCTAACACCGTTCCAATCAAGAAGATGATTGAAGTTGCTAAGGACCCTCGCTTTGGTAATACTAGAGCAATGCTTCTCTTTGAAACTCCTCAAGATGCTTTAGCAGCCATCAAGGGTGGCGTTGATATTAAAGAATTAAACGTTGGTTCTATGGCTTACAGTAACGGTAAAGTTAACGTTAACCAAGTGCTTGCGATGGATCAAAAAGATATCGATACATTCAAAGAACTTAAAGAATTAGGCGTTAAATTTGACGTTCGCAAAGTTCCTTCAAGTTCTCCAGAAAACATGGACAGCTTACTTAAGAAGGCTCAAGACCTTGTGAACGAAAGTAAATAATTTCTAAGGAGGAAATAAACATGTCTGCTATTTCAATGATATTAGTTGTTATTGTAGCGTTCCTTGCAGGTATGGAAGGTATCTTGGATGAATTCCAATTCCACCAACCATTAGTTGCATGTACGCTAATTGGGTTAGTAACAGGTAACCTAACTGCCGGAGTTATCTTAGGTGGTTCTTTACAAATGATTGCCTTAGGTTGGGCTAACATTGGGGCTGCGGTTGCGCCCGATGCTGCTTTGGCTTCCGTTGCTTCTGCTATTATTTTAGTTCAAGGTGGCCAAGGGGTTAAAGGTGTGGGGACTGCGATTGCGATTGCTATTCCTCTAGCCGTGGCTGGTTTGTTCTTAACTATGATTGTGCGTACACTTTCTGTTGCTATTATTCACTTAATGGATACACAAGCTGAAAAAGGTAACATGCGCGGAATTGATGCTTTACAAATTTTAGCTATCTGCATGCAAGGTTTACGTATTGCAATTCCTTCTGCTTTACTTTTAGTTATCCCTTCAAGCGCTGTGCGTGCCTTCCTTGAATCCATGCCTGCTTGGTTAACAGATGGTATGGCTATCGGTGGTGGGATGGTTGTTGCCGTAGGTTACGCTATGGTTATCAACATGATGGCTTCTCGTGAAGTTTGGCCATTCTTCGTCATCGGGTTTGTGTTAGCTGCTTTATCAAGCTTAACATTGATTGCTATCGGGGCTTTAGGTGTTTCCCTTGCCTTAATGTACCTTGAACTTGAAGAAAAAGCTAAAGGTAACGGTGGCAACGGTGGTAACGGCGGTAGCGGTGACCCACTTGGCGACATCTTAGATGACTACTAAAATTAAGGAGGAATAGGATAATGGAAAAGAAAGTTCAATTAACTAAAAAAGATCGTATGCAAGTTGCATGGCGTTCCCAATTCCTTCAAGGTTCATGGAACTATGAACGTATGCAAAATGGTGGTTGGTGCTACTCAATGATTCCAGCCATCAAGAAGTTGTACCCTAACAAAGAAGACCGAGTAGCAGCTTTAAAGCGTCACTTGGAATTCTTTAACACTCACCCATACGTAGCTTCACCAGTTGTTGGGGTTACCCTTGCCTTGGAAGAAGAACGTGCTAACGGGGCTGAAATCGATGACGTTGCTATTTCTGGGGTTAAGGTTGGTATGATGGGACCTTTAGCCGGGGTTGGTGACCCAGTCTTCTGGTTTACTGTTCGTCCTATCTTAGGTGCCTTGGGTGCATCTTTAGCTTTAGGTGGTAGCATCTTAGGACCAATCTTGTTCTTCGTATTATGGAACTTAATTCGGATGGGCTTCATTTGGTACACCCAAGAATTTGGTTACCGTGTAGGGACTAAGATTACAGATGACCTTTCCGGTGGTTTATTGCAAAAGGTTACCCGTGGGGCTTCCATGCTCGGGATGTTCATTATCGGTGCCTTAGTTGAACGGTGGGTATCAATCAAGTTCACACCAGTTGTTTCAAAGATTCAACAACAAAAGGGTGCTTACATTGACTGGGATCACCTACCAAAAGGTGCTGCTGGTATCAAGGAAGCAATCACTCAATACAGCAGTGGTTTATCACTAGACAAGTACAAAGTAACTACTTTACAAGACAACTTAGACCAATTAATCCCTGGTTTAGCTGCTTTACTTCTTACTTTGCTTTGCATGTGGTTATTAAAGAAGAAAGTTTCTCCAATCGTTATCATCTTGGCATTATTCGTTGTCGGGGTTGTTGGTCACGTAATTGGTTTACTTTAATCATTACTTTCTTAAAGGGACGCGGAAAAGTGTTTTTTCCCGCCCCTTTTTTTAGTATAGTTGAGGGTAAGGAGGATTTTTTATGGTAGAATCACTTAATTCCAAAGTTGAAATAGTTGTTGATGGGACCTCGTATGCCGGCTTTGCCCAGTATGGCAAAATCATGATTGGGAATGCTGGATTTGAGTTTTATGATGATAAGAAGGTTAGTAACTTTGTGCAGATTCCCTGGGAAGAAATTGAGAGTGTGACCGTGTCGGTCTTATTTGGTGGCAAGTGGATTCCCCGTTTTTCTATCAAAACCAAGTCTGATGGCAGTTTTATCTTCGCTGCTAAGGAGGTTAAAGCTGTTTTGCGGGCAGTTCGAAGCCACATTGGTAAGGAGAAGATGTACCGGTCGCTTTCTTTCTTCCAGGTAATAAAGCGAGGGACAAGTGCCTTATTTAAGAAAAAGAACTAACAAGTTGCGTTTAAGTTAAAAATCGGTCCGAACATTTCTGTTAGCAAAGAGGTGTTTAGACCGCTTTTTTCTTCATAAAACGAATAATTTTGCAATTAATGCAGGAATATTCAGCTTTAAAACTCTTACATCTTTTTTAGTAAACAAAGTTAATTTTTTTGGCAAAAAAGCTTGACCTAGAACCTGAAAGCCTGTATTATAAATATCGTTGTCAGTTACGAAATGTGATTGATAAGTTAATTAAAAATAATTCTTGACAACTTTGTTTCTCGTTGATATGATATAAAAGTTGTCACAAGGGTTAAAGGATTGAATTTTTATTCAAAATTAATCCTTGACATTCAAAATGATGATTGTTATTATATAATAGTTATCATTGCGATAACGAATTATTAATGAGTAGATCTTTGAAAACTGAACAAAGTTTTAGACAAACCAAATGTGTAGG
>NZ_AYYP01000069.1 GCF_001436215.1 Ligilactobacillus agilis DSM 20509
CAGGTAAGAATAAGCGCTTAGCTTTAATCAAACCTTATGAATTAGCGAAGATTGTTGAATCATTGGTAAATAAACAAAATAAGACCCTTATTAAAGTGGATCCATATAAAACTAGCCAAGTAGAATATGGAACTGAATATGAAGAAAAGCACGAGTTAAGAGCGACTAATAAAGATGGTAAACGCATATATGTTTCAGCATATACTGGTAAAGAAGTAGATAGGGATTATAACGCAGCCTTAAACATTAAGGAGTGGGGCTTACACCCAGAAAAACATGTAAAATTAAGAGATTATCCTAAATTAAAAGCAGGTAACTTG
>NZ_AYYP01000010.1 GCF_001436215.1 Ligilactobacillus agilis DSM 20509
AGACCGCATAGTCTATTTTATATATTTAAACTGTATACTTGACAGGACATAGTGCCTCTTGGCGCTTGTTTTTCTTTTGGCTTGTAACTTATAATAAGACTTATGTAATTAATGATTATGTGCGGAAGAAAGGACAATTATGGCGAAGTTAAAGTTACCAGTTTATAAAAAAGAAGAGTTGACCGTAAGGATTGAAGATTTAACCTACCAAGGGTTAGGCGTTGCTAAAGTAGCAGGCTACCCGTTATTCATTAAAGAGGCCTTACCAGGTGAGGAAGTTGTAGTTAAGGTTGAAAAATTAGGCAAACATTTTGGTTATGCCAAGGCCTTAAAGTGGCTAAGGACTTCAGGCGACCGGGTCAAAACGAAGGCCAAGTACCTCCAAACAGGGATTGCACCGCTGATGCATTTAAGCTACCCTGCTCAACTAGCCTTCAAGCAAAAATTAATCAAGGATTTACTAACTAAAGCGCACCTGGATCAACTTGAAGTGGCTCAAACTTTAGGAATGGCCCAACCTTATGCCTACCGGAATAAAGCACAGGTTCCTGTTCGCCAGGTTAGAGGCCAACTAGAAATTGGCTTTTTTAAGCAAGGCAGTCATGACTTTGTTTCCTTAGAAGATTTCTACATTCAAGACAAACGCATTGACCAAGTGCTAGTCACGGTCAGGGATATTTTAAGAAAATATCAGTTAAGTGCCTATGATGAAAAAAGTCACACGGGCGTAGTGCGCCATCTAATGGTACGCCGGGGCTACTACTCGAAGCAGGTGATGGTGGTAATCGTTACCCGGACTAAGAAGTTACCGCACGCACCTGAAATTGCACGTGACATCATGGCTGCTTGCCCAGACGTGGTTAGCCTCTTACACAATGTGAACGAAGCTAAAACCAACGTCATTTTAGGAAGCAAGACTGAGCTTTTAGCCGGCCAAGCCGAAATCGAGGATCAACTTGATGGGTTGACTTTCAAGATTTCGACCCAGTCCTTCTACCAAATCAATCCCACCCAAACGGAACGACTTTACCAAACCGCTATTAAGCAAGCCGGTCTAACTGGTAAGGAAACAGTTATTGATGCTTACTGTGGAATCGGGACCATTTCCCTAAGTATGGCCCGCCATGCTAACAAGGTCTATGGGGTTGAAATTGTCCCCCAAGCCATTGCTGACGCTAAGCGCAACGCTGCGGTCAATAAGCTAACTAACCTAACCTTTGAGGTTGGTGAAGCCGAAAGTTGGATGGCTACCTGGCAAGCCCAAGGCATCAAGCCAGATGTCATCATGGTTGACCCGCCAAGAAAGGGCCTAACTGAAAGCCTAATCACTAGTGCTACCGCCATGGCTCCTAAAAAGATTGTCTACGTTTCCTGCAATCCCGCCACGCTAGTCCGTGACCTACAGTCCTTTATCGCTAAGGGCTACCAAGTCGCAGCCCCCATCCAGCCCGTGGATCAGTTCCCACAGACAACACACGTTGAGTGCGTGGTATTGATAACAAGGGTGGGAAAATAGGTACTAATCGAAATATTGATAAATAGTAGGTTTCCAGACATTGAGTTTTCCTTTCGGCTACTTTGCCGGAGATATCAATGTTGGGAAACCTTTATTTTTATTGATTGGGGAAACATATCAACTGCCATGAAAATAATAGGGTTGAGTTGACAGCTTAGATTTTTTATAGGGGTTGAGGAGACAGGATAGATAATTAAAAAGATATTAACAGTCATTAAAAATAGATAGTAAGGAAGAAAAATAATATTAACTATCATTCATCATTTTAACAAAGAACACGATTGTAGGAAAATGTCCTAAATAAATAGGAAAAATGATTTACTTTGTAGGAATTGAATGGTATAATAATATTTTAGTGATAGAATGCTGGTTATGCTAGGGAGTGATGAAATGCAAGTAAGTTATAAAAAGTTATGGAAACTATTAATTGATCGTGATATGCGCAAACAAGATTTAAAAGAGAAAGCAGGTATAAGCAAAGGAACTATAACAAAGCTTGGAAAAAATCAAAATGTTTCTACAGAGACACTTGCAAAAATCTGTGCAGCATTAGAATGCAATATTGAGGATATTGTAGAATTTTCGGCAGAAGAACAGAGGGACAACAATGTATAGAGAGTTAGAGCAAAAATTTAAAGTTATATATCCAGAAAGTGAAAATGCAACATATTCTAGTTTATTAAACTATTCCGATGATTTAAATAGGCCAAGACAAAGATGGTATAGGTATAAAGAAGGTTTTTCACTGGAACTAGTAAGAAAATTGATAAATGAATATAACAAAAATAATAAAGGAACAATAATGGACCCATTTCTCGGCAGCGGTAGTACAATTATTGCTGCTAATCAATTAGGACTTAATGGCATTGGGTTTGAAGTGAATCCATTTTCATATTTTTTATCAAAATGTAAACTACAAAATTACAGCACCGAGATCGCTTTAGAGTTTAAGAATGCATCACAAGAAGTCTTGAACGTTGAGTATGAGCGAGACTATAAGTTGCCAGCGTTATCCATAAGCAAAAACGTGTTTAACCCTGATGTAGAAAATTACCTAATGAATGTTAAAGAAAACATATTAGAGGGAAAATATAGTGATGAAGTTAAAAACTTGCTAATTTTGGGATGGATTTCAAGTATTGAACCATTATCAAACTATCGAAAAGGTGGAAATGGATTAAAGAAACGAAAGTATGTAAAGCCACGTATTATTACTGTAAATGATGCAAGGAGTGAATTGCATACTTTCTACACTAATATATTTGATGATATTGCTACTAATGATATAACTTTTAAGGCTCAAATTTTTAACGATTCATGCATGAATGCAAGAGATTATGTAGAAGATGGGTCAGTAAGTGGAATTATTTTTTCACCACCTTATGCAAATTGTTTTGATTATACAGAAATATATAAATTGGAGCTTTGGTTTGGAGGGTTCGTAAATTCATATGAGGATCTAAAAAAACTAAGGAAAAAATCATTACGATCTCATTTAAATGGTGAATTGAATTTGGAGAATGTTGATACAACGAAGTTATCTGAATCAACACAAGAATTACTTAATTCTTTAGCAACAAAAAAGTTATGGGATAAGAGAATTCCTGCGATGCTTCAATTGTACTACCTTGATATGTTTAAGGTCATAGACCAAAGTTATGCTGTACTTGAGGATAATGGATTTTGTGCCATTGTTGTAGGGAATTCCTCTTATGGTGGAGTTGTGTTTCCGACAGATTTAATTTTAGCAGAATATGCTCAAAAAATTGGATTTAAAGTAGATAAGATTGAAGTTGATAGATATATTATCACCAGTTCCCAACAGTACGAATCTACTAAAGAATATGGGAAATATTTAAGGGAGAGTGTTGTATGTCTAATAAAGTAAATAATCACATCATTGTTGAAAGTCTACCAAATGATATAGAGTTTGGAGGGTCATATATAATTGCTCAAGCTAATCCAAACACATATACACATTCATTCTTTAAATATCCATGTCGTTTTATTCCAGAGATTCCAAGATGGGCTATTCAAAAATATTTAACTGGAATTGAAGATGCTTGTGTTTTTGACCCGTTTGCAGGTAGCGGTACAACGCTATTAGAAAGTGTAATTAATGATTATGAGGCTTATGGAACTGAGATTGATAATATTGCAAAATTGATTATAAAAGTAAAAACTACTCCGTTTACTAAAGATAAGTTGGAGGAAATAACCAATGAGTTTAATAGAATTGTTACAAATATAGATACGAGCCAAAAACCTCAAAAACTTCCTGGTATTAATAATTTAGACCATTGGTTTACGGAAGATGCAATTGTAAAATTATCCGGAATTAAAAAGAACATTGATAGAATTGATGACAAAGATATTCGTGACTTTTTCAATGTATGTTTTGTATCAATTATTAAAAGAGTATCAAATGCTGATGACGTTTCTCCGAAGCCATATGTGTCTAATAAAATTAAAAAGAACCCACCAGAGACTATCAAAGAGTTTTCATCTACATTTACTAAATACTTTGAAGGAATAAGAGAACTTAGTAGTCTTGGACTGACAAAGAAAGCTCGCATTATCAAGGGAGATGCCTTAAATTTTGAATTTGATGGTTTATTTGATTTGGCTGTTACATCGCCACCATATATAAATGCATTTGATTATGCTAGGACAATGAGATTGGAAAACCTTTGGTTAGATACAATGACAGAAAATGAGCTAAGAGAGAAAAAGAAAGATTATGTAGGAACTGAATCAATTAAGATTACAGAAGAAGAAAAAAGACTCGAAATTTTAGATAAAAGCACTATCCTTAAATCGTATTACAGTCAAATCTTTGAGAAGGACAAGAAAAGAGCGCTAATAGTTAAGAAGTTCTTTGAAGATATGGAAGGTAATCTAAAAAATACTTATAAGTATCTAAAACCGGGTGGCCATTATATGATTGTTATTGGAAATAGTTCAATACGTAAGGTGGAAGTTGAAAGTTGGAAGGTTATTCAACAAATCGCAGAACTTGTTGGTTTTAAAACCGAAACCTATTTTAATTATTTAATACAAAACCCTTATATAAGAATACCAAGAGGAAATAAGGGAGGAAAAATTAATTTAGATCATGTATTAGTTCTTAAAAAGGGGGAATAAGCTTGAATCTATCTGGATGGAAATACGAAGGGAGAATTATTAGTGATACTTTACAACATCAGATTATGGGGGTAATCAAAATACTAAATGACCCTGAGAAAGTTCGGAATAGAACATGGGGTGGAAGTTTACAGAAATTTATAGGTAATGAACTAGGAATATCGGATGGACAGGTTCGTACCATAAAAAGAATGATGGAAGAATTTGATATATTAAAACCTGGCGCATTAAATAAACGGACAATACCAGACAAATCTAATCTTTATTCTGAAAATGGAGAAGTTCTTATAAGGTTATTTGAAAGTGAAGAACTATTGAAGCAAAAGCCTTCAAAAGATTCTTATGAACAATTAGAGAAAATTAAAGAAATATATAAGTTATTCTATTTAAAGATTTTAGTAAAGTACACTATCAGAGATAAAGATGGTAATGAGTTCCATCCAGCTATTATTTTATTAAAAGCATTGAAAAAATATGATTATTTAACTTACTGGGAGTGGTACCTACTAAACACGATAATTACTTCAGATAACGATCCTGAGGCAGAACGGGAATTCGATAAATATTTAACCAATATTAGGAATAGGACATTAAAAGTTTCCGACTTAAAGATTATTGAAAATGTATTATCACATTCTTATATTTTGGGGAACTTCGCGTATGTGGAATTAATCCAAATTGAAGGAAAAAAAGAAAATATGAAGATCACTATAAACGAAAAGAATAAACAACTAATTAATGAGCTTCTAAAAGAATGGGGGGCAAATGATGAGTAATAATTTTGATGAATCTATCGATAGTAAAATTGATGAAAATATTAAAGCCATTATGGAAAAACGTAATATTAAGTCTTCAAACTACGAGCCACCAGTAAATACTAACTTTAAGGGGAGAAATATATTGCTTTACGGTGTCCCTGGTAGTGGTAAGAGTTTTACAATAAAAAAAGAATATTGCGATGACGAAGATAGGCTTGAGCGTTTGGTTTTTCATCCGGATTATACATATTCTGATTTCGTAGGTCAAATACTACCTGATGTTTCAAATGGAATAGTAAAATACGAATTTAAACCAGGCCCTTTTACAAGACTACTAAAAAGAGCTTATGAAAATCCTACAATAGAATTTTTCCTTATAATTGAAGAAATTAATAGAGGTAATGCACCTGCTATTTTTGGAGAAATTTTTCAATTACTTGATAGGGATGAGACAGGTACAAGTGAATATGGTATTTCAAATACTGATATTGCTAAAGCTGTATATGGTGATGAGACACGTAAAGTACGTATCCCATCAAATCTAAATATAATAGGTACAATGAATACGTCAGATCAAAATGTTTTTACACTAGATACCGCATTTCAACGTAGATGGGAAATGCGAATGATAGAGAATAATTTTGATAAGGCGGATGCGGACTTTGCTAATCATCCAATTTTGGACACAACTGTAACATGGAAAAACTTTTGTACTGCAATTAATAAAATAATACTTGATAAAAATGTACGAATGACATCGTCTGAGGATAAGCGTTTAGGGGTATATTTTGTTCATCCTAGTGATTTGGTTTATGATGAAAACGCTGATAATCCTAATATTAGTGAAAAAGAGCGTATTAAAGCTAGACAAAATAACAGTCGTTTTCCAGAAAAGGTATTAAAATATCTTTGGGACGATGCATTTAAATTTTCGCGTGAAGATATTTTTGAGGTTAGCCAGTATAACAGTTTAGAAGCAGTAGTTGGAAAATTTTTAAGCGAGAAAAAAAATGACCGTTTTAAAGTATTTAAAGAAAATGTATATGATGCATTTATTTCACCTAATGCAGATGGACAAAATAATTAAAGGCGGTGACTCAACATGGTAATAGGCTCTGAAATACGTAAACGCTGCCACGTAAATACAAATGAAGAGGGAGATCGCTTTGTCGGTATAAAGGCTGATTCAGATGATGTAGTAGTCTATTTCCCTGTTGGCTATCATCTGCCAGAAAATGAAACAGATATTAAACGTGATATACTTCATTTATTTCAAGTTTTGGCTGAGTTTACAGATAGCTCTGACCGAGTGCTTGCTATGAACAAGTTTGAGGCGCCTCAATCGGTTGATTTTCCTATTAATGCCTATTTGGAAGTTATATATTATTTTATGGAGAAGAATGGTTATTACATGGAAACTGAACCTATATATAAAACAAGAGACCGTGGAAATATCGATTGGGCAAAAACAATACAAAGGCAAAGGGCGCTAATACAGTCCAATTTTTCACCTGTGTATATACAATATACTGTTCGAGAATCAACTCCAAATGAAAACAAGTTAATAACTCACATACATAGGCATTGTGTATATGAAAGTTTTTCAAAATTAGGATGGCTATTTACGCCCTATATGCCGGAACCACCACAAATTCCCCTTGATATTAAGCGCTTTATAATTGCTCTAAATGATAAGCTAGCTACTACATACAACGACAAGGATAAAAAATTATTTAGATCTATGAAAGCAATGCTAGAATATATGGATGAAAAGCCATCAGTTAAACAGTTTTATTTTGGTACAGATTATTTTGAAAATGTTTGGGAAAAGCTGATAGATCGTGTGTTTGGAATCAAAAATAAGAAGGATTATTTTCCTAGAACAAGATGGCGCTTGCAGAAAGGCAAGCATAAAGAAAAATACCCTTTAGAACCAGATAGTATAATGATACATAATGATAAGATATATGTATTAGATGCAAAATACTATAGATATGGTATTTCAGGAAATCCAGATCATTTACCGGATTCATCCTCTATTAACAAACAGATTACATATGGAGAGTATATACAAAGGCAGCGAAATCTTCCAAATGAATCCTTATATAATGCTTTTATTATGCCATTTAATGCTGCTAAAAATTACTTTGGCATTACTGCTCCATTTGGTAATATTGGTGAGGCGGTTGGTGATTGGAAGGGAGATACCTTTTATTATGAAAGAATTCAAGGAATTGTTGTAGATACTCGATATCTAATGTATCATTACACGGGAAATTCAAAAAAAAGCATAATAGCATTAGCTGAATCAATAGAAAAAGCTTTAATTGAGAATAATGGTGTACTTCCTCAAACCAGTTCAGAATAAATTGTAATACCTCTGTCATAGTATCATATCTATGAGCAGAGGTATTTTCTATTGTTGCCTTTCCTTTTTGCGTTTTCGGTAATTTCTCTGAGCAGTTGCGTTTGCACATTCCGGACAACAATATTTATTCCTCACGGATGTTGTTTTTACCAAAAAATATTGGTTGCAGTTTGGGTTTGCACATAGTCTATATAATTCTAATCCAGGTTTCATATAAAATATCGAAAAGTAGATTGCTCCCATAAGGGAATTTACACACCAAGATGGAGACATAGTAGAAACATTATACTGTGGACGAATACTATCTAAGTTTTTATTGATTTCTTCACCAATTGTTAATCGCGCAATTTCAATAAGAGCCTTTTTCATTTTGTCATTGAATTTCGACATATCTGGTTGTGAGTAATATTGAATACCGTTATCATAATCAAAAGATTTAATAATCCCTACTTCATATTGGTAATGAAACAGAAAATCCGTTATTAATCGAATAGAATGATTTGCATTTGGCTTATTACAGTATAGATTAACAACCGATTTGAAGAGTTCGCTATTAAAACCAGGTTTGGATGACATATAACCACCCATGATATCATTATAATCGTTTATGTCCAGCTCATATGTCGGTTGATAAATTGTATCTTTAATTGTATAGGTATCTTTATCAAAAGCTTCTTGCCCTCTGTCTACTATATGTAGATAGGGGGCATTTTTTATTTCATCATAAAATGGATGTCTGCAAGTAGAGTATGGTTCTCTTAGACTCTTTACATTAATTGAGACTGGATCTGAAAGTAGCAGATATAAAGTTAAATGCAATATATCATGATAGTTCTTTCGAGATTCTTCAATTGCGCTCATTAGTCTAACTGTTGCTTTAATTCGATTGACTAATTCTAACATTGTATGAGCATCAATAGCTTCATACTCTGAATCGCTAATAGGGAACAAAAATCCATTATTTTTGAAGAATTCAAAAAGAAGGTCAATATTTTTGTTAGGCAAAGAAATTAATGATGCAAGGATATTTTTTTCTTCTATGGAACCAGTATTTGCCAAACGTAATAGACCTTCTTTTGCAGCGAAGGCGAAGCGAATTTTTCTTGCTGGTAAGCTTTGTAGTTTAAGTGTAATTAAAGGTTCTACTCCAGGCGCGATATGTTTTATATCTTTGACACAGTCACAAGAATAGCTTTCATATCTAAATAAATTATTTTCAAAAAAATCTTCTTTTTTCATTTCCATATATTAACCCTCGTTTATATTAAAAATAACAATAAAAGTAATATCAATAAAATAATTTATAAGAAAATAACAATAAAAATAATACAAATTTATTATATCAACATTTCGTAAGTTTAACAATCATATAAATATAAATTTTTTAAAAAAGTAATATATATTTTATCAAATTCAATTACTTTTTAGGGTGCAATAAAATAATTATAGACCGAGGACAAGTTCTATGTAAAATCACTCTGTCTAAAAAAAATATCAAATGCCTGATTTGCAATAAGGGCAAAGGATACATATTGTTTCGCTCCAATCTGTAAAGATTGTTGCGGTGCAATAGAAGTACCTTACCTTATTGCGCTCATTTTCAGGAAAAAGGGTCTGTGTACTTCAAGCACAGACCTATTTTTGTATCCTTTGCCGCCAATGCAATCCGGCGGAAAGGATGCAAAAACATGTCAAGAGCGTACAAAACTAGCCAAAAGAAGAGAACTAACTACATTTATTACACATCCGAAGGAACGAAGATTGTGGTTATTCCAGGTGAGAATGGAGTAACCGAAGCGGACATCGAGCTTTTACACACTATGGATGATGACGAAGTGGACGAGCAGCGCCGCTATGATTATCGGGTAACAACACATCTGGATGCTTATCATGATGGTGAAGAGGAAGCAGCCCATGACCGCAATAAGTATCTTGCAGATGATACTGCTAATCCAGAACAGCTAATCATACAAGCAGAAGATGAGGTAGAGCATCAAGATACGCTGGATAAGTTAACAAAGGCAATGGAGTCTCTTTTACCACAACAGAAAGAACTTTTCCAAAAAGTATATCTTGAGAAACGATCCAACACTGACATTGCAGCAGAAGAAGGTGTGACAGAAGCTGCCATTCGAGGCCGCCTTAAGAAGCTTCATGAAAGACTTAGAAAAATTCTATCCTAATTGGGTTCTAAAGAATCTATTAAAAAATCTTTTCTGAAAGGGGGTTCGAAAGAACTCTCTTTTTCGCTTATCGGTGAGGGGAGATAAATTGCCCCGGAAAGGAGAGGGAATATGAGCCTAAAACATAAAGTCACTATTAATGTGGCAAAGCCAAATGGCGAAAAAAGCTCCGTCATTCAAAGTAGTCGTAAGACTATCCGAACTAGAATGCTTGATTTCCTATTTGGAAAGAAAGCCAGTTTGTTAGTAATTACTCCAGGTGACTCAGTTGAGACGGTAGAAATTAAGGAAATAAAGGAAGGAGGTGTAGGACATGAGTAAGATTAAGCTCCTTCTTGATGTAGTGTTAGATCTTCGAGCACTGGCAGATAGTGTTCAGGCTGTAGCTGATGCCCTTGGAAGTAATGAGCCTAAGGAGGATAAAAAGTCAGAGCAGCCAAAACATGAAAAACAGTCTGAAGAAAAGCAAATTACCTTAGAAGAAGTAAGAGCGGTGCTCGCGGAGAAAAGTCATGATGGATTTACTGCTGAAGTTAGAGGTCTTCTAGAAAAGTATGGTGCATCAAAACTTAGTCAGATTGATCCAAGTAAGTATGCTGCCATTCTTGCTGATGCGGAGGAGTTGAAATGAGTAAACATGCAATTCTCTCCGCGTCAGGGGCTCATCGCTGGATGAACTGTACACCATCGGCAAGGCTAGAACAGGAGTTTGATGACAACAGTGGTGAGGCTGCAGCTGAAGGTACAGCAGCTCATGCATTAAGTGAACACAAACTCCGAAAGGCACTTAAGATGAGATCAAAAAAGCCGGTCTCTCCATACGACTCAGATGAGATGGACAATTATACCGATGGTTACGTGGAGTTTGTACTTGAAGTGATTGAGCAAGCTAAGCAAATTTGTAGTGATCCCCTAATCTTGATAGAACAGCGGCTTGACTTTTCAAAGTATGTACCTGAGGGATTTGGAACCGGGGATTGTTTAATTATAGCTGATGGAACTCTTCACATTATTGATTTTAAGTACGGTCAGGGTGTCTTAGTCAGCGCAGAAGACAATCCTCAAATGAAACTTTATGCCCTTGGTGCACTGGATCTATTTGATGGCATTTATGATATCGAGATGGTTTCAATGACAATTTATCAACCCCGTCGAGAAAATGTCAGTACATCCACAGTCTCAAAAGAAAACTTGTATCAGTGGGCTGAAGAAGTTTTAAAACCTAAAGCTGAATTAGCCTTCAATGGTGACGGCAACTACTGTCCCGGTGAATGGTGTCAATTTTGCAGAGCAGCTGTGAAATGTAGAGCAAGAGCAGAAGCAAAAATGAAACTGGCTACGTTTGAGTTTGCTCTACCACCACTTTTATCTGATGAAGAGATTGCTGACATTTTATCTTCTATCGGTGATCTCACTAACTGGGCAAATGAGATTATAGCCTATGCGACGGATGCAGCAGTTAATCATGGAAAGAAGTGGCCAGGGTTTAAAGTAGTCGAAGGTCGCTCCAACCGTAAATATAAAGATGAAGAAGCAGTCGCAGAAGCAGCAAAGAATGCAGGATACCGAGATATATACAAGCAAAGTCTCATTACCATTACCGAAATGGAAAAATTGATGGGCAAGTCAAAATTTAATGAAATCCTTGGTGAGCTAGTTATGAAGCCACCAGGCAAACCGACGCTAGTTCCAGTTTCAGATAAGCGTCCTGAAATGAACACATCATCAGCAAAAAATGATTTTATGGAGGTATAAAAATTATGTCAAAAACAGCAAAAAGAACAAATCCAACAAAAGTAGTTACAGGAGTTGTCAGACTTTCTTATGCTAATGTGTGGGAACCTAAATCAATCAATGGCGGTGCTGAAAAATACAGTGTGAGCCTGATTATTCCTAAGAGTGATACTAAAACCTTAAGTGCTATCAATGAAGCGGTGAATGCTGCAATAGAAGAAGGTAAAGGTAAATTCGGTGGTAAGATTCCAAATAAAGCGGCGTTAAAGCTTCCTCTACGTGACGGAGATATTGATCGTCCAGATGATGAAGCTTATGCAAATAGCTATTTTATCAATGCCAATAGCAATACCCCTCCACAAATTGTAGATAGAAACGTCAATCCAATCATTGATCGTTCTGAAGTATACTCTGGTGTCTATGCAAGAGTGAGTATCAACTTCTACGCCTTTAACTCCAATGGAAACAAAGGTATAGCCTGTGGACTTGGAAATATTCAAAAAATCCGTGATGGTGAACCTTTGGGTGGCAGAACTAATGCAGCTGATGATTTTGCCACTGATGTGGATGATGACTTTTTATCATGAGAACCCTCAGTATAGATATAGAAACATATAGCAGCGTAGACCTCGCCAAAAGCGGGGTCTATCGTTACGCTGAAGCACCGGATTTTGAGATTTTACTTTTCGGTTACAGTGTGGATGCTGGGCCGGTTCAAGTAGTAGATTTCGCTTGTGGCGAAAAAATACCTAAAGAAATACAGCAAGCGATTCTAGATAATAATGTTACCAAATGGGCGTTTAATGCGCAGTTTGAGCGGATTTGCTTATCGAAGTACTTTGGTATACACCTTGCACCTGATTCTTGGCGTTGCACAATGGTTTGGTCTGCGTACCTTGGGCTTCCTTTATCTTTGGAAGGAGCAGCAATCGTAACAGGAGCAGACAAGAAAAAGCTAACAAAAGGTAAAGAGCTCATTCGATATTTTTCAGTTCCATGCAAACCAACAGTAACTAATGGTGGTCGTACACGAAATCTACCTGAACATGCTCCAGAGAAGTGGAATAGCTTCAAAGCATATAATCTTCGAGACGTTGAAGTTGAACTTTCTATACAGGAAAAGCTTCAAAAATTTCCTATGCCTGAAGAGGAATGGAATAACTATATTCTAGATCAGCAAATCAATGATCGGGGTATTCAATTAGATTTGGAATTGGTAAAAAAAGCGATTCAATGTGATGAAAAAGTAAGAGAAGAGCTAACAAGCAGACTAAAAGAACTAACTGATCTTGATAATCCTAATTCAGTTGTTCAAATGAAGTCCTGGCTATCGGAAAAGGGTCTGGAAACAGACAGTCTTGATAAGGCATCAGTTAAGGCACTATTAAAGGAAGCTCCAGAACATCTGAGTGAAGTACTGGAACTGAGACAGTTACTAGCCAAATCCAGTGTAAAGAAATACACCGCAATGGAAAATGCCGTATGCACTGACGGAAGAGCTCGGGGACTACTACAATTCTACGGTGCTAATCGAACCGGTAGATTTGCAGGAAGGCTTATACAAGTTCAAAATCTCCCTCAGAACCATTTGTCGGATCTGGAACAGGCACGTCGATTGGTTAGAGGTGGCCATTTTGATGCCTTGGAAATATTGTATGACTCTATTCCGGGAGTTTTGTCTGAATTAATTCGAACCGCTTTTGTGCCAAAGAAAGGATATAAGTTTATCGTTGCTGACTTTAGTGCAATAGAGGCTAGAGTTATTGCTTGGCTTGCAGGCGAGACATGGAGAAACGAAGTGTTTGCTACTCATGGAAAGATTTATGAAGCATCTGCTTCCCAGATGTTTAAAGTCCCCTTAGAAGAAGTCACAAAAGGCAGTCCTCTAAGACAAAAAGGAAAAATTGCGGAGCTGGCCTTAGGTTATGGTGGTTCTGTAGGTGCATTAAAAGCAATGGGTGCACTTGATATGGGTCTTACCGAAGAAGAATTAAAACCTTTGGTCTACGCATGGCGAAATGCAAATCCTAATATTGTACGACTTTGGTGGGATGTTGATCGTGCTGTCAAAGAAGCTGTAACAGAAAGGTGCAGAACTGAAACTCATCGTATCCGTTTTGAGTATCGTAGCGGGATGCTATTAATATGGCTTCCTTCTGGCAGACAACTTACTTATGTTAAACCAAGAATGGGTATTAACAGCTTTGGCAGTGAAGCAGTGACTTATGAAGGAGTTGGTGCCACAAAGAAATGGGAGCGCATTGAAAGTTATGGTCCCAAGTTTGTCGAGAATATTGTGCAAGCTATTTCAAGAGATATTCTTTGCTGTGCCATGAGGAAGCTTAATGAAAAAGGTTTTGATATTGTAATGCATGTCCATGATGAGGTAGTTTTAGAAGTCCCTTTAGAAGTAACCGTTACTGATATATGTACTCTAATGAATCAGACACCAACTTGGGCTCAAGGACTTTTACTTCGTGCAGATGGATACGAATGCAATTTCTATAAAAAAGATTAATTTGAGGGGGTTCGAAACCTCCTCATTTTTTGCTTATAGCTGAGGGCATGTTTTATTGCTCTACTACTATAAGCAGGAGGTTCAATATGAACAAATTAACTATATTCAACTATGAAGGCAACACAGTAAGAACAGTAATGAAGGATGGAAATCCTTGGTGGGTTCTAAAAGATGTATGTTCAGTATTAGAGATTGGAAACAGTCGTGATGTTATGGCTCGTTTGGACAGTGATGAAAAGGGAGTCGATATTATCGACACCCCTGGAGGAAAACAGGAAGTATCTATTATCAATGAAAGTGGTCTTTATAGCGTGATATTGGTTTCACGTAAGCCAGAAGCTAAAAAGTTCAAGCGCTGGGTAACCCATGAGGTGCTTCCTTCAATCAGAAGGCATGGACTTTATGCTACAGATGAGTTACTTGCTAATCCAGACTTTTTGATTCAGGCACTACAGGAGCTTAAAGCGGAAAGAGCTAAAAATGTTGAGTTAACTACTACCATTAGCATTCAAGAACAGCAAATTGCAGAAATGAAACCTAAAGCAAGTTATTACGATGTGGTACTCAACTGTAAGGATGCGGTGTCTATTACAACAATAGCCAAGGACTATGGAAAATCAGGGCGCTGGTTTAATGAGTATCTGCATAATTTAGGTGTTCAATTCCGTCAAGGAAAAATCTGGCTTCTATATCAAAAGTATGCTCAACATGGATATACGACGACAAAAACCCATACTTATCTTGGAAATGATGGGACGATGCATTCAAAGGTTCATACTTACTGGACTCAGAAAGGACGCTTGTTCATTTATGAGCTTCTTAAGGATCATGGCATTTTACCATTGATTGAACAAGAGTCCGAATTCGAGGAGATGTAACTTATGGATAGATATAACGCTGAAGGCTATCCAGATCCAACTGCAGCAGAAGCCTTGGAAAATATCATGCGTGAAGAAAAGGCAAAAAACTATAAACCTTGCGTTTTTATTTGTTCTCCTTTTGCTGGAGACATAGAAAAAAATCTGAATAAAGCTAGAGAATACCTGAAGTTTGCAGTGAAGCAAGGAACCATTCCTTTTGCTCCTCATCTGCTATACCCTCAAGTGCTAGATGATGGCGATCCTGAACAAAGAAAACTAGGACTATACTTTGGCATGGTATGGCTTAGAAAGTGTGATGAGCTGTGGGTATTTGGTCGCTATATCTCAAAAGGGATGCAAGCAGAGATAAATAAAGCATCGAAGCATCGTATACCTATCCGGTATTTTTCTGAAAACTGCGAGGAGGTGCAGAAGCTATGAAGATAGCGGTTGGTAACAGCCGAATGGATAAAAAGTGGAAGAACAATGATATCACATGGGAGGACTTTATCTCACGAGTTAAATCTACCATACGAACAACAGAAACGGTATCTGAATTTCGGAAAATGAGTCGCGCTCAACAGGACTCAATAAAAGATGTAGGAGGATTTGTGGGAGGAGCCCTTCGTGAAGGAAAACGCAGAAATGGTTATGTCCTCTCCCGTTCCCTTCTGACTTTAGATATGGATTATGCCAAACCAGAGGTTTGGGAGCAAATTGAAGCGTTACATGATTTCAAATGCTGCATCTATTCTACCCATAAACATACACCAGATGCACCAAGATTAAGACTTATTATTCCACTTAAAAGAGAAGTAACAGAGGATGAATACCCAGCCCTTGGTCGGATGGTTGCAAAGGAGATTGGGATTGATTTATTCGATGACACCACTTATGAACCTTCAAGACTAATGTATTGGCCTTCTACACCGTCAGATGGAGAGTTTGTATTTAAAGAGAAAGACGGTGAACTATTGGACCCAGATATCTATCTATCAAAATATGTAGACTGGCGGGACACTTCAATGTGGCCAGTCTCAAGTCGACAATCTGAGGTTGTACAAAGGAAAATAACTAAACAAGCAGATCCATTAATTAAAGAAGGGGTTATAGGAGCATTTTGCAGAGCCTATAACATTGAAGAAGCCATCGAAGAATTTCTACCTGATGTATATGAACCTAGTACCATGAATGGACGATTTGATTATATTCCAGCAGATTCTTCAGCAGGCTTGGTAATCTATGATGGTAAATTTGCTTATAGCCATCATGCTACCGATCCAGCATGTGGAATGTTGCTAAACGCATTTGATTTGGTCCGAGTGCATAAGTTTCGGGAACTAGATGAAAAGGTGACAGAAAATACACCGCCAAGTAAACTACCTTCATTTAGAGCCATGACAGATTTGGCATTAGAGGATGAACGGGTAAAAGAGCAGTTTGCTGAAGAACGAAAGGCTCAGGTTGAAAAAGAGTTTATTGATGAAGATTGGGAAAAGCAGCTGGAGATTGATAAGACAGGAACGGTTAAAAATACTCTTAGAAATTTGATTTTGATACTTGAAAATGATCCCAACCTAAAAAGCATAGTGTTTAATCAGCTATCTGATAGTCTCGAAATTAAAGGTGATGTTCCTTGGCCGCATCCATCGAAGTTCTGGAGAGATGCAGATGATGCACAGCTAATCAGCTACATTGACACCCACTACGGAACCTTTTCTGCAAGAAACTATGATGTAGCGGTAGCGAAGGTCGCTGACGATAGATCTTATCATCCGATTCGTGAGTTTATTGAAGCACTCCCTGAATGGGATAAGGTACCGAGAGTAGATACCTTGCTAATCGATTATCTAGGTGCATCAGATAATCCATATGTTCGAGCTGTGACAAGAAAAACTTTATGTGCAGCGATTTCTCGTGTACTGACTCCAGGCATCAAGTTTGATTCCATGTTGGTTTTAAATGGCCCGCAGGGAGTTGGAAAAAGTACTCTTATAGCCAAGTTAGGTGGAGACTGGTTTTCTGATAGTTTGAGCTTGTCAGATACCAAGGATAAGACCGCCGCAGAAAAGTTACAAGGTTACTGGATTTTAGAAATTGGAGAGCTGGCTGGACTAAAAAAAGCAGAAGTAGAAACACTTAGAAGCTTCTTATCTCGCCAGAATGATATTTATCGAGCTAGCTTTGGCAAGAGAGCTACTCCTCACTTAAGACAATGTGTCTTTTTTGGCACCACTAATGCTGAAAAAGGCTATTTACGGGATACCACAGGAAACCGTCGTTTTTGGCCGGTAAAGACCCCGGGAAATGGCACAAAAAAATCTTGGCAGCTAAAGCAGGATGAAATTCTGCAGATATGGGCCGAGGCTCTTACCTATGTAAAGGCTGGAGAGAAATTGTACCTTGATGCTAGCCTTGAAAAGCTTGCAAAAGAAGAACAGCGAGAAGCTATGGAGTCCGATGAGCGAGAAGGTTTGGTTAGAGAGTACCTTGATATGCTTTTACCTGAGGATTGGGACACCATGGATCTATATGAACGTCGAGCCTATATCAACGGGACTGAGTTTGGTGAAAGCCAAAGGGTTGGTGTTTGGAAACGAAAATCTGTTTCTAATATGGAAATTTGGTGTGAATGCTTTGGAAAGGATCGAGCCAACCTTCGAAGAGTAGATGGTAATGAAATATCAGCTATTATGGCGAGTATTGGAGGCTGGACAGGTCTCGTTAAAAAAGAACGTATCCCGCTTTATGGACCACAGTGGGTTTATGTTCCAAAAGAGTAATTCAGTTTGGAACACATGGAACAATTTTTTCTTTGGAACAGATTTCAGCTGTTCCGGTGGAACAAAAACGGTCTTTTGGTACATCTCATCGGAACAGGCAGCAGCCCCTAGTAAGGTAGGCTACTTTATAACCCCTGTTCCATTGTTCCAATAATTATTATTAAAAATAATCCTAAAGACAAAAAGAAGAAATTACCTGCAGACGCGTATATACGCGCGTATAGAGACTTTTTGGATTTAGGGAACATGGAGGATATATGAGAGAAAAAAAGATTGAACAGCAACTGGTAAAAGAAGTGAAAGATATAGGTGGTATTGCACTTAAAATTGCATCACCAGGTTTTGATGGAATGCCAGACAGATTGATTCTTTTACCTAATAGAAAGCTAGCTTTTGTAGAGGTTAAAGCACCTGGTAAAACCTTAAGACCCCTACAAGAAAAGCGAAAAAGACAGTTAGAGGCACTTGGTTTTTTGGTATTCTGCCTGGACCATATAGATCAGATTGGAGGGATACTTCATGAAATACAAGCCTCATGAGTATCAGGTTTATGCCACTGAGTATATCCTCAATCATCCTATAGCAGCAGTGCTCTTAGATATGGGTTTAGGTAAAAGTGTCATAACTTTAACTGCCATCTTTGATTTAACACTGGACAGTTTTCTTGTTCGTAAGGTTCTGGTTATTGCACCGCTAAGAGTTGCCAGAGATACATGGCCTGCAGAGATTGAAAAGTGGGATCACTTAAAGGGTCTTAAATATACTTTAGCAGTTGGCTCTGAAGTAAAGAGAAAAACTGCCTTTATGGAAAGAGCACAAGTTTACATCATCAATCGAGAAAATGTAGAATGGCTCATTACAAGAAGTGGAATTCCTTTTGACTTTGATATGGTGGTAATTGATGAGTTGTCTTCTTTTAAATCTCATCAAGCTAAGAGATTTAAAAGCTTAATGAGAGTTAGACCCAAGGTAAAAAGGATAGTAGGACTTACTGGAACCCCATCCTCCAACGGATTAATGGATTTGTGGGCACAGTATCGCTTATTAGATATGGGACAACGATTAGGTAGGTTTATTGGTAGGTATCGGGAGGATTACTTTGTACCAGATAAGCGTAATCAGCAAGTGATCTTCTCCTACAAACCAAAACCAGGAGCAGAAGAAGAAATTTATAAGCTTATATCTGATATAACTATTAGCATGAAAGGGACAGATTACCTGAAGTTGCCGGACTTAGTTATAAACGAAGTGCCTGTAAAGCTTTCTGAAAAAGAAATGAAAACCCTCGATACGATGAAGCGGGATTTAATTGCAAATGTTAAAGGTGAAGAAGTAACTGCAGCAAATGCAGCAGCTCTTTCAGGAAAGCTCCTGCAGATGGCAAATGGAGCAGTTTATGATGATCATGGCACAGTCCTTTATATACATGACCGTAAGCTGGATGCACTGGAAGACTTAATCGAAGCTGCTAATGGCAAGCCAGTTCTAATTTCTTATTGGTTTAAGCATGATTTGTCACGAATACAAAAGCGTTTTGAGGTTGAGGTGTTATCCACTAGCGATTCTATTAAGAGGTGGAATGATGGAGAAATCTCTATTGCAGCTATCCATCCAGCATCAGCAGGCCATGGACTGAACTTGCAAGCTGGAGGTTCAACTCTTGTATGGTTTGGTCTAACTTGGAGCCTAGAGCTTTATCAGCAAACCAACGCCCGTCTTTGGCGGCAAGGACAAAAAGAAACGGTAGTGATTCATCACTTGATTTCCAAAGGCACCATTGATGAACGTGTAATGAAAGCCCTAAATGATAAAAACAATACTCAATCCGCACTGATAGATGCGGTTAAAGCCACACTAAAGGAGGTCTGATAAAATGAACATTGTCTGGCAATATTTAGATAAAAGAGCAGCGGCAATTAACGCCCTAAAAGATTACAGCAGTATGAAGTACATCATAGAACATACCGATGAGGACATTGCAACCCTCAACGAAGAAATGAGTTCCCCAGCTTCCCCAGTTATCAATGGCATGCCATCGACCCATGATCCAAAAGCTGGAGAGAAAAGGCTCATTGCCTGCATCAATGAAATTGATGTATTGAAAGAACGTTATCGTCAAGCACTGGAATACATGGACTGGTTTCAACCGGCATGGGATGCTTTAACAGAAGATGAGCAGTATGTGTTAAAGGAGTTTTATTTGGATGATGAACAAAAGCAGATTGATGCAGTGTATAACATTTGTGATCACTTTAATATTGAACGTTCTTCTGCATACAACAAAAAGAATCGAGCGCTTCAGCATCTTGCGCTACTACTCTATGGAAAGTAATGAGTAATATCATGGACGATTTTATTAGAAATCCATAATACAATGGTATTGTGAAAAATTGTAGAGAGCCTTCGTGGAAATACCGCGGGGGCTTTTTGCATGTCCAAAGGAGGTACGAAATGCCAAAGAAACCAAAACGACCATGTTCTTCTCCTGGTTGTCCGGAACTGACAGATGGACGTTTTTGTCCGGAGCATGCCAAAAAGGAAGCTTCTCGTTATGAAAAATATCAGAGAGATCCTGAAACGAGGAAGCGTTACGGTCGTGCATGGAAAAGAATACGTGACCGTTACATTACAGCCCATCCACTATGTGAAGAGTGTAAAAGACAAGGAAAGCTGACACCAGCAACTGAAGTGCACCATATCCTTCCCTTGGCACGAGGTGGGACACACGATGAAAGCAACCTAATGGCTCTTTGTACTCCTTGTCACTCAGCTATCACAGCAAGAGATGGAGACCGTTGGGGAACCCGGTAGGGGGAGTCATATCTCCACAGCTATTTAAATGTGCAACGGGCGTGGGGCTTCGTGCAAAAAGTCGCAGTTTCAAACGGGGTAATACCCCCTTAATAAGAAAAGAGGTGAGTTAATGGCCAAAGATGGTACAAATCGAGGTGGTGCCCGTATTGGATCTGGCCAGAAAAAGAAAGCACTTATAGATAAAATTGCTGAGGGAAATCCCGGAAAAAGAAAACTGGAAGTTATTGAATTTAAAAATACCGCAGAACTTCAAGGGCAGGAGATGCCACAGCCAAGGGCTATGCTTTCAGCAGTACAAAAGGATGGTAAAACCTTAGTAGCTAGCGAAATTTATGAGCTTACGTGGAAATGGCTTGAGGAGCGAGGGTGTGCACATCTAGTTCTACCACAGCTATTAGAAAGATATGCCATGAGTGCTGCTAGGTGGATACAGTGTGAGGAAGCAATAAGTGAGTTTGGTTTTCTTGCTAAGCATCCAACTACTGGCAACGCTATCCAAAGTCCATACGTTTCCATGAGCCATAATTTTATGAGTCAAACCAACAGACTCTGGATGGAAATATATCAGATTGTTCGTGAAAACTGTGCGACAGAGTATTCCGGTACAAATCCACAGGATGATGTGATGGAACGACTGTTGACTGCCCGTAGAGGTAAATAATAATAAGGAGATGTGAGATGAGTAAGAGATATTTAACAGCAGAAAGTGTATGTGCAGGACATCCTGATAAACTGTGCGATATTATTGCTGATAATATTTTGGATGAATGCTTTAGAAGAGATAAAGCGTCACGCGTAGCGTGTGAGGTTATGGCTACTAAAGGGAAAATTATCGTGGCGGGCGAGATCTCCTGCAGCGAGAAAATTGATATCAGATACATTGTCAGGAATGTATTAAAACAAGTGGGTTATAATCCTTTGAAATTTTTGATTTATGTATATGTACACAATCAAAGTCCTGATATTGCAGCTGGTGTAAATACTGCACTGGAAGCACGAAATGGTGTAAACGAACAATATGGTTCTGTCGGTGCCGGAGATCAAGGGACCATGTATGGGTATGCCACAATAGAAACTAGAGAAATGCTTCCCCTTCCCCTTGTCTTATCTCATCGAATTGTAAAGAGACTAGATGAGGCAAGGAAAGGTAAACTTATTAAAGGTATCCTTCCCGATGGAAAAGCACAGGTGACCATTGAGTATAATGATGATGTTCCAGTGAGAGTTAAGACCATTGTAGTGTCAGTTCAGCATGAAAAGAATAAAACTCAGGAAGAGTTAAAATCAGATATTCTAAATAATGTGTTATGGCAGTGTTTTGAGGATTTCCCTTTTGATGATGAAACAGAAATTCTTATTAATCCATCTGGACAGTTTGTATTAGGAGGACCTGCTGCAGATACAGGTTTAACTGGAAGAAAGATCATGGTGGATACTTATGGTGGACTTGCATCACATGGTGGCGGAGCACTTTGTGGGAAAGATCCGACCAAAGTTGACCGAAGCGGAGCTTACATGGCTAGGTATATTGCTAAACATATTGTGTGGTGTGATTTGGCAGAGAAATGTGAAGTGGCTATTTCCTATGCCATTGGCAAGGCAAATCCTGTAGCTTTTTCTATAAATACTTTTGGAACCGGAACAGTTCCTGATGAGATTTTAGCCCTTGCAGCTCAGGAGGTTTTTAACCTTAGACCAGCAGCAATTATTGAAAAGCTGCATCTAAGAAATATCCTCTACTCGGATACAGCGGTTTACGGGCATTTTAACAGCTACCTGTTTCCTTGGGAGGATGTTAATAGATACAGCAAGTTAAGGGAGGTGGTGGAAAAGTATGCTAATAGAGAAGATTAAAACGGAGCTACTAATCCCTGCTGATTATAATCCTAGAAAGGACTTAAAGCCAGGAGATCCAGAATATGAGAAACTTAAACGCTCTCTTGAGGAGTTTGGATATGTCGAACCGGTTATTTGGAATAAGACCACAGGCAGAGTAGTTGGTGGCCATCAGCGGTTGAAAATCCTACTGAACATGGGTATGGAAGAAGTGGATTGCGTAGTTGTTGAGATGAATGAGGAAAAGGAAAAAGCCCTCAATATTGCATTGAACAAAATAAATGGAGATTGGGATAGGGAGAAACTAGCACTTCTCATTACAGACTTAAATGCTGCAGACTTTGATGTATCGCTGACAGGCTTTGACCCCGGAGAACTAGATGATCTTTTCAAGGATACGTTGAAAGACAAAATAAGAGAAGATGATTTCGATGTGGACAGCGAGCTGAGTAAGCCCGCTGTTTCGCGTTTAGGAGATGTATGGATACTTGGTAAGCACAGACTGGTATGTGGAGACAGCACAAAAAAAGAAACATATAACATTTTAATGGAAGGAAAGGTCGCCAATCTGGTGGTAACTGATCCCCCATACAATGTCAACTATGAAGGAACCGCTGGGAAAATCAAAAATGATAATATGGCCAATGACGCATTTTATCAATTTTTATTAGATGCCTTTAAGAATATCGAATCGGTATTGGCATCAGATGGAAGTATATATGTTTTCCATGCTGATACAGAAGGACTTAATTTTAGAAAAGCCTTTGTTGACGCAGGCTTTTATCTTTCCGGTACTTGTATTTGGAAGAAACAGTCATTGGTTCTTGGAAGATCCCCTTATCAGTGGCAGCATGAACCGGTGCTATTCGGTTGGAAAAAGAAGGGGAAGCATCTCTGGTATTCAGACCGTAAGCAATCAACCATTTGGGAATTTGATAAGCCGAAAAAGAATGCAGATCATCCGACTATGAAGCCCATTGCTTTAATTGCCTACCCCATTATGAATTCTAGCCTTACTAATAGTATCGTACTTGATCCTTTTGGAGGTTCTGGCTCGACGCTGATTGCCTGTGAACAGACCGATAGAATTTGCTATACCATCGAGCTGGATGAAAAGTACTGCGATGTTATTGTGAAGCGTTACATCGAGCAGGTTGGAACAGATAAAGAGGTATATGTCATTCGAGAAAAAGAGAAGATTCCATTTAATGTGGCAGCCACATCTTCTGATGAATTAGATTGATAGAGCAAGTTTTAAATTCATTTTTGCACAGAAATAACTTGCTATTGTGTAGCGTTAGAGTGATATATGGTACTACCAAATAAGAAAGGTGGTATGTAGGATGAAAATTGAATTTAATCGTACTGGTGGTGAGAGAAAGGCCCTCGTTACTGCGATTGGAGAAGTACTAGGTGAAAAGCCTGAATACAAAGGCGCACCAACATTTATTTATCAAATAGGCAGATTTGAAGTGGATAAGGAAGGTGCTCTTATTTTTGATGAGGGTGTTGTGGGCGAAAAAGCGGTCAAACTGCTTGATGAACTTAATAGTCGAGGATTTACTTATGTGAAACCAGAAGGCCTGGAACAGGGGCTTACAGATAATACAGATTTGTTGGTAATTGAAATACCTAAGGAAAACTTCACCGACATTGCCTTAAGTAACTTGGAAAAGATTCTGGAAAGCAAAGGAGATCTCATTAAAAAAGCACTTGGAGTAGAGGAATTACCTATTGAGCAAACAGAGGAAACTCTACGATTCCCTTGGTTTTCCTTTGATGAAGATGCTGAGAAAGTTAAAGCTTACACGCATTTCATTACAGCCCTTTGTGATATGGCAAAAAAACAGAAGAGAATCACTGCCACAGCTAAGGAAGTGGATAATGAAAAGTATGCCTTTCGTTGTTTTCTGTTAAGGTTAGGATTTATCGGTGAAGAATACAAGGCCGCAAGAAAGATACTCCTTTCCAAACTGAACGGAAGTTCTGCATTTAAAAGTGTAGTTGCTAAGCAGGAGGAGGTAGATGGAATTTGAAAACCATTAACCCTAATGTCTTAGAACAACTCAGAAGTATCTATAGGCCTGGAACACGAGTGGTTTTAGTAAAGATGAATGATCCCTATACCAAACTGGAACCTGGGACGAGAGGAACTGTCATTAGTGTAGATGATATTGGAACCATCCATGTGAATTGGGACTCTGGAAGCTCATTAGGTATTGTATATGGCGAGGATTCCTGCAGAAGGATTGAAGAATAAAGCACACGTTTTATCCTGAAAAAGTAAAGAAAAACTGTGTAAATTATGCTCCTTATATCGAATAATTGTCTTGCTATTTAACCCTTTTAGAGTGATATATGTACATGCCAAAAGGATAAACACACTTTAAAAGGAGTGAGGTACGATGTTAAGTGCAAAATTCGGAATCGAGATTGAATTTACAGGGATTACAAGGGAAAGGGCAGCCAGAGTTGCTGCAGAGTTTTTGCAAGGCACTTATAGTGAAGGCGGGACTTACTACGACACTAAGAAGGTAAAAACTCCAGATGGTAGAGTTTGGAGATTTATGTATGATGGGAGCATTCACTGTCAAAGAAAAGAAGGTAGAAGAAAAGTAGCTGCAGGTAGAGATTATAGCGTTGAGCTAGTTAGCCCAATCCTAACTTACCGGGAGGACATTGAAACTTTGCAGGAGCTAGTAAGAAAGCTTCGCAAAGCTGGAGCCTTTACAAATACATCTTGCGGCATTCACATTCATCTAGACGGTGCTGAACATACCCCAAGAAGTATTCGAAACTTTATAAATATCATTGCAAGTAAAAACGATCTTTTTTATAAAGCACTACAGATTGCGCCAGAGCGAATGCGCTACTGCAAGAAGATGGATAGCATTTTAGTTGAGAAGATGAACCACAAAAAGCCAACAACCATGAGACAGATTGAGGACATTTGGTATGAAGGCTACAGCGAAAGCAGGGGTACACATTATCACAATAGTAGATACCATTTCCTTAATCTACATAGCTTTTTTACTGGGAATCATACGGTTGAGCTAAGAGGCTTTAACAGCGAGCTGCACGCAGGCAAGGTAAGAAGCTATATTGTTCTTGCCTTAGCTTTAAACAACCAAGCTTTAACACAAAAATTTGCCTCTGCGAAGAAGCCTCAAGTAGAAAATGAAAAGTTTGCCATGAGAACCTACCTAAACCGTATTGGTTTTATAGGAGAAGAGTTCAAAAACTGCAGAGAGCATTTAACAGCAGCGCTTTCAGGTTATGCAGCTTGGCGGTTTCGGGCGGCTTGAGCTGCCCTAAGGCCCTAAACTAGGAAGGAGGAAAGCAATGAGTAACAAACTATATCTTGCCTATGGTTCTAATCTTAATCTGGAGCAAATGGCAAACAGATGCCCCACAGCCAAGGTAGTTGGGGCAAGTATAATAAAAGGTTATCGGCTGCTTTTTAGAGGATCACACGCGGGAGCAGTGGCAACCATAGAGCCTTTCAAAGGCGAAAGTGTTCCAGTGTTAGTCTGGGATATCACACCGGCAGATGAAGCGGCTCTTGACCGCTATGAAGGATGGCCATTTTTATATCGTAAAGAAACCATTAAAGTGAGATTGAATGGTAAAACTGTTCAGGCTATGGTCTACATCATGAATGAAGGAAGGCCATTAGGCCAGCCAAGCTGTTATTATTACAGGACCATTCTAGACGGCTATAAAAGTGCAGGTTTTGATGTGGAGATTCTGCGTAAAGCGGTAGCGGATTCTTTTGAGGAGGATAATGAATGTACCAAACCATAAAAAAACAAATACTTGCCATTCGAGATTCAGGTGAAACAAATATGTTTGATATCCCGATTGTGACTAGCATTGCTTTAAAAGAAGGCTATAATGAGCTAGTAGATTACCTTGAAAAGAATAAAGAAGCGTATGTCCATTTTATTCTGACAGGGGAAGAAAAAACAAAATAACCTAATCAACTTTATAGAATATTAAGGAACTCTTAGGGGGTTCCTTTTTTGTATCCATAGGGAGGTGGCGGCTATACGTAAACTAAAAAAATATAAGCCGACCATCTTTAAGGCGGATGGTTCGGTATATGATAAGGACGCTGCAGACATTGCGGTGTCTTTTATTAATTGCTTAAAGCATACCAAGGGAGAATGGTATGGGAAGCCATTTGAACTGATAGACTGGCAGGAACAAATTATCCGAGATGTGTTTGGCATTATAAAGCCTAATGGCTACCGTCAATTTAATACTGCATATATCGAAATCGCTAAAAAACAAGGAAAGTCTGAGCTAGCAGCAGCGGTTGCCTTACTGCTTACTTGTGGTGATTTTGAGCATGGTGGTGAAGTATATGGATGTGCATCTGACAGACAGCAAGCTTCCATTGTTTTTGATGTAGCAGTTGATATGGTAGAACAATGCCCAGCTCTGAAAGCAAGAATTAAACCGGTACTATCGCAAAAACGACTTGTTTATAAACCTCTAGGTAGTTTCTATCAAGTTTTATCTGCAGAGGCGTATACCAAGCATGGACTAAATGTGCATGGTGTGGTATTTGACGAACTTCATGCTCAGCCAAATAGACAGCTTTTCGATGTCATGACTCATGGCTCTGGTGATGCAAGAAAGCAGCCACTGTATTTCTTAATTACGACTGCCGGAAATGATACACACTCTATTTGCTACGAAGTGCATCAAAAGGCTAAAGACATCCTAGAAGGGCGAAAGGTTGACCCTACATTTTATCCAGTTATTTATGGTGCTGATGAGAATGATGACTGGACTGATCCAAAGGTGTGGGCGAAAGCCAACCCCTCAATGGGCATTACCGTTGACATAGAAAAGATTTATATTGCTTGTGAAAGTGCAAAGCAAAATCCAGCAGAGGAGAACCTGTTTAGACAACTCCGTTTAAACCAATGGGTTAAACAGTCGGTACGCTGGATGCCTATGGAAAAGTGGGATAAATGTGCATATACTGTAAACCCAGAAAGCCTTGTAGGGCGTGTATGCTATGGTGGTTTGGACTTATCTTCTACCACTGATATTACTGCATTTGTTCTTGTTTTCCCACCTGAGTATGAGGGAGATAAATATATCATACTTCCCTATTTCTGGATTCCAGAAGATAATCTGGACCAAAGGGTAAAGCGTGATCATGTGCCCTATGACGTATGGGAGAAGCAAGGCTTTTTACACACTACAGAAGGAAATGTGGTGCATTATGGTTACATTGAAAGTTTTATTGAGGAACTTGGGATGAAATATAACATTCGAGAAATTGCCTTTGACCGTTGGGGTGCTGTGCAAATGACTCAGAACTTAGAAAACCTAGGATTTACGGTAGTTCCTTTTGGTCAGGGATTTAAAGATATGAGTCCACCTACAAAGGAATTAATGAAGCTTACCTTAGAGGAGAAACTGGCCCATGGTGGACATCCGGTTTTGCGATGGATGATGGATAACATCTTTATACGTACTGATCCTGCTGGGAATATCAAGCCGGATAAAGAAAAATCAACTGAAAGAATCGATGGAGCTGTCGCTACTATTATGGCTCTTGACAGAGCAATTCGCAAAGGAGGATCAGGAAGTTCTGTTTATGATGGAAGAGGTTTATTGATTCTTTAATCTAAATCAATGCATTTTTTAAATTTTTACTTGTAGAAGAAAATAATCTCTGATATTATAGACTTGTGAACAGAAATCTGAACATAAGTCTATAAAAGGAGGTAAAAATGAGCTACAGAGTACAATTTACAATAAGTGATGCTGAAAAAGAACAATTAATTTCTGAGGCAGCATCAGAAGGTTATCCAAATATTGCTGAATTATGTAAAGTAAGAGCTTTACGCGGAAAAAGTACTTATGCAGATCTTTATAAAAGAATGGTAAAGAAAATAGAGTCTTTACCTTCTGGTCAGAGGTTTTTTCTGAGAGATTTAATAGAAACGCCACCAACATTACTTGGAAGATGGTTATATGACAATGTTGCAAATGGAACTATTAAAGATGTTAAGCATCTTGGAAATAATGGTTCAGATGCAGAAGAATATGTAAAGTTATAATGATGATTTTTGAAAAAGCATCTCAAATGCGAGGTGCTTTTTTCATGCCCAATTTTAAGGAGAGTGATGCAGATGGGATTATTTTCGAATATTTTCAAAGCTCGTGATAAACCTCAGAACCGGACCATAGGAAGCAATTACAGCTTCTTTTTCGGTGGGACAACAAGCGGTAAACCAGTAAATGAGCATACAGCAATGCAAATGACTGCGGTTTATTCTTGTGTAAGAATACTGGCGGAGGCTGTGGCAGGACTTCCCCTTCACTTATATAAATACACTGATAGCGGTGGTAAGGAGAAAGCACTTTCTCATCCACTGTATTTTTTATTACATGATGAGCCGAATCCAGAGATGAGTTCTTTCGTTTTCCGAGAAACGTTAATGACTCATCTTTTATTATGGGGTAATGCCTATGCACAAATTATTCGAAATGGCAAAGGCGAAGTCATAGCACTATATCCGTTAATGCCTAATCGAATGTCGGTGGATCGGGATTCCAGTGGCGCTCTTTATTATACTTATACTAAGTATTCTGATGAAGCACCTACGATGAAAGGTATGACAGTCACACTTAGACCAAGTGATGTATTTCATATACCTGGCTTAGGCTTTGATGGACTAGTGGGCTATTCGCCGATTGCAATGGCTAAGAATGCTATAGGTATGGCAATTGCTTGTGAGGAATATGGAGCTAAATTCTTTGCTAACGGAGCTGCTCCAGGAGGGGTACTTGAGCATCCAGGTACCATTAAAGACCCTCAAAAAGTACGGGATAGTTGGAATGCAGCCTATCAGGGAAGCAGTAACTCTCATCGTGTAGCGGTGCTTGAAGAAGGAATGAAGTATCAGCCTATTGGTATCTCACCAGAACAAGCTCAGTTCTTAGAAACAAGAAAATTTCAGATTAATGAAATCGCTCGAATTTTCCGCGTACCTCCACATATGGTAGGAGACTTGGAAAAATCGAGCTTTTCTAATATTGAGCAACAGTCACTGGAGTTTGTGAAATACACATTAGATCCTTGGGTGATTCGTTGGGAGCAGACCATCAGCCGAGCACTTTTAAGGCCAGATGAAAAGAAACTTTATTTTGCCAAGTTCAATGTAGATGGACTGCTTCGAGGTGATTATGTTTCTCGAATGAATGGGTATGCAACCGCGAGACAGAACGGCTGGATGAGTGCCAATGATATTAGGGAGCTTGAGAACCTTGATCGAATCCCACCAGAGCTTGGAGGAGATTTATATCTAATCAATGGCAATATGACCAAACTTGAAGATGCGGGTATTTTCGCAAATAAAGAAGGATTGGAGGGAAAACCTGAATGAAGAAATTTTGGAATTGGGTTCGCGACACAGATACACAGACACGAACCCTCTATCTAAACGGTGCAATTGCCGAGGAGAGTTGGTTTGAGGATGATGTTACCCCAGCTGCTTTTAGAGAAGAGCTAATGAGTGGTGAAGGAGACATAGTAGTTTGGATTAACTCTCCTGGTGGTGATTGTATTGCAGCATCTCAGATATACAACATGCTAATGGATTATAAAGGAAACGTCACTGTAAAGATTGACGGTATTGCTGCATCAGCTGCTTCTGTCATCGCTATGGCAGGGACGGAAGTCTTAATGTCTCCTACCTCACTGATGATGATCCATAATCCCTTTACCATAGCTATTGGCGATAGTGAGGAGATGCAAAAAGCAATCCAAATGCTTGATGAAGTGAAAGAGAGCATCATCAATGCATATGAGCTTAAAACCGGCTTATCTAGAACAAGGTTGTCGCACCTGATGGATGCTGAAACTTGGCTAAACGCCAATAAGGCAGTTGAGCTTGGTTTTGCAGATGACATTATGTTCAAACCAGGAGAGAGTTCACTACAAGACAGCTTTGTATTCAGCAGAAGAGCAGTGACCAATTCACTAATGAATAAACTTCAAAAACCAGTTGTAAAACAGTCAGTAGAGCTGCTTTATGAGCGGCTTAATTTATTGAAATATTAGGAGGAATAAAAATGAGTAAAATTCTTGAACTGCGTGAAAAACGCGCAAAAGCATGGGAAGCAGCAAAGGCATTTCTTGATTCAAAGCGTGGTAGTGATGGGCTTGTATCCGCAGAAGATGCAGCAACCTATGACAAAATGGAAGAAGACATTATTAATCTCGGTAAGGAAATAGCAAGATTGGAACGTCAAGAGGCTCTTGAAGCAGAGCTTAATAAGCCAGTAAATATGCCTCTTACTGGAAAGCCAGCTGTTCCAGGGATGGATACAAAGACCGGAAGAGCCAGTGATGAATATAGGAAAGCATTCTGGAACGTAATGCGTAGCAAAAACCCTCGTCATGATGTGTTAAACGCCTTATCTGTAGGCACTGATTCTGAGGGAGGATACCTTGTTCCTGATGAATTTGAGCGCACCTTGGTTCAAACTCTTGAGGAAGAGAATGTATTCCGTAAACTTGCAAAGATTATTCAAACTTCAAGTGGTGATCGTAAAATCCCGGTTGTGGTGACCAAAGGCACAGCTGCTTGGCTTGACGAAGGTGAGGAGTTTGATGAGAGTGATTCTGTATTCGGTCAGACATCTATTGGTGCTTACAAGCTGGGTACAATGATTAAAGTTTCTGATGAACTTCTCAATGACAGTGTATTTGATCTGGAGAATTATATCTCCACTGAATTTGCCCGTAGAATCGGTGCTAAGGAAGAAGAAGCTTTTTTAGTTGGAGACGGAGATGGAAAACCTACTGGTATTTTCAACGCAACAGGCGGAGCACAGCTTGGAGTGACAGCAGGGTCTGCAACTGCTATTACTGCAGATGAGATTATCGATCTTGTTTACTCATTAAAAGCGCCATATAGAAAGAACGCGGTATTCCTGATGAATGATGCAACAGTAAAGGCAATCCGTAAGCTGAAAGACGGTCAAGGTCAATATCTGTGGCAGCCTTCTTTAACAGCAGGTACTCCAGATACTTTATTAAATCGTCCGGTTTATACTTCAGCTTATGCTCCTACTATTGAAGCTGGAGCTAAAACTATTGCCTTCGGTGATTTCGGATATTATTGGATTGCCGATAGACAGGGACGTTCTTTCAAACGTTTAAACGAGCTTTTTGCAACCACAGGGCAGGTTGGTTTCCTTGCGAGCCAGCGTGTAGATGGAAAGCTTATCTTACCTGAAGCCATCAAAGTTCTTCAGCAGAAGGCTTAATGGGAGGTGTAAATGATGAGCTATAACGCAAAGAACTACACCGAACAAGGCGGGGAAAAGACAGTTATAGGTGGAGAGCTTGTAATTGAAGAGGGAGCCAAAGTAACTGGGCTCCCTGTTCTTGATAATCAACCAGCAAGTACTGCGGAAACTGTAGAAGCTTTGGTGACAGACTTTAATGCCTTACTAAGTAAGCTTAAAGCCGCAGGAATCATGACTGCGGATACGCCTTAAAAAAAGGATGGTGACGGTTATGACTCTATTTGAAAAAGTAAAAGCTAACTTAATTCTCGAGCATGAACGCGATGATGAGCTTCTTCAAATGTATATCAACACCGCTATCGCTTATGCCGAGAGTTATCAGCATCTACCAGAAGGACATTATTCTGAAAATGAAATGCCACCAACTACAGAGCAAGCCGTCATCATGTTATCATCTCACTTCTATGAAAGTCGAGATGGCAGTACTGGCGGCTTTTTTGCTGATAACGTCCAGGCAAGCCAACAAGTTTGGAACACTGTAAATTTACTGCTTAGACTTGACCGAGATTGGAAGGTGTAGAGTATGAGTTTTGGTAAGATGAACACCTTTATTGATATCATATCCGTTGAAACAACGAGAGACAGTGAAGGTTTCGGTAAATCTAAGGATATCATCCTTGCTTCTGTTCGTGCTTATAAAGAAGAACGTCATGGTAATGAAAAATGGGCCAATCGAGCAGTATTTTCTGAAGCGACTGCTCTGTTTTGCTTTCGTAAGATACCTGATGTTGAGGTGTCTACCAATACGGTGATTGTGTGTAGTGATGGTCGTTATGAGATTACAAATGTTGAAGATGTAAAAGGCAGAGGCATGTATATTGAAGTTTTGGCAAAAAAGGTGGTGGGGTCAAGTGGCTAAAGTACAAGTTAAAATGCCTGAGGAGTTCCTTCTAAAACTATCAAGACTGGGAGAAAAGACGGATGAAATTATTCCAAAAGTACTTGAGTCAGGCGGAGAAATTGTTTTAGAAAAGGTAATGTCAAATTTGAAAGCTGTAGTTGGTAGTGGAACAAAAGAGAAAAGTCGGTCTACTGGTGAGCTTGTCAATTCCCTGGGACTGTCTCCGGCAAAAGTAGATAGGAATGGAAATTTTAACGTGAAGGTGGGTTTCAAGGAGCCACGAAGAAATGGCGAAAGTAATGCCAAGATAGCCAATATTATTGAATATGGAAAATCAGGTCAGCCACCAAAACCATTTTTAAAGCCTGCAAGAAGTGCGTCAAGAAAAGCATGTATTGACGCTATGAAGAAAAGGTTTGAGCAGGAGGTAGAAAACTTATGAGTATATTAAATGAACTCAAATTCATTGCAGATATGTGCAATATTCCAGTAGAGACAGGACGGTTTTCTGGTGTTCCTCCTGATATTTATATTGTAATTACACCACTTATTGATTTATTCGAAGTTCATGCTGATAATGCACCAGGATATGAAGTACAGGAAGCTAGACTTTCCTTATTTGTAAAAGGAAATTATACAACTATAAAAAACACTATTGTCCGCACTCTTTTGGGTGCGGATTTTACTATAACGGACCGTCGGTACATTGGACATGAGGATGATACCGATTATCACCATTATGCCATAGATGTGGCTAAATCATATGAATTTCAATTGGAAATGGAGGAATAAGAAATGGCTACGATAGGTCTTGATAGGCTTTATTATGCAAAAATCACTGAAGACATAAACGGTGATGAAACCTATGAAACACCGAAACCGCTGGCAAAAGCAATCAGTGCAGAACTTTCCGTTGAGCTTGCTGAGGCAACTCTTTATGCAGATGATGGTGCTGCTGAGATTGTAAAAGAATTTAAAAGCGGTACCCTTACACTCGGTATTGATGATATAGGTGTAGCAGCTGCCGGAGATTTAACAGGAGCTACCATTGATGACAATCATGTGCTCATCTCAACCAGTGAGGATGGTGGAGCTCCAGTTGCGATTGGCTTCAGAGCACAAAAAGCAAACGGTAAATACCGATACTTTTGGCTGTATCGTGTGAAGTTTGGAATTCCTGCAACAAACTTAGCGACAAAAGGCGATAGTATCACTTTTTCAACCCCAACTATCGAAGGAACAGTGCTTCGAAGAAATAAGCTAGATGGTCAAGGTAAGCATCCATGGAAGGCGGAAGTTAACGAGGGTGATGAAGGGGTAACTTCAACGGTTATTAATAGCTGGTTCAACGAAGTGTATGAGCCCACATTCGCAGCTTCTAGTGGAATTGGAGAGTAAGGGGGAATTGAAATGGATAAAGAACGAAGTGCAATGATTAATATTGGCGGGCAGGAGTATGAACTTATTCTTACTACTAAAGCCACGAAAGAAATTGCGGGTAGATATGGTGGCCTTGAAAATTTGGGTGAAAAATTGATGAAGTCTGAGAACTTCGAAATGGCACTGGATGAAATAGTCTGGCTGATAACTTTAATGGCCAATCAGAGCCTGCTCATTCATAACCTGCGAAATCCAGATAACAAAAAGCCGCTTCTTACTCAAGAAGAAGTTGAGCTTCTTACTTCTCCTTTGGAACTAGCGACATATAAGAGTGCTCTAACAGAAGCTATGTTCAAGGGAACAAAAAGGAATATTGAGTCTGAAGATGACTCAAAAAACGTGCAAACCGGGTAAATGAGAATGAACTCTTTACCCGGCTTTTATATTACGGAACTGTTCATTTAAATCGCACTGAAGAGGAAACATGGCTTACACCTATTGGCTTGCTTATGGATTTATGGGAGTGTCATAAGCAGTTCCTTGGGATGTCAAAACCGAAGCGGGAACTTTATATCGATGACATTATTCCTTATGGGATTTGATTTTTCAACGAAAGGAGGAGGTAATCTTGGCAGATAATTTCGGTTTAAAAATCGGAGTGGAAGGCGAAAAGGAATTTAAAAATGCACTTCGTGATATTAACCAGGCATTTAAAGTCTTAGGTAGTGAGATGGCTCTAATCAGCTCCCAGTTTGATAAAAATGATAAGTCCATCCAAGCCTTAACAGCGCGTAATGAAATATTAGAAAAAACGATCGATGCACAAAAAGAAAAGATAGAGACACTACGATCTGCACTAGATAATGCCTCCACTTCTTTCGGAGAAAATGATCGTAGAACTCAAAATTGGCAGATTCAATTAAATAAAGCTTTGGCTGAGCTCAATGGCATGGAACGAGAACTTGAAAATAACAATAAGAGTTTGCGTGATCATTCCGATGCTACAGATGAAAGTGCTGACAACATGGAAGATGCTGCTGATGCAGCCGATGAACTTGCTGATAATGTTGATGATGTTGGCAATGAAATGGATGATGCCACTAAGAAAACCTCTGTTTTGGGAGATGTACTTAAAGCAAATCTGCTATCAGATGCCATAATCGGTGGAGTAAAAGCATTAGGCTCGGCTATTGCGGGAATAGGAAAAGCATTTGTGGGTGCGATGAAGGATGGCGTTGAATACAACGCTCAAATGGAAAGTTATACTGCATCGTTTACTACCATGCTGGGCGATGAGGCAAAAGCACAAAAGTTAGTGAATGATCTGAAAAAGGAAGCAGCGGCTACTCCATTTGGAATGCAAGATCTTGCTCAATCAGCCCAAACTCTTATGAGCTTTGGAATGTCTGCAGAAGAAGCTCAAATAAGAATGAAACAGTTGGGTGATATATCTCAGGGGGATGCCGAAAAATTCAAAAGTTTAACTTTAGCATTTGCACAGATGTCCTCAACCGGTAAGTTAACAGGGCAAGACCTAATGCAAATGATTAATGCAGGCTTTAACCCATTAGAGGAAATTTCACGTAAGACCGGAAAATCCATCGGTGAACTCAAGGAGGAAATGTCAAAAGGGGCAATTTCAGCAGACATGGTTGCGGAGGCATTTGCATCAGCAACATCAGAAGGTGGGCGTTTCTATGGTTCAATGGAAGCACAATCCAAAACTTTTTCTGGGCAAATGGCAACTCTTGAGGATGGAGTTGCTTCGTTAAAGGGGCAGCTTGCTGAAGGGTTAACAACCATGCTTTCTGGAACTGTTCTTCCGATGGTTAATGGTTGGATTGATGAATTATCTCAAGCTTTTGAGAAAGATGGTGTTCAAGGCTTAATTGATGCTTTTGGTGGAATCTTAGAAGAAGCAGTTCAATTTATTTCTGAGCAGTTGCCAATTGTAGTGGATATTGCTTCTCAAATAATTATTTCTCTAGTTCAAGGACTTACCTCTGCATTACCGAAGATAACAGAGGCTGCTGTCATACTATTGATGACACTAGTCAATGGAATCATTGAAACTTTACCGGCACTTGTTACGGCAGGAGTACAAATGATCGGAACTATTGTCAGTGGAATTGCAGAAGCACTGCCACAGTTAATTCCAGCTGCAGTATCAGCAGTGATACAAATTGTGCAGGCACTTTTGGATAACCTACCAATGCTCCTAGAGGCGGCACTTCAGCTTGTACTTGGACTAACTCAGGGGATTTTGGATGCTCTTCCAGTGTTGATTGCAGCATTGCCGGTCATTATTACTGGGATAGTAGATTTTATTATTGGTGCAATACCTCAAATAATTGAAGCGGGTATTCAACTTCTAACATCTTTAATTTCAGCTTTACCAGAAATCATCACAGTAATTGTAGAAGCAATTCCGCAAATTGTCGACGGGTTAATAACAGCGATTTTGGGCTCAATCCCGCAGCTTATTGATGCCGGAGTGCAATTGTTAGTAGCACTGATTCAAAATCTTCCACAGATCATTTCGACTGTTATTACTGCTATACCAAAGATTGTGTCATCTCTTGTGAATGCTATTATTGGTAGCATACCTCAGATTATTCAGGCGGGGATCATGTTGTTAGTTTCACTGATTAAAAACCTTCCAACGATTATTGTAGAGGTTGTAAAAGCTGTACCACAAATTATTACAGCACTGGTTAAAGGATTTACAGGTTCAATTTGGCAAATGGCTCAGATTGGAACCAATTTAATCAAAGGATTATGGCAGGGTATCTCTGATGCTGGAGCCTGGCTTTGGGATAAAATTTCAGGCTTTTTTGGTGGGGTTGTCGATAAAATAAAAAATTTCTTTGGCATTCATTCACCATCAACATTATTTGCTGGTATAGGTGAAAACCTTGGAGAGGGTATTGGGGTTGGTTTTGAAAAAGCAATGAATAGTGTTAGTCAAGATATGCAAAATGCCATCCCAACTGATTTTGACATCAACTCCAATCTGAATATGAATGGAGCTGGCATTAGTAGCAGCTATGGAACTTTTGAAGGTTCATTAATTACGATACAGCAGATGATTGTTCGAAGTGAGGACGACATTCGGAAGATTTCACAGGAGCTATATAATTTAATGCAAACAGGATCACGAGCTCAAGGAAGATTTATAACTGCATAAAGGAGGGCGATGTATGGGCTTCGTTTATAATGGTATCAATTCAAAAAATATGAAGATAAAAGCAAAACTTACAAGGTGGCAGGCATCGCCCGCTCTACGAAATTCGTATGAGGTTGTTCCAGGAAAGGCGGGAGTTGCAGATTTTGGTTGTGATAGTTCAGAGCGGATCATAACAATCAGCTGTAATGTATATCCTCAAAAGAGTTTTGCAGATTTAGTGAGCGTTTTAGATTCTATTGCAGAATGGCTTAATCCAATGAATGGTCTCAAGCAGCTTGTATTAGAGGATATTCCCGATCGATACTTTTATGCTCGGCTTACTGAACAAGTAGATTGTGAGAGATTACTTAGAACTGCTGGAGCCTTTGAATTAAAATTTATTTGTCCAGATCCACACGCCTATGCACTGATAGATGAACAATTTACGATTTCCAGTGTTGGTGCTCATGAAATTAAAAGGTTAACTGGGAATGCGGATTCAGAACCGGTTTATCAACTTAAGGGGATAATCAGCAGCTCATCATCCACCTACATTTCTATTACGACAAATGGCAAAGAACTACGAGTATTTGGGGCTTTGGCAGCAGATGAAGTGCTTGTCATTGATAGTGGATTAGTAACTGCAAAAATAACCGATGCAAACGGAAATACACTTAGAAATGGGCTTGCAGGCTTGGATGAGCTTAACTTTCCTATACTGCACAAAGGTGAAAATGAAATAACAGTTTCAGTGGCGGGAGCAACTTTTTCGGAGCTGAAGATTATGGCTAAAAGCAGATGGAGGTGAGCTTGTGGCAATTAAATCAATCTTAACATCACAGACAGATTTTACAGGTGAGTTTCCTGTAAGCGAGAAGACAGTTGCTCTTTGGCGATTTAATGAAGCTACACCAGATAGCAATAACATGCTTGCAGATGATTCTGGTCATAACAGAAACTTCTTTGTATCCGGATGGTCAGGCACATCAGCCAACTTATCATCTGGTAGATTAGGAAGATATTTTAGGCAGAATATCATTAATCCAACAAGTGAAAAGACGCATTTAGTGGCTACCAATGATGGTAGCTTTTTTAGTGATTTAGGTGAAAAGATTGTTGTTGGTGGATGGATAAACCCAACTACTTATTCTGTGGGGCAGACGTATATCCCGATTTTCAATACTAGACAAGGCCCTGGCCAACCAATTTTTTATGTTTCTTTATTTCAGGGAAGGTTGCGATTAATGCTGTATAATTCTTCCGGCTCCCTGATATATGACCAGACAGAAACACCTACTATTCCCCTAAAGAATAACGGGTGGTACTTTATTGCATCAATCATTGAGGTAAACAGCAAAAGGGTACAGAACTTACTTTGCGATCGAAGTGATGGGGCTGTCTGGCAATCTCCAGTTCGAACATTCACGGGAGACTTAAATCAATCCTGTGTTGCGGACATTGTGATGGGGATGCATGCAAATACCTATTATTACGCAGGAGGATTTGATGACTGGTTCTATGAAAAAGATTCTTCGCTTACCATGGAGGATCTTATTTTCTATTTTAAATCTTCAATTTTGGCAAACGGTGGAGACAGCACTGCTGATGTTGATGCTCTTGTGGACCCTGGTTCTGTCATACTAAAAGCAACAAGCGGAGTCTATGCACAAAGTGGCCAGTTTTATTCGATAGCAGCTGCCTGTGGGCTTTCTGGAACGGGTAGAGTATCAGTTACAAGTGAATACATTGCAGGTATAACATCGATAAGCTTAGTTGAAACTTCTACATCAGATGATTTGTCTAGTTGGACTGAATGGCAGGCTATTGGAACAAGTGGGGAATTACAATCTCCAAACAGAGAATATATTCGTTATCGAATTACATTATCTACTCAAGACACCAGTAGAACTCCTAAACTTCTTGAAATACAACTACATGATATACCAAAACCTCCTTATGAGAGACTTGGATTTGCAAGACCAGTTGTGTTGGATACTAACGGGGCTTGGGAAGCAGTGTTAGAAAATGCCTTTGATATTGTAGTAACAAGTGAAGTAAATGGCGCTGATATTCTGGAGTTTAAACTGCCATTTCATGATTCCAAGCGAGAGACATTAGACAATGAAAAACAGGTGCAGATTGTTAATGATGTTTATCGTATTCGAACTATAACAGATGAGAAAAGCTCCGATGGAAGAGTTGTAACTCAAGTATATGCGGAAGCAGCATTTTATGATCTTTCTTTTAGTGCTGAAAAAGAACCCATGGAATTTGTTGCAGAGACACCAGAAGTCCCTATGCGCTATGCCTTACTTAATACTGGCTGGTCATTAGGAAACGTAACTGTAAATACTAAACGTACATGGCAATCAACAGAAAAGAATGCATTAGCTATCCTACGAACAATACAGAATATTCATGGAGGCGACTTGATTTTCGATAGTGCCAATCGTTTGGTACATCTCTTGACATTTGGAGGTACTGATAGTGGGGCATTATTTTGCTATAGAAAGAACATGAAAAGTATACAGCGCGTAGTGGATACTAGAAGTCTAATCACTCGCCTTTATGCTTATGGAAAAGATGGTATAACATTTGCTTCTATCAATGGTAATAAAGAGTATGTTGAGGATTATAACTATTCATCAGAAGTTAGAGTAGGAACGCTGGATGCTTCATCAATCAGCAACCCTTATCAGCTGCTTGAGTTCGCTAATATGCGCTTAGCTCAGTATGCGAAGCCACGAATCTCATATGTTCTCTCTGCAATGGACTTATCAGTGTTGACAGGATATGAGCATGAGGCATGGAAACTAGGTGATATAGTAACTGTGGATGATAGAGATTTGAATTTATCTGTCAAAACTCGTGTGGTACGCAGACAATATAATCTCCAAGAACCATGGAAAACAGTGCTGGAGCTATCAACAACGTTAAGAGAACTGGGGGATTCATCTGCTGTTTGGGATAAAGCTGCTGATATTTTATCTTCAGCTGATGTTCTTGACCGTCAGGAAGTAAAAGACTTAGTTCCTTTTAATCATCTAAGAAATTCACGAGCTGATGACGGGTTAACCTATTGGTTAAGTTCAGGTTTTACAGTGGACCCTAATAATGGGGTATCAGGATCAGCTTCTTTTAAAGCTGAGGGAGTTTTAGGAATGACAAAAAGTCTATCACAGACTGTGTATCCTGCTAGTAGAAAGAGTTACACATTTTCAGCGCAGATTGCATCGGAAAATCTACAGAAAGGGCCAAACGGAAAAGTTGGAATTGAAGTTGTCATTGAATATGAGGACGGTTCGACAGAAACTAGGTTTATTGATCTCTATTAGGAAGGAGGTAGCGATATGGCTTATTTTTCACAGACAGCTCATGCTATTACACCGAGAGGTTTTGGCAAGATAAAGTCGCTTACCATCCGTCTTTTCATTACTGATTGTACTGGTGAGGTATTCTTTACGGATATGCTTTTGCAAGGTGGCTCTGTTGCTACGGGCTGGGTTGGTCATGTGTCAGAAATACAATGGACGCTGGATGGGTAGGTGGTGTAAATGTCAGTTGCATTTACCAGATTTACCGAGACGATTCATTGTAAAGAGGATAAACGAGTAGTAAGCGTAACAGTGAATTTACTTCTTGAAGATTGTACAGGTACGGTATATTTTACTGATATTCAAGCACAGGAAGGAAATCACCTTACTGGTTATACAACTAACACAGAGAGCATGCTGCAAAAATATCGAGAGAATGAGACAATTGTTCCTGTTCGCTTTTATAATGGAGTAGTTCGAAGCGGAGAGACGATTATTCTCTTCAATCTGGGTTCAACTTCCGCTGGCCTTGACTGTCATATTTATCCAAACCAAAATATGGCTGCAGGCAGTATCCAATTGTCTCAAGGAGCAGGGGCGCACAAGGTGATATTTAATGAGGCAGTTAGTCCAGGTGATACCTTTTCGCTACTAGCATCAACTAGGCAGTGTTTAAAGAACGGAAACCCAACTGATAAGGAAGGTTTTTTTCAATATACAGCATCCGGTGATAGCAAACATGTGATAAAGCTAGAAGACAGAAAATCAGCCCGGGTATTATTTGAGTTTCAAGAAATGCAGGAAGGAAGTGAGCGCCTTTGATTGACTATTTAAAAGGTAAGCGTTGTATGGTCTGGAGTTTCATGGGGAATACCCGCATGTATCAAGCATTACGAGACTATGGTGATCGAATTGATACGGTGGGTATTTTTACTTTTGAAGTGGATATCACCGGGACAATAACAGAAACAGGAACAAGCATATCCAGTATGCTTACCTATATTAACCGTTGGCCTCATATCAAATGGCTACTGACTATTATGAATCATGGTACAGCTTCTATTTTTACTGCCCTTAGAAATAATACCAGTGGTGCGAAGGATAAATTTCTTACTGAGATCATTCGCATTATGGAAAAGTATCCATGGTGTGCAGGGGTTGATATAGACTTGGAACGTGGAGGTGGCTACGAGAACAAGGATGCTGCCAATGCCCTATTTCGTGACATATATAATACTGTCAAAGCCTATGATTCTTCTAAACTCGTTAATATTTGTTTACCAGGAATGACGGGAGTACAAGGCTCGGTTGGTGGCGAAAATTGGTGTGTCTATGAAGACTTAAATCCGTACTGTGATACGGCAGCGATTATGAGTTATGGCATGGCATGGGCTGGTTCTGCTCCGGGACCGGTTTCTCCGAGGGATTGGTTGGAAGGTATTTATGATTATGCTGTTCGGGTTATGAATCCTGAAAAAATATTTTTGGGATTGCCCGCCTATGGCTGGAACTGGAGGATACATGATACACCAGAGAACCTTGGAATAACATATCGTGGGATTTCAAACACTTATTATGCAGCAAAGCTTTGGATGACAGGAGGATATAACTTTACTGATGACGGGCCACCTCAACCAATGATTCCAATCATTGCGTATTGGGATGATTATGATAAGGTTCCTTGGGCGTTACCACATGTGTATGACTACATGGAAGGCTGGGATGCTGTTTCAAGAACATACCCATTACTTGAGGAATCCTATAGTCGTCGCAGATATTTGACCGCCTATAGTAAGCAACAAAAAACTGAATTTGGCACAATCTTTATAGACCGTAGTGGTGGAACACCTGATAATTATTTTGGTAATGTATCAGTTTCATCTCAATTTATTACACTTGGAGATGAAGGTGAAGCCACCTACGAATTTGAAATAGAATCTGCTGGTTTTTATGATGTAGCTATTCGCTTTTCTTTTCCTTTTTGGGACAAGAATACTATCCATGTTTCGCTTGACGGAATAAATAAGGTATTTAGTGAGAGTAGGTTATGGTGGCCATATTGGAGAACAACTTGCTGGAGCTCTTTGGCTTCGAGTGTATATCTTTCAGCTGGAACTCATACTGTCACAGTTAGTTCCTCAGTAACAGGAGTACAGTTCTATGGATTTCGGGTATGTTCAAGCTTTAGTGAAGAGCCTTCTGCTGGAGAGGCTGACTTCATGTTATCCCCTCGCCAGTTTAAAGATGTGAACGGTTTAATGGTTCAGCCCGATCGAGGATTTAAATTGACAACGGAAGTACTTCGTAGAAAGCCTGATTCAGCACTAATTTGGTATGAGGACTTTCGAGATGAAAATCCGCTTCCATCCAGCTATTGGACAACATTAAGCGGAGAGTGGGAGGTGTGGCAGAACAAGAATGATCCAGCTACTCGCCCTTATTCACAGCTTGATGGACATGGGAGGTTGGCGTGGAAATATAATGGTTTCTCAGATGTTCATTTAAGAGCGAGATTAGCTTTTCCTTCAGATGGAAGTGGTCGAGCTGGCATTTTTTGTGGAGAACTCTTTTGCTGTTTAAATATTAATTCACAGCGTATTGAACTATATAATGGTTCTACTCTAATCGGAAGCTATGCAACCGAAATTTCTAAAACTCCATCATCAGATCTTCGCTCAAATCCAAGAATGTACACCATTGAAATGAGGATACGTAGTAATTCTGTAAGGGTTTATTCTGGAGCAAGTAGTATTTTGCGATTCACAGCGTCGCTTGATGGTTATTCAGGTGGTTATGCCGGAATTCAATCGGATGGACGTATTCTATGTGAATTAATAAGATTAGGAGATGCCTGGACTTATGAACCTTATGAAAGATTTGATGTAATCTTCCCAGATGGAACTAGAACGGAGTATGGGAGACTAGAAAGAACTGGTGTTACATGGGATAGTGAGTTTCAGGTTTTTACAGTTAACAGTGATGTGGAGGAAGCTTCAACAAGAAGTCAGGATATTTCCATGGATTATGATTTTTTTCACTCAGAGCTTTTATCATTGGTCTGTGGAAATGACTATTCAGTAAAGATTGTGCCTAAGGACATTAATGTATGGATTTCACGCCTATTTCTCGGGGATGCTGATGGCTTCTCAATTCTTTACTACCAAGACGTGGATAGCCTAGTCTATTGGGCAAATGAGGCAGCGTATCGATGGAAGCTTAGGGGGATTGCGATATGGTCTCTGGGACAGGAGGATATGAGGTTATGGGAAGCCTTACCTAAACAAATATAATTAACACACTGAACCAAGAGTGTTTGCGATAATGCAGACACTCTTTTTATATATGCACCAATCATGAAGGAGGTAAAAATAATGAAGGAAATTTGGAGTTGGATACAAACTGCGTTTACTGTACTTGGTGGACTTTTAGGATGGTTTTTAGGAGGTTTTGATGGATTTTTATATGCATTAGTGGCATTAATGGTGGCTGATTATATCACCGGTGTCATGTGTGCCATTGTTGAAAAGAAACTATCAAGTGAAATAGGGTTTAAGGGCATATTCAAAAAAGTACTTATTTTTATTCTAGTTGGAGTTGGACATTTGATTGATACAAATCTGATCGGAGATGGGAGCGTGCTTCGGACTGCTATCATCTTTTTCTATTGCTCCAATGAAGGTGTATCTATGCTAGAAAATGCTGGTCGATTAGGACTACCAATACCAGAAAAATTAAAAGATATCCTTGTTCAGTTGCATAATAAAGGAGGTAAGGAATATTGAATCTAAGAAAACTTATTCTGACTGAAAATGCTTGTTATAAGGCAGGTAAAAAGATTACACCGAAAGGTATCATGGTTCATAGCACCGGTGCCAACAATCCTTATCTTCGTAGATATGTTGGGCCGGATGATGGTTTATTAGGTGTAAATCAGTACAATAATCACTGGAATCAGGATAGGCCCGATGGAAAACAGGTTTGTGTCCATGCTTTCATTGGAAAACTTAAGGATGGTTCAATTGCTACCTATCAAACTCTACCATGGGACCATCGAGGGTGGCATGCTGGAGGAAGTGCAAATGATACACATATTGGTTTTGAAATATGCGAGGATGGATTGACCGATGCCTCGTATTTTAATGCGGTTTATAAAGAAGCGGTAGAGCTTTGTGTTTATCTTTGCAAATTATACAATCTAACTGAAAAAGATATTATTGGCCATTATGAAGGCTATCAAAGAGGAATCGCAAGTAATCATGGTGATCCGAAAAACTGGTTTCCTAAGCATGGAAAGAGCATGGATACATTTCGTGCAGATGTAAAAAGCCTCTTAAGTGAAGGAGCTAAATCTGGAGAAACAGAGAAAAAGAAATACTACCGCGTTCAAATCGGTGCTTATTCCGTAAAAGCCAATGCAGAGGCCCAGCTTGCCAAAGCGAAAAAGGCTGGCTTTACGGATGCGTTTATAAAGTATGATTAACACTTTTACCTATGACCTGAGGAGTGTAATAGCTCTTCGGGTCATTTTTTTTTGACCTTTAGGGGTTCGAATCATTAGGGATTTTTGCATATAGGTGCAGGGGTCTACCTGTAGAAATGGAGGTTACCTATATGCAGATTACTAAAATTACAGATAAACAGGATCTACTATTAAATCCAAAAAGGAAATATCTAAGTGCCGAGGCTCTTCAAAGAGAATTTGATTATTATAGGGCGGAAAAGCTATTACATCAAATGCTTGATAAGGGTCTTATTTCAAAGGAAGAGTTCAACAAAATTATGCTATTAAACCGCGAAACTTTCTCACCTATGTTAGCACAGATAATGCCCGATATTCCTTGATATACTGGGCGTTCAGAGGTAATATGTGACCTACCAAAAAGGAGGTGAGTCGATGAAAAAGATAACAAAAATAGACGGGAATAAGGGTACATCAATTATCAAGCCAAAATTACGAGTAGCTGCTTATTGTCGTGTTTCTACGGACAGTGATGAACAGTTAGTGAGCCTAGAAGCACAAAAATCCCATTATGAGACTTACATAAAGGCAAACCCAGAATGGGAATATGTTGGCTTGTATTATGATGAGGGGATCAGTGGGACTAAAAAAGAAAACCGGTCAGAACTTCTTAGAATGCTATCAGATTGCGAAAGCAAGAAGATTGACTTAATTATTACAAAGTCCATTAGTAGGTTTGCAAGAAACACAACGGATTGTTTAGAGATGGTTCGTAAACTGTTGGACCTGGGTATTTACATCTATTTTGAGAAAGAGAATATCAATACCCAATCAATGGAAAGTGAGTTGATGCTTTCTATATTAAGTGGACTTGCAGAAAGCGAGTCCATTTCCATTTCGGAAAACAACAAATGGGCAGTTCAAAGGAGATTTCAAAACGGAACTTTTAAGATTTCATACCCACCATTTGGTTATGACAACATTGATGGTCAAATGGTGGTAAACCCTGAGCAGGCAGAAATCGTGAAGTATATTTTCGCAGAAGTATTATCGGGCAAAGGTACACAGAAAGTTGCAGATGATCTTAATCAAATGGGTATACCTACTAAAAGAGGTGCTCGTTGGACTGCTACTACAATTCGAGGGATATTAAAAAATGAGAAATATACTGGGGATGCTATACTGCAAAAAACTTATACAGATTCCCGATTTAATAAGCGCACCAATTATGGTGAGAAAAATAAATATTTAATAGAAAATCACCATGAGGCAATTATCAGCCATGAAGTATTTGAAGCAGTAGAAGCTGCCTTAAATCAAAGGGCAAAAGAAAAGGGCATAGAAAAGCGTAACAATAAATACCAAAACCGGTATTCTTTCTCTGGAAAAATTATTTGCTCGGAATGTGGTAGTACCTTTAAAAGGCGAATTCATTCATCTGGTGCAAGAAAATACGTAGCCTGGTGTTGTAGCAAACACTTAAAGCAGATAACAGAATGTTCCATGCAGTTTATTCGAGATGAGGATATAAAGAAGGCATTTGTTACGATGATGAATAAGCTGATTTTCGGCAGAAAACTTATTCTACAACCACTATTAGAGGCTTTACGTGGAATGAACAAGTCTGATAACCTTTCAAGAATTCAGGAATTAGAGAAGCAAATTGAAAAAAACGCGGAACAGAGAGAACTGCTTGTAAAGCTTATGGCGAAGGGATATCTAGAACCTGCCCTTTTTAATCGAGAAAACAATGAACTGCAAATGGAAGCAAACAACTATATGGAGCAAAAAGAAGCATTAATTCATGCCTTAAATGGAGAATTATCAAAGGTGCAGGAAGTCAGTAACTTAATAAAATTTACAAATAAGGCTGAAATGTTAAGTGACTTTAACGACCAACTTTTTAATGATTATGTTGAAAAAATAATTGTCTTCTCAAGAGTAGAGATAGGTTTCATTTTAAAATGCGGAATCACACTAAGGGAAAGGATGTGAGAAAAGTGGCACATACGCCTTACGGCTATAGGATAGAGAATGGTAGAGCAGTTATCGATGAAGAAAAAGCTGAAAAGGTTAGGAGTTTGTATAGGGGATACTTATCAGGCCTTTCTTTATCGGTCGCAGCAAAGACTGCTGGAATAGATGCTTATCATGGAACTGCTGGAAGGATGCTAAGAAACGAACGTTATCTTGGTGATGATTATTACCCTGCCATCATTGATAAAGAGACCTACGAAAAAGCAGAAGCAGAGAGGGTAAAGAGAGCGAAAAAGCTAGGTAGAATCTTTGAACCCAAGAAAGAAGACAAACCTACTATTTCTAAGAAGTTTACCATAGGACAAGTAATTCAGAAGTATACAAATCCTTTTACACAAGCGGAGTATGTTTATAGCTTAATAGAAAGTGAGGGACAGTAAGATGGCAGTTAGTAAAAATGTAATGATTATACCTGCAATAAAACGCATGGGCAACAATCGAAAAGAAGATGAAACACCAAAACTTCGGGTTGCTGCTTATTGTCGAGTTTCTACCGACAGTGATGAACAAGCTAGTAGTTACGAAGTGCAGATTGAACATTATACTGAATTTATTAAGAAAAATTCAGAGTGGGAATTTGCAGGGATCTTTGCTGATGATGGTATCAGCGGTACAAATACAAAAAATCGTGATGAATTTAATCGAATGATTGATGAGTGCATGGCTGGGAAAATTGATATGGTTATTACCAAATCAATAAGCCGATTTGCTAGAAATACCTTGGACTGTCTACAATACATCAGGAAACTTAAAGATAAAAATGTAGCGGTATATTTTGAGAAAGAAAATATCAATACACTGGATGCCAAAGGTGAAATTATGCTTACCATTATGGCATCTTTGGCGCAACAAGAGAGCCAGTCATTAAGCCAGAATGTAAAGCTTGGCTATCAATACCGATACCAACAGGGAGAGGTAATGGTCAATTGTTCTAGGTTTTTAGGATATACCAAAGATGAAAATAAGCGATTAGTAATTGTGCCGGAGGAAGCTGAAATAGTTAAAAGGATTTACCGAGAGTATCTTGAAGGCTCCAGTATGGATAAAATCAAAAAAGGACTTGAAGCTGATGGCATACTTACAGGTGCGGGGAAAAAAAGGTGGCATACCAGTACTATAAGGAAAATATTAAGCAATGAAAAATACATTGGTGATGCACTGCTCCAAAAAACTTATACGGTAGATTTTCTTACAAAAAAGAGGGTTGTGAATAACGGAATCGTACCTCAGTATTATGTAGAGAATAACCATGAAGCCATTATCCCGCGTGAAATTTTCATGCAGGTACAAGAAGAGTTAGTTCGTAGAAGTAGAGGACATATAAGTACTAGCGGAAAGAAAAGAAACTTTAGTTCAAATCATGTATTTTCACAAATTATCTTCTGTGGTGAGTGTGGCGAAATATACCGTAGAGTTCATTGGAATAACCGAGGTAAAAAATCAATTGTTTGGAGATGCGTCAGTAGACTTGAGAATACAGGGTTAACTTGTCATTCCCGAACCGTGCTGGAGGATATGATAGGCCTTGCTACGGTGGAGGCAATTAATAAACTAATAGGGCAAAAGGATGGCTTTTTAACTATCTTAAAGGAAAATATAGAAACAGTGATAAGTGAAACGGACAATAATATTGTTTCCGAGATAGATAAAAAGCTAGAGGAATTACAAAAAGACCTTTTGAGACTGGCCAATTCCAAAGAGGATTATAACGATATAGCTGATGAGATTTACAGGCTCAGAAAGGAAAGACATAAGGCTTTAGCAGAAGAAGCAGGCAAAAAAGGTTCCAAGCAAAGACTAGAAGAGATGGAAAAATTCCTAAATGAACAATCCACCCTCCTTGAGGAGTATGATGAGCAACTAGTAAGGAGACTTATAGAGAAAATAACGGTTTATGATGACAAACTAACTATTGAATTTAAATCTGGTGTAGAAGTAGATGTATAAACATAACCTTCATGAATGACCACCATTCAGGAGATATATTCTCTTGATAGGTGGTTTTCTTTCATTGACTGGAATTGGTAAAAGGCATATAATCTTATTAACAATGTTGTTGATATTGTTATTGATAAGGAGATGACAACATGGGTGATGTTAATGAGTTACTAGAAGAAGCTATTAAGGAAACTGAAAACTTGAATGAAGGTGAAGTCTTTCTTGTTAAAGATCTGTTCAAGGGTTATGTATGGAATAGAATACCCAGAAAGGATCGACTTCTGCTTGGGACTTTATTTTTAAACTACGTAAATAAAATGGAAGGTAATATAAAGGCAATTGAAAAGACCTCATCTAACCAGCAGAGGTACGAAAAGGTTTGTAAATAATTTAACTATTCATGAGGGGGGGATCGTTTTGTCATTAATATGTAGGCTGTTTGGTCACAAGTGGAAAGATGGAGTTTGTAATCGCTGTAATAAGAAGAAAGCTGAGTATGATGATAAAGTTCAAGCAGCAATAAGCGGGAATAAAGAAATCTTGCAGACAGGTAGGACTTCTGTAGATCAATTAGAGCATGATTTGAAAAAAGCTATAGCCGATGAGAAAAAAAGTATAAATCCAAAGTTCCACAGAACAGAAAAGGAAGAAGAGTTGTCATTTAATTTCTCACAAAAATGGGCATCGGCAATCCAGAAATATGAGGATGCCATATATTCTGAGACAGCTAAAGTAGGTACGCTGGATTCTATAGATAAGAATATTGAGCAATGTCATAAAGCTATAGATGCTTTCGAAGCTTTTAGGAATTACTGTTATAAAAAGAGTAAAGGCGGTCAAATCTATTTTGATGATATGTGGGAACACTGTCACAATTCTAAAGATCCTTGTTTTAGTTACATTCAAAGCACTAAGGATTACCTTATAGAGCTTACAGAAAATTATGATACATACAAAATTCGTTTTGAGAAAGAGAGTCGGCTTGATACGATTTTATTGGATATTATTAGTAACGATAATGGTATTTCTCAACGCAAACTTTACCCGTTAATTCCAGAGGTACCACAAGCCACTATACGTAAGGCGGTAGATGGGCTTGCTAAAGATGGAAAGATTATTAAAGAAAAGAAAGGCAGTAGTTATACTTTAAGGCTTGCTGAGGGTGAGAAAAATTGAAGAATAGAATCGGCAATTCACACATAGAAGCACTAAGGAAGCAGTTCAAGAAATATTTAAATGATAACTATGAACATCTGAAAGATAAAAGTGTAATTTACAGTGATTCCTTTTATCCTTATCGCCATGACATTGGCATGGATTTTTGGGATATATTTATTGACGATAATTCTTTAAGAAAAGCACGTGAACTATTAGAAATTAAGTTCAGCAATGAAAAATCCCACAAGAACCCTAGAAGGAATTCTTATGGCTATATGCGTACATTCAAAATATTTAAGGAGTTTATCGACAATACCTATGGAAGTGTAGGCGGCTACATAGAATTTGCTAAGACAAATCAGCCTCCCAAGATTGAAAAAATGGTTATTGAAAAAGTTCCTAGAACCAAAAAAGCAAAAGACGCAAGACCTGATGTATTGCGGCCAAGTTGTGAGGAAGTGGATAGGTATTTATTAGCTTGGGAGCAATTAGAAAACTACGCATTACAGGAAAGTGCTTTAAACAAACTCTTTTACCAGACTTACCCTGACAATAAAGATATAGATGATGTTCTTGTAAAAGTATCGGTCTTAAATGACTTTTACAGTACAAATATATTCTCACCATTTAAAGTAGCAAAGCACATCATCGATTTAGATATTGATGAAAGACTGGCGGCGGGTGATATTACTTTAGTAAATGAAATAGCAAGAGTCGATATGGATAACGGTACGGTAAAAAATTTTTATTCCTTTGCAACAAAATATTGTAGCCATCATAAACCCCTGGACTTCCCTATCTATGACAGTTATGTAGATAGGCTTCTTCGTTATTTTCGGGATGTTGATGGGTTTTATAGTTTTAATAATCACGACATAAAGGACTATGTTAAATTCAAAAAAATATTGCTGGAATTCAGTAAGTTTTATAATCTTGAATCCTATAACCTAAAAGACATAGACAAATACCTATGGCAGCTTGGAAAAGAAAAGTTTCCGAAGAAGTATTAAGTAGTTACGGAGGAGGTGTTCCAATTGCAGATACAAAAAGTAAGAATTATTTCAAATAATATATGCTTCGGTCCAGAACCACTTCCTGATGACGAAGTAGAACAGCATTTGACCATATCTGCTAATGGTGGAATATGGTTTACAGGATATAAATATGGAAATGGTTTTGGTCGGTTCGAGATTTCTAGAAAGCAACAGTTTAATATTGGGAAACCCGTAGTTAAGGAAATATTGGAGCTTTTCTCCCAGTATCTAGATAGCGATCAATTGACTTGCTATGCTACCGATATAGGAACTTGGGAAATGAAAATTACAGATACCAAAGGTGAGGTACATATTTTCAAAGGTTCACTTTGCGGTGGAGTGACTGTTGGAGATATTGATATAACAAGATTTTTAAGGAGATACTTGCCGATTAACCAATTATTTATATTTGATGGATGCGAAGAGGAGGAAATATAAAATGAGCTTAAATCTTAAAGAGTTTCAAAAAGAATTGGCACATCAAAAAGTATATGACACATGGCAATATATTGATAGTTTAAGAGAGATGCTCTCTTATATGGAACTGTCATACCAACTGTTAGTAAATGTTCATAAAAACAGAGTGGATTCGTTAAAAACACAACAGTCAAAGATTTTACAACAGGCAATTGAAACCGGTTCGGCATCAGTAAAGGAAAGTGACTTGCATTGTACAGATCTAAAAATTGCAGGTTTAACTATTGATGATGGTATATTTTTAAGGAAAACCATAGTAGAGTTTTTTCACTATGCTAGAATGAGTATGGACATCATGTTTCAAATTATTAATGCTGCTTTGTTTGGCGATGAATCCTTTGATATTACGGATAGGCGGTTAATAGGAAAAGTAAACAGAAAGCTAGGCACTGTTGCATCATTTTCAAAGTTAAAGGTATTATTGGATGCGAATAAAATTAATCCAACATTTTTATATTTGCAAGCTTTTGATAACTACATTAAGCATATAAAGACAATTCTTGTTACGATTAAGACCAGCTTTCTTTTAGGTTCTAAAGATGAGTTCTTTATTAAAGATTTCGTATATGATGGTACACTTTATCCGATGGTGAATGCTTTGGATAAGGTTAAAGAAGTAAATGATTATGTTCAACAAACTGCAGAAGCTATTCTTACTGAGGTTAAGAATCAGTTGCCAAATTGTCTAAATAATAGTCAAAGAATTCAAAACATTACTTTTAAGCAGGTTATTAAAGAAAATGCTCAATCTCATGCTGTTGAATATATATCATTTTTTATTGATGTTCAGAATGACATAAATGAGCTACCTAATGAAATAAAAGTATTACCGTTGTTAGTAAAACCAAATGATGAGATATATAGTTTTGATTTTAGAATTAAAAAGATTTTTATAAGGAAAAAAGGCAGCGAAGAAGATGGCATAGTGGGGTATGCAGAGCTAAAAAATGGATTAGAGACAAATGAGTTTTATAGAGTTTTTGAAGTTCATCCATGTGGTATTGAAGAATATCATAGGTATATTTTAAACTTCGCAAATGAATATCCCCGAGTGACATTAAATTATTATGCTATGGAAGGTACTATTATTATTTGCAAAGATTAGGTCGATATGTTCCCGCCTACCGATAGTGCAAAAAGTGCCGATGACGTGTTTCCGACTACCGACAATGTAAAAGACATCAATCCACCCCGCTCGTTGCATGTTGAGAGTGTGACGGTGCTGGAACGAGTAAAGTAGGGTGCCAGGAACCGCGTCATTACGTCGTTTATAAAATTACCAAATGTGTATCTTTTTGTGGACCAATGTTCACAGACAGATGCACTTTTTCATATGTGGCGAGAAAAGCTAATTTAATAAGTTTTGTTCTTAGTGAGAATAAATCGTAGATTTTGATCAAGTTACTACAAGCAAGTGCGGATTCCACGTGATATAATTAATGTGATTTTATTACTTGAAAGAGGTAGGTAAGCGCTATGAAAGAACGAGCTGAGGTAAATAGTGATGATTTGCGGACTGAACGTGAAAAACAGTATCGTCGCATCATTAAAAGGCACCAGGCGGCGTGGTTAGTTCTGTTTATTGCCGCAATTGCGCCAACTGACTATTCGTTGGCCCATCAGTTAATTTGGTTGCACTATCTTTTTGTCATTCTTTTTGTCGCGACTACGATTTCTATGGGCTATTGGCATTATCGGCTAAAAAATTTTTTGCAAGAAAATGGTAAATAAAGATTGTACACTCACAGCATACTTGAATTACAAAAGGAAGAAATAACAATGAAAATCAAAACAAGTGAATGGCAATGGACCAGAAAACCCAAAGCGTACACAATTACAGATGATAAAATTGAAATTACTACCAATCCCCACACCGATTTATGGCAACGTACTTATTACCATTTTAGAAATGACAACGCTCCAGTTCTTCAAGTTAAAACGACAGATAAATACTTCTCTTTTGTAGTAAAAACAGAATTCGATAGTAAGGTCCGCTTCGATCAATGTGGTGTAGTTATGTATTTAAATTCCGAAAATTGGTTGAAGTCATCAATTGAATATGAGAATGAAGAATTTCAGCACCTAGGCAGTGTAGTTACCAACAATGGTTACTCAGATTGGGCAACGACTGAGATTGATGCTAATATCAAACAAATGTGGTATCGGTTAAGCCGTCGGGAAGATGATTTTTGTTTAGAATGTTCAGAAGATGGCGTTAAGTATAAGCAGATGCGGATTTGTCACATGGCGAAAGCTAATGATGAAATTCAATTTGGCATCTACGCTTGTTCACCGGAAGAATCGTCTTTTAAAGCGACATTTACTAACTTTGAAGTGACAGATTGTAAATGGTTAGCTCATGATGGACAGGCTCCAGATGAGAATTAGGCTACTGAATATAAAGGGTGCTAGCTAAAATTGCTGAGTACTGATTTTAGGGCCTAATTTACAAATCAAAGGGGAAACACAATGCAGAAAATCAAATTGATGTTTGAATTTATGCACGGTCCTATTTGGCCTTCGGACCCGTTTACCGGTCAACCAATGACAGATATTAAGTTAGTTGATAATGACCCGGACTTAAAATCATGGAATACTCGGTGTTCAGAGTTTTGGGATGAATGTTATGAATTTAACTCCCATGAGCAGGCTTGCTATTTTAACAAGGTTACCCTAGCAAATCATAAGCAAGAACTTTTAGATTTATTGGTCAATATTAAACAACGGCTAGCGGAATTAAATCAGGAAGAATTTATCTTGGAAGACCAGGTTACCGATTGTTTGAACGGTGGTAGCTAAAATTGCACACCTTTGTCCTTGAAAGTAAAACCAATTTTGTTTTTGGAGATAGTGATTTAATTGACGAAATGTAGCAAATAGGGAGTTTGTTCGAACTTGGATATGGTGAGTTAGCACTTATCTTAGTTAAATTGCTGTAGAAATTCATCCCTAGAAAGTAGCAACAAATCGCATTACTTCGGTATTTGATTAAGGCAAACAACACATAGCAAGAGTGGCTGTGCTGGAACGGATAGAGAGCGATTAAAGTTTGCTAGTTGTGAATCGTACCCTAACAATAGGGTGCGATTATAATGATTTATTTTTTTATGGAGAAGTGGTTTGTGGAATTTATTCAGTACAATAAAGCAGGAAAAATTGCCAAAAGATGTATTTGTGAGTTAAATCAGTTAAAGTGTCCACCTTTAGGACAAAAGGTAAGGGTTACGCTAAATGACGAAAAGCAGTACATAGGCTTTTGGGATACTTTTTTTGGATTTGATTGAAATTAGTAAGTATGATTTAGACGAAAATACCGGTGAGTTAAGAAGTGACAATAGTCTAGTAACTTTCATCCCCATAAACAAAATTTTCCGGCTTGAAGCTATTTTATATAGCAATCCACGCTGGGGAGTGGCTCCAACTAATAAATTTACGTTCTCCAAACCAGTAAGAAGAGATTTTAAGTCAGATTTTTAAAAAAATTGGCCTGTAAAATAAGCATTTATTGGAATTTTGAACCGTTAAAGTTCCGATTAGCCAGTTATAAATAAAAATTAAGATTCTAATTTCTATGTTAGCCATATTAACGCTGAAACAGTGATAAGGTACAACGCTGAAATTGAGAAGAATGCATCAGAGTTTGTTATTCAACTGAATAATTAAAATTACAAAAAGTGGCTAAGTTCATTATAGAACTCGCCTTACAATTATTTTGAGAAATGTGCTTATTAATGGACAATTAAGTCATATTAATAAGTCCCTTGGTGGAATAGACCAGGGAATGTTTGTAGCAAGTATGAAAAATCTATTTTCATTTAAGGCCAAAATACTTGGTTATCAGCTTGATGTGTCTCAAATGATGGGATATGTTTTGCTACTGATTCTTGGATGCATAGTCGTTCAGATTTTGACATATTCTAAAACTTATAAGCGGGCTTAATAAAGATGCAAAGTTAGAAAGAGAAATATATTTTGACTAAAGCAAAATCCATTGAAAAGGTAGGAATGTTTCATGAAAAAGGCTTTTACCATTGCGGCTTTGAGAAAGAAAATCAGCAGCAGTCAACCAAAAGAGATTGAAAACCTTTTGGTTGAGCTGTACCGGACTAATACTACAGCTAGTCGGCAAATTGATGTGTTCTTTAACGCTAATTCACTTGAGGATGAGTATCAGGAAGCTAAAAAACGGATCACAAAGGCTTTTGATAATCCTAGTAAAATTCCCAACTTAAGCACTGTTAAACGAAATATTAGCGACTTTAAAAAATTTAATCCGCCTGCAGAAAAGGTGATAGACTTAGAACTAATCTATGTAACTAATCTGGCTGGATTTTTGGAAAGTTTTGACGGACCGGACTCTTACTACAAGTCATTGCTTTCGGTTACCAATACCTTAGCACTTAACTGTATGCAAGCAAACCTTAGCTTAACTGGGCCACAAACTGAGCAGTTAAAGGTAGTGCTAGACCTGTTGCTCGAGTATGGTTGGGAACCAGAGTATTATGTGTTTGATATACTGGATTTACCTTATGAGCAACTGTTGTATTAGATGTTATGCTTAAAAATAGCGCGGAGGTAGACTAAGTTAATCGTAGAAATAGCCCGCTGAAGTCCAAGCTACTGGACATTCAGCGGGTTATTTTAGGTTGATATAAATGTTTAACTAGAGATTAGTTTTTTTAGTTCTGTCAAAAGTAACGTAGCGGTTTTAGATAAAGTTTGATTCCTTGACCAAATAATCTTCATAGGTGAGGAAATAGTAGGAGTTATTTCTTTGAAAATAAGTTCACTCGCGTTAGTGTTTACTAAATGCTTAAAGCAAAGGGCATAACCTAAACCTTCTTTTACAAAGAGGCTAGCATTGTATAGCAAGTCATATGTTCCAACGATGTTCAAATGAGCTTGGATGCTTTTTAAATCATTGGGCATCTCGTCAGAAAAGCCTTGTCTTGAAATGATTAGAGGTAATTTTGAAATATCAGCAATACTTACGTTGTTTTTAGCTGCTAAAGGACTGTCTCTCCGCATTAAAAGTCCCCAAGTATCTAGGTAGGGTAAACTTAATGAGTTAAAGGAAGAAGTGTCAAGGCTCTGTACGGTTACAGCAAAGTCTAATAGGCCATTATTTAGTCTTTCAACTACTGTTTGGAAGTTGCCGCTGTAAATATGAAACTTAATGTTGGGATATTTTTGTTTCAGTACTTTGACGGCTTTAGCAATAATGGTTATCCCGTAAGATTCGGCGCAGCCAATATATAAATCGCCTCCATTAAAAGCGCTCATAGCTTGAAATTCAGTCTTGGTTTTTTGGACAATTTCCAAAATATCCAGTGCTCTTTTGTAAAGGATTTTTCCTTCAGGCGTAAGGTTGATACTGTGGTTGGAACGGTTAAATAATTTTTGACCAAGTTCACTTTCTAAATCTTTTAATTGTTTTGAAAGTGTTGGTTGTGTAAGATGCAATTTTTTAGCTGCTTTGGTCATGTTTTGTTGATTAGCCATTTCTACAAAATGCTTTAAAACTCTGATTTCCATATTGATTCCCCCTTAGGTTATTATATGTCTAGATATAGACAAAATGAATATCTAATAATAAATTATAAGTATTTTATATTTTAAAGATAGAAGTATATAATACGCTTACAAGGAGGGGTTAAGATGGAGTTAGCAAATTTTTTAGAAGCTATGGCGGCTGAAAAAGAGGTTATTGCAGGCTCAAAAGAACATCAATTCATGTCTTATTTATCGCAAGAGGCTCTTAAAGTCACGATGGAGTTGAATAATAAATATCATACCAGTGAGGAAATTAGAGTATTGATGGAAAAATTGACTGGTAGAAAAATAGATGAAAGCTTTAGGATGTTCCCCCCTTTTTATACGGATTGTGGGAAAAATATCAAATTAGGTAAGAATGTTTTTATCAATGCTGCTTGTATGTTTCAAGACCAAGGTGGAATTGAAATTGGAGATGGTACGCTCATAGGTCATAATGTGGTAATGGCCACACTTAATCATAACCTAAAAGTAAAAGATAGGGGAAATGTTATTCCTAAAGCAATCAAAATTGGCAAGAATGTGTAGGTTGGAGCTAATGCGACTATTTGTCAAGGCGTAGAAATTGGGGACGGAGCTGTTATTGCAGCTGGCGCTGTAGTTACGAAAAATGTAGCGAAAAACACAGTAGTCGCCGGTGCTCCAGCAAGGTTTATCAAAAATGTTGAGGAGTGATTGATATGGTGAAAAAAGAGGAATTAACTTTAGTAACTGAATGGGATAAGGTATTTCCTAAAAGCAAGCTAGTAAGGCACATGAAGGTAACGTTTATTAATCGTTATGGAATCACACTTGCAGCTGATTTGTATGAACCGAAAAATCCTAATGGAAAACTTCCAGCGATAGCGATAAGCGGTCCCTTTGGAGCTGTGAAAGAACAGTCTTCAGGTTTATATGCACAGCAGCTAGCAGAACGAGGTTTTTTAACAATGGCATTTGATCCCTCCTTCACTGGTGAAAGTGGAGGCAAACCTCGAAATATGGCCTCACCTGATATCAATACAGAAGATTTTCAAGCGGCAGTTGATTTTTTAAGTAATTATGAAGGGGTCGATGCTGATAAAATAGGTATTGTCGGAATTTGTGGTTGGGGTGGCCTAGCACTTAACGCTGCTGCGCTTGATACACGTATCAAGGGGACCGTTGTGTCTACAATGTATGATCTAACTAGGGTAGCGGCCAAAGGTTATTTTGACTCTGAGAATAACGAAGAAGCTAGGTATGAAATAAAAAAGAAATGGAACGAACAAAGGACAAAAGATTATCAAGTGGGATACTATGAAAGAGCAGGAGGAGTAGTTGACCCGTTACCTGAGGATGCTCCCCAGTTTGTGAAAGACTATTATGCTTACTATAAGACAGACCGTGGTTACCATAGTCGGTCGCTCAATTCAAATCAAGGCTGGAATATAATAGGCACTATGTCATTTATTAATCAACCCATCTTAGAGTATAGCAATGAAATTCGCAGTGCAGTCCTTATTATGCACGGTGATAAAGCACATAGCTATTATATGGGCAAAGATGCTTATAAAAATATGGTGAAAGATAATCCGTATTCTGCTAATAAAGAGTTTCTTTCAATTAAAGGGGCAACGCATACTGACTTATATGACAATGTGGGAGTGATTCCCTTTGCAAAAATACAGAAATTTTTTGAAGAAAATCTGTAGTGAGTTTTTTATGCCAAAGAAGTTAAATTAGAGTTAAGGTGGTCTAGTCTCTAAAAAATTAGTTGGAATAATAATTCTTACCGTACACATTTTTAAATAGAGTGACTTGATTAGTCATAGAAATAACCCGCTGAAGTCCAAGCTGGACATTCAGCGGGTTATTTAGTTATGGACTAGTAGCCATAACTACTAGTGCCGTAGGAGTCACCATAAGAATCACTGTAAGTGTTGTCGTAGGTAGAAGTCGTGGTAGACGTGCTGTCGTAACTATCGTCATAGTCAACGCGCCCAGTGAACTCGGCATCGGATGGTTCCAGGCCTAATTCATTTCTGATGCGGTCGGAATTCTTTTGCTTAACTGCTGCAGAAGCGACTTGATAAGAAGCACCGTCAATCATGGCTTCCTCACCCTGAACGGCATAGGACTTAATGCTTTGGCCGGCAGCTTTGTATTCGGAAATGATGGTCATAATATCATCGTAAGTCAAATCGGTTTTCATATTTTCTTCCAGGGTATTAAGAAGTTCCTTGTAAGAGGAAAGGGTTGAAACTGAGAGTGACTTTTTAATGATGGCCGTGATGATTTGGCGTTGCCGCTTTTGCCGCCCGTAATCTCCGAGGGGATCATCGTAACGCATCCGCGAATAAGAGAGGGCTTCTTTACCGTTAAGAGTAACCTTCTTACCCTTAGTTACGTGTGCATCTTCGTAAGAGAAGGTTAATGTTGGGGTAACGGTCACACCATCAATTGCATCGACAATCTTGGTCAACCCACCCATGTTAACAAGCACGTAGAAGTCAATCGGGATGTGGAAGGTATTTTGAACTGTCTTAATGGCAGTTGAGACGCCACCGATTGTATAGGCAGCGTTGATTTTATCGTAACTGTCGATTGAACCAGGAACCTTAACTTGAAGATCCCGCGGGATAGAAGTTAGGGTAACGCGCTTAGTAGATGGGTTAATGGTAGCAACGATAAGGGTATCTGTGCGCCCTTTGTCAGTTCTTCCTAAATCACCGGTATCGGTTCCTAAGAGGAGAATTGAAATCGGCTTTTTGGCTTTTAAAACCTTTGAAACGTTACGTGATTTTTTGATATTAGTAGCAGTATAGGTTTCGTTAACAGCACTTTTAGCATTGGCTAACATGTGGTAGAGGTAGGCGCCACCACCGTAGAAAATGGCTAAGGCAAGCACCAGTAAAACTGTGAACAGGCGCTTGCGTTTACGATGGGGGCTGATAAGAACGTGCTGTGAACTATGACCGCGATGTTCACGCCGGGGGGGAATATCGTTCGGCCGATAGTTACGTTGGTTTTTATTGTTCATAAATAACTCCTTATGTAAATGTAAAAATCCACTATAAGTCATTATACACGGGTAGACCTAAAATTAAAACTAATGGTAATTTTTTTACGGATATTTAAAAATTGAAATGCGGTATCAAAGCCGAAAAATCAACTCTTTTAAGCTAGAGAAAAAATTTTCCTAGAAAGAAAAGGTTTACATTGAAGCGCAAACAAGCTATAATAAATTCAACGAAACCGGTTGCGTAAATTTTGTGCAACAGAAAAAGGAGAGTTAATATGAAGAAAATATTTAGCTTTGAATTTTGGCAAAAATTCGGTAAAGCTTTAATGGTAGTCGTAGCTGTTATGCCAGCAGCTGGTTTAATGATTAGTATTGGGAAGACGATTCCTTTAATCAACCCACACGTAACAGCCTTAGTTACGACTGGTGGCGTGGTTGAAAACATTGGTTGGGCAATTATTGGCAACTTACATATTCTTTTTGCATTGGCTATCGGTGGTAGTTGGGCTAAAGAAAAAGCTGGTGGTGCCTTTGCAGCTGGGATTTCCTTCATTTTAATCAACCGGATTACTGGTTCTATTTTTGGGGTTACTAGCGAAATGCTAAACGATCCTAAAGCTTACACCCATACTTTGTTTGGAACCAAAATCATGGTTAAAGGTTTCTTTACCAGCGTTTTGGAAGCGCCTGCACTAAACATGGGGGTTTTCGTCGGAATCATTGCCGGTTTTATTGGGGCGATGGCTTATAACAAGTATTATAACTATCGTAAATTACCCGATGCTTTATCATTCTTTAATGGTAAGCGCTTCGTTCCTTTCGTAGTTATCTTGTGGTCATTAATTTGTTCCTTAATTTTAGCCGTCGTTTGGCCAACAATTCAAGGTGGTATCAACAACTTCGGGTTATGGATTGCAGAATCACAAGATAATGCTCCTATTTTAGCACCGTTCTTATACGGGACGCTAGAACGTTTGCTCCTCCCATTTGGTTTGCACCACATGTTAACAATTCCTATTAACTACACTGCCTTAGGGGGAACTTACGAAATCTTATCTGGTCCGCAAGCAGGGACCCATGTTTTCGGGCAAGACCCACTATGGTTAGCCTGGGCAACTGATTTAGTTAACCTTAAGAATGCTGGCGATATGAGCCAATATCACTATGTATTAACTCACTGGACCCCAGCTCGCTTCAAGGTAGGACAAATGATTGGTGCCACAGGGATTTTGATGGGGATGACACTTGCAATGTATAAAAATGTTGACCCTGACAAGAAGCATCTTTACAAGTCAATGTTCTTCTCAGCTGCCTTAGCTGTTTTCTTAACTGGGGTAACAGAACCACTTGAATTTATGTTCATGTTTGCAGCCGTGCCATTGTACGTTGTTTACGCCTTCATTCAAGGGGCTGCCTTTGCAACAGCCGACCTGGTTTCATTGCGGGTTCACTCATTTGGTAACATCGAATTGCTAACCCGGACACCACTGGCAATTAAAGCCGGTCTTGGTGGAGACTTACTCAACTTTGTTTGGGTTTCAATTCTCTTTGGGGTGTTCACTTACTTCTTAGCTAACTTCTTGATTAAGAAATTTAATTTTGCAACTCCAGGCCGAAACGGTAACTACGATTTAGATACAGGTGACAATGCTAGCGGAACTGGTGCACCAGTTGAAGGTAATGATCAAGCCTTTGCCATCATCAACCTTTTAGGTGGTAAAGCTAACATTGAAGATGTGGATGCATGTATGACCCGTCTACGTGTGACTGTAAAAGATAAAGCTAAAGTTGGTAGCGAAGATCAATGGAAAGCAGTCGGTGCAATGGGACTTATCACTAAAGACAACGGTGTTCAAGCTGTTTATGGACCTAAAGCCGACGTGTTGAAATCAGATATTCAAGACATTTTAGACTCTGGAATGGAAATTCCTAATGTGGTAGTTGATACAGCTGCTGCTAAAAAAGAAACAGTGGCTAAGGGTGCTCAAGCCGAAGTAGTAGCTGTAGCCAATGGGGAAGTAATGCCAATTACTGAAGTTAACGACCCTGTTTTCTCAGGAAAGATGATGGGTGATGGTTATGCTGTTAAACCAGCGGATGGAAAGATTGTTTCCCCAGTTGCTGGTCAAGTTAAGAGTCTTTTCCCAACCAAGCATGCGATTGGCTTAGAAACAGCCGCGGGCATGGAAGTGTTAGTTCATATGGGAATTGACACTGTTTCCTTGGAAGGTAAGCCGTTTACTTTAATGGTTAAAGAAGGAGACCAAGTAGAGGCTGGCCAAGAGTTGGCTCAAGTTGATCTAGCCGCCTTAGCTGCTGCGGGTAAGGAAGATACAATGATTGTTGCCTTCACTAACGTTGACCAAGTAACATTTACTTTAGATAAGACTGGCAAGCAAACTGCTGGGACTGTGATTGGTCAAGCCAAAGGTTAATTAATAAAGATGGGGACATAACTTAAGTTCATGTCCCTGTTTTTTGATATTGGGGAAAGGAAGATTGAATATGAAAGTGATGACTTTAAATACACATAGCTACATTGAGAGCCAACCGCTGGAAAAACTAGCGCAGATAGCGACCTATATAAAGGAAGAAAACCCAGATATAGTTGCTTTACAAGAAATTAACCAATTAATTACTTCTAAGGAAATAGAGGGTGACGACTATTTTTGCCCCTTAGCCAACCAAGTTCCGCTTCATGAGGATAATTTTGCCTACCTTTTAGTTAGCCGCTTGCGAGAATTAGGCTTAAATTATTACTGGTCTTATAGTTATACCCACATTGGTTATGACACCTACCAAGAAGGGTTAGCACTATTGAGCAAAGAAAAGTTAATTAGCACAGAGCAAGTAACTTCTAATCCCAGCTACGTTGGAAAATTGACTCGTAAAATTTTAGTGGGGCAAACTAGTCAAGCCACCTTTGTGGTGGGACATTATTCGTGGGCAGGCAAAAATGGGTTTGATTACGAATGGGCTAAGACAAAAGCAGCGCTTAAGGGGCAAAAACAGCCCCTGGTAATAATGGGAGATTTCAATAACCCCCCAGAAAGTTCTGCCCACCAACAAATTAGGGAGGCTAACTTAGGGTTGGTGGATAGTTTCCAGGTGGCTGCTAAACGTTACGGTGAGCACACGGTAGTGAAAGCAATTGATGGTTGGCAAGATAATGAAGGACAGCTGCGAATTGATTACGTCTACCTCAGTGATACTTTTAAAGTGTCTAAGTATCAGGTGATTTTTGATGGGCAAACTAGTCCGCAAGTTAGTGATCATTTTGGAATCTTAGTTGAAATAGAGTAGCTAAATAGCCTAGGAGCGGTTGCTTCCTAGGCTATTTTAATATGCCTAAAAATCTTTTTTAGTTAGAGCGTTTTCATTACAAAACGATTAAAAATAATGGCTTAATGTATGATATACTAGGGGACATGTAGGGACGAAAGAAGTGAAGATATATGCAGGTTTTTTACCATAGTATTTCAGGAGTGCTAGTCATTTTAGTAATGATTATTGTGGGCTACGTTTTGACTGAAAGAAAGTGGTTTGACGGGCGTTCTAGCGGATTGATTGCGCGATTAGTAACTCAAGTGGCACTGCCTTGTTACATGTTGGATACAGTTACTAGTAAGTTCACTGCCCATGAATTATTGAAGATGCTACCGGAATTGAAATACCCGGCCCTCTCGATGACAATCTTGATGGCTTTAGCGATGGCAATTGCCCGGATTTTTCGAGTGGATAAGAGTCGGCGTGGGGTATTTACCTCAATGTTTTTCAATTCAAATACGGTTTTTATCGGGCTCCCGATTAACGAAGCGCTATTTGGGAATCAAAGCATTCCGTATGTCTTAGTCTATTACATGTGTAATACAACCTTTTTTTGGACAATTGGGACCTACTTTATCCAACGAGATGGTCGCGGACAAAAGGCACGGCTAGATTTAAGGCAGGTTATCAGAAAGGTATTCTCGCCGCCGCTACTAGGATATATTCTAGGGGTAATTTTGGTCTTTTTAAGGGTCAAAATCCCGACCTTTATTCAAAGTGACCTCCACTATATTGGTGGTTTGACAATTCCCTTATCTATGATTTTCATCGGAATTGCGGTCTCTAACGCCGGGTTGGGGCGGTTGACCTTGCATAAGGATAACTTACTAATCTTAGGGGGACGCTTTCTAGTTGCGCCTGCACTAATGGCCTTGTTGGTAATGCAGGCACCGATGCCCCTCTTGATGAAACAGGTCTTTATTTTACAGGTGGCGATGCCGGTTATGACTAACGCGCCGGTAGTAGCAAAATTGTACGGGGCTGACGCTGAGTATGCCGCAGTAATGGTGACAGAAACTACTTTAATGACAATGGTTGTTGTCCCTATCTTAATGGTAATAACTCAAAATCTTACATAGGAAGAAGTTTTATTTGTGAAAAAAACCATTATTTACATTTGCTTATCAACTTTTCTGTTTAGTTCAATGGAAATTGCTTTAAAGGTTGCTGGAGCGACTTTTAATCCGATTCAGTTAAACTTAATTCGCTTTTTTATCGGGAGTTTGGTCTTACTTCCAATTGCTCAAGCTAGCTTAAGTAAGCTAAACCGGAAATTAACAAGGGCAGATTGGAAAATCTTTTGGCTGACGGGTTTTTGCTGTGTGATTGTTAGTATGACCCTCTTTCAATTAGCCGTTGCAGCTACTAAGGCTTCAACCGTGGCAGTGCTTTTTAGTTGCAATCCCGTATTCGCCTTATTATTTGCCTTTTTACTTTTACGGGAGCGCATGAGTCGGGCAAGCTTTATTTCAGTGGTAGTTTCTTTAATTGGGCTAGTTGTGATTATTGATCCAGCCCACCTTTCTCAACCAGTTGGAATTGTATTGGGCCTCCTTTCAGCGGTAACATTTGGTTTTTATTCAATTGTGTCACGCTACGGTTCAAATAAGCTTGGCTTAAACGGAGTTGTTATGACCGCTTATACTTTTGTTGCTGGTACGATTGAACTATTAGTTCTCTCATTAGTAACCCACTTACCATTTGTTGCTCGAAGCTTAGCAGCCATTCCAGCCTTAAAGACGTTTGCAAATCTACCTATCTTGGCTAATATTACAATTGGTTCCTTGCCTTTGTTGCTTTACCTAGGAATTTGCGTGACCGGTGGGGGCTTTGCTTTTTACTTTATGGCAATGGAAAATTCAGACGTTTCAACCGCTTCCTTGGTCTTCTTTATTAAACCAGGGTTAGCGCCGATTTTAGCTGCCATCTTAATTCACGAAAAAATCCTGCCTACTACAATTATCGGGATTGTAATTATCTTGATTGGTTCAGTGATTACCTTTGTGGGCAATAGAACCGTGGAAGATACTAGTGTAGTTAATAAACTTCCAGAAGAAAAAGAAGTGGTGGCTGAAGAAGATAAGTTAGGCCACTATACTACACATTTGAAACATTAATAATGTGGTAAGACACTTACAAGTCCTGCGGGTTTGTAAGTGTTTTTTGTCGTTTATATTACTAAATTGAAATATAACTGTAATATTAGTGGGATTATAAGCTTTTTTAGTCAGTAACTGTAAATTTACTGTAATAGCGTAAAAGTATTTATATGCTAAAATATTATTCGTAGCCGTTTGAACGGTAAATGAATTGTATTTTAGGAGAGTATATAATTATGAAGAAATTAGGATTGAAAAAGGTTGCTGTGATGGCAGCAGCGGCTTTCACAGTTTTAGGGGTAGCAACAAGTGCCTCAGCTGATACCCAATCAGATTTAGACGCTGTTAAAGCTAAAATCGCTGAAACAGAAAAGAAGGTTTCAGAAGGTCAAGTTGCTTTATCTAAGTTGGAAAGTCAAGAAGCAAAGACTTCTCAAGAAATTGCAACTTTGAAGAAGAACATCGCTGCACGGTCTGAACAATTAGCTGACCAAGCTCGGGCAGCCCAATTAAATGATGCAGGGTCTATGCTTGAATTTGTGGCTAACTCAGATTCTGTAACAGAAGCTGTTAGCCGGACAGTTACAGTGGCAACTGTGGTTCGTGCTAATAACCAAACTTTGGCAGACCAAAAGGCTGATAAAGAAAAGTTAGCTCAAAAGCAAACCGACTTACAAGCTGCTGCTGAAAAGCAAAAGGAACAAAACAAGGAATTAGCTCAAACCCGGGCTGACTTAGCTGTTCAAAAGACTGACTTAGAAGCTAAGAAGGCTAGCGAAGATGAAGCTAAGGCCAAAGCAGAAGCAGCTAAGAAGGCTGCTGAGAAAGCTGCTAAGCAAGTAGCTGCTGCTAAGAGTACTGACGATGCAGAAAAGGCTGCTAACCAAGCAGAAGCTGCTGCTGCTTCAGTATCATCCTCAAGCAACAATGCTAACAATAATAGTAACAACCAAGCTGCTAGTCAAACTACTAACCAAGCAAGCAGTCAAGCTGCTTCAACTAGCGCTGCGCCAGCTGCTTCAAGTGTTAACTCTAGCTCAGTTTTAGCAATGGCTGATTCATTGACTAAAATGAATATTCCTTACGTATGGGGTGGTTCAAGTCTTTCAGGTTTTGATTGCTCAGGCTTAACCCAATATGTTTACGGTCACTTTGGTAAGTCACTTGCCCGGACTGCTGCTGCTCAAGCTGCACAAACTACCCGGATTCCTGTTTCCCAAGCACAACCGGGAGACCTCCTATTCTGGGGTGAAGGTGGCGGTGTTTACCACGTAGCAATCTACGTTGGTGGCGGTAGTTACATCCATGCACCTACATTTGGTCAAGTTGTTAAATACGGTTCAATCTCTGGTTGGGCTCCATCATTTGCAGGTCGTCTCTAATTTAATACAATTCATTTAAAAGGAAAGCTAACTTAGCCAGCGGCGTTAAGTTAGCTTCTTTTTTATACCCTTAATAAGTGTGGTATAATTTGGGCTAGAAGAGTGTGAGAAAGAAAGGATAAGTAGATGGTAAAATTAGTGCTCATCAGGCATGGGCAAAGCATCGCTAACAAAGAAAATGTGTATACTGGGTGGAATGATGCTCCTTTAACAGAACTAGGTGTAAAGCAAGCAATTTTTGCCGGCCAAGCGCTAGCGCAAAAAGAGTTAGAGTTTACTGATATCCACACTTCGGTTTTAGGGCGGGCAATCAAGACAGCTAACTTGGTAGCAGAGGCGTGTCACCAACTGTATCTGCCCTTGCATAAAACTTGGCGCTTAAATGAGCGACACTACGGTGCCTTAAGGGGACTAAATAAGGATGATACGCGTAAAATTTATGGCAAGCATCAAGTTGCCTTGTGGCGTCGGTCTTTTTATGCAGTTCCCCCAGCCTTAACCAAACCTGATTTAGAGCGGCGTTATGCTAACCTTGATTCTAGGAGTATTCCCACGGCGGAAAGTTTAGACCAAGCCCTAGACCGAATTATGCCTTACTGGCAAGACGAGGTTGCCCCTAAATTATTGGAGGGTAAAAATCAGCTAGTAGTTGCACATGGATCGACGCTTCGAGCTTTAATCAAGTACTTAGAGTCAATTAGTGACGAAGGCATTGACGGCTTGGAGGTCGAAAACTGCCAGCCGATTATCTATGAATTAGATGGTCAGTTAAAGATTGTCAAAAAGGAAATTATTTAGTAAAAGCGGACCAAAATAGTCCGCTTTTATTTTAGCTAATGATTAACTCAATTCCGTTTGGGTCTGTGAGGGCTAGTTTGGTGGCTAAATTACGGTAGGGGTAATTATTAACATCTAGTTGTTCTCTCACTAGGTCTAGGTCGGGAACAGTGAGTGCATAGGTCCCCAAGCCTAGCTGGTTTCGGGACCTGATTGTTAGCTTGGCCCTAGTCCAGGTATTAGCGGCCAAATGGTGGTGGTAAAGTCCGTAAGCCAAAAAGTCAGCTTGCTTCATGCTACTTTTAAGTTCAAAGCCTAAGTTGTGTTGGTAAAAAGTCCGGTTGGCTTTGAGGTCGGTGACCTGAAGGTGGATATGACCTAACTTAGTATTTTGAGGTAGTCCGGTCCGATTGTCAGCAAGTTCTAAGAGCCGGGTGCCATCTAGCTCTTCTGTTACCCCGATGATTTGACCGGTGGCGCGGACGTCCCAATTGGAAAGGGGCTTATCCCAATAAATCTCAATCCCGTTATCTTCGGGGTCTTGTAAGTAAAGCGCTTGGCTGTAACCATGGTCTGCTCCGCCTAGTAGGGGGGTATTAGTTACTAGTAAGTGCCGCAAGATTCCACCTAGACTAGCTTGGTCTGGAACTAAAAAGGCGGTGTGGTAAAGACCGGCTACCTGCTGACGGGTTTGGCCGACTTGTTCTTTAAGAATTAAGAGGGGGCGGCCAGCTAGTCCTAAAATAACTTGCTTAGATGCTTTTTCTAAGATATCTAAACCAAGGTGGTGGTGATAGTAGTTAGTCACGTTAGCTAGGTTAGTGACGTTTAAAAGGTAGGAAGTAATTACTGTTTCTTGGTTATACATAAGGTGACCTCGCTTTTCTTAATATTTAATAATTGTAAACTCATTATAACAATTTTACTTATAAAAAGTAAGTTATTTTAGGTTACAAATAAATTTTCTAAAAGACTTGCAAACTTATTTTTACTATGCTATATTTTATGGGTATGCTTTATGCGTACTCGTGGGAGGTCAAATTTTAAGACCATCCGAACCACACACGGAATACAAGGAGGTTTTTACCGTGGCAAAAAACGTAGTCAACGTTGTTAAATTACAAATTCCTGCTGGGAAAGCAACTCCAGCTCCCCCAGTTGGTCCTGCTTTAGGTCAAGCAGGTATTAACATCATGGGATTCACTAAGGAATTTAACGCTCGGACAGCTGACCAAGCTGGTATGATTATCCCTGTTGTTATCAGCGTATATGAAGACCGTTCATTCGACTTCATTACTAAGACACCACCTGCTGCTGTTTTACTTAAGAAAGCTGCTGGTGTAGAAAAGGGTTCTGGCGAACCTAACATGAAGAAGGTTGCAACTGTAACTAAGGCTCAAGTTAAGGAAATCGCTGAAACTAAAATGCAAGATCTAAACGCTGCAGACGTTGAAGCTGCTATGCGCATGATTGAAGGTACTGCACGAAGCATGGGCTTTGTTGTAGAAGACTAATTTTATTCTTTCTACGGCCATGCTTCTCAGTCGGACACTTCGTGAAAACGGCTGTGTCAAGTGGGAGGTATATCCGATAGACCACATATTGCAAGGAGGAAAATTCACTAATGGCTAAAAAGAAAAGCAAGAAATATTTAGAAGCTGCAAAGCAAGTTGAAGCAGGTAAGAACTACACCGCTAACGAAGCGCTTGCATTGGTTAAGAAAATCGACTTTGCTAAGTTCGACGCAACAGTTGAAGTTGCCTTCAACTTAAACGTTGATACAAAGCAAGCTGACCAACAATTACGTGGTGCCGTTGTTTTACCAAACGGTACTGGTAAAGATCAAAAGGTTGTTGTATTTGCTAAGGGTCCTAAGGCTAAGGAAGCTCAAGAAGCTGGTGCAGATGTTGTTGGTGACGACGACTTAGTTGCACAAATCCAAGATGGTTGGTTGGACTTTGACGTAGCAATCGCAACTCCAGACATGATGGCTCAAGTTGGTCGTTTAGGTCGTGTCTTAGGGCCTAAGGGCTTAATGCCAAACCCTAAGACTGGTACTGTTACAATGGATGTTGCTAAGGCTGTTTCAGAATCAAAAGCAGGTAAGGTAACTTACAGAACTGACCGCGACGGTAACGTTCATGTTCCATTGGGTAAGGTATCATTTAGTGAAGAAGCACTTGAAGGTAACTTCAAGACTATCTACGACGTAATTGCTAAGGCTCGTCCAGCTGCTGTTAAGGGTCAATACATCAAGCATGTATCCTTTGCATCAACATTCGGTCCTAGTGTAACTGTTGATTTAGCTTCACTTTAATCTTTGATTAGAGTCCCCCGTGAGAGAAGGGTAACCTTTTCTTACGGGGGTTTTCTTTTGGCCTTACATGTGTTAGATAGCCCTAAAATTAACCGAATACGTTGGAAAAGCGACCGAATAGGGTGAATTTGAAACAAGTGGCAATTTTTTTGTTAAGATAAACTCTGTATGTGGTTTTATTATTTTAATTACCATTGGAGGAAAAAGATGAGTGCAAAAAAAAGGTTGTTAGGCTTAAGTGTGCTGATGAGCATGCTTACCGGACTGACAAGTTTTTATCTGAATCAGTACCAACAACAAGTACAATTAGCGACCCAACAACAAGATTTGAGCAAGCACTTTACCGCCTTGCGCTTGCCGGCGGACCTGTTGATTAATTCAGCTACAAAGCAACGGTTGATTTTTTCGGCCTTAAATAAAAGTGCGTCTAAATATCACTTAAATTATTTAGAGAAGTGTGCAGACGTGGGTTACAGTTACGATCGACTTGGATTAAAGCCCACTTCTAATTATCACAACCACTACACCTTCTATGTTCACCACCTAGCAACGAGTATGATTACCGGTAATTTTGGGGATTTAGGTACGCAAAAAGACTACTATCGCTATACTTACCCCTACCTCAAGGGTTATCAAGTAATTTTAAAACCTTTGAATGAAGCCAAACTGCTTTGAGCCCAGTATGAGGGGACATACTTTGTAGAAACACGCAATCAAGCTAGGTATGACGCTTTTTTAGCCGATTTCAATCAGCAAATTAACCACAAGTTCAAGAAGCACTATGCTAGTGGTGATTACCAGCTAAGAGATGAAGAGCAGTTATTGATTCCGCATTTTTATTTTAGCGACACCCTGGCTAGCATTAATGATTACTTATTGCTATTTAGTTTGCTAGCCTTGGTTATTTACTATTTTTTAGAGCAGGCTAGCGCAAAGTTGTACAAACTTAATGGCTATTCTTTGCCATTGACGGTAATAACGATTATGAAAGTGCCGGGCTTGCTACTAACAGTAACGACTGGACTGAGTATGACGGTGCTTTTAGTAGCAGGTGGGGTGGCGGAAAGTTTTATCGTCCTTAATATCTTCTTTTGGCAACTGTTAGTTTCGCTAGGGACACTTACGGTGCTTTACATAGTCAGCTTGGATGAACTTAAGGAAAAGTTGCTAGAAATTGGAAGTTTTTTAGGCTTATTTAGCTTGAAGTTTTTAGTGGTGGCTCTTTCCTTTGTAAGCCTGTTTAATATTGCTGAAGCAACTATTAGTGGCTTTAAATCTGTACAGGTTAACCAAGTGAAAAAAGATTACCTGTGCTTTTATCCCCTTCAAGTTGGACGCAATCCGGTTGGTGACGTTGATAATTATTTGCGCGGTGGCAAAAGATTGTATCACTTAGCTGCTAAGGAGAAAATCTTATATATTGATTCAGGGGCGGCTTCTTACAAACAACCGGCCGATGTTGCCCGTGCTAAAACTTCCGTGACGATGAATAATTACTATTTGGATGCTTACCCACTAAAAGATATTCATGGTCATAAAATCACGATTAAGCCAAGTGAAAACCGGCTGGTTATTTTGCTTCCTAAAGACCGACGTAACCAAGAACGGGCGGCCTTGACTTACATAAAAAAGTACGTTCAAGCAAGTAATAAGCTCCTCAAGGTAATTTACACTGACCCAAAGTATAACCAGTCTAGCTATGATACCCTTAATCAACGGGCAATGGCTGATGAGATTGTGTATGTTGTGACTAGCAAAAGTCTGACAACCTATCTTAATATTTTGAACGGTTCTCCTAGAGATGGGTTAATGATTCCGCTTGAAGGCTCAGAGAAAGCTCTCCGTCAGAAATGGCTTAAGCGAATGAAAGAGGTTAATTTAGAAGATAATTTCCTCCAATTGATCCGTTATAGACAAGCCGACCGAGCAGAATTTAGGCAGGAGTTGACTGATTTAGGCGAACATGTGGTTGAGAATTTATTCTACTTGTTAACCTTAATCTTGTTGAGTGGCTACTCGTTAGGAAGCTACCTTAAGTTATTTGCCCGGGAAATTAGGTTAAAACGCAGTTACGGTTATAGCCGTTTCAAAGCCTATCAGTCCTATTGGCTATTGCTACTAGGTCAATATTTATGTATAGGAACCTACGGAATAGTTAGGGTTATCCAGGGAGCTGATGGGTTAAATTTGTTGGTGGTGTTAGCGATAATCAGCTTGATAGAACTAGCAGTCACTGGGCTAGCATTGAGAAAGGTTGAGGCGGAAAATGACTAGGACGTTAATCGAAGTTAGGGGCTTAACTAAAAGTTATGGCAAGCAGCTAGTGTTTCAAGATTTAAATTTAGCCATTCAAGAACATAGTTTGACGACCATCTATGGGCCAAGTGGTGTTGGCAAGACGACGCTTTTAAAAATTATGGGGGGGACTAGCGACTTATCAGGCAGGAAATGTTTTATTTAATGGTCAGGTAGTCCCAGCTAAAGGGGCAAGGGCAACGCGTTATCGGCGGGAGCATTTGGCCTATGTATTTCAAGATTATGGCTTGCTTGAGGAGCAAACGATTGCGGCTAACTTAAAGATTGCACTGGCTTACCAAAAGCTAACTAAAAAAGAAAAAAATCTCAAGATGAATGAAGCTCTAAAACAAGTTGGGCTGAGCTACCGCTTAAAAACTAAGGTGAAACTGTTATCCGGGGGCGAGAAGCAACGGGTTGCGCTTGCCCGGGCTTTACTTGCCAAGGGGGAATTAGTTTTAGCTGATGAACCGACTGGGTCCTTGGATTTGAATTTACGCAACCAGGTGGCTGAGCTCTTTATCAAATTACGTTCCCTAGGGAAGACGGTGGTAATCGTTAGTCACGATCCTTACTTTAAGGAAATTAGCGACCAAGTAATTGAATTAAAATAATTTCAAAAAAGCCTTGACGATTTTGTTTGAAAATGATATGCTATTGAAGGTCAATTTTTTAAATTATGATTCTACCGAAGACTCAGGTGGTGCAAACCTTAATATCCTGCCGAGGAGACTTGAATAAACTCTCTCTCTATGTCTTCGTGAACATAGGGTTTTTTATTTTAATAAGAAACCTTGACACAATGACTAGGAGGTGAATCTAAGTGAGTGAAAAAATTATCGCAAAGAAGGCTGCTATCGTTGACGAAGTTGCTGAAAAGTTCCAATCAGCTGTTTCAGTAGTTGTCGTTGACTACCGTGGTTTAACAGTTGAACAAGTAACTAACTTACGTAAGGACTTACGTGAAGCTGGCGTTGAAATGCGTGTTATCAAGAACACATACTTGAAGCGTGCTGCTGATAAGGTTGGTTACGAAGGTCTTGATGAAACTTTCACAGGTCCTACAGCTGTGGCATTTTCTTCTGAAGATGTTGTCGCTCCAGCTCGTATCATGGCTAAATATGCCGAAGATATCGAAGCATTGGAAATTAAGGGTGGTATGATCGAAGGTAAGGTTGCTTCTCTTGAAGAAATCAACGCTTTGGCCAAATTACCAAACCGCGAAGGTATGCTTTCAATGTTACTTTCCGTATTACAAGCTCCTGTTCGCAACTTCGCTTATGCAGTTAAGGCTGTTGCTGACAGTAAAGATGAAGATGCAGCTTAATGCGTCTTTAGCATAACTATTTTAACTAATTATATATAATACCTAAATGGAGGATATCAAAATGGCATTAGATACAGAAAAGATTATTGCTGACTTAAAAGAAGCTAGCATTCTTGAATTAAACGACTTAGTAAAAGCTATCGAAGAAGAATTTGGCGTTTCAGCTGCTGCTCCTGTAGCAGTTGCAGGTGCTGCTGGTGGCGACGCTGCTGCTGAAAAATCAGAATTCGACGTTGAATTAACTGATGCAGGTTCTGCAAAAGTTAAGGTTATCAAGGTTGTTAAGGACATCACTGGTCTTGGCTTGAAAGACGCTAAGGGCTTAGTTGATGGTGCACCTTCAGTTATCAAGGAAGGCGTTGCTAAGGAAGAAGCAGAAGAAATCCAAGCTAAACTTGAAGAAGTTGGCGCAAAGGTTACTCTTAAGTAATTCTTGCTTAGTAAGTAGGCGTTACCCCAGTTGGCGGGTGACGCCTTTTTTGTTATAATTAAGTAAACATACGTACTATTTTAGGGTGAAGCGGATGAAAGAGAAAAAGATTAAATTTATAAGTGCCTGGTTGATGTTAATTTTAACCTTAGGGTTTGTGGGAACGGTTAAGCACTCCCCCGCAACGATTCAGGCCAAGACTAACCTAACTAGCTTATCCAAGAAACAGTTACGGGCAAGAATTAGTAGTGCTAAGAAAAAATCGCTTAGTTTAAAGGCTGATGCTAGTAGCCTGCGGGTTCTTTCTACTTCGTTAGCTAGCCTAGAAGCTAGTGCTAATAGCCAGGCTACTAGTCAAGTTCAAGCTAGCAGTGAAGTTAGCCAAGCACAAACTAGTTCTGTTACGACAGGACAGACTGGGCAAATAGTCGGCAATCGTAATACTCACGTTTACCATGTACCCGGTCAGGCTAGGTATTCTATGAAAGCCGCTAATGCCGTTTACTTTAACACTGAAGCAGAGGCACAAGCTGCCGGTTACCGTAAAGCGCAGCGTTAGGGGGACGAGAGTATGGGAATTGGAATTATTGTCTTATTAATTTTGGTGTTACTACTTAACTTAAAACAGCTAAAGAAAGTTAAGCCAGTAGTCTTGCTGGCTTTAATCGCGGTTGGTTTTATTGCGGGGATAGCTCTTAGTCAAAATAATAGTCCGGTTGAGGCGCTTAACCAAACAAAAACCCAACTGATTAGCGCTTTACGTTCACTAACCGAAAAAAATGCTAAGCAGGAGCGTAAAAATGAAAGCTTAAAGGCTAAACTATCCTCGCAGGCTCAAAAATTAGGAATCACCTTAGAGGACACTGACTCTAAGCAAACGGCTAGCGGAAATGAGGATTTAGCGCAATTAAGCTATCAGGGTCAGCAAGTAATTACGGTCAATAATAATAAGCCTGGCTTTAGTACGGCTGACTTATCTACCGCTAAGGGTCCGTGGCAGCATTATGGTAATCTAGATAATTTAAACCGGGCGACCCAGGCAGACGCCTTGTTAAATCAAAGTTTGATGCCTAAGACCAAGCGGGAACGGTTGACGGTTAATCCTACCGGGTGGCATAACAAACGGATTAGTTCGGGCTGGTTGTACAATCGAAGTCACCTAATCGGCTATCAGCTAACGGGGCAAAATAACAACTGGAAGAACCTAATTACTGCTACCCGCTCTCTAAATGATCCGGGGATGGTTAAATATGAAGATCAAGTCGCAGATTACCTAAAAGCGAGTCCTAAGCACTATGTTCGTTATAGTGTGCGCCCCGTTTTCTATCAAAATGAATTACTAGCAAGGGGTGTGCAGATGCGAGCACAATCAGTCGGTGATAACAGTGTTTCTTATAATATTTATATTTTTAACATTCAACCAGGGGTGACCCTAAATTATAACGACGGAACTAGTCGCCTAAACTAAAAACAGCTTGCAACCATGCGTTTATAGCGTGATTGCAAGCTGTTTTTTGTTATTGTTCTAGAAATTCTTCTAAGGCTAAACTAGCCTCTTCCCAAGCGGTTTCGGCGGCAGTTAAGTCGGAAGTTACTTGGTCAAGTTGTTTTTGCAAAGCTTGGAGTTTGCCTAAATCATTTAAGTTTTCAGGAGCAGTCATAGCAACTTCGATTTCAGACTTTTGCGCATCGAGTTGTTCAACCAAACTTTCGGCCTCAGCTTGTGCCCGTTGCAGTTTACGTTCTTGCTTTTGACGTTCCTTGCTTTGCTGGTAACTTAACTTAGAATCAGAAACTGAGCTAGTAGCTTGTGCAGTTTGGTCAGATTGTTCGCTCGCTTTAGCAGCTGCTAGTTCGGCTTGTTCTTTTTTCTTATCAACATAGTAGTCATAGTCACCTAGGTAAAGGGTGCTACCAGTTGGTTCGATTTCTAAGACGCTGGTGGCCACCTTGTTGATAAAGTAGCGGTCGTGAGAAACAAATAAAATTGTGCCGTTGAAATCAAGGATAGCCTGCTCTAGGACTTCTTTACTGTCAATGTCTAAGTGGTTAGTAGGTTCGTCCAAAATTAAGAAATTATTGTGTTCTAAGGCTAACTTAGTTAGAAGTAAGCGGGCTTTTTCACCACCAGAAAGGCTACCGACGATTTTTTTAACATCATCACCAACGAAGAGAAAACTACCTAGAATCGAGCGGACGTCACGTTCTGGCATAGTTGGGTGTTCGTCCCAAATTTCATTAAGCACAGTCTTTTTGAAGTCAAGGTTTTGTTGTTCCTGGTCGTAGTAGCCTACCGTAACGTTAGTTCCTAGTTCGGCTGAACCCTTGATAAAGGGAATTTTACCTAGGATACTCTTTAAGAGGGTGGACTTACCAATTCCGTTGGGGCCAACGATAGCCATAACCTTGTGTTTGCGTAAATCGATATTAATGGGGGCGGCAATGGTTGTCTGATTATAGCCGATTGCAGCGTCAGATACGGTTAAAACGACATTACCGCTCTCTTTTTCGCCTTCAAAGCTAAAGTGGGGGCCCTTTTCATAGCCTTCAGGTCGTTCTAACCGGTCCATTTTTTCTAGTTGTTTACGCCGGCTTTGAGCCCGTTTAGTGGTAGAAGCTCGGACTAAGTTACGGTTAACGAAATCTTCCAATTTATTGATTTCTGCTTGTTGTTTTTCGTAACTCTTCCATTCCTGAGCTAAGCGGGCGGCTTTTTCCTTAATATAATAAGAATAATTTCCCTTATAGTAATTAGAGTGACCATGCGTGATCTCGTAGATTTCGGTGACGATTTTATCTAAGAAATAACGGTCGTGAGAAACGATTAAGAGTGCGCCTTGGTAGCCTTGAATGTAATTTTCTAACCAGGTTAAAGTCTCAATGTCTAAGTGGTTAGTAGGTTCGTCTAGAATCAAGAGGTCGCGTTTTTCTAAGAGTAACTTAGCCAAGGCTAGGCGGGTTTTTTGTCCCCCGGAAAGGTCTGTGATGGCGTGGTCATACATATCTTCGTCGAAGTGGAAACCATGGAGGACCGCTTTTATTTCATTTTCATAGCCGTAACCATTTTGAGCGTTAAAGTCATGGAGTAACTGATCGTATTGCTTAGTTAGTTGTTCGTAAGCAGCGCTTTGATGGTCTGTGCTGGTAGCAATTTGTTCTTCTAGTTGGTGGAGTTTAACTTCCATTTCTTTGAGGTAAGCAAAGACGGACTTCATTTCCTCAAAAACAGTTCTATCGGAATCAAGGCCAGTGGTTTGGGCAAGGTAGCCGATAGTTAGGCCTTTTTTACGGACAATTTGGCCTTCATCTGGTTCGGAGTCACCGAGTAGCATTGAAATTAAAGTAGACTTACCGGCTCCGTTTTTGCCGACTAAGCCAATCCGAGAATTATCTTGAATATCAAGGTTAACGTTTGAAAACAAGACGTCTGCCCCAAAGTGACGGGCAACGGCTTGTGCTTGAAGTAAAATCATGAAAATATCACCTGCTTGTGTAGTTTTTAGCTTGTGTTAAATAGTAATAATGTTTGTGAATTAATATGTACAATCTTTTTAAGCGAAAATCTTAGATGTAGTGCTTGATAAGCTGGGGTTTTACCGGCTGAATTTAAAAAAGATTGTGAAAAAGTAAACGCTTCTTTGTTTCCTTATAGTCGCGGTTATGGTAGAATTAATTCGTGAACTATGTGAAAGGAGAAATAAAATGGCTACTGAAAATATTCCTAATGCAACAGCTAAGCGGCTCCCCATTTATTATCGTTACCTTAACATTCTAGCAGATTCTGGTAAAAAAAGGGTATCCTCTACGGAATTAGCTGAAGCTGTTAAAGTAGATTCGGCAACCATTCGGCGTGACTTTTCTTATTTTGGTGCCCTAGGTAAGAGAGGGTATGGTTACGAAGTTGAAGCATTGATTAAGTTCTTCAAAAAGATTCTTAACCAAGATAAGTTGACTAACGTTGCCTTGATTGGAGTCGGAAATCTTGGCCATGCTTTATTAAACTTTAACTTCCATAAGAGTAATAACGTCCGAATCAGTGCTGCCTTTGATGTTAATGACGAGATAACGGGTACCATTCAAAGTGGGGTGCCCATCTACCCAATGTCTGATATGAAAGAACAGTTAACGGTACAACAGATTGAAATTGTTATTTTGACTGTACCTGCATCTGTTGCGCAAGATGTAACTGATGAAATTATGGAAACCGGGGTAAAAGGCATCTTGAACTTTACCCCCCTCAGAATTTCTGTTCCAGATACAGTCCGGGTCCAAAACGTTGATTTGACCAACGAACTCCAAACTTTGGTTTACTTTTTAGATCACTTTGGCACTAAGGATGAAGACTAATAACTTAGGGATTTTCACATTATGGTGAAAATCCCTCTTTTTTATATTGTTTGGCTAAGTAGCAAGATTAGTAAGTTCATCCCCAGGTGACACCCCACGCTAATACTGATTCTTCCCGTCTTATAGTAGACCCCACTAAGGATTAGGCCCATAAAAGCATAGACTAAGAAGTGACCATCGTTATGGGCTAACACAAAGAGAAAAGTTGATCCTAACAAGGGGTAGAGTTTATTTGTAAAGTCGCTAACGGTTCCAAAGAGTACCTTCCTAAAGACGAGTTCTTCCATAAGTGGAGCGGCTAGTACCAAAGTTAAGGCGTAGTACGGATAGGATTTCGTAATGGTTAGCAAAGATTGGGTGTTGGCAGAAGCGCTTGGAAGGTGGAGAACGTAACTCTCGAACCCTAAAGCCAATTTTTGACTAATAAATAAGCCTAACAGTCCTAAGCCGAGGTAGAGTAAACTCACAGACCAGGGAGCTGGTCGTCTTTCAAACTGATTGTGATAAGGGTAGCGGTGGTTAAGCCCCAGCATAAGTCCCGCACCTAAGAGGTTAATAATTGTTAGGAACAGATAAATATAAGGACTTTTTGCCCACCAGTAGCTAGCTAGGTTGGCAAAGTTAAGTGTTAGAAAATAAGTAAGCACTAATGCCAACGCGTTTTTAGAATTTGCCATTGAAAAAACCTTTCTGCTTGTAAGTAAAATTTCAACAGCGTCAATTATAACACAGTTAAGCCGTGGTTAAAAAAATTAGCACTCGCCAGGCGAGAGTGATAAAAAAGTCTTGCAATTTTAAATTAAAGTGAGTATAGTAATAGTTGTAATCAGTTAGCACTCAAAGTTAACGAGTGCTAAAAAAAACATGGAGGGATTTAACGTGCTTAAACCATTAGGAGATCGAGTAATTTTAGAAGTTCAAAAAGAAGAAGAACAAAAAGTTGGGGGCATTATTTTAGCCGCTAATGCAAAAGAAAAACCTCAAACAGCTAAGGTTATCGCTGTTGGTGAAGGTCGCGTTTTAGACAATGGTCAAAAAGTTGCTCCAAGTGTTAAGGAAGGTGACCTTGTCTTATTCGACAAGTACGCTGGAACAGAAGTTAAATATGAAGATGCAACTTACTTAGTTGTTCGTGAAAACGACTTAGTTGCAATTGTTGACTAGTTTTTATTAAATTTACTACTATATGAGGTGAATATTTAATGGCAAAGGAAATTAAGTTTTCAGAAGATGCACGTTCAAAAATGTTAGCTGGGGTTGACAAATTAGCTAACACAGTTAAATCAACAATTGGTCCTAAGGGACGTAACGTTGTCTTGGAACAATCATATGGTTCCCCAACTATCACAAACGATGGGGTAACTATTGCTAAGGGAATTGAATTAGAAGATCATTTTGAAAATATGGGGGCTAAATTAGTAGCCGAAGTTGCTTCTAAGACAAATGATATTGCCGGTGACGGTACAACTACTGCTACTGTCTTGACCCAAGCAATTGTTAACGAAGGAATGAAGAACGTAACTGCTGGTGCTAACCCTGTTGGTATCCGGACTGGGATTGAAATGGCAACTAAGGCTGCCGTTGAAGGGTTACACAAGATGTCTCACACAGTTGCTTCTAAGAGTGATATCGCCCAAGTTGCTTCTATTTCATCAGCAAGTGAAGAAGTAGGTAACTTAATTGCTGATGCGATGGAAAAAGTTGGTAACGATGGGGTTATCACTATTGAAGAATCTAAGGGGATTGATACTTCCTTAGACGTTGTTGAAGGGATGCAATTTGACCGTGGTTACCTATCACAATACATGGTAACAGATACTGATAAGATGGAAGCAGACCTTGACAACCCATACATTTTGTTGACTGATAAGAAGATTTCTAACATCCAAGAAATCTTGCCATTACTTCAAGAAGTAGTTCAACAAGGGCGGGCACTCTTGATTGTAGCCGATGATGTTGATGGTGAAGCTTTACCAACCCTTGTTTTAAACAAGATTCGTGGTAGCTTTAATGTAGTTGCTGTTAAGGCACCTGGCTTTGGTGACCGGCGCAAAGCAATGTTAGAAGATATTGCTATCTTGACCGGTGCAACTTTGATTACCGATGATTTAGGCCTTCAATTAAAAGACACTACCCTTGACCAATTAGGGACAGCTCACAAGGTAATTGTAACTAAGGAAAATACAACAATTACTGAAGGTGCTGGTGACTCAGCTCAAATTAAGGAAAGAGTAGAACAAATTAAGAAGCAAATCGCAGAAACAACTTCTGACTTTGATCGTGAAAAGCTTCAAGAACGGTTAGCTAAATTAGCCGGTGGGGTTGCGGTTATTAAAGTTGGGGCTGCCACTGAAACTGAATTGAAGGAACGCAAGTACCGGATTGAAGATGCCTTAAATGCAACCCGGGCTGCCGTGGAAGAAGGCTTTGTTCCTGGTGGTGGTACAGCCTTAGTAAATGTAATTCCTGCTGTTGCTAGCCTTAAAGCTGAAGGTGACGTTTTAACTGGGATTAACATCGTTAAACGTGCCTTAGAAGAACCAGTTCGTCAAATTGCTGAAAACGCTGGGCTGGAAGGATCTGTAATCGTTGAAAAATTAAAGGAACAAAAGGCCGGTATTGGTTACAATGCTGCTAGTGATGAATGGGTAGATATGGTTGAAGCCGGAATTGTTGACCCAACTAAGGTTACTCGTTCAGCACTTCAAAACGCTGCTTCAGTTTCTGCATTATTACTTACAACCGAAGCGGTTGTTGCCGACAAACCAGAAGAAAATCCAGCTCCTCAAGCACCAGCTGCTGGTATGGGCGGTATGATGTAATTTAAAATTAAGGGTAATTAAAAGCAAGTTTTCCTTGAGGAGGCTTGCTTTTTTTGTTATGAAAAAACTTTGTTAAAAAATTAGCTTGCAAGTCCTAGGTAAATATGATTAAATCAAGGGCGTACTATTTTACAAATGCCCCTACTAGTCTTAATCAGATGTGGCTACTAATTTTGGGGCTTTTGGTGTAAAATGGTGGTGTTTAATCAAAAAAGTTTCTACTTTGAATAAGTGATAATTACGATTAGCTAAAGGAGAAATTATTATGTGGCGTTATTTAAAACGGCTGTTAATTGGTCAGCCGTTAAAAACTGCAGAGGAAGGCGGGCAATCTTTAACCAAGTTTAAGGCCCTGGCACTTCTTTCTTCAGATGCTTTGTCTTCTGTGGCATACGGGACCGAACAGATAACCACCGTGTTATTTGCCTTATCTGCAGCTGCAACTTGGTATGCAATGCCAGCGGCTGGAATTGTGCTGATTTTGCTCTTTGCAATTACAATGTCCTACCGCCAAATTATTCATGCCTATCCATCTGGTGGTGGTGCTTACGTAGTCGCAACCAAGAACTGGGGAACAGGTGCTGGGTTAGTGGCTGGGGGCTCATTATTGGTTGACTATATGTTGACCGTTGCGGTTTCTGTGACTGCGGGGACTGAAGCGATAACCTCTGCGGTGCCGGCTTTGCGTGACCATAGTGTGGCAATTTCAGTAATAATTGTCCTCTTTATCATGACCTTGAACTTACGGGGAATGAGGGAGTCAGCTTCATTTCTGACCGTGCCCGTTTATTTCTTTGTCATCATGATTGTCGGGATGGTTGTTTGGGGATTAATTAATATTGCTACCGGTCATTTGGCTTACCACGCCCCAGCTGCGATTGGTGCTAGTGTTCCTGGCATGACGGTTATTTTATTTTTAAAGGCATTTTCTGCGGGTTCTTCTTCCCTAACTGGGGTCGAAGCTATCAGTAATGCGGTGCCAAACTTTAAGGAGCCAAAAAGAAAGAACGCGGCTAATACCTTAGCAATTATGTCCTTAATTTTGGCGACTTTCTTTGCTGGGATTACTTTCCTTAGTTATTACTTAGGGGTAATGCCTAATCCTGAGCAAACGGTCTTATCTCAAATTGGGGCGTTAGTTTTTGGAAAGGGGATTTTTTATTACCTCCTTCAATTAGCAACTGCTATGATTTTAGCCGTTGCTGCTAACACAGGTTTTTCAGCCTTCCCAATGTTAGCTTACAATATGGCTAAGGACAAGTTTATGCCCCACCTGTTTATGGATAAGGGTGATCGCCTAGGTTATTCTAACGGGATTATTTTCTTGGCGGTTGGTGCGATTGCGTTAATCTTTATTTTCCATGGTCAAACTAACCTCTTGATTCCACTGTATGCAGTGGGGGTATTTGTGCCGTTTACCTTGTCGCAATCAGGGATGATTATTCACTGGTTTAGGGAAAAAGGAAAGAATTGGGTCTTAAATGCTTGCTTTAACTTATTAGGCGCATTAATTTCCTTTGCCTTAGTGATTTTCTTGTTCTGGTTACACTTTGACAATGTTTGGCCATACCTAGTAATCATGCCATTCTTACTGTTTATGTTTTATAAGGTGCATGATCACTATGTAAAGATTGCCGCCCAATTACGCTTGACAATGGACGAGGAAGCACAATTCCATAAGTACGATGGTTCAACGGTAATCGTGTTAGTTAGTTCAGTTACCCATGTGACGACGGGGGCTATTAACTATGCGCGTTCGATTGGGGATTACGTGATTGCTATGCACGTTTCTTTTGACACTAATCCGAAAAAGGAACATGAAACGGCTAAGAAATTTAAGCAGGCCTTCCCTGACGTTCGGTTTGTCGATTTGCACTCTTCTTACCGGTCAGTTACTAAGCCGGTCTTACGTTTTACTGATGTAATTGCTAAAAATGCGGCTAACCGTAACTATTCGGTGACAGTTCTAATCCCACAATTCGTACCTAAGAAGCCATGGCAAAATATCTTGCATAACCAAACCGCCTTACAATTACGGCGGGCATTAAATCTTCACGAAAATGTGATTGTCTCGACCTATAGTTATCATTTGAAGAAATAAGCTAAAACGACCTTGACTGATAATTTGTTAGTCAAGGTCGTTTCGCTTTGCTTTTATAAAGGGGGATTATTATTTCAATGCCAAAAAGGTTGGCGATATGTTATCATAGAAGTTATGATAGTTGACAGTTAAATTTGACTGTTACAGTCAAATTAGTGCTTTGACTAAGATTTAGATTTAAAAGGACGGCAGATATATGTATAAAATCCTTGCGTCTTTATTTGCCACTATGTTACTGGCTGCCTTGCTAACACCATTTATTCGGCAGCTGGCTTTTAAAGTAGGGGCAGTTGATAACCCTAACGCGCGGCGGGTTAATAAAATCCCCATGCCGACAATGGGTGGTTTGGCAATCTTTTTGTCATTTAATTTAGCAAACTTATTTTTATTAAGAAATCAATATCCAAGTAGTCAGTTGTATTCGTTAATTTTAGCCCAGTTAATCATAATTGCGACGGGCGTGATTGATGATATTTATGAATTAAAACCCCGGCAAAAAATGTTTGGGATTTTTTTGGCAGCGCTAGTGGTATTTTTTGTTGCCAAAGTAAGGATGACGACGTTAACCTTACCATTTCTAGGGGTAATCCCGCTAGGCTGGCTGAGTTTTCCTATCACCATTATTTGGATTCTAGCTATTACCAACGCGGTTAATCTGATTGATGGTTTGGATGGGTTGGCGACTGGGGTTTCAATTATAGCTTTAACAACCAGTGCAGTGACAGGATATTTCTTCTTAAATGTAACCAATACCTTTGTGTCAATCATGATGTTTACACTAGTTGCTGCTTTAATTGGCTTTTTACCCTATAATTTTCACCCGGCTAGAATCTATTTAGGAGATACGGGTTCATTATTCATTGGTTTTATGATGGCTGTTTTCTCTTTGTATGGCTTAAAGAATGCGACGTTCATTACGATTATTATCCCAGTGATAATTATGGGTGTTCCGATTACAGATACAGTCTACGCGATTTTGCGGAGATGGTTGAATAATAAACCAATTTCGCAAGCAGATAAGCATCATTTACACCACCGCTTGATGCAAATGGGGCTTTCACACCGCCAAACAGTGCTGGTAATTTATGGAATTGCTTTAATCTTTTCGTTCATTTCCTTGCTGTACCCCTTATCAAACTTGTGGGGGTCAGTGCTGTTAACAGTCGCTACCCTACTAGGATTAGAGTTGTTTGTGGAATTAATCGGCTTAGTAGGAGATGGGCGGCAACCCTTACTTGATGGAATTAAAAAGTTAGTTTTAATGACAAGTGCGCGTGAACGTTGCGACCGTGATAAAGAAGATCGACATAAATAACAATAAAGGATGCTCTTTGACAGGGCATCCTTTATTTGTTAGTGATGAGGTTGGTAGGGGATTTCGTTATAGAAACTAGGGCCGGGGGTGATTTGAATTTGGCCGTTTAAAAGGTCGATGAGGTTGGCTTCAGTAGGATTAACGTTCTCAAGGTCAACCGCAATCTTGATAGTAACGTCAACTCCGTAGTCAGTATTTAGGATGTGATAGTTATTTTGTTTTAAATAATTTTCTAAACGACCTTGTTGGTTATAAGCGATTTGAAGTGCGAGCTCTCTTTGCATAACCCGTTTGACGATGCCGATTTCGTTGATGGCCTGGCTGGTAGTGCTTGAATAAGCCCGGATTAGCCCTGAAGCACCTAACTTGATACCGCCAAAGTAACGGGTAACGACTGCGGTGACGTTATGGAGGGAAAGATTTTTAAGTACCTCTAAAATAGGGACGCCGGCTGTTCCTGAAGGTTCCCCGTTATCGCTTTCGCGTTGGATTTCGTCGTTTAGACCTAAGGTGTAGGCAAAACAGTTATGGTTGGCCTTTTTATTTTGGGCTTGAATCTGGGCGATGAAGGCTTTAGCTTCTGCTTCTGTTTCAGTTCGAGCGAGACTGCAAATGAAATCTGACTTCTTAATCGTTTGTTTATAAGAGCCAGGTGATTTTATGGTTAAATATGTCTCATTTTCCATGTAACTCCTCCAGTAATCTGAATTTTTTGCGTATCTATATTATGAAGGGGGAATTACTATGGATGCAAGCATTTTATACGGTCGCCAAATAGTTTTGGGTGAAAAAGACTTGGAGGGCTTAAATAATCTCCGGGTTAAACCTGCTTTGGTGGTAGGTAAGCGAGGAGTGATTTGTCAAAGGTGCGGGCAGACTACTAGTTTAAAGTTAGCCCGGCTTCCAACTGGAAAGTACTATTGTCCTAATTGTCTGCTGTTAGGACGGCTGACTAGTGCTGACCAGCTTTATAATTTACCAGAGCCCCACCTATTTGAATACAAAAAAAATAGTTTAACTTGGCAGGGACAATTATCTAAGTACCAGGAGAAGTGCTCGGCTCAACTACAAACGGTTGTTAAACACGGGGGCAAACATTTGCTGTGGGCTGTAACGGGGGCGGGAAAGACGGAGATGCTTTTTGAAACCATTAACTGGGCCCTCCAAACTGGAAAGCGGGTGGGACTTGCTTCACCGAGGGTCGATGTTTGTAACGAATTATTTCCCAGGTTACAAGCTGCATTTGCAAAGACGCCCATGATTTTACTTCATGGCCACGCTAAGGAATCGTACCGTTATACCCAGCTAGTAGTTGCAACCACTCACCAGCTATTGCGTTTTTACCAGGCCTTTGACCTGTTGATAATTGATGAAGTGGATGCTTTTCCCTTTGTAGATGATCCAGGGCTTCATTATGCTGCTAATAACGCGCTGATTCCAGGTGGTACGCTAGTCTATCTAACTGCAACTCCTAGTAGGAAGCTGTTAGCGGCTGTTAAGAAAAAAGAACTCTCGGTCAGTTACCTCCCACTTCGGTTTCATGGCTACCTACTGCCAACAATTAACTTAGTCGCAGTTGCTAAATTACGCAGTCAGCTTGACGAGGGAATTTTGAATTCAAAAATTAAAAAAATTCTACTAAGGTGGCAGGAAGAAGGATATCAATTCTTAGTTTTTGTTCCAAGAATTGCCCTCTTAAAACCGGTCTACCAAGCTATTGCTAACTTGTTAAAGCCAGAATTAAAGGGGCAGACGGTCTACGCTAACGATGGTCAACGAATTGAGAAGGTAGCTAAAATGCGGGCGCAGGAATACCGGTACTTAGTTACGACTACTATTTTGGAGCGGGGGGTAACATTTCCAGGGATTAATATTATGGTTTTAGCTGCAGACGATAGCAACTTTTCGACGGCTGCTTTGGTCCAGATTGCAGGACGAGCGGGGAGAAATAAGGCGCGACCTACCGGGGATGTTTATTTCTTTTGTCAAGATTATACCCGGACGGTAAAAGCCGCCTGCAAGCAAATTAAGTTTCTCAATCGTAAGGGAAAGAAGTTGAAGCAAGATGAATAAGCAGTGTTTACTTTGTCAACAAGACCTAACTTACCACTTTGATTTAAAATGGTTTTTAACATTGCAACCGCTGGTTGATAAATACCTATGTGAGCGCTGTGCTGCTAATTTTATCAGGTTAGATAATAAATTAACTTGCCCAGGGTGTGGCCGGCTGAGTGAGATGGGCAAGCTGTGTTCAGACTGCTTGCGTTGGCAACAAGTAGCCCCAGAGTTGTTAACTAACAAAGCCCTGTATAGCTACCAGACCGAAGCAATGAAGGGCTACTTAGAAAGGTATAAGTTTTTAGGCGATTACCGCTTGCGTTACGTTTTTCAAAAGCAGTGGTGTGACTTTATTGTTAAGAACTATCCTCCTAAGCAAGGCTGGCTGTATGTTCCTATTCCGGTCGATCAGGAAAGTAAGAGCCAGCGGGGATTCAACCAGGTGATAGGTCTAGCAGAACTTTTGCCTTTAACTGAGGTATTAGAGATGAAACAAACTCATGGACGGGTAAAGCAATCTAAGAAGAACCGCCGCCAACGAATGAAAACCAAGCAACCGTTCAATTATAGTGGAAGTGAGGAGGAAATTTTGCAAAAGAAGGTGGTACTTTTAGATGACGTTTATACAACCGGCCGGACACTGTATCATGCCCGTGCAGTTTTAAAAACACACGGGGCTGCGTTGGTTAGAAGCGTGACGCTTAGCCGTTAAAAAAAGCGAAAAAAGTCTAAAAAAAGGGAAAAATTTGTCTATAACAATTGTTAAATGAACCGCTTTCTATTATAATAAAAGTGTAGATAAGATATGGTTCATATAAGAACCTATCTTTGAACTAAGTAGTGATACTTAGTGTTGAAAGGAGAGGTTTACCATGTTAAAAATCAATGTTCGTGGTGAAAATATCGAAGTTACAGGAGCTATTCGCGAATACGTAGAAAAGAAACTAACTAAGTTAGAAAAATACTTCGAGAATACTTCAAATTCTACAGCTCATGTAAATCTAAAAGTTTACACCGACAAAACATACAAGGTAGAAGTAACCATTCCTTTACCTTACCTAGTTTTACGGGCTGAAGAAACCTCACCTGATATGTACGCAAGTATTGATTTGGTGACTGATAAACTTGAACGTCAAATTCGTAAGTATAAGACAAAAGTTAATCGCAAGTCACGTGAAAAAGGCTTTGCTTCCTTTGAATTTGTTCCTCAAGCCGAAGAAAAGGAAGAAGAAGATAAGAAGTTTGAAATCGTGCGTACAAAGCATGTTTCCTTGAAGCCAATGGACAGTGAAGAAGCTGTCTTACAAATGGACATGTTAGGCCACAACTTCTTCATCTATGAAGATGCTGAAACCCAAGGCATTAACATCGTTTACCGTCGTAAGGATGGACGTTACGGCTTAATCGAAGCAGGTGACGAAGGCTAGTCTTCGCTAACTAAATAAGATAGCTAGCTAGTGCTAGGGAGGGTTGTCGATAGTGGCAACCCTTTTTTATGTTTAAATTTTCTGAAAATAATGCTAGAATATACCTTGGTATACTAAATTTTAAATTGAAATTTAATTTTTTTAAAAGAAAACAAATTAGGAAGGATTTATAAGATGGCAAATTTCCTAAGAAAATGGGTTGAAAGTGATAAACGTGAATTAAAGCGTTTAGGAAAAATTGCTGATAAAGTTGAAGCTTATGCAAGTACGATGGAAGCTTTATCAGATGAAGAATTAAAAGCAAAAACACCAGAATTAAAGCAACGTTACCAAAATGGCAGTAGTTTAGATGAACTCTTGCCAGAAGCCTTTGCGGTTGCACGTGAAGGGGCTCGTCGGGTTTTAGGCCTATATCCTTACCGGGTTCAAATTATCGGGGGGATTGTTCTTCACGAAGGTAATATTGCAGAAATGAAAACTGGTGAAGGAAAGACTTTGACGGCTACTATGCCTGTTTACCTCAACGCCTTATCAGGAGAAGGGGTACACGTTGTTACTGTTAACGAGTATTTATCTAGTCGTGATGCCAGTGAAATGGGTGAACTTTATAATTGGTTAGGATTAAAAGTTGGCTTAAATATCGCTAGCAAGACTCCAGCCGAAAAGCGGGAAGCTTATGCGGCTGATATTACCTATTCCACTAACAGTGAATTAGGCTTTGACTACCTGCGGGATAACATGGTTGTTTACAGAGAAGATATGGTACAACGCCCACTTAACTTTGTAATTGTCGATGAAGTAGACTCTATTTTAATCGATGAAGCGCGGACACCGCTGATTATTTCAGGGCAAGCAACTGGTTCAACTATGCTTTATACGCGGACAGACCGGTTTGCTAAAACGCTAACGGAAGATGAAGACTTTAAGATTGACTTGGAGTCTAAGACTGTTTCCTTGACTGAGGAAGGAATCAAGAAGGGTGAAAAATACTTTGGGTTAACCAACTTATATGACCCAGATAACACAGCCTTAAATCACCACTTAGATAATGCCTTGCGGGCTAACTTTATCATGTTACGGGATAAAGATTATGTGGTCCAAGATGGGGAAGTCTTGATTGTTGACCAATTTACAGGGCGGATTATGGATGGCCGGCGCTACTCCGATGGGTTGCACCAGGCTATCGAAGCTAAAGAACACGTTGAAATTAAAGAAGAAACTAAAACAATGGCTAACATTACCTACCAAAACTTCTTCAGAATGTATAAGAAACTCTCGGGGATGACTGGGACTGCCAAGACGGAACAAGAAGAATTCCGGGAAATCTATAACATGGAAGTTGTGACAATTCCAACTAACCGGCCAATCGCCCGGGAAGACCGGCCTGATTTATTGTATCCAACTTTAAAGAGTAAGTTTAAAGCGGTGGTAGAAGATATTAAGACTCGCCATGAAGCTGGACAACCAATCTTGGTTGGGACGGTGGCTGTGGAAACCTCTGAGCTTTTGTCACATATGCTTGATCAAGAGGGAATTCCTCACTCTGTCTTAAACGCCAAAAACCACGCCCGGGAAGCTGAAATTGTTATGAATGCCGGGCAAAGAGGAGCTGTCACAATTGCTACTAACATGGCCGGTCGGGGTACCGATATCAAACTGGGGCCGGGTGTTCGTGAACTTGGTGGTTTAGCCGTAATTGGGACAGAACGGCACGAATCGCGCCGGATTGATAATCAGTTACGGGGCCGGTCAGGTCGTCAAGGTGATCCAGGGGTGTCACAATTCTATCTATCGCTGGAAGATGATTTGATGCTACGCTTTGGTTCAGAAAGAATCAAGGCATTCTTGGAACGAATGAAAGTGGCCGATGATGATGCGGTTATCCAATCACGGATGATTACTAAGCAAGTTGAATCTGCGCAAAAGCGGGTTGAAGGTAATAACTACGATACTAGAAAGCAAGTGTTACAATACGATGATGTAATGCGGGCTCAACGTGAAATTATTTACAGCCAACGGCAACAAGTAATCATGGAAGATAAGTCACTCAAGGGTGTAATTATGCCAATGATTAAGCGAACTGTAGAGCATACAGTTCAAGTTCATACTCAGGGTGAAAAGAATGAGTGGAACTTGCAAGCTATTTTAGATTTTGCTGTATCAGCAATGGTTAATGAAGATAGCATTGAATTGGCAGATTTAGTTGGCAAGACTCCTGATGAGATTGTTGCTTACCTAATGGACCGTGCCGAGGCTAACTACAAGTTAAAAGAAAAACAACTATATGATGCTAGTCAAATGCTAGAATTTGAAAAGGTTGTTATCTTACGGGTGGTAGACTCCCGGTGGACTGATCACATCGATGAAATGGATCAATTACGCCAATCAATCGGTCTTCGTGGTTACGGACAATTGAATCCGTTGGTTGAATACCAATCAGATGGTTTCAGAATGTTTGAACAGATGATTGGGGATATTGAATACGACGTTACCCGCCTCTTCATGAAGGCGGAAATTCGCCAAAATATTAAGCGGTAAAAATAAAGCTGGAAGGTAAGACTGAAGTAAGCTTGCTTTTCAGCTTTTTGAATGGAGGATAAAATGGAATATAGTGATTACAAACGTGAAATTGCCACAATGAAGGCAAAAATCTTAGAATTTAGGAGGTCTCTTTGACTTAGATGAACTAGAAGAAGAGATTGCCCTTAATGAAAATAAGATGGCTCAACCGGGCTTTTGGGATGACCAAGAGTCCGCTCAGAAGTTAATCAATCAAAATAATGAATTAAAGGCTAAGTATGATAATTTCAAAGAGTTAGTAAAGCTAGTTGAGGACTTAGAAGTTCTCTTAGAAATGGTGGCTGAAGAACCAACCGATCAAGAATTATTAGCGGAACTAGAGCAAACCTATGCGGCGGCTGCTAACAAGTTACAAGCCTACCAACTAAGCATTTTGTTGAACCAACCTTATGACAAGGACAATGCAATCTTAGAAATCCACCCTGGAGCTGGTGGGACTGAATCGCAAGATTGGGGTTCGATGTTATTAAGAATGTATACGCGCTGGGCAGACCAGCATGGATTTAAGGTTGAAACAGTAGATTATCAGGCCGGAGATGAAGCGGGGATTAAAAGTGTTACCCTACTAATTGAAGGGACGAACGCTTACGGTTACCTCAGAAGTGAAAAAGGGGTTCACCGCTTAGTGAGAATTTCACCATTTGATGCGGCGGGCAGACGGCATACCTCTTTTGCCTCTGTAAATGTTATGCCTCAGCTAGATGATTCTGTTGAAGTAGAGTTGCGGCCAGAAGATGTGAAGATGGAAGTCTTTCGAGCTAGTGGAGCTGGGGGGCAGCATATCAATAAAACTTCTTCAGCGGTACGGTTGATTCACATTCCGACGGGAATTGTTGTTTCGAGTCAAGCTCAACGTTCGCAATTCCAAAACCGGGCTACGGCCGAAAGTATGTTGAAATCTAAGTTGTATCAACTGGAATTAGAAGCTAAGGAAAAGGAAAAAGCCAAGTTGCAAGGTGAACAGCTGGATATTTCTTGGGGATCCCAAATAAGATCTTATGTTTTCCACCCCTACTCAATGATTAAAGACCACCGGACTGGCTACGAAACTGGTAATACTGGGGCGGTAATGGATGGGGACTTAGATCCCTTTATCAACGCTTATCTCCAGTGGAACATTCACAAAGCAAGTGGGGATAATGATAAGTAACTGTAATTTAATTGCAACCTTAAGCTAAGCCAAAATGATATAATTATTAAGGCTATTACAATCTGTAGGGAGGTAACTTTTTTGATTGAATTTAAAAACGTCGTAAAAAAATACGATAATAATATTACAGCAACCAACAATATTTCGGTAAAAATAAAGCCGGGCGAATTTGTTTACGTTGTCGGTCCTAGTGGGGCGGGAAAATCAACTTTTATAAAAATGATGTACCGGGAAGAAGCTCCCACATCGGGGAGCATTATTGTAAATGAATATGCTTTGGAAAATATTAAGAGTCGGGAAATTCCATTTTTACGGCGCGAATTAGGGATTGTTTTCCAAGATTTCAAGTTATTACCACGGCTAACAGTGTTTGAAAACATCGCCTATGCTTTACAAGTAATTGAAAAAACCCCAGAAGAAGTTGAACAAAGGGTAAGTCGCGTTTTAGACTTAGTTGGTCTAAGTGCCAAGCGGGATAATTTTCCAGCGGAATTGTCAGGGGGCGAACAGCAACGGGTGGCGATTGCACGGGCAATTGCAAACGAGCCAAGCATTTTGATTGCTGACGAACCAACTGGTAACCTAGATCCTGAAACCGCCGAAGGAATTATGGAAATTCTAGAACAGGTTAATAAGCAAGGAACTACGGTTGTAATGGCGACTCACAACAGTTTTATAGTGAATGAATACAAACACCGGGTGTTAGAAATTAATGGTGGTAAGATTATTCGTGATGAAGAGGAAGGGGTTTATAGTAATGAAGACGCTAACGCTTAAGCGTCATCTGACCGAAAGTTTTAAGAGTTTAAGACGTAATGGTTGGATGTCAGTTGCCGCAATTTCAGCTGTAACAGTAACCTTATTATTGGTAGGGGTATTACTCTCAGTCTTATTAAATATCAATAAAGTTGCCCATGATGTTGAAAGGGACGTGCAAGTTCGAGTAGTTATTAACCGTGGAACTAACAAGGAACAGATTAAACAAATTAAGGCTGATTTGACTAAAATCAAGGCCGTTAAGAAGATTAAGTTCTCCAGTCGTAAGCAAGAATTAAAAAATGTAATTGGGGTTTACGGTGATGACTTCCGTTTATTCCAAGGGGATAGTAACCCGCTCTACGATGTTTACATTGTTGAGACTAACTCACCCGACCAAACCATCAAGGTTGCCAAGCAAGCTAAGAAGATTAAGAACGTCTACGATGCTCGTTATGGTGGAGTAGCAGCTAAGAAGTTGTTTAAAGCCGTAGCAACTATTCAAAAGTGGGGCTTAACTATCAGTGTCCTCTTGTTATTCGTGGCTGTGTTCTTGATTTCCAACACAATTCGGATTACGATTTTATCACGTAAAGATGAGATTGGAATCATGCGCTTAGTAGGAGCTACTAATAGCTATATTCGCTGGCCGTTTGTTTTAGAAGGAGCTTGGACAGGGTTGCTTGGTGCCGTTATTCCAATTATATTAGTTGATTTTGGTTACAACTGGGCTTACGCTGTTTTATCCAAGTCCTTTGAAGGAACAGCATACCGGTTGTTAACACCAGGTCAGTTTTTATGGGAAATCGACTTACTTTTAGCCGTAATTGGGATTGTTATCGGGGCTTTAGGTTCTGGTTTATCAATGAGTAAGTTCTTAAAGATTTAGTTTTAAAAAAGTACCTAACAAAGTGGTTTTGTGAAACCAACTTGTTAGGTACTTTTTATTTGGGATAAGTTTTAATAAAATCTACCAAGGCGGAGCTGCCAAAATGGTTTGCTTGGTAAAGTAAGATGTTAGCACAAGCAGATGCATCGGCTAAGGCGTTATGGTGGTTTTCAAGTGAAATATTAAGTCGTTGACAAATAGTGTCGAGCTTTTGATTAGGAAAGTCGGCAAAAAATTTCCGACTAGTCTTTAGGGTATCTAAGACCAAAAATTGTGGTACCGTAATGTCATAACTTTCCAGGGTGCACTTTAAAACGCTACAATCAAAGCTAGCATTATGGGCGACAGCCAACTGGTTGGGCTGGAAAAAAGACTGAATATGAGGCCACAGCTCGGCTAGAGTTGGTGCCTTTTTTACATCAGCAGGTCGAATCCCGTGAATGCGAATGTTAGTTGGAGCAAACTCAGCTTGGGGATTAATTAGCGAGTAAAATTCATCGACAATTTGACCATTACGAACAACACTCAATGCTAGTGAGCAAGCGCTATTTCTCTTTGCGTTGGCCGTTTCGAAATCAAAGGCAACAAAATCCATAGGAGTCCTTCTTTCAAATTTTGACTTTACGTTAAAAGTTTAACAGAAGTGGGTTCTAAATCAAGCAAGACGCCCTAAAAAATGCTAAAATAGGGTAGTATTATTAAAATGTGAGGAAGTATTATTATAATGACTGAACTAGCACAAGAATTTAAGGTTAAGTTTCCGAAAATCAAAATATTAGCAGCTGAGCCATTAGCTAAATATACAAATACTAAAACGGGTGGTCCGGCCGAATGCCTAGCCTTTCCTAAAAATGTTGCTGAAATCAAATCATTATTGGTATTTGCTAAGGAAAACCAGGTAGCTGTAACTGTAATTGGCAATGCTAGTAACTTGATTGTCAAAGAAGGTGGAATCTTAGGGCTAGTGATTATTCTAACCGATATGAATGAAATCAAGGTTGAGGGTAATTTTATTTTGGCCCAGGCCGGAGCTTCTTTAATTAAAACGACTCAAGTTGCATATCAAGCCGGGTTAACTGGCTTGGAATTTGCTGCGGGTATCCCTGGTAGTATCGGGGGAGCTATTTTTATGAACGCTGGTGCTTATGATGGAGAAATTAAGGACGTTGTTAAATCAGTCGAAGTTATCACCCGCGATGGTCAGTTAAAAACTTACCAAAATAATGAACTCCACTTTGCTTATCGGCACAGCCGCCTCCAAGAAGAAGACGATATTGTTTTGCAAGCAACTTTTAGTTTGCGGGCAGGTGATAGGTATGCAATCCGTAACCGAATGGAAGAATTGAACTTCTTACGGGCGTCTAAGCAGCCGTTGGAATATCCTTCTTGTGGGAGTGTCTTTAAGAGACCGGTAGGACATTTTACAGGTAAATTAATTTGTGATGCTGGCCTACAAGGTTACCAAAGTGGGGGGGCGCAGGTTTCTAAAAAACACGCAGGTTTTATTGTCAACGTGGACCATGCGACCGCTAGCGATTACCTAGATGTTATTCATCATATTCAAGCAGAAATTAAGGCTAAATTTGATGTGGATTTAGAAACGGAAGTTCGAATTATCGGGCGTGACAGTTAGTTGGATTGAAAAAACAAAAAGTAAGTAATAAAAAACCGTTTGAAATCGAACTTGATTTCAAACGGTTTTTGTTAATTGAACTTAGAATCCATATTTCTAAAAGCGAGATAACTTAAGTAGGTGCTCAACCAAATAATTAGTTGTAGTAAGAACATGAAGCAAACGAAGGCTAGCATCCGGATGCTCCACATGTTAAGCAGTTGCTCAATTACCCAATTAGGGTTTAAGAATAAGTAAGCGGTGTGGAGCCGTAAGAACCGGCCAACGTAAATGCCGACCGACGATAATAGTAGCAAGAGCGTGACAATGCTTAGGCGCCCGAAATTATTATGTAGTTTGAAGCGCAAGCAAATGACATCTGCTACGTATTGGAGACTCCAATTTCCGATTAGGGCTGCTGCTAATGCTGAGGAAACTAAGTTGGTAAAGTTTAGCCACATATGCAAGTTAAAGCTCATTAAACCTGTAGTCGGATTGTAAGGGGTCATCCGCGCTAGGTGAAAGAGGTCGGTTAAGATATAGGGGGCATTGGGATAAAATAATAACCAACCAATCAACAGGGGATAAAATAACAGCCCAGTTTGTTTTTCCTTAATGTGAAAGGAAAGTTCAATTGGAATGTAGGCTAAAAAAGTATTTAAAAGTAAAAAACTATAAAAAGAGTTGTGACGGACAACGGTTAGGTAGACATACAACATATACAGCCAAAACGCTGTCCGGATTAACCATTTAGATTTCGTAGACATAAAACATCACCCTAGAATTTATTACTACTATTCTAACAAATGCTAAGAAAATTTGCTTACTAAAAAACTGTATTTAGGGATATTTTAACTTTTTAGTGGTGACCATTAAAATTTAGCTGGCGGTCAATTGAGCAAAGCTAAAATAATTTTTAAAGTCGTGATATAATGAAAAAGAAATTTAAAAAGAGGGGTGATCTTACTAATGGCAATTAATTGGGGAGATTTGCTCACCCTGCGTAATTTTGTTAATTTAATCGATATTTGCCTGGTATGGTTTGTTATTTATGAATTAATGATGCTCTTAAAGGGAACCAAAGCTGTTCAGTTATTTAAGGGTGTTTTAGTCATTATTGTAATTAAGTTAATAAGTTGGTATGTAGGGTTGCAAACTCTATCGTGGATTATGGATCAGGTTATTAATTGGGGGATTATTGCAATCATCATTATCTTTCAGCCTGAAATCAGACGGGGGTTAGAGCATCTAGGGCGTGGTTCGGTATTTACCTATAATAAAACCGGCAATCAAGAAGAAAAAATGGTTGAAGCTTTGGATCAAGCCATTCAATATATGTCTAAACGGCGGATTGGTGCTTTAATCACTATCCAACAAAATACCGGCTTAGAAGATTACATTGAAACTGGAATAAGCCTCGATGCCGATGTCACGGGTGCGTTACTAATCAATATTTTTATTCCTAATACCCCTTTACATGATGGGGCCGTAATTATTAAGGATAATAAGATTGCAGTAGCAGCCGCCTACTTGCCTTTATCTGAGAGTAATTTAATTCCTAAAGAGCTCGGAACCAGACACAGAGCAGCGGTTGGAATCAGTGAGGTAACTGATGCGTTAACAATTGTTGTTTCAGAAGAAACCGGTGGGGTAACAGTTACGAAGAATAACGAGTTGATCCGTGACCTTACCCAGCAGGATTATTTGAAATTGTTGCGTAATGAATTAGTTCCGCGGCAAGAAGAAGTAAAGACCAATCCAGTTACACGCTTTATTGAAGGGATGATAAAAGGAGGGGGACATAAGCATTGAAAGTAAGACAAGCTTTTAACTCTAAGCTTTTTTACCGGCTAATTTCCCTATTTTTTGCCTTGTTACTTTCATTTTACGTAACATCTGAAAAAGGAAATACGACGCGTAGTGGTAATTCCGGGACCTTCGGTAGTAGCTTAGTTTCTAATAAAACAATTACACTAGAAACGGATTTAAAACTAAATGTTAATAGCGATAAATACTTTGTAAGTGGGTATCCCGATGTGGTTAAGGTCAAAATTAGTGGTCCGTCGGCGCTAGTAATTGCGGCTAAAAATACACAAAACTTTGAAATTTATGCCGACTTAAATGACTTAAAACCAGGGGTCCACACCGTTAGGTTGAAAGATTCAGGTCTAAGTAGTGAGTTGACCGTAAAAATCATTCCCGAAAAGATTACGGTACAAATTAGTAAGAAAAAGACTAAGAAAACAGCGGTTCAAGTTAGGTATGATAGCAATCGGATTGCAAGTGGGTATGCTGCTGGAGAAGCATATAGTTCACAAGCATATGTGACGGTAACGGGGGCCGCTAAAGATATTAATAACCTAGATAAAGTGGTGGCTAACCTGAATTTGCCGCGTAATGCCAATGAGACCTACGCTAAAAACGTGGCTTTGCAAGCCTTAGATGAAAGTGGTAAAGTATTAAACGTTGTTATTTCCCCGGCTAACGTAACGGCAACAGTGCCGATTTATACGGCTAGTGCAAGTAAAAGGGTTCCAATTAACTTAGTTGCACGGGGCGAAGGGGTAAGCAATATGAAGTATAGTTTTAGTTCGGATACTAAGACAGTGACTGTCCACGGAACTAAGGAGGCTTTAAGCAAATTGAACCGCTTAGACGTGCCGGTATCAATTACCGGGGTGACGGCGGACACGGTCGAAAATGTCCGCTTGTCTCCAAGTCAAAGCGGGATAACCGCTATCAGTCCAACCACAATTACGGTTAACGTCAGTGTTAGTCAAAAGGAAGCAAGTACTGCTCAAAAGCAAAACCAAGCTAGTTCGCAAGCTGAAACAAGCAGTGCCAGTAGTACGAAGGAAACGGTAGCTACGGATGATAGTAGTTCCGAAGCAACCAGTTCTTCAAGTACTAGCAGTCAGTTAAGTAGTTCTAGTAGCAGTGATGAAGCTGAGAATTAAGTTAAAGAAACGAGGATTAAAATAGTATGAAGTATTTTGGTACAGACGGTGTCAGAGGAATTGCCAATCAAAGTTTAAGCCCTGAGTTGGCCTTCAAATTGGGACGTTGTGGAGGCTACGTCCTAACACAGCATGCAAGCGGGAAAACTCCCCGGGTATTAGTGGCTCGTGATACAAGAATTTCTGGGCAAATGTTAGAAAGCGCCCTAATTGCTGGCTTATTATCCGTAGGGATTGAAGTCTTCACCTTAGGAGTAATGACAACCCCAGGGGTGGCATACCTTGTCCGCTTACAAGATGCCGATGCCGGGATTATGATTTCTGCCTCCCATAACCCAGCTTCAGATAATGGGATTAAGTTCTTTGGTAGTGATGGTTATAAATTATCTGATGATCAAGAAGAAGAAATTGAAGTACTGCTAGATCAAGCCAGCGATAACCTTCCCCGGCCAGCTGCAGAAGGTTTGGGTAGGATTAACGACTATAAAGAAGGGGCTTTGAAGTATACTCAATTTTTAGAACAAACGATTCCAGACGATTTAACTGGGCTACATATTGCAGTTGACGGTGCAAATGGTTCAACCAGTGCGTTAGTTTCAAGATTATTTGCTGATTTAAATGCAGACTTTGAAACGATGGCAACTAGTCCGGATGGAATTAATATTAATGCCGGGGTAGGGTCAACTCACCCTGAAGCTTTGGCTAAGTTTGTGCTTGAAAAGGGCGCACAGGTCGGAATTGCCTTTGATGGCGATGGGGACCGTTGTATTGCAGTTGATGAAAACGGCGAAATTGTAGATGGCGATAAGATTATGTATATCTGTGGTAAATATCTTAGTCAACGTGGTCGTTTGAAAAAGGATACCATCGTAACCACTGTCATGTCTAATATTGGTTTATATAAGGCAATGGAAGCTAATGGGTTAAACTCAGTAAAAACTAAGGTTGGTGACCGCTATGTCGTTGAAGAAATGCGGAAGAATGGTTACAATCTTGGTGGGGAACAATCAGGCCACGTAGTCTTCTTGGACTTCAATACTACTGGTGATGGGATGTTGACAGCTTTACAGCTATTAAACATTATTAAGCAAACAGGTAAGACCTTAGGACAACTGGCAGCTGAAGTTACGACTTATCCACAAGAATTAGTCAACGTCCGTGTAACTGATAAAAAAGCTGCTTTGGACAATGAAAAGATTAAAGAAGTCATTGCTAAGGTTGAAGATAAGATGGGTGACGATGGTCGGGTGTTAGTACGTCCTAGTGGCACCGAAGACTTATTGCGTGTCATGGCAGAAGCTCCTACTAAAGAGGAGGTTCATGATTATGTCATGCAGATTGTAGCAGTGGTCGAAGAAGAAATGGGTGTAAGTGAAGCCTAAATATTAGTTTGATTCAAAATAAAAGGCTGTGATATGAGTAAGAAAAGTTACTCTTATCACAGCCTTTTTTGTTATCTATTGAAATAATTTGATGAGGTGGGTTAGTAGGCGGAAAAACAAGTAGCAGATGCTAGTATTGACTAGGTACTCTAAGAACCAAACCAGGATGGGAAGTAGGAAAAACTTAGTATGGAAAAAGAGTAACAGGGTGTCAAAAGTAAGGTTAGTTCCAGAGTTAAGTTGGGTGAATTCCAACAGGAGGTGAATTAAAGTAATCACTAACCCTAAAAAAAGCGAGAGTTGAAATTGTTTAGTATTAATCATAGTGTGAACATCCTAACCTAATAAACTACTACTTAGTATAGGCTTTAATAGGAGGAAGGACAAGTTGAATAAATTAAGTAAAAAAACTTAAAAATAGTTTGACAACGCTTACAGACGGGAGTATATTATAGGAGTAAGGTATTTAAACTAATTTACCTTCTAATCAATTCTCTTTCTCTCTTATGCCAACCACTGTAGCTTTTTAGTTACAGTGGTTTTGTTGTTTTGAGCTTTTTGTGCTATAATCGAGTTTGAAAGTTAATGAGACTGCTAATAAGGGAGTTGTTGTTATTGAAAAGTAACGAGACGTTGACTTTAATCGAAGAAATTACTAGAAATGACGGAAGTAGGTACTTTGAAATTGCCAACATGGTTCAAAATGGCCGGGCAGAGTTGGCTGCAGTACGGGGATTTATTAAACAGGTTAGGATTTTGCAATTGAATATTCCCAGATCAACTAACGTCATTAAATATGAGCAGTATGTAAACGAAAATTTTGAGATGCCGACTGAACAGATGAATCACTTTGAAGAGTGGACTAAAACGCCGGAGGCGCAAAAATTAGTAGACGCTATCTTACGTGAAAATCATATCGCTTAGGCTTTAAGTAAAGGGGCACCTGGCAATTGCTAGGTGTCTTTTTAGTTGGGTTAAATTAAGTTTAAATTAATGCATGTTTATTTAATTAGAAAAAAGAAGGGGCTTAAATGCAAGTTAAGAAAGCGTTTTTTAGATTTTTTCTAAGCTTATTTAGATTAAATCTTAACAAGAAAAGAGCGTTGTTGCTAAAAAGTTATGATTAGAAGAAGATTATAATTATAATGTAACCGATTATTCTAATGGTTACTTTTTATAGTAAAAGCTTGTAACTGCAACTTTTAAAACGAATACAATAATTTGTTCTTAAAATTAGAAAAAATAAGGTATCTTCAAAGATTTATGGTATTATATAAATAGAGAGTTATTAAACTATGACTATCTAGATTATTTTGCAAGGAGGGGTCGCTGTGGGCAAATTTAATATGAATGACTTAAAAAAAGGCCTAGCGACATTTACGACTGGTGAGAACTTTCATGCTTATAACACTCTAGGTGCACATAAGGCGACGGTTGATGGCAAAGATGGTTTTATCTTTTCGGTGTGGGCTCCGAATGCACAAAACGTTTCCCTAGTTGGTGAATTTAATGAGTGGCAAGCTGAGGGGATTCCTCTGACCAAAGACCAAGAGGGAGTTTGGTCTGTGTTTACGACTATTCCTAAAGAAGGTCAGATGTATAAGTATAATGTTACCCAGGCTAATGGTCGGCAAATTTTTAAAATTGATCCATTTGCGCAAAGGTTTGAAAAACGACCAGGAGATGCGGCCATCCTCTACGACTTGAAAGACTTCCATTGGACTGATGGACTGTGGCGGGGGAGACAAAAAAGGTCTAACTACTTTGAGCGTCCCTTAAATATTTATGAGGTGCATGCATCGTCTTGGAAACACCATGCCGATGGTAGCCCATATACTTTTAAGGACTTAACAGATGAGCTAGTACCATATTTGAAGAAATTGGGCTATTCTCACGTAGAATTTATGCCCTTGATGGAGCATCCGTTAGGAGCTTCTTGGGGCTACCAGTTAATCGGTTATTTTGCCCTTTCTTCCTACTATGGAACACCTGAGGATTTCCAATATTTTGTCAACGCTTGTCATAATGAAAATATTGGGGTCTTGGTTGATTGGGTACCAGGTCATTTCTGCCGTAACGATGATACGCTTCCTTATTATGATGGGACACCAACCTATGAATATTATGACTCTGATCGCGCTAATAATATCGGGTGGGGAGCTTTGAATTTTGATTTAGGCAAACCGCAAGTGCAATCATTCTTAATTTCTAGTGCCCTTTATTGGATTGAGACTTTCCACCTAGACGGACTTAGGGTAGATGCAGTTTCAAATATGATTTACTTAGACTATGATGTTGGCCCTTGGAAACCTAATAAAGACGGGGGCAATCGTAATCTGGAAGGTTGGCACTTCTTACGGAAGTTTAATAGTGTAGTCAAATTAAAGCATCCTAAGACTATCATTATGGCAGAAGAATCATCTGCCGGGACAAAGGTTACGGGGATGCTAGAAGAAGATTCGCTTGGGTTTGATTATAAGTGGAACATGGGCTGGATGAACGACGTTTTGAAGTTTTTCGAAATGGATCCAGTTTATCGCAAGTATCATTTGAATTTACTGACTTTTTCGTGGATGTACCGAATGTCTGAAAACTTTATTTTACCGCTTTCTCATGACGAAGTGGTGCATGGCAAAAAGAGTTTGATGCATAAGATGTGGGGAGATCGGTACCGGCAGTTTGCCCAGTTACGGACACTTTATCTCTATCAGGCTACCCACCCTGGTAAGCAACTCTTGTTCATGGGAAGCGAATGGGGCCAGTTTTTAGAGTGGAAGTATGACGACCAATTAGAGTGGGTTGATTTGCAAGACGATTTGAATGCAAGTATGCAACATTATACTGCCAGCTTAAACAAGTTTTACCACGATAATCGCGCTTTGTGGGAAACTGACCACACTGAAAATACCCTGGAAGTAATTGACGCAGATAATACTGATGAAACGGTCTTGACCTTCATTAGACACGGCAAACGTAAGAAGGATTTCTTAATAATTGCAATGAATTTAACCCCGGTTGAAAGAAGAAACTTCAAGATTGGGGTCCCATATCCTGGTAAGTATCAAGAAGTATTCAATACTGAAATGAGAGAATTTGGGGGGACATGGACTAAGCACAATGTTGATAGCCTGAGTCAAGATGAAAGCTTCAAGCAATTTGAGCAAGTAATCACGACAACAGTTCCTGCCTTAGGGGCAATTATTTTAAAGCCGGTTGATATTAATTTGCGTAAGAAAAAGAAGCATCCTACTGCTAAAAAGGAAGTTAAAAAGAAGAAGTAAGTTTTGTTAATAGATTTTCATAGAAAAGAGGTGTGGGATGGAGTAAATCCATCTTAGAATATGAAAAATGAAATGCTTGCAATGATTTTGGCTGGTGGTCAAGGCACCCGGTTAAAAAAGTTAACTAAAAATATTGCGAAACCCGCGGTTCCATTTGGTGGCCGCTACCGCATTATCGATTTTACCTTGAGTAACTGTGTAAACTCTGGGGTTCACAATATTGGGGTAATTACCCAATATCAACCTCTTGTATTGAATAATCATATAGGTAACGGTGCTAGTTGGGGGCTAGATCGGCTTGATTCTGGGGTAACTATCTTACAACCATATTCAAGTAATGAAGGCAGTAAGTGGTTTGAAGGTACTGCGCACGCTATCTACCAAAATATTGATTACATTGATAGCATGGATTCAGAATACTTATTGGTCCTATCGGGAGACCATATCTACAAAATGGACTATGAAGATATGCTGCAACAACATAAGGAAAAAAATGCCGCTTTAACGGTTGCTGTTATCGATGTTCCTTGGGATGAAGCTAGCCGGTTTGGTATTATGAATACCGATGAAAATAATCGCATTATCGAGTTCGAAGAAAAGCCAGCGGAACCAAAGAGTAACCACGCTTCAATGGGGATTTATATCTTTAGTTGGCCACGCCTAAGACAGGTATTAGTCAATGGCTTTACAAAAGGTGTTCCAATGGTTGACTTTGGTAAGAATGTTATTCCTGCTTACATTAAGAGTGGGGATAATGTCTTTGCTTACAACTTCTCAGGTTATTGGAAAGATGTTGGGACAATTGATTCGCTTTGGGAAGCTAACATGGAATTCATTGATGATAAGGGCGGTTTAGATATCCGCGATCACAGTTGGAGAATTTATTCTAAAAATCCAATTGCACCACCTCAATTCATTACGGATACCGCTAACGTTAATAACTCAATGATTGTTGACGGTTGCTTTGTAGCAGGTGATATTGAGCACTCAATTTTAGCTGCCAACGTTCAAGTAAAGGAAGGCAGTGTGGTTAAGGACAGTATCGTTATGCCGGGGGCTTCGATTGGTAAAAATGTCAAGATTAACCGCGCAATCATTGGTGAAAATGCGGTTATTGGTGATAACGCTGAAATTGACGGTAGTGATGAAATCGCTGTCGTAGGAAATTCTGAAGTGATTGGAGTGAAAGTTAATGAAGACTAATAGAATGTGTGCAATTATTGGTAACGAACACGAATATACGAGTCTTTTACCCTTAACTAAGAATCGGCCCCTCTCCACCCTCTACTTTGATTGCAAATACCGGATTATAGATTTTGCCCTTTCAAGCGTGGTAAATGCCAATATTAGAAACGTATTTATGATTATGAATGAAGGGCGGATTAAGTCAGTCTTTGACCATCTTGGTGGGGGACGTGAATGGGGCTTAGACAGTATTGGTAGTTATCAATATATTAGTTTCTATCAAGATATTCTCCGGCGTAAGGCAGAAGGTAAGACCTACTTTGATGACGTAATCGATTACTTACAAAAATCAAAGGCTTCATACACAGTGTTCATCTCTAACAAGATTTTAGCTAACGTTGATTTGCGGGCCGTATTAAAGATTCATCAAGCTCAAAATAATGAAATTACGGCGGTCTTTAAACGGGTTGCTAGAAATGATATTGCTAGTGATGACCAAATCCTAACTTTAGGAGAAAACGGAACGGTTTTAGGTACTAAAAAATTCAATGACTTAAGCGAAAAAGACGATACCTATAACTTAGCCATGGGAATTTTTATCGCTAATACCGACTGGTTAATTAAGGCCTTAAACGCCGGGCAAAATGCAGGTGCACCAACCAGCATTGAAGAATTTTTAGTTAGCGAATTGACTAAGGTTAAGAGCTCTGCTTATGAATACACAGGTTACATGAGCAACATTTACAGTGTTAAGAGCTACTACCAAGCTAACATGGATATGTTAAATCCTGAAAAATTCAACTCACTTTTATTCTCCAGCCAAAAAGTAATTACGCGGACTAAAAATGAAGTGGCAACTTACTTTACCGAAGATTCAGAAGTTCGGCGGAGTCAGTTTGCAACTGGTTGTGTCATTAAGGGGAAGGTTGAAGACAGCCTAATTTCACGGCGAACTGTTGTTGAAAATGGGGCAGAGGTTATCGGCTCTGTCTTAATGGGAAGCGCTAATGTGGGTGAAAATACCAGCGTTAAATATGCAATTCTTGATAAGAATGTAACGATTGACGCTAACCTAAAGATTGAAGGTACGCCTGAAAAACCGGTAGTAATCGAAAAAGATACTCATATTACCGCAGACGTTATTGGAGGCTAAGTGAATGAAAATTTTATTTGCAGCAGCGGAGTGTGCCCCTTTTTTTAAGACTGGTGGCCTTGGAGACGTGGTCGGAGCGCTACCTAAGTACCTAGCTAAAAAGGGTCATGAGGTAAAGGTAGTCTTACCATACTTTGCTGGGATGAAAGAAGAGTATAAGCAAAAGTTAGCTTACTTATTTAATTTCCGCGTTAACGTTGGTTGGCGGAGTCAGTATTGTGGCTTGATGCACTTAGAACAAGACGGGGTCGAATACTTTTTTATTGATAACGAATACTATTTTAAGCGCCCGGGTCTTTATGGCTACTATGATGATGGTGAACGGTTTGCCTTTTTCCAACAAGCAGTCATTGAAATGATGGAAAAGGTAAACTTTATTCCCGATGTCCTCCATGTAAATGATTACCACACCGCCTTCATTCCCTTCCTATTACGGGAAAAGTATGGCTGGATTAATGCTTACCAACAAATTGCGACCGTCCTAACGATTCATAACCTTGAATTCCAAGGACAATACGGCCGCGACGTCTTACCAGAATTATTTGGGATGGATACAGGTCGTTATGATGACGGCACGGTTCGTTTTGGGGATGCGGTTAACTTTATGAAAGCCGGGATTTTATACGCCGATAAAATTAATACTGTTAGTCCAAGCTATGCCGGTGAAATCCAAACACCAGCATTTGGTTGCGGGTTAGATGGCGTATTACGGATGGTAAATTGGAAGTTGTCTGGGATTTTAAATGGGATTGATTATGAAACAAATAATCCTAAGACTGATCCTAACATTAAACACACCTTTACCAAGAATAATTTGAAGGGCAAGGCGGTGGATAAGGCTGAACTCCAGCAAAAGTTTGGCTTGCCGGTTAGAAAAGACGTTCCCCTAATTGGAATTGTCAGTCGGCTAACTTACCAAAAAGGCTTCCAGTTAGTAGTAAGCGAAATGGAAAACTTGCTTCAATTTGATGTTCAAGTAGTAGTGCTTGGTACAGGCTACCCTGATTTAGAACATGACTTCTGGTACTTTGGTGATAAGTATCCAGATAAGTGTGGGGTCAAGATTGATTTTGATGTTAACTTGGCTCAAGAAATCTATGCAGGCTGTGATATGTTCTTGATGCCATCGGCCTTTGAACCATGTGGCTTGTCCCAGATGATCTCGATGCGTTATGGGACCCTACCAATCGTTCACCAAATTGGGGGCTTAAAGGATAGTGTTGAAGCTTATAATCCAATCGAACATACCGGGACCGGCTTTGGGTTTGAAGAATACAATTCATTTTATATGATGGAAACAATTAAACAGGCATTAGGGGTTTATACTAATGAACCAAAAGTTTGGAAGAAATTGGTAACTAATGCGATGAAGAGAGACTCTAGTTGGCAGACAGCTAGTCAAAGCTATGAAGCACTTTATGAAGAAATTATCCGTAATTAATGTTGCTAAAGATTAAGTCTTTTGTCCAGCTAACGTGTTAATAAAAATAAGAAGCTGGGGATTGGTATTATTCCTGGCTCCTTTTTTAAAAAAGGGAGAGGAATTATGGAACTTACTAAAGAGAACTTTGTGGAAAAATTTGAAGAACGGTTAGAAACAAAATATGCTCTAGATGTAAAAGATGCGACCGCTTATGAACTATATGATACCTTATGTTCGTTAGTAAAGTCTGCTTACACTAGAAAGTGGCGTCAAACTTGGAAAGAGTACGTCAACAAAGATGAAAAACAAATTTATTATTTTTCAATTGAATTTTTGCCAGGTAAGATGCTAAAGAGCAACCTTTTAAACATGGGGTGGTTAGAAACAGTTCAAGCAGGGTTAGCAGAATTAGGAATCGACCTAGAAGATTTAGTGAAGGTTGAACCTGATATGGCCTTAGGAAACGGTGGGCTAGGTCGCTTAGCGGCTGCCTTCATGGATTCCTTAGCTTCGGATGGTTTTCCTGGAAATGGTAATGGGATTCGCTATAAGTATGGTCTATTTAAACAAAAGTTTGTTAATGGTTACCAGGTTGAATTACCTAGTGTTTGGTTGAAATCCGGGGTAGGTAATGCTTGGGAAGTAAGGCGTGATAGTAAGGCCGTTATGGTCAGAATGGGTGGTCACGTTCACCTAGAACAAAAGGGGGACTACCTTGAACCAGTTTATGAAGATGGGATGATCATCCGGGCGGTTCCTTATGATACGGGGATGGTTGGTTATCATAATCAACACGTTAATACTTTGAGACTATGGGAAGCGGAAATTCCTGAAAGTGAAGAAAATAAGTACCCAACGATTGAAGCTAGACGGCGGGTGGAAGATTTAACCGCGGTTCTTTACCCTGACGATTCAACCGAAGACGGCCGGCGTTTACGGTTACAACAAGAATACTTCTTTGTGTCTGCTGGGGTCCAAAGTATTGTGCGGCACTACGAAAAATATGGTAAACCATTGACCGAACTAGGAAAGCACATTGGAATTCACATCAATGATACTCACCCAGCAATGTGTGTGGCGGAATTAATGCGGATTTTATTAGATGAAAAACACATGTCCTGGGAAGATGCTTGGCAACAAACAGTCCAAGTAATGTCTTACACCAACCACACCATTATGGCGGAAGCATTGGAGAAGTGGAGCATTCAAATGATGAACGAAATCCAACCACGGTTACTGCAAATTATTGCTGAAATTGATAACCGCTATGTTAAAGAATGGGCCGGTAAAGTTGATGGTAGTATCATTGAACGGACTCGAATCATCTCGGGTGGTCAAGTTCATATGGCTCACCTAGCTATTATCGGTTCGCATAGCACTAATGGGGTTGCTAAGTTGCACACAGAATTATTGAAAGAAGATGTGCTCCACGACTTCTACACCCTTTATCCTGAACGCTTTAATAATAAGACTAACGGGATTACAGAACGTCGTTGGTTACAATTAGCCAACCCATCTTTGGCACGGGTATTAGACGAAACGTTGGGGACTAACTGGCGGAGTGATATCAAACAGGTTAATAAGCTATTAGATTATGCCGATGATCAAGCTGTCCTAGATAAGTTTGGACAAGCTAAGCGTGAAAACAAGGTTCGTTTGGCCGCCGTTATCAAGGAAAAGACGGGGATTGAAGTATCTCCCGATGCAATTTTTGATGTTCAGGTAAAGAGACTACATGCTTATAAGCGGCAATTATTGAATCTGTTAAGAATTGTTAAGGTTTACCTTGATTTGAAGGATAATCCAAATCTGGATATGGTCCCACGCGTCTTTATCTTTGGCGCTAAGGCTGCACCTAGTTATCGGTACGCCAAGTCAATCATTAAGTGTATCAATGAAGTAGCCAACTTAGTAAACAATGATCCAAGCATTCAAGGTAAGTTGAAGGTTGTCTTCTTGGAAGATTATGGGGTAACTTTGGCTGAAAAGATTATTCCTGCGGCCGATGTCAGCGAACAAATTTCTACTGCTTCTAAGGAAGCTTCAGGAACATCTAACATGAAGTTCATGTTAAATGGTGCCTTGACGGTCGCGACTCTTGATGGGGCTAATATTGAAATTAAGGATAAAGTGGGCGACGACAATATCTTTATCTTCGGTTTAACTAAAGATCAAGTATATGAATACTATGCTAACCATGGCTATCATGGTTCAGACTATTACTATAATGATCCAGTTATCCATCGGGTATTAGATGCATTTGTTGATGGAACGATTCCTAATATTAGTAATGAAGGGCACGAAATCTTTGATTCCTTAACTTACTTAAACGATGACTACTTTGTTTTAGGTGATTTTGAAGACTACTTACGTGCTCAAGCTGAGGTTGATGAAGCATATCGTGATAGAAATCGTTGGAATAAGATGAGTTTGATTAATACTGCCAATGGCTGCTTCTTCTCGTCTGATGACACGATTAAGAAGTATGCTGCCGAAATCTGGAATATTAAATCAGTCACAGAAGGAAAGGAAGTAGGAACTAATGCCAAATATCCACTATAATTCGTGGATAGCAAGATATAAACGACCATTTGGTGCTATTGCTAAAGACCAAGCGGTTACATTTGGAATTGCCGTAGCTAGTCAGACTAATCCCCAGGTAGAACTGCTGCTTAGAAAAGATGGTGAAATGTCTGCTACCAGCTACCAAATGACTTATAAGGAAGCTGATTTTTATCAGGTAACTTTAAGTTTAGAGCAGGCCGGGCTTTATTATTACTATTTTAAGATTGAGCTGGATGAAAATGGCCAGCGCGCTTGTTACTTTTATGGCGCGGATTATGATGGCTATGGTGGTCCAGGTAGAGTTAGTGCTGGGGATAACATTACCGCTTACCAGTTAACCTGTTACCAAAACGAGGTTACGGCTCCTAAGTGGTATCAAGGCGGAGTTTGTTACCAGATTTTTCCAGACCGGTTTTACAATGGAAATCCCAATCAAGAAATCACTGGTAAAAAGAAGAATAGTTTTATCTATGCAACATTGGAGGATACCCCTTACTATATCAAGGATGCTAAGGGAGAAGTTGTGCGCTGGGACTTTTTTGGGGGCAATTTGAAGGGAATTAAAGCTAAGATTCCCTACCTAAAAGAGTTAGGAATTCGCGGACTTTATTTGAATCCGATTTTTTTAGCGACGACTAATCACCGCTATGATACTAATGATTTTATGGAAATAGATCCGATGTTGGGAACAAGTGCAGATTTTAAGGACTTGTTAGACGAGTTACATCGCAATGGGATGTATCTAATCTTAGATGGCGTCTTCAATCACGTTGGAAAGGATAGTAAGTATTTTAATGCGCGTAAGCTTTATTATGGTGCTGACCAAGGGGCCGCTCAAAACGAAAATAGTCCCTACTATTCATGGTTTAAGTTTACCCATTATCCTGATGAATATGCTTCTTGGTGGGGGGTTAAAGATCTACCGGAAGTTGATAAAGCCAACCCTAACTACCAAGCCTATATCTACGGCGCAAAAGATAGCGTCATTAGCAAGTGGACTAATTTAGGGGTAGATGGTTGGCGGTTAGACGTGGCGGATGAATTGCCGGAATACTTTATTGAGGGAATTCGGAAAAACTTAGATGGCTTTGCAAACGAAAAGTTATTATTAGGTGAAGTTTGGGAAGACGCGTCTAACAAAATAGCACACGAGGCTAGACGTCACTATGTAGAGGGGTCAGAACTTGATGGGGTTATGAATTATCCTTTACGCAAATGTATTTTAGATTTATTGATAAATAGCCACCAACGTCCGATCTGGTCGGTGGCGCGAGAATTAATGAGTTTGCGTGAAAACTACCCCCGGACCTTTTTCTTTAACGCGCTGAACAATTTGGGGACACATGACACGGAGCGAATTCTAACCGCATTAGGTAATGATGAGCGTAAATTGATTGCTGCTTATGGCTTGTTATTTATGTTTCCTGGGGTGCCGTGCATCTATTACGGTGATGAAGCCGGATTGACTGGAGGCAAAGATCCTTTAAACCGGGCGTTCTTCCCATGGGGACGAGAAAACCTAACAATCCAAAAGCTGGTCAAGAAGTGGGTGCACCGGCATAACGATAGTGAGGCCTTGCAAAAAGGTGAGTTAATCATTGGTGGTAATGACAATTGCTTCATAATTTTGCGTTATACCGAAACTAAATTAGCTTTCTATGTGCTCAATCTAAGTCAACAAACTATAGATTTAGGCCAAGAAAGTTTTGCTTTTGATCACGACAATCATAATTTGGGCGAAACGGTTGTTAAACAAGTTGCGACTACCCAGTTGCAACCATTTGAAGGATACTTTTGGCAAGGAAATCGAAGCTGAAACTAAAAAGGGAGCTAGTCGCTAACGACTAGTTCCCTTTTTGGGCCGAAATTTTAAGGTATTGACTAGTAATCCAAGAAGTATGATTAAGTTGATACCAGGTAATGTTATAAGATTGAAGGGTAGCGGTTATTAAAACTTGTTGGTTGTGAGTGAATTGCTGACTTGGACGGCCAAATGGTCGCTCATAACTAGTTACTTGTTTATGAGGAACAAAGTTAATGGTTGCCAACTGATTTATTGGTTGGCTATAAGGGAGTTTAATCGCTGCTTGGTAATTGAGGGCAGATCTTTTGGTTGGCCCCGTTATTTTTTTGAAAGCAGCTGCAGTTTCTTTGATCCAAAGACTCCCGCCCATGCAGTGCCAAATTTGGCCATCAGTCAGAAGAATAGTCTGAAAAGTCTTCCAAACCGTTCCCTTAGCAAGAGTAACCGAGGTTAAGTGCCCCAACGGGTTATCATAACAAGTAATAAAGTCAAGCATCTCAAGAAAGTAAGGTTGGTAGGTAATATCTTGAATGTTATTGTTACGATAATAGTAAGTAACAACAGCTTGTTTATCTGAAAAAGTTCCCCGAATTGGACCTTTTGCAAGCAAGAGTCGATAATTTTTGATAGTGGGTGAAGCTAAAGCGTAAGACTGACCAAGGAGGCCGTTAACAAAGTGAGGTTTTGTCAAAAAGCGTCGGCTGTCTAAGTCGATACAAAAAACCCAGATATTAGCAGCGGTAATTCGCTGGTAAGTTAGGGTGATAATGCCATAAGAATCCACGAAAGTGGAGGTGAAACCTTGGATTTTAACCAGCCGATAGTGTTTGAAATTTTTAAACCTTAAGTTAAATTTGGCCCCTAACTGACCTACAACTAATTCAGGGTCAGCTAAAGCTTGGTGGGCTTCATCTTTATAAATAATCAATAAGGTTGCGTCGCTAGTAGACGGCGTAACAGTTTTAGGACTAGGGGCAGCTTTTGGAGTAGGGACATAATGCTTTTTGGTGGCAAAATGGCGGCCCCGCTGCCGGCGGCGAATATTAAAGTTAGTGGTTAGGTTAGAAAATATTCGTGACCATAACATAAGCGCTGACCCCTCCTAGTAAAAAGTTAACTAAGTTCATTATAACGTATTCAGCTAGATTTTTTACAAGAAAAAAGAAATAGACCGCGAAAAATAAAATGCTAGCTATTGGTAAATAAAAAGCTTGGAACCACTTTAGTGACTCCAAGCCAAGTCGGTAATTTGTCTAAAGCTAGTAGTTAACTAGCTAAATCCCAAGTAATCTGAACTAAGTTATGGTTAGCATTATCTATAGTCGGTGTGACTTCTAGGGAGGATGCTAATTCTTTGAGGACAAAATCAATTTCTTTTTGGGTGACAGGGCGAATTTTGTTAGAAATAACGACTTCTGCGTGCCCAAATTTTTTCTTGTAAACAACTTTGGAATTGCCCAAAGAATAAACCTTAATAAAGTGGGCGTTAGATGAACGTAATTCTTCGTTGATAAAACGGTGGTAGCTGTTAGTAACGTCTGTCATAATCATAATTAGTCCCTCCTATACAATTAATATATTCCTTTGTACCTTAATTATACCGCAAATATTAAAAAGTTTAAATTGATAACAATTTAAAAATGAAGATTATTTTTGCTAAATAAAAAAGAAGCTTACTACTTTAGTAGCAGGCTTCTTTTCATTAACGATTAATTACTTGTTTCCGTGGTCTGGTTAGTAATTTTAATTTCGCCGTTTTCAACTTTAGCAACAAGTTGTTTTTCTGTCGGATGATCTAAGAAATAATCTGCGATTCTGTCTTCCAACTGTTCTTGAATGACGCGTCTTAGTGGCCGGGCCCCCATCTTTGGATCATAACCTAAGTCGACTAATTTAGCCTCTACCGGAGCGGTAACATGCAAGGATAAACCTTGTGGTGCTAACATATCGTTAACATCAGCCAACATTAGGCGGACAATCTTGGTTAGGTCTTCCTTTGAAAGGGCGTTAAATTCAATGATACCGTCAAAGCGGTTTAAGAATTCGGGTTTGAAGTACTTAGTAAGTTTATCAATCACTGAGTTAGACTTACCACTAGCTTCTGCACCAAAGCCAACGTTGACAACTGAATCGCCAGAACCAGCGTTACTTGTCATGATAATAATGGTATCTTTAAATGATACGGTCCGTCCTTGAGAATCGGTCAAGCGACCATCATCTAAGATTTGTAAGAACATATGCATAACGTCTGGATGGGCTTTTTCTACTTCGTCAAGAAGAATTAAGCTATACGGGTGTCTCCTTACTTGTTCAGTTAATTGACCGGCTTCTTCGTAACCGACGTAGCCAGGAGGTGAACCAATTAATTTGGAAACTGAGAATTTTTCCATGTATTCACTCATGTCAAAGCGAATCATAGAGTCTTCGGTACCAAAGAGTTCCTTGGCTAGTTGCTTAGCAGTTTCGGTTTTACCAACCCCGGTTGGACCGACAAAGAGGAAGGAACCAATTGGCCGACCTGACTTGTTAAAGCCGACCCGGTTACGTCTAATTGCCCGGGCAACTTTATCAACCGCTTGGTTTTGACCGATAACATGGCTTTCCAGGGAAGCAGCCAAATTCTTGAGTTGTGACTGTTCCTTGGCCTTTAATTCACCAACAGGGATTTTAGTCTTTTCTTCGACAATCTTTTCCATGTCTTGGTCAGTGACTAAAGGTGTATCTTCGTCAGAAACGCTGTTTTCCTTCATCTTTTCAAAGCGGTTGACTTGATCACGGTAGTAGGCTGCCTTTTCATAGTCTTCCTCTTTTAAAGCAGCTTGCTTTTGTGATTCGGCATTCTTAATTTTTTCGCTAAGGAGGTTAGGGTCCACTGCTTGAATAGTTAAATTCTTTTTAGAGCCAGCCTCGTCAAGCAAATCAATTGCCTTATCTGGAAGATACCTATCTTGAATATAGCGAGCAGAAAGGGTAACTGCGGCCTTTAAGGCATCTTCGCTATATTTTACGTGGTGATAAGCCTCGTATTTACTTTGAATTCCTTCAAGAATTTTGATAGTTTCAGGGATGCTTGGTTCATCTACTTGTACTGGTTGTAAGCGTCGTGCCAAGGCGGCGTCTTTTTCGATGGAGCGGAACTCGTTTAAGGTAGTAGCACCTACTAATTGGAGTTCACCACGTGCTAAGGCAGGCTTTAAGACGTTACCTGCATCCATTCCACCTTCAGCGTTACCAGCGCCTACAATTTCATGAATTTCATCGATGAAGAGAATGGTGTCTTGTTGTTGTTTAAGTTCGGTCATTAATTGTTGCATCCGTTGCTCGAATTGACCACGGATACCAGTTCCTTGAACTAAGGAAACAACATCAAGTCTAATAACCTTTTTATTCAATAATTTTTGAGGGACGTCACCGTCGACGATTTTTTGGGCTAGACCTTCAACGACAGCAGTCTTACCGACCCCAGCTTCCCCAATTAAGACAGGGTTATTCTTGGTCCGCCGGTTAAGAATTTCGATAACACGGGCGATTTCTTTATCACGGCCAATAACAGGGTCAATGTGTCCATTTTTGGCTTCATTGGTTAAATCTAGACCAAATTGGTCAAGAATAGAGTTGCCGCCGTTACCGTTTCGGCCGGCCTGTGGATTTGGCCGTGGTCCACCTGGCATTGAAGGGGTTGCCCCGTTAGCTTGCCCGCTAAGCGAGCGCATAATATCATCTAAGTTACCAAAGCCGAATGGATCTTGCATTAAGGCACTTAGGCCGCCATTTTGACTACTTCGTTCTTTTAAAAGTTGATAATCTTTTTGACAAAGATCGAGGGTAGTTTGTTGACCATTGACATTAGTTGTTAAATGAATGGTTGCCGGATTTTGATGACAAATTTGACAAAGCATTAATAAGTTCACTACCTTTCTTCAAACATTAGTCAGAAATAGTTTGACCATTTTTGACCTTTGTAATTCTTATTATAAAAACTTTCTTTCTAAGTGCAAGTAAAAAGACTCGGTTTTAGAAAAAAGATGCAAAGCTTGGTATAATAGGAAATGTGTTTAAAGTCTACTTGAGTTTTAGATGCCAAATGGAGGGATTAGATGGATAAAGACTACCAAAAATTATTGGAGCAGTTAGTTAGCGGAGAGTTAGCTGAGCTAGATGTTGAACAAAAGGAATTTCAAGCTTTCCAACCAGTGTTAATGGAATTTCACCAACGAAATAGTATTGTAGGTAGGGCAAAACGTGGTGGAGGTGTTAGCTACCACTATAGTAGAGACGGAATTTAATCTAAATTCAAAGGTAATTAAATAATCTTTCTTGTAATAAAAAACTTGTTTTAAGTAATCAAACATGTTAATATTTCATTGATAGGGGCGGTTTCAATAAAATGAAAACGTGTACTAAGTTAAAATAGTACTATTTTCATGAGAGTTCGCTTCATAAAAATTAATTTATCAACTTACTCAAAGGAGCATGATTTATTATGGCAAAAGAACAACAATTCCACGTAACAGCAGAAACAGGTATCCACGCACGTCCAGCTACATTATTAGTTCAGGCTGCAAGTAAATTTAACTCAGATATCACTTTAACTTACAATGACAAGTCAGTTAACTTAAAGTCAATCATGGGTGTAATGTCACTTGGTGTAGGTCAAAATGCTGATGTTACTATCAAGGCTGAGGGTGCCGATGAAGAAGAAGCAATTGCAGCTATTGCAGAAACAATGTCAAAGGAAGGACTTGCTGAATAATGACAAAAATGTTAAAGGGGATTGCGGCTAGTGACGGTATCGCTGCCGCTAAGGCATATATGCTCGTTCAACCCGATTTGTCATTTACAGAAACAAGCATTGATGACCCAGAAGCTGAAGTTAAGCGTTTAGATGATGCGTTAGCTGCTTCTAAGAAAGAATTAGAATTAATTAAAGCTAAGGCAACTGAAAATCTAGGGGCAGAAGAAGCCGAAGTCTTTGAAGCTCACTTGACTATTTTAGCTGACCCAGAATTGATTGGCCAAATCAAGGATAAGATTAATTCTAATAAGGTTAATGCTGAAGCTGCTTTGAAGTCTGTGACAGACATGTTTATTTCAATGTTTGAATCAATGACAGACAACGCTTACATGCAAGAACGGGCTGGCGATATTCGCGATGTTACCAAGCGGGTTATGAGTCATTTATTAGGTGTGACTCTACCTAACCCAGCATTAATTAATGAAGAGGTTGTTATCGTTGCCCATGATTTGACACCATCCGATACTGCCCAATTAGATAGAAACTTTGTCAAAGGTTTCATTACTGATATTGGTGGGCGGACTTCACACTCAGCAATTATGTCACGAACATTAGAAATTGCTGCGGTAGTTGGTTCTGGTAACGCTACTAGCGAAGTTAAAGATGGCGACATGGTGATTATTGATGGTATCGAAGGTGATGCTATTGTTAATCCAAGCGAAGCTCAATTAGCTGAATACAAGCAAAAAGCAGCTGACTTTGCTGCTCAAAAGGCTGAATGGAAGCTACTTAAGGATGCCAAGTCAGTTACTGCCGACGGTAAGGAAGTTACATTGGCTGCTAACATTGGTACGCCTGATGATGTTGTTGGTGCCAACGACAATGGGGCTGAAGCTGTTGGTTTGTTCCGGTCAGAATTCCTTTACATGAACTCTGCCGAATTACCAACTGAAGATGAACAATTCGAAGCTTATAAGAAGGCTATCGAAGGTATGAACGGCAAGCAAGTGGTTGTTCGGACAATGGATATTGGTGGGGATAAAGAATTGCCTTACTTACCATTACCAGAGGAAGAAAATCCATTCTTGGGTTACCGGGCTATCCGGATTTCCTTAGACCGTCAAGACATCTTTAGAACACAGTTACGTGCCTTATTACGTGCTTCCGCTTTTGGTCGCTTAGCGATTATGTTCCCAATGATTGCAACGGTTAACGAATTTAAGCAAGCCAAAGCAATCTTTGAAGAAGAAAAAGCTAACTTAGTTGCAGCAGGGGTTAAGGTTTCTGACGATATTGAAGTCGGGATGATGATGGAAATTCCAGCAGCCGCTATGATTGCTGATAAATTAGCTAAGTATGCTGACTTCTTCAGTATCGGAACTAACGACTTGATTGGATACACAATGGCTGCGGACCGTGGTAATGAACGTGTATCTTACCTCTACCAACCATACAACCCATCTATCTTACGTTTAGTTAAGCGGATTATTGACGCTTCACATGCTGAAGGTAAGTGGACTGGAATGTGTGGCGAAATGGCCGGCGATCAAGTGGCTGTGCCATTGTTAGCTGGTTTAGGTTTAGATGAATTCTCCATGAGTGCTACTTCAATCTTGAAGACTAGAAGCTTGATGAAGACACTCGACACAACTAAGATGCAAGAACTTGCTGATAAAGCATTGGATTGTGAAACAGCCGAAGAAGTTATTGCTTTAGTTGAAGAATACACTAAGTAATTTTAAAGTTTTATAGAAAAGAGAGTTAAGATGAATTTTCGTCTTAACTCTTTTTTTGTGAAGATAAATTTTTTAAAAAAAGCTTTAAGAATATGACTGATGATGGGACATCTAGGGATACTAATTGCAATCGTTAATTGAAAACCATATAATTAACAGTGATTAAACTGTTTAAGGAGAATGGTCGTGAATATTGGAATCTTTACTGACACATACTATCCGCAAGTCAGTGGTGTTGCGACGTCTATCAAAGTTTTACGCGAACAATTAGAACGCCAAGGCCACAACGTATATTTATTTACCACGACGGATCCTAAGGTAAAAAAAGAAGTTTACGAACGAAATATTTTTCGCTTTACAAGCATCCCCTTTATATCATTTACTGATCGGCGCGTAGCCATTCGGGGCTTATTACAAGCTTATAGAATCAGTAGCAAACTGCAACTAGATATTATCCACACCCAAACCGAGTTTTCAATCGGTTTGATGGGGAAATTGGTAGCTAAAATGTTAAAAATTCCCTGCGTCCATACATACCACACGATGTATGAAGATTATCTTCATTATGTTGCCAAGGGAAAAGTATTGCGGCCTAAGCATGTTCGGCTGATGACACGCTCATTTTGTCAAAATTTAAGTGGGGTAATCGCTCCAAGTGACAGGGTATTAGCGAAATTACAAGAGTATCAAGTAACAACACCGGTTGAAGTCATTCCAACTGGAATTGATGTAAGTAAGTTTCAACAGCCAGAATACTTGAACTATCGTGCTAAGTATGGTTTAACTGCTACTACACCGGTGATTTTGACCTTAAGTAGGGTAGCTTATGAAAAGAATATTGACCGCTTAATTACTGCTATGGTGGAAGTTAAGAAGCGAGTTACCGGTGCTAAGTTAATGATTTGTGGTGATGGTCCTGCCCGGGCTGATTTAGAAGCGCAGGCCAAACTTTTAGGCTTAAAACAAGATGTTATCTTCACAGGTGAAATTGATAATGACAGTGTGGCTCATTACTATCACCTTGCCAATGTGTTTGTCTCCGCATCTGTCAGTGAATCGCAAGGCTTAACTTATCTAGAGGCTTTAGCGGCGGGTATACCAGTAGTGGCAGCCAACAATCCGTACACTAATGGTCTGTTGAATCACCCTAGCTTAGGGGCTACATTTGAGACCCCAGCGCAATTAGTTAGTGAAATAGTTACGTATTTAAACAATCCACCAAGGATAGCAGATCAAGCAGCTAGAAGTGAGAAATTAGCGGAAATTTCTGCGCAAACTTTTGGGCAAAAGGTCAGTGAGTTTTACAAGGAAAGTCAAGCATATTATTTAAATGAACGACAAATGGCTAAGCGCTCTAGTGAAATAGGCTAGTAAGGGAGTGAAAAATCACTAAGACTATGTTGAAAGTTAGTATGTTTTCATCTGCAACTAAAATAAAGGGGCAGGGAGTAGCAAGTGCCTACTTAGAATTGATAGCCTTGCTAAAAAAATATTGTGCTACTGAGATTGAAGTAAGCATCAATAACTTAAAGCGAGCGGATATAAGCCACTATCATACAGTGGACTTCCGCTTCTTTTGTTCGACCTTTTTGCCATTTCGGGGAAAAAAGATCGGCTATGTCCATTTTTTACCTGAGACTCTAGAAGGAAGTTTAAAGTTACCAAGGTTAGCCAAGGTTGTTTTTTATCGCTATCTAATCACTTTTTATAAGCGAATGGATGCTTTGGTAGTCGTTAATCCTAGTTTTATCCCGAAACTAGAGGCATATGGGATTCCTGCTGCTAAAATTACTTATATTCCTAATTTTGTTAGTCAGACGGAATTTTATCCACAAACGGCGACAAAAACAGAGTTGCGGCAAAAATTAGGCCTAAAAGATAGGTTTACCGTCTTGGGAGTAGGACAGGTCCAAGCACGTAAGGGGGTTTTTGACTTTATCGAGTTAGCCAAAAATAACCCCCAACTACAGTTTGTGTGGGTGGGTGGCTTTTCGTTTGGTAAAATTACGGACGGTTATGCTGAGCTAAAGAAGGTAGTGGCTAATCCACCAAGTAACTTGACTTTTTCGGGGATTGTTGAACGGCAGCAAATGAATTATTATTATAATGCAGCCGATTTATTTTTACTGCCATCTTATAATGAGCTCTTTCCAATGAGTATCCTAGAGGCCTTTAATTGTCGGACCCCAGTTTTGTTACGGGATTTGGAGTTGTACCATGCTATTATTGCGGGCTATTATGAACCTGCAAAGGATAGGGCGGAAATGGATATAAAGATTAAGCAGCTAGCTGCTAATCCTGACTGGTTAACTACCTTGAAGGATAAAGCTAATCGCGCTGCGACTTATTATTCCGAAAAACGTTTAGCACAAATTTGGAAAGAGTACTATCTGGCGCAAGCGAAGCGTGATTGATGCAGGGAGTTTAGTATTAAGTGTGAATAGAATTACTAGGAAAGGAAAAACTATATTTACTTAAAACATAGTAAGTGGTTAGAACCACTTAGTCTATGCCTAATATAGTAGAGAAACTGTGACTAAGAAGAATAAAATAGTCTTGGTAATAATGTTGATGGTGGGTTTGGTTATCTTTTACTTTTCGGTAAAGCAAATTTCCTACCACAGTTTAATGGATGCGATTGCTCACTTACACTGGTCTTGGTTGGTGGTGGCTTTTCTTTTGATGGCAAGCTCGCTACTTTTAGAAGCAAGGGTGGTGCAAGTTTTAATTAGGCAGCAGTTGCCAACGTATAGTTTTTGGGCGGCCTTGCGTGTCCCTTTGGTCGAACAGTTATTTAATGGCATCACCCCTTTTGCAACTGGGGGACAACCTGCACAACTAGTAGCATTGCTGCAGTCTGGAGTAGATGCTGGCCGGGCAACCTCTAGTTTGCTGATGAAATTTATTGTTTACCAAGCGATGATTGTCGTTAATTTTATAATCTGTTTAGCACTAGGATTCCAGTATGTTGCCGACAGGATTCACGGGATGATTTGGCTATTAGTATTTGGTTTTATCATTCACTTTGCAGTGATTGTTAGTTTGTTGATGATTATGTTTTGGTACCGGTTGACTAAGAAGTTATTAAAGCTAATGATGCTAGTGTTAAAAAAAGTCATGACTAACTCCAACCGGTATAAACAGCTGGAGCAGACATTAAATGAAAAGGTAGATTCTTTTTATCAAGAAAGTTTGAAGTTGAAGGCAAACAAACAGGTGCTAGTTAGGATCAGTTGCTTAACTTTATTTCAATTACTGATTTATTATGTAATTCCTTACTTTATCTTGCTAGCGCTAGGGGTAACGAATGCTAATATTTTACTAGTCACGACCTTGCATGTGTTGATTGTAATGGTAATTTCGCTTTTCCCAATTCCTGGTGGAGCTGGGGGCGCAGAGTATAGTTTTTCCGTTGTCTTTTCGACTTTTGTCCAGCAGGGGAATCGTCTAGTGGTGGCGATGTTTTTATGGCGAATTATCACCTATTACCTAGGAATGTTTAGTGGGATAATTGCATTAGCCTTTGAGCCTAAAAAAACTTCTAAATGAAATATTGAGTGTTTTAGTTAAGAATTCTAAGGAAATTTCTTTAGAATTCTTTTTTATTTACGGTTAAACAGTCGAGTTTTGGGGAGAAATTTGCTAGAATGGTAATGGTGTATCAGTACACACGAATTAAGGATGGAAGGCTCCATTCATTTTTTAGTAAAAATAGATAAGTGAGGCGTTTTGATATGGAAAATTCACAACTTGTGGCAATTATTTCACGACTAGATGCAATGATGAAAGCAGCTGGAGATGAAGTGCAATCACGGCGATTTGAAAAGGATGGCCAAGAACGAGGTTTTGTGACTTACGATCCAGCTAGTGGGACTTTTGAATTAGAAGAACTAGCTAGTCATCAAAAATTTGAGTTTGATAACATTGATTTAACTGCAATGGAAATTTATGATTTATTAGACTACTAAACTAAGCTTATTAAATAAGTTTGAAGATTGAGGAAAATTATTTCGGTAGAAGTTTTTTTTCTCTATAATTATTTAACAGTAATATAATTTAGTAGACATTTGGAGGCAATTAAATGCGCTCAGCTTTAAAAAAGGTACGTAGTGGTCTTAACACACGTACAGGCTTTTTTTGCTTAGTATTGGTGTTGTTTTGGCTGAAAACTTACCTGGTTTATCAGACAGAATTTACATTAGGAATCTCAAATGGAATGCAGAAATTTTTGCTGGCATTGAATCCACTGCCTTTTGGCTTGTTACTATTTGGGATTGCCTTGTATTTTAGAGGTAAGAAATCCTATTGGATTATGATGATTGTTGATTTGATTGAAAGTTTGTGGTTATTTGCTAATATCTTGTATTACCGCGAATTTTCAGATTTCATTTCAATGGCAATTATCAAGTCATCGGGATCTGTCTCGAATAATCTTAGTTTGAGTATTTCGCAAATTATTCATACTAGTGATTTCTTGGTTTTTGTAGATGTTATCATTTTGACGCTCTTGTTGGCTTTTAAGGTTATTAAAGTTGACTACAGTCCAGCTAAGCGGAAAGGCGCACTCTTGATAACGGTCGTATCAATCCTGTTGTTTGCAGTTAATTTGTCTTTAGCTGAAAAGGACCGGTCTCAACTATTAACGAGGACATTTGACAATAACTACATTGTTAAGTACTTAGGCCTAAATTTTTATGCGGGTTATAGTGGCTATCAAGCTTATCATGAAAGTGTAACTAAGTCACAGGCAAGTAGTAAGGATATGGATAAAATTCTTACTTACTTAAAAAAACATAGGGCAGATACTAATATGGCTTATTATGGCAAGGCTAAGGGTAAAAATGTTATCATTTTCCACCTGGAGAGTTTCCAACAATTTTTAATTAACTATAAGGTAAATGATGAAGAAGTAACCCCTAATATTAATAAGTTCTATGCCGATAACAATACGCTTGCCTTCGATAATTTCTTCAATCAAGTTGGGCAGGGTAAGACTTCTGACGCTGAAACGATGTTAGAAAATTCCTTGTTTGGTTTACCGTCAGGATCTGCGATGACCACTTATGGGACGACAAATACTTTTGAGGCCTTACCTGCAATCTTGAATCAACAAGGTTATGCAACGGCTGCTTTTCACGGAGACGTTGGTAGCTTTTGGAATCGGGATAACACTTATAAGTCTTGGGGCTATCAATATTTCTTTAGCGAAAATTACTATCAAGTTAAGAGCGGGTATAAAATTGGTTATGGTTTGAAGGATAAGATCTTTTTGAAACAATCAACAAAGTACCTAGAACAATTACCACAGCCATTTTATGCTAAGTTGATTACCGTAACTAATCACTACCCGTATGAAATTGATAAGAAGAACCAAGCGATAGAAAAAACGACCACGGGTGATAATACCGTCGATGGTTATGTGCAAACTGCACGTTACTTAGACCAGGCATTTGGTGAATTTATTTCCTATTTGAAGAAAACCGGTTTATACGATAAGACGATGATTGTGGTTTACGGAGACCACTATGGAATTTCAAATAACCACAAAAAGGCGATTGCACAACTATTGGGTAAGAAGAGTGTCACTAGCTATGATTTAGCGATGTTCCAAAAAGTTCCGTTCATGATTCATATGCCAGGGCTTCAAGGAGGTATTAACCATACCTATGGTGGTGAAATTGATGTTATGCCGACTTTGATGGACTTACTGGGATTAAAGAATACGGATACTGTTCAGCTAGGAAATGATTTATTAGCAACTAAGCGTAATCAGACAGTGATATTTAGAAATGGTGATTATGTTTCACCAACCTACTCAAAGATTGGAAGTACGGTCTACAATAATAAAGGTCAAGTAGTTACTAAAAAGCTAACGAAGGCACAAAGAAAGTCGGTGGCGCAAAAAGAAGCGTATGCTGATAAGTTGCTTTCGATGTCAGATCAAATAATTACGGGTGACTTATTACGCTTCTATCAACCAAAGTGGTTTACTAAGGTAAATAAGAGTGATTACAACTATAAGAAGACGGAAGCATTAAAGCAATTAAACCAGGCCCAAGTTAAAGAACAGACTAGTCTATTCTTTAATAATAACAAGAAGTCGACTGAGAGCTTATTTGTAACAGATGCCCCTGAATTGAAATGAAATGAAAAGTAGAGGTAAGTTGCCTCTACTTTTTTTATTTTAGAGAGGTGAGTGAATAATAGAATTTGGTTAGTAGTTAGTAGAACTAATGTAAGTTTGAATATAAGTTAGGAATTCTAAAAAAAATCAAAAAAAGATGTTGACGTCATGTGGATATATTGGTAAGATATTATTTGTTGTCAGGGAGAGCACTTGAAGTTGAAAAATAAATTCAAAAAAAGTGTTTGACAAGTAAAAAACAATTTGTTATTATTTAATAGTTGTCATTGCGATAACGAATTGTTAATGAGTAGATCTTTGAAAACTGAACAAAGTTTTAGACAAACCAAATGTGTAGG
>NZ_AYYP01000070.1:0-515 GCF_001436215.1 Ligilactobacillus agilis DSM 20509
CACTGACCGTAAGGTCGTGATCTACAAGCCTCTCACTTTAGTGAGGGGTAGTTGACTAAAGGGTTGATAGTTTTTAATTGCTGTTAATAACTCCATAAACTCACCTCAAAGCTAGTTTAACATAAAAATTGCTTGACGATTATTAAGGAGTTTGCTAAACTAAAATAGTTGTCATAACACATGCGGGTGTGGCGGAACTGGCAGACGCGCTAGATTTAGGTTCTAGTGTCTTATGACGTGGGGGTTCAAGTCCCTTCACCCGTATTTATGGAGGATTACCCAAGTCTGGCTGAAGGGAACGGTCTTGAAAACCGTCAGGTGGGTCAAACCACGCAAGAGTTCGAATCTCTTATCCTCCTTATTTAGAAGGTCCATTGGAGTAGTGGTTATCTCGTCTCCCTGTCACGGAGAAGATCGTCGGTTCAAATCCGTCATGGACCGTTATATCGTAGATATAACTGGCTCGGTAGCTCAGTCGGTAGAGCAATGGATTGAAGCTCCATGTGTCGGCGGTT
>NZ_AYYP01000070.1:525-62499 GCF_001436215.1 Ligilactobacillus agilis DSM 20509
CCATTAATATAGGGATATAGTTTAAAGGTAGAACTACGGTCTCCAAAACCGTCGGTGTGGGTTCAATTCCTACTATCCCTGTCATAACTTGGTGAAAGGTTAGGTTAGTACCTGGCCTTTTTTAATTGAACTTCTAAGATTTACGGCTTAATTCTAGAAAGAGTATTTAATTATTGCCAAACTTATGCTAAGATAAATTGGTATTATCCTATTTAAATATACGAGGGAGTTTGAAAAATGAAAGTAAGAAAAGCTGTTATTCCTGCAGCAGGTCTAGGTACACGTTTTTTACCTGCAACTAAGGCGTTGGCTAAGGAAATGTTCCCCATTATTGATAAGCCAACTATCCAATACATTGTTGAAGAGGCCAAGAAGTCCGGAATTGAAGACATCTTGGTTGTAACAGGTAAAGGTAAGCGTCCGATTGAAGACCACTTTGATTCGGTTCCAGAACTAGAACAAAACTTGGAAGCTAAGGGTAAGGACGAATTATTGCGCTTAGTGGAAGAAACTACCGATATCAACCTTTACTTCATCCGCCAATCACACCCACGTGGCTTAGGTGACGCTGTCTTGATGGCTAAGGACTTTGTGGGAGATGAACCATTTGTAGTTATGCTTGGTGATGACATTATGGATGATAAGGTTCCATTGACTAAGCAACTAATTAACCGCTATGAACAAACTCACGCTTCAACTCTAGCGGTAATGAAGGTTCCTCATGATGAAGTTAATAAGTACGGTGTGATTGATCCAGCTGCCCAAACACACCCGGGTCTTTACGATGTTAAGCAATTTGTTGAAAAACCAGATGTAGATAAGGCTCCATCAGACTTAGCTATTATTGGTCGTTACCTATTAACTCCAGAAATTTTTGATATGTTAGAAACACAAAAACCAGGTGCCGGTAACGAAATTCAATTAACTGATGCTATCGATCGCTTAAATAAGATTCAACGCGTATTTGCACATGAATTTAAGGGCCAACGCTATGACGTTGGTTACAAGTTTGGTTACTTGAAGACTTCAATTGAATTCGGGTTAGCTCACCCAGAAGTTAAGGCTGATTTAACAGCTTATATTAAAGAATTAGCTGCTAAGTTAAAATAAAACCAGCTAGTTAAGAAAGCCCCCAACAACTCTTGTTGGGGGCTTTTCCTATGTTATTCGGCTAAGTCTAAGTAATCTTCTAAGTAGCTAGCTAAACCGTCATGGTCGTTATCAAGGGGGGTAATGTCATTAGCTAGCTTCTTTAACTGGTCGGTACCGTTTTGCATTACGACACCCCAACCAGCGTAGTCAATCATTTCAGCATCATTGTGTTCGTCACCAAAGGCGATGATATCTTTTCGATCAATGGCTAGGGTTTGGGAGAGAAATTTTAACCCGTAGGCCTTGTTAACCCCCTTAGGAGCTAATTCTAAGATAGGTGTTGGCCCACCCCAGACACCGACGTTGATTTTATCGCCAAATGAACGCTCTAGTTCTGCCACAACGTTTGGTAATTTTTGGCGGTCGACTAACATGGTCATTGCAGACGGGTCGGTAGTTAAATTACTCTTGTTTAGGAACTCTTCGGGCTTAAGCTTAGCGGGAAAGAAGTCAGGAATAATGTCATTAGGTTGGTCGGCTAAGGAGAGATTTTTACCCTCGGCAGCTAACAACTTAATACCTAACTTCTTTTTAGCTGCTAAAAGTTCAAAGGCAATGTCCTTGTTGAAGGTTAATTGATATTCCTTGTCCCAAGCTCGGTGGGGCAAGTGACCAACTGCCCCGTTAAAGTTAATCATGGGTGATTTCAAACCTAGCTCATCGTAAAAGTGTTCAGAGATACGGTTAGGACGGCCGGTAACAATCGAGACGACGTGACCAGCTTTGACAGCCTTATTTAAAACGGCCTTGGTTTTAGAACTGATTTGGGATTGGGAGTTTAAAGTAGTTCCGTCCAAATCAATTGCGATTAGTTTTCTTTTCATTTTAGTAAACATCCTCAAAATTAAATTGCTTGTTTTATCTTACCATAGATAGCGGCTGTTAGAAAAGTTAATGCTTTGTTTGGATTATTCTTAAGCTTAGTGGCAATTATTGTCAAACCAGCTTTCATCAACTAAAATAGAAATAGATTATGAATTGAGGTGGTAGGTAATGATAACTGTTACTGAAAAAACGGTAGCAACCTTACCGGTCTTAGAACTAATAGAAGCTGACTTAAAAACAAGTAAGGTTCCACTAGTATTTTTCTATCATGGTTGGACCGGTTGCAAGGAAAAAGTATTAACCCAAGGTTATGAACTAGCTAAGCAAGGCTTTAGGGTGGTTTTGCCGGATGCTTACTATCATGGTAGCCGTGCTAGTGAACCAGCTAGCAAGCATCAGTTAGAGTTTTGGCACATTATTCAGCATTCAGTGACTGAGTTTCCTAAGTTAGTGGCGGCCTATAACCAGGTTGGTTACGATAAATTAGGGGTTAGTGGCCTATCAATGGGTGGGATTACCACCTGTGCTTTGCTAGCAACCTATCCAGAAATTGATGCAGCTGTCTGCTTAGAAGGTTGTCCTCACCCACTAGCCTTTGCTAAGCAGTTAGTGGCAGCTATTCCAGGCGCAAATCAGTTGCCGGCTGAATTATTAGCACAAGAGTATCAGCAAATTGCTAGTTATGACCTAGCCCTACAACCGGAAAAACTTGCCGGTAGGCCGTTACACTTTTGGCATGGGACAGCCGATGAGATGGTTCCTTATCAGTTGACCGCAGATTTCTATCAAGCTATCAGTAAAGAAGCCCCAGCCTAAGTCACTATGACTACTAGTCAAGGTGTAGGGCACAAAGTTTCTTATGATACCACCCTTGAAATGGCGGCTAAATTTGCCCAATATTTTAAGAAATGAGATGATTTGATGACTGAAAAGAGAAGCAACCAAGCAATCAAAGATGATATTTTAGCTGGGTTAGAAGAGGTAGTGGATCCCGAATTAGGAATTGACATCGTTAACTTAGGTTTAGTTTACGAAGTTAATCTAAACGAGGATGGGCACTGTGAAATTCAGATGACCTTGACAACAATGGGCTGCCCGCTAACTGATTTATTAGCGGATATGGTTGAACGTCAGTTAGTAAAGATTCCTGAAATTACCGAAGTTGAGGTTAAGTTTGTTTGGGAGCCTGCCTGGACAATGGACAAGATGTCCCGCTATGCTAAGATGGCATTGGGAATTCACTAGTTAAGCGAGGAAAGATTAGTGGTTAAGAAAAATTTATTGGTGGTTGTCTACGTGGCTTTTTTGGCTTTTATAGCGGTTGCAACCTTCTATAAGATTCAAGAGCGGGATTTAGTAATTCAGCTAAATAACCATAATTTATCTGCCGCTGCTTATAAGGTAAAAGTGAAGTCAAGTCAGTCTCTAGCCCAACTGAATGAAGCAGTTTCTAAAAGTAAGTTAACTAATTTACAGCTACATTACCAGGCTAAGGATAATTCACAGGTCACCTATTTTTATGGGAAGGGGAAATTTGCAACTCCCCCAATGATTACGGGTAACTTCTTTTCCGAAGATGATTTTAAGTCGGATGTAGCCGTAGCGGTGGTTGGTAAAGACTGGCAAAAAAAATTGTATAAACCACAAGGGCAGGCTTACATCAAATTAAACGGGACTTACATTCCGGTGATTGGAATTATGGGTGATAGTTATAAGTCTGATTTAGATAAGCAGATTTTTATCGCCCAGTCCCAACAGCAAACCCCGATGATGAAAGCTACAGACTACAAATTAGTAGTCGATGCTAAGCAAGCCCTCACTAAAAATGACTTACGTACAGTCTTTAAGCAAGCAAAAATAACGCCTTTGGTAACCAATGTGTTCATCGTACCGCAATCAACTTGGGTGGCAGAACACCTTAGGGAGCTAGCGGTGCTAGCCTTAGTAGTGATTGGCTTAGCCTTAGAGCTCGGTTTGTGGGTAGCGTCATTTCGGCGTAAATATCAAGCGGCTAAGTTTGCTAAACTTAGCTTGAAAAAGTATGCCTTTGAAGAGTGGGAATTTTATACCTTATTTACCGGGTTAGGGCTAGCTTTCGGGACGGTTTTAGGCATTTTAAGGTATTCCTTTACCAGTGTGAAGGCACCAATTCTTTATGCACTTGGAATTTATTTTGTGGCCAGTTTAGGTTGTTATATTTTGCTAAAAAAGAAAATGAGTGAATTTGAGAGGAACGAAAAAAGATAGTGGAGTTACCAAAAGATTTTATCAGTAAGTATCAACGGCTACTAGCTACTGAGGCAGAGGAGTTTTTAGCTGCTTTTGATGGGCCGGTTGAAAAGGGGTTTCGCTTAAATCCCCTAAAGGAAAATTATCAAGCGGTGGCCTATAGTTTGGCCAAGAAAGCGCCCCATGTAAAAACCGGTTATTATGGTGAAGTTAGTGGCCGAAGTCTAGATCATCAAGCCGGCTATGTTTATAGTCAAGATTTAAGTGCGATGTATGTGGCTGAAGTAGCTGATGCTAAGCCTGGTGAGTGGATTTTAGATCTATGTGCGGCTCCTGGAGGGAAATCCACTCAGCTGGTAGAAGCGATGGCTAACCAGGGCTTATTGGTGGCAAATGAAATCAATAAAAAGCGAGCAGCCATCTTGGCTGAAAATTTAGAGCGAAGTGGTGCTAGTAACTATATTGTTCTTAATGAAAGTCCCCAAAACTTAGCTAAAAATTGGGGACCGATTTTTGACAAGATTATTGTTGATGCTCCTTGTTCTGGGGAGGGGATGTTTAGAAAGGACCACCAGGCAACTAGCTACTGGGATAAGGATTACCCTGCTGAGTGCGCTAAGCGCCAAAAAGAAATTTTAAAGTCAGCCTTAGAGTTATTAAAACCAGGCGGTAAGCTGATTTATTCGACTTGTACCTTTGCCCCAGAAGAGGATGAACAAATAGTGGCCTGGTTGCTGGCTGAATACCCTGATTTACGAGTATTACCTATCAAACAGTATCCTGGTATGGATCAAGGCCGCCCAGACTGGGCAGACGGTAATCCTGACTTAGAAAAGACCATTCGGCTATTTCCCCACCATTTCAAGGGTGAGGGTCACTTTGTGGCTTTGCTTGAAAAGGTGGGACAAGCAGTACCTAAAAAGGTTTCAAAAAAGAAGGGAAAAGCTAAGCAAGCTAAAGGCAATCTTAGTTTAGAACAGTTAGAACTTTGGCAAGCATTTAGCCAAGAGCTTGTGGGCACAGATTTATTTGCTAGCGCAGATCTGAAATTAGTAGGTGATTACCTTTATTACTCGCCTAAAACTTGGCCAAGGTTAGCCAACTTAAGGTATTTACGCCCGGGCCTATTATTAGGAGTTTTTAAGAAAAAAAGATTTGAGCCGAGCTATACGTTGGCTTTAGCATTAAAACCAAGTCAAGTTAAGCGGGTATTAGCGGTTAGCGAATCAGAGTGGGAAAACTATGTTAAGGGCAACGTTTTAACTACGACCAGTTCCCAACAAAACGGTTGGTACTTATTAACCTGTCAGCAAAAGGGCTTTGCATTTGGAAAAAAGGTCAATCAACAAATTAAGAACTTCTTTCCGAAGGCATTACGGTTTTATTAAAAAAAGGATGACCATCTAAACTTAGCGGTTTGGATGGTCATCCCTTTTTAGAATTTTAAGCTAGCAATTTGGTCTTTAAAATTAACTAACTCAGGACTGAGAAGATAAGGAACAGTTTTTAAGTCGGAAATGGTCCGGCAACCTAATATAACCATTAGGCGTTTGAGTTGATCTTTGAGGTTAGTAATCTCAGTAACCAAAGCATCATCGCCTTGACGTAAGAGAACGTGTAGGAAATGGCCGGCTAATCCGACGTTATCAGCTCCTAAAACTAGGCACTTAATAATATCAAGTGCAGTTCTGATTCCGCCTGTAGCGGTAAAGGAGAAGTCGGCTTGGAAGGTTTGGGCAGCTAAGAGACTTTCGGCCGTCGTGAGACTAAGTTCGTTAAAGTAACCCAGCTCTTTATTTTCACGGCGTTCATTTTCAATTGCAACAAAGTCCGTTCCCCCAGCGCCGCCTAAATCTACGTACTTAATGCCAGCTTCTTTTAACAGCATCAAACTACGGGGAGTCATTCCTGCGCCCACCTCTTTAACTAAGAGGGGCACGTCTAGGTGGCTGTTAATTTCTTTGAGGTTGGCTAGCCAGTAGAAACTTTGGTCACCTTCAGGCATGACCAACTCTTGGGCCAAGTTAACGTGTAATTCCAAAGCATTAGCATTAATCATCTTGACGGCGCGCTTGGCATTAGTTAAATTATGGTGAGCGCCAAGGTTAGCTAAAATAAAACCAGCAGGGTTATTTTGGCGGACAACCTCAAAGGTTGAGCTTAGGCTAGGAAGTTTTAAAGCAATACTTTGGGAACCAACTGCCATTGGAATTTGAGTTTTAGCAGCGACCTTAGCTAGGCGGGCATTAATCTTACCCGTTTGCTCGCTGCCTCCGGTCATAGCGTTGATAAAGAAGGGGACAGCAATTTTTTGGTCCAAGAAAGTCGCAGTTAAATCGACATCGGCCAAGGCCAGTTCGGGTAGGTTAGTTGCCAACAATTTAACTTGATCAAGCTTGGTTTGAGCTTGAGGGCGGTAGAATTTTTCGGCAATAAAAACGTGCTCATCTTTTCGGTGTGCTTGTTTATCCATAAAAATCCCCCTTATTCTTTATATACGTTAAAGGCAAGTGGTTCTATTCCCGCAGCTTGCCAACGATTGATTAAGGTTGAAACTTGGTTGGTATCTGTTAGCAAGGCAATCCCACAGTCCCCGCCTCCAGCTCCAGAAGTTTTAGCGGCACCGCCAAGGTCAGTGGCAGTTTCAATCAAGGTCTTAAGCAAGGGGGTTTCGATATTTAAGCCACTAAAACTTGCCAGCTTGACCAAGAGGTCGCGGTTAACCTTGACTTGAGTCAAAATTTCTGCAGGCGAGTTGGTTTTAAAGCCGGCAATCATGTTAGTTAAGCAGCTTTTACTTGCTTTTAAAAATTCTTGGTACTTAGCTTGTTTTTCTGCTTTACTAAGGCCAACGGCGTCTACTAGGTGAGAAGTAGATGCAGGAGATCCGGTCCAACCAATGAGTAAGGTCAAATCTTTAGGCGGGGTCAGCTCTTCAATACTTAAATCAGGCCAATCCATAGCTAGTAATTGTTTCAGAGAGTATTTTTGTCTAGCTAAAATGAGCCAGTCACGGTTTAGGGAGTGGTAGGCTAACCAGCCACCATAAACGCTAGCAGCAACGTCGCCTAAGGAACCATTACCTTGAACCTCAAAGTGGGCAATCGCTGCTAATTTAAACAAAATTTCCTTGGTAGGTTTTAAATCATAGTAGGCACAGAGGGCTTTGACTGTAGCCACCGTTACTGCGGCTGATGAGCCTAGGCCGTACTTTTTACCATCGGGACTATCTAACTGACTATCGATTTTGAGGTGGTAGCAGTCTAACACTTTACCAAGACTGCGGGCATATTCTTCCGTCAATTTGATTGCGGCTAAAATATAATGGAAGGGGTTATCACGGTTATCAAAAACAAGTTCTTGTCCTTCGCGCCGCCAGTAGATTGAGTTTTCTTCATACTGCTTGGATACAATCGAACCAAGAGAGGCGCTTTTTTCGATTGACACGTAAACAAATTGATCCAAAGCCACTAAGACAGCTGGATAGCCGTTTTCGACGACGGCATATTCACCAGCAATATAAAGTTTTCCTGGTGCTTTGACTTTAATCACACAAATCAGTTCCTTCCTAAATTATTAAGCTAATAGATGGGCTCCGGGACCAGGAGCCGCGAGTAATAGTTGTTCTTGGTTAAAGGCTTCTGCTAATTTAGCTTTGATTTGGGCTACATCTTTTTCAAGACATAAGACCTTTACATTAGGGCCGGCATCCAGTGTATAGTAGCAAGGAATGCCAGCGGCCCTTAGTTCTTCAACTAGTTGCATTGCTACCAAGGTTTCTGGCTGGAAGTAATTGAAGTGCGGACTAGCAGAAAGGTTAAGGGCGTGCATCTTCATGGCATTTTCCTCAGCGATAGTCCCCAGCCTTTCGAAGTCTTTAGCTTCAATAGCCTCCTTTAGCTCACCAATGTCTTGGTGGCAAGTTTTCACCCAGGCTGGGTAGTAAGGAGAAGTAGCAACGACTGTTTGCATCCCCCTTCTTGAAGAGATTTTCTTTTCAGCATCGTTTAAAACAATGGCTAGCATCCGGATGTCCCAATCAACTTCTTCTTGAAAGGGGACAGCGTATGAATCAAGGTCACCCGTCCCCATTTTCCATTCAACAAAGCCACCGTAGATGGAACGGCAAGCAGAACCAGAACCACGGCGGGCTAGGCGAGAGAGATCTTTTTTAGAAAGGGTTAAGCCGGCAGCACTACTAGCAGCTAAGGCTAACGCGGCGTAGGCTGAGGCCGATGAGGCCAACCCAGCCTTAGTAGGGACGTGGTTAGTTGAATCAACCTGGGCGTAGGTAGTGATTCCCGCCAGTTTTCTAACCAGATTTAAAAAGTTGGTAATTTGCTGAGCATCTTTGCTAACACCATTTAGTGAAAAGTTATCGGCGGTCAGTTCCTCTTTAAATTCAACGCTAGTATCCGTGTAGAAGTGATCAAGCGTTAATGAAAGTGAACTATTCATAGGAATAATTAACTCCTTATCTTTTTTGCCCCAGTATTTAACTAAAGCGATGTTAGTGTGGGCGCGGGCCGTTTTCTTCATTACTAAATTCCTCCAAATTAGTTAGGGGTTGAAGCCAGGTCTGGGTCACCCCGTGTTCTTTTAAAACCGTAGCTAGATTTTGGGCTGTAGCTTGATCTTTAACCAGGCAGATAAAGCAGCCACCACGTCCACCGCCAGTTAATTTAGCACCTAAAGCGCCGTTATTCAAACTAAGTGAGATAAAATTGTCTAATTCTTTAGAACTAACCCCTAACGCTTGCAGGTGACTTTGAGCCTGGTTAAAGGTTTGCCCAAGACCTAAGACGTCATTGTGGGCCAGTTGTTTTCTAGCCAGGTGGGCCAAAGCGCCTAAAGCTTGAATTTGACCTTGAGTTGAGCTAGGGTCGTTAACTAATTTTTCTTTAACTAGACTAACTGCCTGCTTAGTTTGCCCTTTAATCCCGCTATCTGCGATTAGTAGGTAGGCGTCAAGCGCGATTTTTAGGGGGTACATTTCCTGGTTACGAATAAGCCAAATAGGCTTTAGGCTGGCACTAGTAGCGGCATCTAGCCCACTGGGATTTTTATGAGTTTCTCTTTCTGCGAGTTGGGCTAGTTTCAGTAGCTGGGGGCGACTTAAGTTCCATGCAAAGTAAGCCGCAAAGGCACGGATGATTGCGATGGTAACAGCAGCAGACGACCCCATCCCCCGTTCGGCCGGTAATTGGCTGTTAATTTCCAAGCAAAAGCCTAACTGGGGCTGATTTGCTTTAGCCAACATAAATTTAATGAGGTTAGTAATCCCAAGCATTGATTGGGGGGCGGTAGTCAACGGCCCATCGTAATAGCTACTTTTGATTAATTGATTATTTGCTGGCAGTGGTTTTAAGGTGGCAGTAACTGTCACGGCTGAAAGGGGGAGGGCAATTGCTGGTTGCCCGTAGACTACAGAATGTTCCCCGATTAAGATGATTTTAGCGTGACTTTTGCCACTTGCGAGCACTGTGTTCTTTTCTTCCAATAAAAGCCTTCCTTTCTAGGATTATTGGCATACGATATAAATTATAACCGTTTAAATCACGAGCGACAAGAATTTATGCTAAAATGAGAAGATAAGAACATAAAAAGTCGGTGAAGAGTTTGAAAGCAAGTAACACTTATGCTGTTGTTGACTTAGAGACTACGGGAACTAACCTGGACGGAAGTCAACGGATAATCCAATTTGCGTGCGTACTGGTTGAAGACGGACAGATTGTTAATCAGTTTAGTACCTTAATAAATCCGCTCCGCCCGCTAAGTCCAGAGGTGGAAAAACTAACGGGATTAAAGCAAAAGGATTTAAAAAAAGCGCCCAGCTTCGATGAGGTGGCGGCTAGTATCTACGCCTTATTACAGGGCACAATTTTTGTAGCCCACAATATTCAATTCGACTACCGTTTTTTGAACCTTGAGTTAGAGCGGGTAGGGTACCCAGCCTTAGAGTTAAAGGGAATCGATACAGTCCAGTTGGCTCAAATCTTGTTACCAACCCAGTTGTCATACCGGTTAGGGGATTTAGGTAAGGCCTTAAAAATTGAACATGATCACCCCCACCATGCTGATAGTGATGCCTACGTAACTGCTAAGTTATTATTACTTTTATTAGCAAAATTAAAAGAGTTGCCACGAGATTTATTAGTTACCTTAAATAAGTTGGCAGGGGAATTGGTATATGATACGGGCGCCTGTTTTAAAGAGGCCTTGGCCCAAAAAGATGAGACGGAAATTTTGGATGCCGACCTCTTGCAGGTGGCAGGAATTATCCTCAAGCGGCCTCACTTTGAAAGTGGGGCCAAACTAACTATGACCTACCCGCTTACCGAACAAGAAAAGCGGCAACAGTTTACAGGAATTATTGATTATCGTAGTGAGCAAGTAAGGCTAATGGATGATATTGAAGAGTTTAGCCACAGTAAGGCTCGCTATTTCTTGGCCCAAGCGCCAACAGGTTTAGGCAAGACCTTAGCTTACCTTTACCCTGCTGCCTATCTAGCCTTAGGGGGACAAAAAGTGGTGTTGGCTGTGCCAACCAACACTTTGCAAGAGCAAGTATTAACAACAAGCATCCCCATTATAGAGCAATTAGTGGGTAAGTTAAGGGTCGTAACTTTAAAGGGAAGTCAAAACTACCTTAACTTAGAAAAGTTTTGGCAAAGCCTTAGACAAGCACAAGGAAAGTATACGCGGATTGTCCAGATGAAAATCTTAGTTTGGTTAAGTCAGACTGAAACGGGTGACTTGACAGAACTACACCTGCTAAAGACAAAGGATAGTTTTTTTGAACAAATTAGTCACCAAGGAATAGAGGGACTAGACAAGACCAGTCCGTTTTATCAAGTTGACTTTGTCAGACGCCAAGAAGTGGCAACTAAAAATGCTGATATCGTGATAACTAACCAGTCGTATTTGCTTAACCACGCTAGCGATTTTGCTTCATTAGGTGCCCTCCTTATATTAGATGAAGCACAACATCTTATTGACTTGGCCGCTAGTTACAACCGGCAAGTCTTAGACTTAGATGCTATTAAAATTTTGGCGGATAGTTTGTTGGTTAAAATGGAATCCCAGGTAAGTCTATCGTTTGAGCAGTTAGTGGCAACTGGATTTATGACCCGCTATAGTTACCAACAAATTAAGCATTACACCCAAGTAATAGACCATAGCGTTATGGATGTTAGGAGTCGCTTAATTCAATATTTCTACAGGAAAGAAGCAGGTAATGAGATTTACCTAAGTAATAACAAGTTGCGCGGCTTTGTGAAGGCCCACCTAGGCGAAATTAAGCAAATTGGGTTCGCCTTTGAAAAATTACTGAACCTTAATAGCAAATTAGAAGGAAAGTTTATTCAAGCTAGTCGTAAGCAGGCCCTCACCCAAGAAGAAGAAGGACTGTTGTTAGATTACTTTACTTTGGTGACATCTTTTAACAAGGAACTAAGTCAGTGGAGCCAGTTAGATCTTGAATTAATTGAAACCAAACAAAATAAAGGCATTACCTGGCTGAGTTTAAATCGTTCGCAGGCTAACGCGCACTTACGCTTAAACTTTGGCCTCTTAGAGGGAAAGGATTATTTAGCTACCAATATCTACCAAAAGTTTGCCAAGGTTATTTTACTGGGGGCAAGTGTGTTAACACCTAAGACTAAAAGTTACGTTTTAAATCAGTTAGATTTACCGGCTGATTTAAAAATCCATACTTATAAGAGTCAGTTTAACTATCGGAAGCAAGCCCAAGTTTTAGTGGCTCGTGATGCCCCCACGGTAGATCAGCTTGAATATAGCCAGTACCTAGTGCAGACGATTAACCAAATCGTAACGGAAAGTCCGCGACAAACCATGGTCTTGTTCAATTCCTTAGAAATGGTCGCAAAAATCTATCAAGGATTAGTGGAGCTAGGGTTGACCGCTAAAAGAGATGTCTTAGCCCAAGGAATTAACGGGGGAGTTAATAAATTAAAGAAGCGATTTGCTTTAAGTCAAACTAAGGACAGTATCTTGTTAGCAACTGGAAGTTTTTTTGAAGGGATTGACTTGCCAGAAGATAAGTTAGAGTTAGTAATTGTAACTAGGTTACCGTTTACTCCACCGGATTCGCTTTATAACCAGGTTAGGTATCAACGCTTAAAGGCGGCGGGGAAAAATCCATTCTCAGTCTTAGCTTTACCGGAGGCAATCATTAAGTTAAAACAAGCCTTCGGCCGCTTGATTCGGACTAAAAACGACCGCGGGGTCTTTGTTTTACTCGATAGTCGCTTTGTCACTAAACGTTACGGAAGCGAATTTAATCAGGCTTTTCCTACGGAATGTAGCTTACAGGCGGTTTTAACAAAACAAGTTGTTAAGGAAGTTAAAGATTTTTTTGAAAGTTAATTTTTTATTTTAAAGGTTAACCTCAAATTAAATTTGAATGGTATAATAAAAAAGTGTTACTTATCTTATAAAGAAAGGTTGCGAACTAATCAAAAGTTTATGAAAAGAAGTAGACAGTCACGGTTTGGTTGGAGAAAACTGTTAATCAGTTTAGGGGTAATTTTAGCTCTTTATGGTAGTTGGTATTACTACCACCAAACCCAAGCCCCCCTAACGGTAGCTAAAGACGAGGCATATGCTTTAGCTGATAAGTATGGGCATTTAAAAACACATACGGCCTTTTACCGTTACAATCGTCAAGAAACTTATTTTACAGTTGCCGGAGAAAATCAACGGGGGCAAAAAGTATATGTGCTTATCGCTAAGCGGGGAGGTAAGATTAACATCTACTCCCAAGATAAAGGACTTACTGCCCAAGAGGTGCAATCCTTTGTTAAAGCGCGCTATCGTCCTAAGAAAATCCTAAATTTAGCTTTGGGCTTATATAAAAAGCAACCGGTTTGGGAAGTTAGTTATCTTAACTCTAAGAACCAGTTATGTTATGACTTAATCGCCTTTAAAAATGGGCGGATAGTCAAATCTATTCAAAATCTTTAAAAGGGTGGTCAGCATATGAATTTTTCACAACGGGCAGCAAATATAAAACCGTCTGCAACTTTAGCTTTAGCCAATAAGGCTAAGGAAATGAAGGCACAAGGAATTGATGTTATTAATCTTTCAGTAGGCGAACCAGACTTTAAAACACCAGCTCACATCAAGCAGGCTGCGATTGAGGCAATTCAAGCTGGTAAGGCAGATGCGTATACGGCGGCAACTGGGATTTTACCACTGCGAGAAGCAATCGCTACCTATACCAATAACGATTACCAAACTAATTTTACGGCTAAGAATGTGGCTGTTACGGTTGGGGGTAAATTATCCTTATATGCATTAGCCCAGGTTTTATTTGAAGCAGGGGATGAAGTTTTAATCCCGCTCCCTTACTGGGTCAGTTATGGTGAACAGGTTAAGTTAGCAGAGGCTAAGCCAGTTTTTGTTGCACCTGCATTAGGAAATGATAAGGTATCGGTAGTTGAATTAGAGGCTAAACGAACTGATAAGACTAAGGCCTGCATCATTAATTCTCCTCAAAATCCTGCTGGCTTAATCTATAGTCGCGAGGAATTAGAGGCAATTGGAAATTGGGCTGTTGAACATGAGATAATCTTGATTGCTGATGACATGTATAGTAAGTTAGTTTATAATGGTAATCAGTTCGTTTCTTTACTTAACTTATCAGATGCAATTCGCAAGCAAACCATTTTAGTTAACGGACTTTCAAAAGCTTATGCAATGACGGGCTGGCGGGTAGGCTACACTGTCGCTAGTGAAGAAGTAATTCAAAAGTTGGCAGCTTTCTTAGGACACGCCACGAGTAATTTGGCGGCTGTTAGCCAGTACGCAGCTTTAGCGGCGTTAACAGGTGATCAAGCTTGTGTTGAAGAAATGAGACAAGCCTACGAAGAAAGACTCAATACTATCTATCCGCAGTTAGTGGCTTTACCCGGCTTTAAGTTTACTAAACCTCAAGGAGCCTTTTACATGTTCCCTAATATTAGAGAAACCTTAGAGTTAACTGGCTTTAAGAGTGCCGATGACTTTGCTGCCGCTTTATTAGAACAAGCTCACGTGGCGGTGGTCGTTGGGTCTGCTTTTGGGATGCCGGATTGCATTCGAATTAGTTATGCGACCGACTTAGCTAGCTTACAAGAAGCGGTTAAGCGGATGAAGAAATTTATTGAAGAATATAGACACTAGGAGGAATTTGCGCGTGCAAACTATTAGTATTATTGATGCCAAAAATCACGTTGATGAAAAAGTTAAAATCGGAGTTTGGCTAACTAATAAGCGTTCCAGTGGGAAGATTGCCTTCTTACAACTCCGGGACGGATCAGCTTTTTTCCAAGGGGTTGTTGTAAAAAATAACGTCAGCGAAGAAGTATTTAAGCGGGCTAAAGAAGTCAAGCAAGAAACCAGTATGTATGTGACGGGAACAATTCATGAAGACGCTCGGTCACACTTTGGTTACGAAATTGAAATTGAAGATATTGAAATTGTCGGTGAAAGTGAAAATTACCCAATTACCCCTAAAGAACACGGAACGGACTTTTTAATGGACCATCGCCACTTATGGTTGCGTTCTAAGCGGCAATTTGCAATTATGCAAATCAGAAACGAAATGATTAGGGCGACTTATGAATTCTTCAACCAAGAAGGTTTTATCAAGTTAGATTCCCCAATTTTAACGGGAAGCGCACCTGAAGGGACTACAGAACTATTCCACACTGAGTATTTTGACCGGGATGCTTACCTTTCCCAGTCAGGACAGTTATATGCAGAAGCTGGGGCGATGGCTTATGGCAAGGTATTTACCTTTGGGCCAACTTTCCGGGCTGAAAAATCAAAGACGCGGCGGCACTTAATTGAATTCTGGATGATTGAACCAGAAATGGCCTTCATGCACCAAGAAGAAAGTTTAGAAATCCAAGAAAAGTATGTAGCCTTTTTAGTCCAAGCGGTACTTGATAATTGTGACTATGCCCTAACTATCTTGGGTCGGGATAAGGAAGTCTTAAAGGAATACACTAAGTTACCTTACCCACGGATTTCTTATGATGAAGCAATCAAGTTACTCCAAGAATCAGGAGAATTTCCTGATGTTAAGTGGGGCGAAGACTTTGGTTCTCCAGAAGAAACTTACTTAGCTAACCACTTCAGCAAACCGGTCTTTGTCATGAACTATCCTAAGGCAATTAAGCCATTTTACATGAAACCACACCCAACTAGAGATGACGTGGTTGTCTGTGCCGACCTCCTAGCTCCTGAAGGCTATGGTGAAATTATCGGTGGTTCTGAACGGGCGGTAGACCCTGCTTACTTAGAAGCACAAATTAAGCAAGCTGGTTTAGATGTGGCCGATTATGAATGGTACCTAGACTTGAGAAGATTCGGGAGTGTTCCTCACTCTGGTTTCGGTTTAGGGTTAGAACGGGCGGTAACTTGGATCACTGGTGAAAGCCATATCCGGGAAGCAATTCCATTCCCACGTCTTCTTAACAGAATTTACCCATAAAGTAAAGGTTATTAAATGCAAGCATTTTGACGCTGTCGTTATGATGCTTGCATTTTTCTTCTCAAAGAGTGCTAATTAGTTAAGCTTTGTGTTAGATTGTGATAAAGTTGTTTTGTGAGAGGGGCGATTTTATGGAGAATGATTGGGAGTTTTTTGTTGATGCTAAACAAGTAACTATTTCCAGTTTGATTCTGGCAAACTATCAAAAGTTAGGGTTAACTGAAGAAGAATTAGTTTTGTTTTTGCAAATTGATAGTCAACTTCAAGCCGGGAAGAATATTCCAGATATTGAGAAAATAAGCCAGGCGATGGGCAAAGCTAGCACTGACATCTACAGTCTGATGCACAAGCTAGTTGAAAAAAAAGTGTTAGCGATTAATACGGTCAGCGATGAAAATGGACGGGAAACTAACCAGTATAGTTTTAAGGGCCTATATCAGAAGTTAGTGGCCCTAAAGAGGCAAGAGGAGATGACAACTAGCCAAGCCGCCCTTAGTGTTAGTCGGGCAGAAATTTATAAGAGTATCGAGGTTGAGTTTGGAAGAGCTTTGACTCCGATGGAGTTACAAACCATAGATATGTGGTTTAGTCAGGACCATTATCAGCCTGAACTAGTTAAACTAGCTTTAAGGGAAGCGGTTTTGAATCAAGTCTATAACCTACGTTACATAGACCGGATTTTAATCAGCTGGGAAAAGCAAAACATCAAAACGGCTGCCGATGCCCAAAAACTGCTAGTAAAACAGCGGGAGGTTAAGGCGGCGAAGTGGAGCAAACCTACCTCCCAGTCTAAGACTAAAGATAAGCCAGAAATTCCGGTTTATAAATGGTCAAATAGAACAGAAGGTGAGCACTAATGTTAGATGCTAAGGAAACCCTACAAGCGATTCAAATCATGGGTAAAACCTACCCGACCACGGGTAGCTCTTTAGTGGCTGATACCCCCTTTCATTTTTTAATGGCAGTAATTCTTAGTGCCCAAACGACGGATAAGGCGGTTAATCAAATTAGCCCCGCCTTATTTGCTCGGTTTAAGCAACCTGAAGACTTAGCTAATGCCAAACCAAGTGAAGTAGAGCCCTATATCCAAACGATAGGTTTATATCATAATAAAGCTAAGTATCTAGTTGCATGTGCACAGGGGTTAGTTACCCAGTTTGATGGTCAAGTTCCTAAGACTCATAAAGAACTGATGAGCTTAGCCGGAGTAGGGCGAAAAACGGCAGACGTTGTATTAGCCGAGTGCTTTGGAATTCCGGCTCTAGCGGTAGACACCCACGTAGGCAGAATTGCCAAGCGGCTTGCAATGGTTAAAGCAGATGCAACCGTTAACCAAATTGAGCAAACCCTAATGAAAAAATTGCCTAAAGAAATGTGGATTACTGCCCACCACCGGATGATTATTTGGGGGAGAAACCAGTGTCTAGCTCGGGCACCTAAATGTCAAACCTGTCCCTTATTATTTATGTGTCAAGAAGGGCAAAAGCGGACTCAATCTTAAAAAGTACCATAAGTCAAAAAAGTAGCTCTTATATGAAGAGCTACTTTTTTAGTTTAATAAAGACTACTATTGATTAGGGTTAGTGGTAGTCGTTGTTGTTGCAGCCGAACTAGTTGGGTTGCTTGGCTGACTAGGAGTTTGTGACTGGGAACTATTAGTATTAGCACTGGCGGCACTTGAGCTCGAAGATTCAGCTGTAGACTGACTAGAACTGGAGCTAGAACTAGAACTCAAAACAGATGAAGTAGTAGTAAGCGAGCTAATGCTTGAAGTATCCTGTGAGCTAGCAACTGAATTGCTGGAGTGAGTACTTGAGTTTGAATGCTTCTTTTGACTAGTATAAGGATCAGAAGTACCAGCTAAGTAGAGATACTTTTGGCCATCAAGCGTCTTGGTGTAAACATTAGATGGTCGTTTCCAGTTGGTATTAGATTTACCCTGCGAGATATTAGCAATTAGTGACTTGTAAAAGGCAATTGGAATTCTAGCTGTGGTAGTATCCAGGTAATTAGCGTCACGATAAGGATGATCATAACCCATCCAAATTGAAACAGAATAATGTTTCGTGTAGGCGTTAAACCAAGAATCCATGGTGGCATTATCAGGGAAATTAGTTTCGATATCATCTGGATAAGCATTGGTCCCAGTCTTACCGGCTTGGTAAAAACCAGGGATGTTAGCACGATAACCAGTCCCACTTGGGTTAGTAATAACCTGTTGGAGCATGTAGGTTATCATATAAGCGGTTGAGGCTTGCATAACTTGCTTGCCACTGCTTTCATAGGTCTTAGACTCACCATCAGCAATCGTAACCTTATTGATATAACTAGGTTCATAATAAGTTCCGCCGTTGTCGAAGGCAGCGTAGGCAGCCGCATTTTGCAAAGTTGAAGATGGCATCCCAATCCCATTAGAATATTCAACACTCTTGTAGTTAAAGCCAAGCTTGTTGACGAAATTACGGGCCCGGGTTAAACCAACGGTTGCTAGCGCGCGGATAGCCGGAATGTTACGGGACTGCATCAAGGCGTCTTGCATTGTCATAGTCCCCTTATAAGCCTTATCAAAGTCATGTAAGGCAATGGAGGTACCAGGATAATTATATTCGGTATCTTCTAGTTGGTGGTAAGTTGCCCAGCTAAGGTATTCAATGGCTGGACCAAAGTCCATAAGTGGCTTAGCAGTTGACCCGTTAGTTCTGGAAGTTTGTACCGCCCGGTTGAGACCATAGGTTACATCCCCGTTTTTGCGACCTCCAAGCATGGCTAATACCTTACCGTTGTTAGGATTAATAATCGTGGCAGCAATTTGTACCTTATTGTCAGGGTAGTAGACATACTCGTTGGTATTGGCCATATCGTATAGGCGTTTTTGGATATCCATATTAAGGTTGGTGTAAACTTTGAGGCTGGAAGCATATGGATCATAACCCTTGTCGTAAAGGTCTTTGATTACTTGCTTAAGGTAAGCGTCCGACCACTTAGCCTGCTTAGTTTGACTTGAATTAGTATGAGCATCTTGTGAAACTAAGCCGTCAGTAACACTAACGGCTTTGGCTTGAGCCGCTTGGGCTGCGCTAATCTTCTTATTAGCGACCATGGCGTTTAGGACTTCATTTCGCCTTTGCGTAGCCAGTTGCACGTTAGAATAAGGGTTGTAGCTAGAAGGAGCGTTAGGAATTCCGGCGATTAAAGCGGTTTGAGCTAGTGACAGTTCAGACAAATGCTTGCCATAGTAGTATTCTGCAGCAGTCTGCATTCCGTAAATTCCATTACCCATAAAGACCTTGTTGATGTAGAAAGTCAGAATCTGGTCTTTTGAGTATTGCTTATCCATCTTGATGGCCAGCCAAGCTTCCTGGGCTTTTCGTTTTAAGGTTTGGTCGGACTTTTTAGTAGAGAAATAAGCTAGTTTGATTAACTGTTGGTCAAGGGTACTCCCACCTTGGAGGCTACTTGAACCGGTAACGTCATTGACAGCGGCGGACATAATCCGGTAAGGGTCGACCCCATGGTGCTTATAGAAACGCTTATCTTCAATTGAAACAATGGCGTCTTTAAGTTGTTGGGGGACCTTTTGTTCCTTGATGGCTTGCCGTTTTTCTGTTCCAAGCGTCAGAATCTTATGGCCTTTAGCATCATAGATGGTAGTCGAACTATCGCTAGTTAATTTGCTAGTGGTGAGGGCTGGAGCGCTTTTAGCGTAGGCAAAGAAGAGTAAACTCCCCCCGATGAAACCAACGAAAATCAAGGCCACCAGGCTTAAGGCAACAGTAACAGCAATCTTTTTAAAGCTCCATTTTTTCTTAGGCTGTTGACTATGCTTTTGTTTATGGGCTGCCTGCTGTCTGCGAGCTACCCGTGAATATTGTTGATCTTGCTTAGTCATTTTTAGACTCCTTTAGTTAAAGAATTTGTTCTAGTAACTTATCTACATAGGTTAGGTAAGGAATTTTAGGTTGAAGCTGGTAAGTTATATGGGCACATTGTTTCTTGATAATCTCATAGGGAATCGATTTGCGCCCATTATTGGCTTGTTGATTATCCCAGTACTGAAAAAGTAGGGAGGCCGGCATTAAGAAGACCTCTTTTAGACTGGTAAAGCGTAAAATGGTAAAGCAGATACCACCTTGTTTTTGACAGGCTTTCATATGCTCAATCTGATGGGCGTGAAAGTTTGCTAGGGGAAAAGCCGTTAAATTCTTAGTTTCCTTAGCTTCAAAATCAAGGTAATGGCCTTTGTAAACCCCATTATAGTCAGTTGTTGAAGGCTGTTTAAAGTAAGCTTCTTTGATTACGGCAGCACTTCTTTTAGGGTAGTCAACGTTAACAATTTGAATTGGAATTGGTTTTTTATGAATAACTGCAATTCCCTGCTTGAGATAGTATTGGTTACTTTCATTGATTTCCTCTTCCAAGGTCATTCCCCGATTACCATATAAAGTGGCAGTGGGATAGGGGCTTTTTTTAAGGGACAGCTGCTTGGTGCGATAGGGTTGTCCGTTAGGATAATGCATGACCATCTAATCCCTCCTTTGTTCAACCCATTATACCAACTAAGTGTGTAGTTGGTAAAGCAAGCAAGTTAGAAATCTTACTTTTAAATTCCGTAAGTAAAAGATTATAATGGAATCGAGGTGATGCTAATGCGGCTATGGCTTTCAGGCTATCGTAGTTATGAATTGGGGATTTTTAATGAACAGGATTTAAAGGTAAAGGTCATTAAAGCGGCCTTAAAGGAACGACTGGTAGCTAAGTTAGATCAAGGTTTAGAGTGGGTAATAACTGGGCCTAACTTGGGTGTGGAGCAATGGGGCTTGGAAGTAGTCTTGGAATTAAAAAAAGCTTACCCTGACTTGAAGTTAGCCTTACTTGAACCGTACGCAGATTTTTCTAGTCGCTGGCAAGAGGCCAAGCAAGTGAAGCTAGCGCAGTTGCGAAGCGAGGCTGATTTTTTTGGCTTAGTGAGTAAGAAGCCCTATCAAGGAATAAGACAGTTACAAAATTACCAAAACTTTTGTTTAAATCACAGTGATCAGGCCTTATTTGTTTATGATGAATTATACCCGGGTAAATTAAAGTTTGCTTACCAAGCTAGCAAGAAAAAGGCTAACTATCCTTGTGAATTGGTGACGATGGATGAGTTACAGACCTTTGCAGCTGATTATCAAGAAAATTACGGAAGTTGGTAAAAATCCTTTGCAAGTTGTAATATTTTTGTTATAATTAAAAACGTTATGAGTTAAGTTCCTATTATGGAGATGAGGTGCATTGATGGAAAATGTAAATCTTACACCCAAGGACATCGTAAATAAAAATTTCAAACCTAAAATGCGGGGCTATGACCCTACAGAAGTTGATGAATTCCTAGATATGGTTATTCAAGATTATGAAAACTTCAACAAGGAAACGCAACGGCTTCAGGTTGAAAATGACCGCTTGGTGGCCAAAGTAGATGAACTTACTAAGCAACTAGCAGTTGGTAATTCTGGTAAGACGGCGCAACCTACTAGTTCTACAACGAACATGGATATCTTAAAGCGTTTGTCTAACCTAGAAAGACATGTTTTCGGTGCACAGCTTAACGGTGATAATAACCAAACTAATCGGTTTTAATATAGTTAAATAAAAATGTAGATTTCGGGTAATCGCGGTCTACCTTGAGTAGGCTGAGGAAAGTCCAGGCTTGCACAGGCTGAGATGCCTGTAGTGATCGTACTTACTGAAAAAATAAGGTAAGGCACCAATTGGTGACGGCGGATAAAAGAGCTAAGGGAAACTATGCTTGAGTAGTCCTGAAAAGTGCCACAGTGACGAAGTAATGTTGGAAACGGCATTAGTGGAACGCGGTAAACCCTGCGAGCAGGTAACCCAAACTTTGGTAGGGGCGCTTCATGACGGAAATGAACAAATCATGGGGGCGAGTGAAAACTCGGAGATAGATGATTACCACCGAGATCGGTACCTGACCGGTCGACGTACGGAACTTGGCTTATAGAGATCTACATACAGGATTAATAGAGACTGGGAATTTTTTCCTGGTCTCTATTTTTTTGGCAGTAAAGGGCATTCAATAGAAAAGAGGAAAATTTATGAAGAAATATAATTTAATTGCCACGGCGGCAGCAGGAATTGAAGCAATTGTTGGAAACGAACTGAGACACTTAGGCTATGAGGTCCAGGTGGAAAATGGACGCGTGCGTTTTCAAGGAACCATTGAAGATGTATTAGAAACTAACTTGTGGCTTAGAACTGCTGACCGGGTAAAAATTGTTGTTGGCGAATTTTACGCGCGTTCATTTGAAGAATTATTTGAACAGACTAAGGCATTGCCTTGGGATGAGTTTTTACCATTGGATGCTAATTTTCCAGTAGCGGGTAAATCTCAAAAATCTACCTTACACAATGTTCCTAGCGTGCAGGCAATTGTCAAAAAGGCGATTGTCACCAAGTTAAGCCAGGTTTATCACCGGACAACGCGCTTACCGGAAACGGGAGCAGTCTATCCGCTAGAAGTCGCAATTAATAAGGATAAGGTGTTGTTAACTTTAGATACCAGTGGTTCGAGTCTATTTAAACGTGGTTACCGGGTAGCTAAGGGGGGAGCGCCACTTAAAGAAAATATGGCGGCGGCCTTGGTTTTACTAGCCCATTGGTATCCTGAAAAGCCATTTGTTGATCCTGTGTGTGGTTCTGGGACGCTACCGATTGAGGCGGCCTTAATTGGGCACAACATTGCGCCAGGCTTTAACCGGGATTTTGCTTGTGAAAGTTTTGCTTGGGTAGACCCCAAGCTGGCTCAAATGGTAAGGGATAAGGCGGATAGTCAGGCTAACTATGACATTGAGTTAGATATTTGGGGTTATGATATTGATGGTAAGATGATAGAAATTGCTAAGCAAAATGCCCTAGAAGCAGGGTTAGCTGCTAGTGTAAACTTCAAACAGATGGCTTTAAAGGACTTTAAGACGACTAAGGAATACGGGGTGATTGTAGCTAACCCACCATATGGGGAACGCTTAAGTGATCAAGCCTCGGTCCGGCAATTATATAAGCAAATGGGGCAAGTTTACCAACCATTAACTACTTGGAGTAAATATATCTTAACTAGTGATTTGGAATTTGAAACTTACTATGGACAAAAAGCAAGTAAACGGCGTAAACTATACAACGGTTCACTTAGAACTGATTTATTCCAATACTGGGGTAAGAGAAAGCCTAGAAATTAGGCTTTTCCAAATAGTTAAGAAAGAGAGTTGTTGATTGTGAATGAGTTAGGACAAAGGCAACACTATATCTCTTGGCCCGTAATTGCCATGGTAGGGTTTGTGACAATTATTGGTTTCGATGATATTTTGTATCCCTTGCAAAACCAAGGGTTATCAGTTGTTTTCTCCTGGATTTTTATGGTGTTCTTCTTTGTTATCCCTTATGAAATGACGGTTGCTCACCTTGGTTCGACTTTTAACGGACACCAAGAAGGGGGGCTGGCTTCGTGGGTTAGAAGAAGTACCCATAGTGATGCTTTAGGTTATTGGACCGCCTGGATGTATTGGGCGGCTTGCCTACCTTACATTGTCGACGTGGCTAATTCAACGATTGTGTCGTATAGTTGGTTGATTTTAGGCAATAATCACCTTGATCAGTATATGTCTAGTTTTTGGTTTGGGGTTTGGACCTTCGTAATTATTCTAGCCTTTATTTTATTGGAGAATTTTTATAAAAAGTCACTAGAGCTAATGGCAACCATTGGTGGGGTGGCAATGTTTTTAATGACCGTCTTATTCGTGGTCATGACCGCTTGGACTTTATTAACTGGGGGAAAGATTGCTACCCATCCTTTTAACTTAGAGGCGTTTATCCCTAAGTTTTCGACCTCGTATTTTGCTACCACGGGACTATTGATGTTTGCGGTTTGTGGGGCTGAGTTAGTTGCTCCTTACTTGACCAAAATGAGAAATCCCAACCGTGATTTTCGCAAGGCAATGTGGTTGATTGCACTGATGACGGCATTTTTAACCGTCTTTGGAACTTTTTCGTTAGCAATCTTTTTTAATGCCAATGATTTACCACATGACTTAAAGATGAACGGGTCTTATTATGCCTTCCAGCTTCTAGGACAGCAAATGGGCTTAGGCAAAGGCTTGATGTACCTATTTGCCCTAGTACAAGCAATCTACATGATGGCTCAGTTGGCAATTTTTCTAGATTCAACTAGTTGGGTTTTTGCAGCGGATACGGCTGCTAAGTTTATGCCTAAATGGATGAGGAAGCGTAATCGTAATGGGCGACCTATCCATTCTTATGTATTAACTACGGGGTTAAGTTTATTCCTACTTATTAATGAGTGGGACCCTACCGGATATTAACGCTGTATTCAACTGGTTATTAAATTTAAATGGAATTGTGTTTCCTTTCAAGAATTGTTGGTTGTTTTTAGCTTTTATAGCGGTTAGATACCAACAAGATCGCTTTACGTCCGAATTCGTCTATATCAAAAATCGGATGGGGGCATTAGCGATGGGAAGCTGGTGTTTTCTGTTCTCCCTAGTCTGTGCCGTGATGGGCTTCTTGCCCCAAGATGTTACCTTTGGGACTAAGGCCTGGGATCATCAGTTATTGATGAACTTCTTATCTGTCGCAGTTTTATTTGGTGCCGGCATGATTATGCCCCTCTTAGCGCGCTTGGAAAAGCGTAAAGCGAGTGTCCAGGAGTAAGATATACAAATTTCAGCAATAAATACCTTTCAAGTGTATAGATGCAATCATCCTATACTTGGGAGGTATTTTTTATGAGGTTATGCTAAAAATTAGCTAGTAAAAAGACAAACTTTTGCCAATTAATGCGACCGTCATTCAAAAAATTACGAATAGTTCTAGTAGTGAAAGCGGGAGCTTCTTTAGCACGATACAAAGATTGACGTGCAAAGATAGCAGTAAGCAACCACTTGATAAACTCTGTCGGGTTAATTGGAGTACGTCGTTTGAAATTAACCTGGCGAATAATTTTACCTATACCAAATTTGCTTGAAAAATGTAGCGATTGAAAAAAATGATTCGTTATTTTCTTGAGAATAATTTATACTGGACATAGCGTAAGGACCCCTTTGTTTTTTATTTGTGCATTTAAATTATAACGCAGGTGTCCTTGCGTTTTTCTATTTTTTGGCAAAAAAGCATGAAATAGCGGGAAGTATCCACTATTTCATGCTTTCAAGTTTCAGTTTGAAACAAGCTAGACATTCTAGTATTTTTAAAACTTGATATAAATCAATTATTATATTTCTATGCTCGGTTATACTGGATATAATAAAGGAGGTAGAAATCATGCAAAAATGGTTATTACGTTATCGGAATTGGTTGACAGCAATAACTGGTGTTCTTATTATACTTGCTTTTTCATCCAAATGGGTTTTTAGTAGTGAGCAGGGTTCAGCTTATCTACTGTTTGTAGCTTCATTAGTTGGCGGTTTACCAATTTTTGTTCAAGCCTATCAAGCTCTTAGAATTAAGGTAATTAGCATCGATCTCTTAGTAACTCTTGCTATTTTAGGAGCATTTGTTATTAAAGAGTTTGAAGAATCAGCTATTGTAGCTTTTCTCTTCTTATTTGGTGCATACTTAGAACAAAGAACATTAGCCAAGACACGTTCTGCGATTAAGAATCTCGTGGAGATGGTACCAGAGACTACTTTTCGTAAACTACACAATGGTGACTTTGAAGAGGTGTCAGTTGAGGAAGTTAATGAAGAAGATATTCTTTTAGTAAAAACTGGTGGAAAGATCCCAGTTGACGGTGAAGTGATATTTGGCTCTGGTACTGCAAATGAAGCAAGTATTACGGGCGAATCTATTCCAGTCTCTAAAGGTTTAAGAGATAAAGTTTTTGCTGGTACCATTCTCGAAAATGGCACTATACAAATACGTACTGAGAAGATTGGGGAAGATACAACTTTTGGGAAAATTATTGAATTAGTAGAAGAAGCACAGGACAGCAAGTCAAAAGCTGAGAGATTTATTGACCAATTTTCAAAATACTATACTCCTTCAGTTTTAGTGTTAGCGATTATTGTTTGGCTTATTAGCCGCAATATTGAGTTAGCCGTTACTATTTTGGTTCTTGGATGTCCTGGTGCACTGGTTATTGGCGTACCAGTTTCAAATGTGTCAGGGATTGGAAATGGCGCACGACATGGTATTTTATTTAAGGGTAGTGATGTCATTACAAACTTTAGTAAAGTTGATACAATGTTATTTGATAAAACAGGAACATTAACTTATGGTAACCCTCAGGTTGCACAGACAATCTATTATAGCAGTGATAGGAGTCTTGCTGAGAGCTTACTGGCTAGTGTTGAGAGAGAATCAAATCATCCGCTCGCGAAAGCAATTGTGAACCATTACTATTACTCAGGTTCTGTAGTAGAGGTGATTGACTCAACAGAGGTCGTTCAAGGTGGGGGAGTTGTTGCTCGTATTCAAAATCACCAAGTTCTCGTTGGGAACTCTTATTTGATGAATCAATATAATATTCCTTTCACTAACCAGATGAAGAGCGACATAGCAGGGATGGAAGCAGAAGGGAATTCAATTGTCCTAACTGCTATTGATGGACAAATAGCTCTTGTTGTAGGGATTCGCGACCAGATTAGACAAGGAGTCAAGGAGGATTTAGAGACGCTTAAGAATATGGGAGTAAAAAATCTCATTCTATTATCTGGAGATAATCAAGGTACAGTTGATTTAGTTACTAATCAGTTAGGCTTAACCGAGGCTTATGGTCATCTACTACCAGAAGACAAGGCAGAATTTGTGAGAAAACGTCAGGCAAGTGGAGAAATAGTAGCATTTGTCGGAGATGGTATTAATGATAGCCCATCATTGGCCTTAGCAGATATTGGAATTGCCATGGGAAACGGTACAGATGTTGCCATTGAAACTTCAAATGTTGTTTTGATGAATTCGGATTTTCACAGAATCCCTCATGCGATTGGATTGGCTAAAGCCACACGACGTAATATGATTGAAAATATCTTCATTGCATTGCTAGTCGTAGTAGTTCTTCTTATCAGCGTTCTCTCAAGTTCGTGGATGAATATGGCAATTGGCATGTTTATTCATGAAGGTAGCATTCTCGTAGTTATTTTGAATGCTATGAGGCTTTTAAAATATAAAAGAAAATAGAGATTCTTGATAGAAATCAATTTTTTACTCTAAATATCGTACTATACTAAAAATATAATAAGGAAAGGAAGTAAAGATGATGAAAAAAGCTATACTACAGCTTGAAACACTGGCTTGTCCAACATGTATGCAAAAAATTGAGGGAGCCATTAAAAGTGTAACAGGTGTCGATAAGGAAAGTGTCAAAGTTCTATTCAATGCCAGTAAGGCAAAAGTAAATTTTGACGCTAGTATGACAAACATTAATGAAATTGTGAAGGCAGTGCAAGCAATTGGCTATGATGTCCTAAAAGCATCAGAAAAATAATAGGAGAAAGTTACAATGTTAAAACAATTTTTTGAAGCAAACGATGAGATGCTTGATCTATATACAAATGCTATTACAAAAGCTCATGGGAAAAATCATCCAGAAGTCTTTGACGTTCGCAAAGTTTATGAAACAATTCAACATAAAATTAGGGATAATAATTTAGACCTATCAAATGAATTTTCAGAACTAAGAGCTCTTACAAAAGATTATACAATTCCAGATGATGCTTGTGAGACATTTACTAAAACTTATCAGCTATTAAAACAATTTGATGAATTATCTCAAGAATAGGTTTTATCAATTAGAAGGAGGCTATCCATGGTTCAACATATTTGTGTGACACTTGTACCATTATTTCATCATCTGTCAGAAGATGAACAGATTAAAATTAATAGATTGGCACAACACAAACAATTTAAAAAAAATGAAATTGTTTTTAGACCAGGAGATGAAAATCTAGACATCGTGGCTCTCGGAAGTATGAAAGTATTCCAACTGTCTACAAATGGTGATGAACAGCTTTTACGGGTCGTTGAACCAGGTGGCTATGAGGGTGAGAATCAGTTGTTCGGTATTAAAAATGAATCTCTTTTTGGTAAAACTCTTGAAACAACTGAAATTTGTAGATTAAGTAAACAAGCTTTTGATCAAGTAATGCTTAGGAATCCACAAATAGCTCTTAAATTATTTGAATTAAGTGCGCAAAAGATGATTCAAGTAGAGAAACAGGCCCATATTTTATCTATGGAGCGTGTTGAGGAACGGTTAGCGAACTACCTCTTGGATCTGTCAAAAGTAGCGAACGATTATCGGTTCAGTTTACCTATGAAGATGATTGATATCGCGCGATATATAGGAACTACCCCTGAAACTCTTTCTAGAAAATTTAGATTTCTTGAGGATAATAGATTGATAAAACGTTCAGGTAGAAGAATAATTATTCTTAACAGAGATGGCTTAATTGATTTATGAGGTGAAAAATGTCGTTTAACAAATTAAAGGAATATCTACCCTATCGAGGAGAAAAATATATTAAGCCGGAAAAGGCTGGTAATTATCGCCAGTATATGATGGATTTAAGGGACCTAGCTCGACAGGCCCGGGATGAATTCAGTTTAATCAGTAAATCTTTTGAAGACAGGGTAAAGCCATTTAAAGCAGAGCGTGTTAGTCAATGGATGAATCAATCTCAGCTATGTCGTCCACATTTTTGGTGTTATTTCCGATTGCCTTCCGATGATTTGGATGATTCAGCATTGGCTATTCGTCTTTATGGGGAATCTGATAATTTTGGAATTTCCGTTGAGGTTAGTTTTGTAGAAAGAAGGAGGTCTGAAAACAGTTTAGAGAAACAAAATAAAGTTTTGAATCTTCTTCCTTTTGGAGCTATGTATTATTTTGTACAAAAAAATGGTATAAGTTTCAAAATGGATGCAACAGAAGAAAATCGAAAGAATTTACTAAAACAGGTCAAATCAGGTGAGGTTCGTAAGGTCTTGGTTAAACAGGATATTCCAATTGAGACTGACCACTCATTAGAACGGTTAATTGATGATCTATTAAAAAGTTTTGATGAATTACTGCCATTTTATAAGGAAACAAAGAAATAAACTAAAGGATAGGTAGAAGTAACGTAAGCACTCCATAATGAGACGTATGTAAATATTTTCCTAATCCCCCTATACTACTAACATGGACATAGTATAGGAGGATTTTTTCATGGAAAAGCAAGAGATTGTTAAGTTTAAATTGACACTAAAACGGAAGCCAAAAGCTAAAAACAGAACCAATAAGTTGAGACTAGCTACTGAAATAAAGCTAGCCAAAGTGAAAATTTCGCTATATCACGGTGCTGATGTCGAACTTATGAATGATATCTGGGAGTTGGTGAAGAAGCATGCTGGTTAATTATCATGCCCCTAGGCATGTGTACATTGTTTGTGGTAACACTGATTTACGTAAAGGAATTGATACGCTGGCAATCTTAATTGCCGATAACTTCGGCTTAGATCTTTACGATGACTCCTTATTTTTATTTTGTGGACGGAGAAATGATAGGTTTAAGGCTCTTTACTGGGACGGTGAAGGGTTCATACTACTTTACAAGCGGTTTGATAACGGACGTTTAACTTGGCCACGAAATAGTGAGGAGGTTAAGGAGTTGGATAGTCAGCAACTTAATCTACTTTTAAAAGGATTAAATCCTTTACCACAGCCAAAAGTTCATCGTGCCAAAAAAGGTTGATAAGTTTTACGACTTTCTAGATACTATCCTTAATCCAAGTGGTAAATTGAAAAAAGCAATCGGTTATGCCAAGAAATTCCGCACTAGATTGGAAAAGATTTATGAAATTGGTGAATTACCGTTATCAAATAACCCAGTTGAACAAGCAATCAGACCAGCAACTCTAGTCCGCAAAAATTCACTATTTGCGACAACGATAGCTGGAGCAAAAGCTAACGCAATCTGGTACAGCTTAATCCAAACAGCTATAGATGTCTCTAAATATCTCAACTACATCTTTTCATTACTAGAACAGCGAAAAGAGGTTGATGTTGAGGCTTATTTGCCATGGAATTCCGAAGCCAAAGAAAGTTGCGCCGTTGCAAACTAAAAGGCCGTAAATTCACAATTTGTGATTTTACGGCCTTTTTTACCAATAACGTCCAATTATGGAGTGATTATGTTTTTTCCCAGCCTCTTTTTAGATAACGTTTTTTAGCGGACAACGATTACTGAACAAGGAGCGTTTTGCGCCATTGCGCTTGCTTGGGAACCGATAAAGATTTGTTTACGGCCAGTGACCGGTTTGGTTTTAGAGCCACAGACTAATAAATCGGGCTGAAACTCTGGTAAAATATCTTCGATAATGACGGTTGAAGGCTTACCCTCACCTGTAAAAGCGAAAACTTCTTTGACGCCAAAACTTCTAGCCTTATTGACGTAACGGGCTAGGTCGTCACTGACTTGATTGCGCCGCTTTTTCATGATATCTGGACTTAAGGTATCAAAGATGTTGAAGTCTTGAACTTCTAAGATAGAAACAATTCCTAGCGGAGCACCTAAACGTTTAGCGGTAGTAACGGCATAGTTAAATGCGCGGACTGAAGAGTTTGAATCATCTTCGTCGACAGCAACTAGAATTTTGGTAAAACTACGTGGTGTGATTTCGAAATTAATACGATCTGACATAACTTTCCCCTTTCGTTTAGTGGAAAATGATTAAGCTTTGTGATTAGAATTCATTTTGGCAAGGTGTTTATCACCCTTTTTAATTTCAACAATGGTCCAGGCTAACAGCAAGAGAATTGCGACAATTAAAAAGTAGGCGATGCCGTGAGCGACTGAAACTTGGGTAGCAGTTGGGTGTTCGCCAAAGAAGTCGGTAATTGAGTCAGGAAGCCCCTTGAGATTTAGGACCGTTAACGAAATAACGGAGAACCAACCTAAGACCTTAATGATTAGTGAGTTTTTAAACCGCCCCATAGTTTCTTCACTATCGGTCATCATGATTAACGGAATCATGGAAAATGGGAGGGCAAAGGCCAAGAAGACCTGGGAGTTGTTCATTAAGGTATTCAAGGATTGGTGTTCTTGAATGGTACTTTGACCACTGGTGAAAGCAACACACAGTAATACTGGTACCACTGCGATTAAACGCGTAACTAACCGCCGTGCCCACAGAGGCATTTTTAGGTTAACAAACCCTTCCATGATAACTTGCCCAGTTAAGGTCCCCGTAATAGTAGAGTTTTGACCAGAAGCTAAGAGGGCAACTGCAAATAGGACTGATAAAATCCCTGACTTAGCAACTGAAATCAAGACGCCGTTGCTAAGAGTTGAAGTGTCTGAGAGGGCGTCGTATAAACCAAAGAAGGAAGCGTCTTGGACTGCGCCGGTCTTGAAAACAGCCACCCCCATAATTAGTAACAAACAGTTAACGACAAAAGCAGCTGTTAATTGGATGTTTGAGTCCCAGGCTGAAAATTTAACAGCTTGCGCAACCGCTTCTTCATCGTCATGGTCAATTTGTCTTGTTTGCGAAACCGCTGAGTGAAGATAAAGGTTATGTGGCATTACGGTCGCCCCAATAATTCCTAAAGTCCCCATCAGAGGAGTCATGCCGTTGACAGTTGGTGTCGTTGAAAAAGTTTTAGCACTAGGGATGAAACCACTAAAAACTGCCCCCCAGTCAGGGTTAGAGAGTGCTACTTGGTAGGTAAAAACAAATAAAATCACTAAAATCAAGGCAACAACAATAGTTTCAATTTTTCTAAAACCAACTTTAGTTAACAACAATAGAACTAAGACGTCTAAAACGGTAATAAAGACGGCTAAAAACATTGGAATTCCAAATAAGAGATAAAGGGCAATCGCAGCCCCGATAACTTCGGCAATATCTGTAGCCATGATAGCTAGCTCGGTCATGATCCAAAGAATAATTCCTAAGGTTTTGCCGGTGCGAGCGCGAATGGCTTGGGCAAGGTCTAACTGGGTCACAATCCCAAGTTTAGCTGCCATGTATTGAAGTAACATCGCAACCAAACTTGACATTAAGATAATAGACATCAAAAGGTATTGGAAATTTTGTCCCCCAGTAATCGAAGTTGACCAGTTACCTGGGTCCATATAACCTACGGCAACCAGTGCACCCGGGCCGGAGTAAGCGAGCAAAGTCCGCCAAAAACCTTTACCCTTTGGAACTTTAACGGTCCCATTAATTTCTTCGAGGGATGGACCGTTAGCGTAAGCGATAAATTTTTCTTTATCGTGCTTAGTTTCATTGTTACTCACAGTGAAAACCACCTTTCTTAAATTAGCACAACTGTATTGTACCTTATTTTAGAAGTGTTTGAAAGAAATTTTTAGGCATACCGTAAAATTATTAATTTTTAAAATGATGTATAATAGTGAAGAGAAATTTTTTTCGTTGAGGTGCTGTTATGAACTATTACTGGCTCTTGTTTTTTGATGCTAATCAGCCTAGACGGCCAGCGGTTTTGCGTCAACTATTGGCCAACCGTCAGAAGGGCTCGGCCTTATACTTTGGCATGCTAGCTAATTGGTTACAATATATCGGCTTATTTAGCGGTTTTGATGAAGCAAAGTTTGACCGCGAAATCCAGCAGCTAGTAACGGCTGCCTATTTAGAAGCGGGTTTAGCTGGATTAACCCTGAGTACCAAGGGAGTGGAATTTATAAACGAGAATGATTTGAAATTAGAGCTAGCGCAACCAAAATTATTTCGGATTTTTCCAATGGAACTAGTAGCCAATCTGATTTTATTGGCAGTTCAAGTCGCTTCGGAGGCCAGTTATCAAAATAAACAGTATTACGTAGTTACTGACAATGTCTACAGCCAATACTTATTTAAACGCTGGCTAACGCAAAGTAATTACGGCCTAACTGGACTGCAAGAAGAATTAGTACCTAGTTTAGCAACTTTTTTAGCCAATGAACCACCACAAAAGGCTGCCATTTTTGCCCAAAAATTACGGGGCCATAATTTTCCGGGGCAAACAAATGAGCAGCTAGCAACTATTTACGGAAAATTCCCATTTGAAATTGAGCAAATTTGGTTAGACCTGCTCAGTAGGTTTGCTTATTATCTTTACCAAGGCGATGGAAAATTAGCTGAGCTAATGGCCCTAACTCAACCAAACTTTGAGCCAGTACGTGCAAGCAGGTTTAAGACGATTAACGCTTTTATGGCTGGAAATACTATTAAGGAAATCGCCAGCCACTTGCACATAAAGGAAAATACTGTATTAGATCACCTTTATGAGGCCTACATTTGGCATGGAAAACCCGACTTATTAAAACTAGTTTCGGCTAAGGAACAAGAGTTGATGACTAAGTTATTTGTAGAGACAAAGAGTCAAGAAGAGTGGTCCTACCAAGATTTAGTGGCGGTTCAACCAGAAATTGCCTTTTATAAATTTAGAATCTTTGAGATTGCAAGGGGGCGGAAACGGTGGCAAACTTAGAGCAATTTTTAAAACAAACCTACCATTTTAGCGCCTTTAGGCCGGGCCAAAAAGAAGTCATTAATGCCTTGCTGGCTAAGCAGTCAATGCTGGCAATTTTACCAACCGGTAATGGCAAATCTTTATGCTATCAGTTTTATGGACGCTACACCAACAAACGGGTACTGATTGTATCGCCTTTATTATCCCTAATGCAAGATCAAGTTAGTCAAATGAAGTACCAAGGTTACCAGCAGGTGATAGCATTGACTTCGGAACAGGATTATTTAACCAGGCAGAAGGTGTTAGCTAATTTAGGAGCCTACCAGTATATCTTTTTGGCTCCTGAAATTTTGCAAAATCAACTGGTTAAGCAGGCCCTCCAAACCCTCAAAATAGGTCTGTTAGTTGTGGATGAGGCCCACTGTATTTCAACTTGGGGGCCTGATTTTCGCCCGGATTACCTGCAACTGGGTAAGTTACAGCGCCTGTTAGGTCAGCCCTTAACCTTAGCTTTAACAGCGACTGCTACGCCCAAGGTTAAAGAAGATATTTGCCAGCAGCTAGGTTTAAGCAAGGTTTACCAGCGTTCGGTCAACCGGGAAAATATCTACTTAGAAGTCTTGAAGGTGGCTAGTCAAAGTCAAAAGGATCAAAAATTGCTAGAGTTAGTTAATTACTTACAAGGACCAGGACTAATTTATTTTTCTAGCAAGAAATTAGCTGACCGTTTAGCTAAGTGGTTGGGGCAACGTAGTCAGTTAAGAGTAGCTGCTTATCATGCGGGGCTTAGCCATTTGGATCGGTATTCGATTCAGCAGCAATTTTTACAAGGACAGTTAGACTTAGTTTGTGCGACTAGCGCTTTTGGGATGGGGGTTAATAAGGAGGATATTCGCTACGTCATCCACTACCACCTACCTAGTGACTTGAATAGTTACGTTCAAGAAATAGGACGGGCTGGGCGGGATGGTAAACAAAGCTGTGCTATTCTTTTATATCAAGCTGGAGATGAATTTATTCAAAGGCAGCTGCTGGAAAATACGCTACCTGCCCCGCTTGAAATTAGCCAATATTTTATGAGTAAAGCTCAAGGCCAATCTAAAATAAGTTCAGAAAAACAACGGCTCTTAGCAAGTTTTAATGACCAAGTTGCCGGCGAACAACGGGCGCTAACTTTTTTTGCAGCTAGAAAAAAAGAACGGCTAACAGCACTTAAGCAGATGGCGACCTACGCAAAGACCAGTGGCTGCTTGCGACAGTATATTCTAACTTATTTTGCTGAAAAACCTGGGCAGCATAATGACTATAACTGTTGTCACAACGCCGACTACTGGCAAACGCTTGCGCAATTAGGCCTAAAAAGAAAATCCCGTGACGAAAGAAGTAATGCTTGGGCAGGCAAATTTGAATACCAAATAATCTTGGCCCAGTTATTTACCAATTACAACAAATCAGAAGAATAGCCTTTTTAGACTAACAAAAAGATATTAGCTATGGTAAAATAATACGAGTAATACTGTTTAGGAGGAAAATGAGGTATGACTAGTCATAATAAAAAACCGTGGGAAAATACATTTGAAGATGAAAAAGATTCCAAGGGTAACTATTCTCGCACGGTTAACCGCCGCAATACTAAGCGCAATACTGTTTTGACAACGTCATTATTGGTAATCTTTATTGTGCTAATATTGGGAACGATTGGGTTATACTTTGTGTCACAGCGGACGGCTTCTGAAGAACAAGCAAGCAGTTCAGTTACAATTGCTTCTACTACTAAGAGTATTTCTAGTAAGAAGACAAGCCATAAGGAAAAAAAGACTACAACCAAAGCTAGCAGTGTAAAGGAAACGGCATCAAGTAGTGAAGCCAGCAGCCAAGCAACCAGTCAAGCCGAGGAAAGTAGCCAAGCGCAAAGTACAGAGTCAGCGCAAGCAAGTAGCCAGCAAGAGCAAAGTCAAGCAGAGTCAAGCAGCCAAGAGCAATCTTCTCAAGAAGCTGCTTCTTATGCAACGGTTGGGGCTGGCCAAGGGATTTACCGGGTGGCCGCTAATAACGGTTTAAGTATTTCTGAATTGTTACAACTCAATCCAGGTTTATCTGCTAACTCAACCTTAACACCCGGGCAAACTGTAAGGGTTAAGTAATAAATTAGATAAATAATATTAAACAAAAAGCGAGGATGCTAGTCAGCCTCGATTTTTTTATGAGGGGTTATTTTTTATGAAGAAAAAATTACAAATTGCAATTGATGGACCCGCTTCTGCCGGGAAGAGCACGGTGGCTAAATTGGTGGCAACCAAATTAGGTTATATCTACTGTGATACCGGCGCAATGTACCGGGCGGTAACCTATGCTGCCATTCAAGCTAAGGTTGCCTTAGATGATGACCAAAAGTTAGCCGAACTGCTGACTGATTTAACTATTGAATTTATACCCGGTCAACCAGAGCAAAAAGTAATTGTTAACGGGCAAGATGCTACTAAGCAAATTCGGATGCCAGAAGTTACCAATAATGTGTCAGTAGTAGCAGCCCAAAAGAGCGTCCGGGCTGATTTGACTAAACGGCAACAAGAAATAGCAGCTGCCGGTGGAATTGTCATGGATGGACGTGATATTGGCACCACGGTACTACCAACTGCTGAGGTGAAAATTTTCCTAATTGCTTCCGTTGAACAACGGGCACTAAGACGCTACAAGGAAAATATTGCCAAGGGGATTAATACTCCGTTAGCACAGCTAGAAGAAGAAATTGCCCAACGGGATTATAAGGATTCGCACAGAGAAATTTCTCCTCTAACTAAGGCAAGTGACGCAGTAGAACTAGATACAACTCCATTGAGTATTGATGAGGTAGTCGCTGCGATAATGGCAATAATCGAAAAAAAGCAAGCCAATTAATAGTTTTGACTGGAATTTTATATAATAATACGTTAAAATGTAATTTAGAGTTAGTCGTTAAGGAGGACATTGTCCATGAGTGATACAGAAGCAAAAGATTTATTAGCAGCTTTAGATAGCGTACAAGAGGTGAAAATTGGAGACGTAGTTAAGGGTGAAGTTTTAGCCTTCGATGATTCCAAGCAAGCCATTATCGGAATTGAAAACGCTGGGGTTGAAGGAGTTGTTCCTGCACGTGAATTAAGTGTTAAGGAAGACGAATTACACGTTGGCGACACCTTAGAATTAGTAGTTATTTCTAAGATTGGTTCTGACAAGGAAGGCGGTTCATACCTCTTATCCCAACGCCGCTTAGAAGCACGTAAGGTTTGGGATAACATTGAAAAGAAATTTGAAGCAGGTCAAACAATCACTGCTCCTGTTACTCAAGTCGTTAAGGGTGGTTTAGTAGTAGATGCCGGCGTGCGTGGCTTCGTACCAGCTTCAATGGTATCTGACCACTTTGTTGAAGATTTAAACCAATTCAAGGGTCAAGAATTAGAATTTAAGATTGTTGAAATCGAACCAAGTGAAAACCGCTTAATCTTATCTCGCCGTGAATTAGTTAAGGCTGAACGTCAAGCTAAGAAGGAAGCTGTGATGGCTAAATTAGTTGTTGGTGACGTAGTTGAAGGTAAGGTTGCTCGTTTAACTAACTTTGGGGCCTTCATTGACTTAGGTGGAGTTGACGGTTTAGTTCACGTTTCAGAAATTGCCTTTGAACGTGTAGATAAGCCAGCAGATGTATTGAAGGTTGGCCAAGATGTTAAGGTTAAAGTTTTAGCAGTAGACGCTGACAAAGACCGGATTTCTCTTTCAATCAAGCAAACTTTACCACAACCATGGGACAAGGTAGCAGAAGAAGTTGCTGAAGGTGATGTTTTAGACGGAACTGTTAAACGCCTTACTAGCTTTGGGGCCTTTGTTGAAGTCTTCCCAGGGGTTGAAGGTTTAGTTCACATTTCACAAATTTCACACAAGCACATTGCAACTCCAAATGAAGTTTTGGAATCTGGTCAAGAAGTTAAAGTTAAGGTCTTGTCAGTTAATGCAAGTGACCACCGTTTAGCTTTATCAATCAAGGCTTTACAAGAAAAGCCAGCAGTTGAAAAGAAGGAAGCTGCACCTAAGGCTGAAGAAAAGGTTACTTTACCAGAAGAAGAAACTGGTTTTACTTTAGGTGACCTTGTTGGTGATGAATTAAAGAACAACGACTAAGTTTTATTTAGTTGATATTTTTGGCTGGCCCGAAAGTCTTACCTTTGGGTCAGTTTTTTATTGAGATTAGAAAGAAAAGAGGGGATCTAATGGCAAATCCAGTTGTAGCGATTGTTGGGCGGCCTAATGTTGGTAAGTCAACCATCTTTAATCGAATTGCAGGGCAAAGAATTTCAATTGTCGAAGATATTCCAGGCGTTACTCGTGACCGCATCTACGCCAAAAGCGAGTGGATGGGGCAAAAGTTTAACATGATAGACACAGGTGGAATTGATATCGGCGATGAACCATTTGTGACGCAAATTACTGAACAAGCTCAAATCGCAATTGAAGAAGCAGACGTGATTGTCTTCTTAGTTTCAGCTAAAGAAGGTGTGACCGATGCAGATGAAAAAGTAGCACGAATTTTATATCAAACCGATAAGCCGGTAATTTTGGCTGTAAACAAGGTAGATAACCCAGAGTTGCGGGCCGAAATCTATGATTTTTATTCACTTGGTTTTGGCGATCCCGTTCCAGTTTCAGGTACGCACGGAATCGGGACCGGTGATTTATTGGACTTAATTTGTAAAGCTTTCCCAAAAAGAGAAGCGGTAACAGAAGATCAGACTGTCAAGTTCAGCTTTATTGGCCGGCCTAACGTGGGTAAATCCTCCTTGGTAAACGCAATTTTAGGAGAAAATCGGGTGATTGTTTCAAATATTGAAGGAACAACCCGGGATGCTATTGATACTAAATTTGTTACGGAAGATGATACCGAGTTTACCATGATTGATACTGCCGGAATTCGGAAAAAAGGAAAAGTCTACGAATCAACGGAAAAATATTCGGTCTTAAGGGCCTTACAAGCAATAGATCGCTCGGACGTTGTCTGCGTAGTTTTAAATGCCGAAGAAGGAATCAGAGAGCAAGATAAGCACGTTGCTGGCTATGCCCATGAGGCAGGGCGGGGGATTATCATTGTCGTAAATAAATGGGATACTTTGAAAAAAGATAACCATACCATGAAAGACTTTGAGAACTTAATTCGCCAAGAGTTCCAATACTTATCTTATGCGCCAATTATTTTTGTTTCTGCTAAAACGAAACAAAGGTTAGCCAACCTACCTGCTTTAATCAAGCGGGTTAACGCTAACCACGAGCGGCGGATTGCTTCGGCGGTCTTAAATGACGTTGTTATGGACGCAATCGCACATAATCCGACTCCAACTGACAATGGGAAGAGATTGCGGGTTTATTATGCAACTCAGGTGGCCGTTAAACCACCAACTTTTGTGATTTTTGTCAACGACCCTGAATTAATGCATTTTTCTTATGAACGCTTTTTAGAAAATCAAATTCGAGCTGCCTTTGACTTTGAAGGAACACCAATCCACCTCATTGAACGGCGGCGCAAATAATTTTCATGTGATCGTTTTCTTTTGCTTAACTTAAACGGAACAAAAATTTGCCTGTTTAGGATAAAATCATAAAAAAACCTTGTTATATCAAGCTTTATATGGTATTTTATTAATTGAGCAATGATTGTTGGTCATTGTTTCAACTCGTGCGGATTTTCCGTAGAGTATTTTTAAACATGGTCATCCATGTATTTTCGCTTCAAGGAGGTGAAACATATGGCAAACAAAGCACAATTGATCGAAAACGTTGCTGAAAAGACTGGTTTAACTAAGAAGGACGCAACTGTTGCAGTTGACGCTGTTTTTGGTTCAATCCAAGATTTTCTTAAGGATGGCGAAAAAGTTCAATTAATCGGTTTTGGTAACTTCGAAGTACGCGAACGCGCTGCTCGTAAAGGCCGTAACCCACAAACTGGGGCAGAAATTGAAATTCCTGCAAGCAAGGTACCTGCATTCAAACCAGGTAAGGCTTTAAAGGACGCTGTTAAATAAGCATGCATTTAATTGCATAAGGAGGGGGTCATGCCGCTGGCATGGCCCCCTTAATTTTTGGATCAAGGAGGAATTATGATGACTTATTCTGAAGAAACCCTCGAGTTACTTGCAAATGGCCAATATGAAGAGGCTAAAAAGAAATTTGCTTGGGCTTTGCGTAAGGATGACGATGACATGCTTTATAGCTTAGCAGAGGAACTGTATTCGTTAGGATTTAGCACGATGTCCAAGCGGGCTTACCAAAAGCTATTGGAGCGTTATCCTAATGAAGATGGTTTAAAAACAGCCTTAGCTGATATTGCTATTGGTGAAGGTAATGATGACGAAGCTTTAACCTATTTAGCTGATATTGCTCCTGAGTCTGAAGCATACGTTGAAGCCTTACTTGTCAGTGCTGATTTATATCAAACTCAAGGGATGTTTGAAGTTAGTGAACAAAAACTACTGGAGGCATACCGCTTGGCTCCAACTGAAGAGGTAATTTGGTTTGCCTTGGCCGAATTTTATTATAATATCAAGAAATACGAACAGGCGACTAAGTTTTATTTGGAATTAATTAAGGCTGGAACGTTTGAACTAGCAAAGGTTAACCTGGTACAACGTCTAGGGGTTGCTTATGCTTCTGACGGGCATTTTGAACAGGCTTTAGGTTACTTAGAGCAAATTCCTAAGGAAAAATTAGACCCAGACACTAGTTTCCAACTAGGTTTTACCTACCAACAGTTGGGTAAAAATGAGGAGGCTAAAAAACAGTATTCAGCCCTCCGTGAAACCAATCCAGATTATGCGACCCTTTATCCTGCCCTAGCCGAAGTTTTGGCAACCGAAGGAAATTACGCGCAAGCTTTAATCACGGTGCAAGAAGGGCTGGGGGTTGATGAATACAACCCTAATCTCTACCAACAGGCAGCTGACTATGCTCAAAAACTAGGGCAAGCTGCTAAAGCCAGTGATTATTTAAAGGAAGCTCTAGCCTTGGAACCAGACAATATGACCTTGGTTTTAAAACTCAGCAACCTTTACCTGTTATTGGGGCGCGATGAAGATAATATCGCCTTTTTGAAACGTTATTTAGCAAGTAACGAAAGTGATGGCCAATTATATTGGAACCTGGGTAAGGCCTATGCAAATCTAGATGACTATCAAGCAGCCTTAGAATATTATGATGCCGCCTACCAAGAGTTAGACAAGAACAGTAGCTTTTTACGTGATGCAAGTTTCTTCTATCGAAATGCGGGTCAGGCTAAGCAGGCCTTGACGGCGGTTAAGAGCTATTTGGAAACTAACCCTAGCGATGGAGAAATGTTAGAGTTAGAATCTGAGCTGGAAAATTGGTAACAAGGTAAAAACTAGTGCGCTGACCGCTAATTCCCATTGAGTGTCTAAAGATTCCTTAGCTTTAAAATTTTAGTAAATATTTTTATGAGGTAATTACTAGCTTGAAGTTATTATTAGGCTTTAGCAGTTTAATTAGTTCTTGTAAAAAATACCTTTACTTAATCTAAATATATTTTAATTGTTTTGGAAAAAATTAGAAAAACCTATTGTAACTTAGTATCGTTATGGGTTATCATGGTTTATGTAATGATTAATCTATAGTTATATATGATTAAGAGGGGAGATTGAAGAACCATGAAGACAAAGCAAGAAAATATATTTTCTTCTAAGACCCTGAGCTACTTTTTGCAACTAGCTGAAACAATGAGTTACACTCAAGCGGCTCAAATTTTAGGCATAACACAGCCTGCCCTAACCCAGCAAATAAAGAAGTTGGAACGCACGGTAGGAGCGCCACTTTTTTATTCAATTGGTAAAAAACTACACCTATCAGACGCTGGTTATACCATGCTTGATGCAACCCACCAAATTTATGAGACATTAAACCGGGCGACCGATGAAATCCAACAATCAACCAGTGCAACTCAAGGTGAAATCAATATTGGGCTGTTGGCTTCGATTGAGGTGAGTGTCTTTACCGACTTTGCCATTAAGTATTTCGAAGAAAATAACGGAATCAAATTAACGATTCATAGTTTGACTAGAAAAGAAATTTGGGAACGGTTAGAAAATAATACGATTGATTTGGCCGTAATGTACTTACCAGATGAAAGTATTAAGAACTGGAAGCCTTATGAATCTAAGCGTATTTTAACGGAAGACTTACTCTTCTTGCATGCTGAAGACAAATTAGCTAAGCGGCGGCGTGTAAAGATGAAGGAAACCTTAAATAATAAGTGGGTGACTTACCCACCTCAATACTACTTGAACGACTTGATTAGGGAGTCTTATAAGAATGCCTTAGTTGATAAACCAATCAGCGTAGCTCACTTCACTAAGCCTGCGCAAATCTTTAATTTTGCTAAGGAAACCAACGTTTATACTGCTTTGCCAAGTTCCTTTGTAACAGCTCATAACAGTGCGATGAACGGACTAAAGACAGCTTTATTCGAACCAGAAGTCAAATTTGATATGTCCTTTGTCTTTTGGAAGGGGAAAGATCAGATTCCACGTATTGAGAGCTTTTTATATGCATTTGAACGCTACTTAAGTCAAAAAGATTATGTTAGCCGCTTGACAGAAATCAGTGAAAAGTATTAACTACTATATAGAGATATTTTTAGATAGGAGTTCTGAAAAATGAAAGAATTAGTTTTTGGACATCAAAATCCTGATACAGATGCAATCGTAGCCGCTAAGGCCTACTCATACTTACAAAATAAATTAGGTAAGGATACAGAAGCGGTAGCATTAGGTGAACCTAACGAAGAAACAAAGTTTGTCTTAGCCCACTTTGATGAACCAGCTCCCCGGGTTATTGAATCTGCTAAGGCAGAAGTAGAAGCCGTTATGCTAGTTGACCATAACGAAGCCCAACAAAGTGTAGCTGATATTAAGGACGTAACGGTTACAAATGTTATTGACCACCACCGGATTGCTAACTTTGAAACAGCTGGTCCACTTTATTACCACGCTGAACCAGTTGGTTGCTCTTCTACTATTGTTTATAAAGAATTTGCAAGCAATGGCGTTGAAATTCCTGCTAAGTTAGCCGGCTTAATGCTATCAGCTATTATTTCTGACACCTTACTGTTTAAGTCACCAACCACAACTGCAGATGATATTGAAATCGGTAAGAAATTGGCCGCTATCGCTGGGGTAGATTATGAAACTTACGGTTTGGAAATGCTTAAAGCTGGGACTAACTTGGCTGCTAAGACAGAAGCAGAGTTAATTGAAGCAGACGCAAAGTCATTTGAAATGGGTGGCCTTACAGTTCGTATCGACCAAGTTAATACCGTTGATTTAGAAGATGTCTTCAGCCGGGAAGCAGCTTTCCGGGCAGCGATTGAAGCTGAAAATAAGGCTCAAGGTTATGACCTCTTCTTGCTAATGGCAACCAACATCCTAGACTCTAATACCCGTTTATTAGTAGTGGGTGAAGGTCAAGACAAGGTTGAAGCAGCCTTTGGAGTTAAATTAGTCGATGGTAAGGCAGACTTACCTGGGGTAGTTTCACGTAAAAAGCAAGTGGTACCACCATTGCAAGCAGCCTTTGACTAATTAATATTGGTTAAATTAAATAGATTATTGACGACCTTGGCACGGTTAGTTGCCGGGTCGTCTTTTTGTGTAAAGTAAATAAAATGTTACTTTAACTAACGGTAAAAAATTGTTAACTAGGCAAATAGTTTGTTATACTAGATTTCACTAGGGAAGGTGATTTTTTGAAGATAGATGGACACACACATACAGAACTCTGTCCCCATGGAAATCATGATCGGGTGGAAAAAATGATTTTAAAGGCAATCAAATTGGGCTTTACCGATTACTGTCTAACAGAACACGCACCACTTCCACTTAACTTTAAGGAACAGTTTGCAGGTAATTTGAGTGGTTTAAAGACGGCTGCGTTAACCTTTAACCAGGTTGATGAGTATTTGAAGTTAGCTGAGGACATGAAAGCTAAATTTGCAGGTAAAATTAATATTTCAATTGGATTTGAAGTAGATTATCTTCAAGGTTTTGAAGAAGAAATCAGAAATTTTTTAGATGAGTACGGTCCCTATACTGAACAAAATATCCTGTCGGTTCACTATATGCCCGGACTTAAGCAGCAATTTTATGGTATCGATTATGACCCAATCGAATTTGCGACAGGTTTTGGTCCCTGGCTGGAAATGCCAGATGCCTTGTATGGTAAATATTTTACCCAGATAAAAAATTCATTACTGGCCGATTTAGGGCAATATAGTCCTATTCGAATCGGACATATGTCACTAATTAAAAAATATCAAGATTATTTTGGACTAGATTCAAAGTGGGATGAGGAAAATTTAAAACAAATCAAGGAAATTCTAGATTTAATAAAGGAACAGGGGCGGCAATTAGACTTTAATACAGCTGGTCTAAGAAAACCTTACTGTAATGACTTTTATCCTGGTAAGACAATCATTGACTTAGCATTAGAAAGAGAAATTCCGTTAGTTTTTGGTTCGGATGCCCATAGTTTAGAAGAAGTTGGAGCAGCTTGGCATTTTTATGATGACTATCTAAATTAAAACCATTTTATTTGACACGAGAAAAAATTAGTGTTAATCTAATTAAAAATTAATAATAATTGTTAAAATATAATGGTTTTGACTAGCAGAGTAGTCAAGTTTGACTTAGTTTAGAGAGTTCCGGCAGCTGAAAAGGAATCTAGGTGGCTTGATGAACCACAGCTAGAAATAACTGGTGGATTGAAGAACGTAGGTCGACCCGGGAGTACCCGTTAACACAGTTGATTTCAAATCAACCTGAGGTCTACTTTGTGAAGAGTAGATAAATTGAGGTGGAACCACGTTTAAACGTCCTCTTGCGAAAGCAAGGGGGCGTTTTTCTTTTTAAAGGGGGTATTTTATGACTAAGTATAAATTACCACTTGGATTTCGCGATTACTTTGGCTCAGTTGCCCAGAGTAAGGTACAAGTAGAAAACTATTTAACAGCTTTATTCGCGGCTTTAGGATATAGCCAGATTGAAACACCTTTATTAGAAGATCAAACCGTTTTTGAACAGTATTCATTAACAAACGAAGATGTTTATCGGGTACTAGGTCCTAACGGTGAAGTCTTAGTTTTAAGACCGGACTTAACCTTGCCCATCGCCCGCTTTCTAGCAACGACTAATATTGAATTGCCACAAAAATTTGCCTACATTGGCAGTATCTTTAAGCGAAAAAGGGAGCTGATGGGTTTTTCTAACCAAGAAGCCCAAGCCGGGGTCGAACTAGTAGGTTACGCTAGTTTAAAGGCGGAACTAGAGTGTATTTACCTAGTTAACAAGTTAAATACCGAGCTACTTGAAAACAAGTTGTACCTAGAATTAGGACACGCTAACTTTGCCCAAGAGGTATTAGCTAAGTTAGCGATACCGTTGCAAGAGCAAGAAGCTATTAAGCAAGCATTATTTACAAAGGATTTGCCTAAGTATGAACAATTAATTCAGGCTTACAGCAAGCAAGAGCTATTTTCCTTTTTAAAGTTATGGCCCCGTCTATTTGGTAGCTTAACGGAGGTTGCAGCTGATTTAGCCAAGGTTAAACTGCCAGCCGACTTACAAGCTAAATGCCAAACAATTTTAGATCTAGGTAAACTAGTAGCTAAACTCCCTAACCAGGAGGTGCGAGTTGATTTAACCAGCTCTGCTCCCCAAGACTATTACACGGGAGTGACGTTTAAGGCTTATTTGCCGACTGAGTCAGCTTACTTGGTTAGTGGAGGAAGGTACGATAAGTTATTAAACACTTTTCAAGCCCAGCAAGTTCCGGCCGTGGGGATGGGAATTGACCTTGATTTACTCGCCCAATTGGTTATTGAAAAAGATCAACCAGGAAGGCAAGTAAAAAAACAGCTTTACTGTGAAACTAAGCAATTAAAGCAGGCCCTTGCCATAGTTGAGCAGACTCCAGATTTAACTTTATCATTAGCTACTAGCTTACAAGCAGCACGCCTATTAGCTAAGAAAAAGGGAGAAAAATTACAGATTCTAACTGATAAGGGGGAGCTTGTAGATGACATTGAAAATAGCGTTGACTAAAGGCAGGGTAGAAAAACAGGTTGTCGGCCTACTGAAGAAGCTAAACATAGATGTAAGTCCCTTGGAAAATAAGCAGCGAAAGTTAATCATTCCCCTTGCGGATGGACAATATGAATTTATTTTGGCTAAGGGGCCGGATGTGGTTACTTATTTAAGTAATGGTATCGTTGACCTAGGGATTGTTGGCAGCGATATTTTGATGGAACAAAATGTTTCCGGCTACCAATTATTGGATTTAAACGTTGGCAAGTGTCAATTTATTTTGGCTTCTACGACTGATTTTAATCCAACCAGTGCTGGCCGGAAAGTGATTGGTACTAAGTATCCGCGGGTTGCCCAAGAATACTTTGCACGGTTAGGACAGGACGTTGAAATCATTAAGATTGAAGGGTCAGTAGAGCTTGCACCCTTAGTGGGCTTAGCCGATGCAATCATTGATATTACCGAAACGGGGACAACCCTTAGGGAAAATAACTTACAAATTTATGACTGGTTAGCTAAGATTTCGACCAGGTTAGTGGTTAATCCGTTAGCCTTAAAACAAAAGAAAAATGAGATTTTTCAATTAGTAGATCAGTTAGCTCAAGTGATATAAACCTTATGAGGGGGATTAAGATGATAAAGATTTACCAAGAAGATTTAGAAACGATGAAACGAATTGTTGCTGATTATACTGAGCAAGTCGTTGATTTTGAGATTGAAGCCAAGGTGCAAGCAATTATTACTCAAGTTAGAAAAAGAGGAGATCAAGCCTTAATCGATTATGCCCGCCAATTTGATGGGGTAAGTCTAACCGATTTAAAGGTAGCTGAAGAACAACTAGAACAAGCCTGGCTGCAATTAGATGATTCATTAAAGACTAGTTTAAAATTAGCTGCTCAAAACATTACTTCTTTCCACGAATTAGAAAAGGAGAAAGGGTTTGTCGATGCTAGTCAAGCTGGAATTGTGCGGGGACAAAAGGTAACGCCCTTAAAGCGGGTAGGGTTATATGTTCCAGGCGGGACGGCTGCTTATCCCTCGACTATTTTGATGAACGCAATTCCCGCTAAGTTAGCTGGGGTGGAAGAACTAGTGGTGGTTACGCCGCCACAAAAGGAAGGGATTAATCAAGCGGTTTTAGCAGCGGCTAAACTTGCCGGGGTTGATGCCATCTACCAAGTTGGGGGAGCTCAAGCTATTGCAGCCTTAGCCTACGGAACCGAAACAATTAAGCCGGTTGATAAAATTGTGGGGCCAGGTAACATTTTTGTTGCAACTGCTAAAAAACAAGTTTTCGGAACGGTTGCAATCGATATGGTGGCTGGTCCGTCTGAAATCGGTATTTTAGCTGATGATAGTGCCCAAGCCAGTGAAATTGCAGCTGACTTATTATCACAAGCAGAACACGATAAGCGGGCCCGCGCAATGCTTATTACAAATAGCTTAAGCCTAGCCCAAGCCGTGGCTAAAGAAGTCGAGAGGCAATTAGTAAATTTACCGCGAAAAGAAATTGCCCAAGCAGCAATTATGGATAGGAGCTTCATCGCCGTAATGCCTCAAATTGCTGAGATGTTTGACCTAATGAATACAATCGCACCGGAGCACTTAGAAATTCAGCTGACCGAACCCACTGCTTATCTAGGGTTGGTTAAAAATGCGGGCTCTGTTTTCTTAGGGAGGTATGCTTCAGAACCATTGGGTGATTACCTAGCTGGGCCTAATCACGTCTTACCAACGGGTGGAACGGCGCGCTTTTCATCACCACTGGGAGTTTATGATTTTGTAAAAAGGATCCAGTTTGTGCAATATTCAAAGGAGGCCCTAGCTGAGGTCGAAAAGGCAGTTACGACCTTAGCGCGAACCGAAGGATTAGAGGCCCACGCCCGTGCACTTGAATCACGATTTACTAATTACGAGGGGGAATAAAAATGCGGACTGCTACACTTACACGCCAAACAGCGGAAACAAAAATTACGGTTAGTTTAAATTTAGACCAGGAAAGTGGAATCGATATCCAAACTGGGGTCGGCTTTTTTGATCACATGTTAACCTTGCTTGCTAAGCACGGTCGGTTTGGACTAAAGGTTATGGCCGAAGGTGACTTAGAAGTAGATGCTCACCACACCGTTGAGGATACTGGAATTGTGCTGGGTGAGTGTTTAAAACAGGCCCTAGGCCAGAAGGAACAAATTGAGCGCTATGGTCAAGCTACGATTCCTATGGATGAAGTGTTAGCTCAAGTAGTGATTGACTTAAGTGGTCGCTCTTACCTGGTTTTTGATGCAGATTTGACCAACCCTAAATTAGGTAACTTTGAGACGGAAATTACCGAGGATTTCTTTCAAGCCTTGGCATTTAGCGCCCAAATGAATCTACATACACGTATTATATATGGGCGTAATACCCATCATAAAATTGAAGGGCTATTTAAGGCAACCGGCCGGGCATTACGACAAGCAGTAACAATTAACCCAGCCATTAAGGGGGTTAACTCGACTAAGGGGGTAATTTAATGTTAGCAATTATTGATTATGGTGCAGGTAACACCTATAACGTGGCCAAGGCATTTGCTTATCTTGGCTATGAAAGTCAGCTAACCTCAGATCCTGCTCAAATCGCTGCCAGTTCCGCCTTAGTTTTACCGGGGGTAGGCGCTTTCAATGCAGCCTATCGCAAGTTGCAAGCAGACGGGTTAGTAACAGCAATTAAAGCAGAAGTGGCTAAAGGAAAGCCGTTGTTGGGAATTTGTTTAGGGATGCAACTACTGTTTGACTCTTCAGAAGAGTATGGTAATACCCCAGGGTTAGGCTTAATTCCCGGCCGGGTTATCCCAATTCCTGCCAATAATCTCTTAGTTCCACAAGTAGGTTGGAACCAAAATAAATTGCTACAAGAGCAGAGCTTATTTAAGCGGGTGAAAGATGAATACACCTACTTTGTTCATTCTTATTATGCCAAGTGTGAGCAACAGTATGTTGTCAGTTACGTTGACTATGGGGTTAAGGTGCCGGCGATTGTTAATTACCAAAATGTTTACGGAATGCAGTTTCATCCAGAAAAAAGTGGGCAAGTCGGTTTAGGCTTACTTAAAGACTTTATGGAAGGGAATGGGTTGAGATGATTTTACCAGCGATTGATTTACAAAACGGTCAAAGTGTCCGTCTCTATCAAGGAGACTTTACAAAGGAAACCATTATTTCGCCAGCTCCGGTTAAACAAGCTAAAGAAATTAATGTAGCAGGTGTCTACGCTTTACACCTGGTGGATTTAGATGGGGCTAAGGCCGGTTCTCCCAAAAATTTAGCGGTCATCAAAAAGATTCGGGCAGAATTTACGGGGTTAATAGAGGTCGGTGGGGGCATTAGAAGCTTAGACACGATTGAAACTTATTTAGCTATGGGGATTGACCGGCTAATCTTGGGATCAGTTGCCCTCAAAGACCCAGCATTTACGAAGCAAGTTTTGGCTAAGTTTGGTCCCGAACGTATTGTTATTGGCGTAGACGGAACAGATGGTAAGGTTGCAGTTGATGGCTGGCTCAAACAGTCAGAGGTAACGATGGCAACATTAATTAATGAAATGCAGCAGGCAGGAGCCAAACACTTCATCGTGACCGACGTAGCTAAGGATGGTACGATGACCGGGGCCAATATGGACCAACTGACAAGCTTACAAAACCAGTTTGTCCACGCTAATATCATCGCCTCTGGAGGAATTAGAAATTTACAGGATATATTGGCGCTTCAAACGGCGGGAATTGCCGATGCGGTTGCTGGAAAAGCTTTGTATGAAGGAAGCCTTACCTTAAAAGAGATTGCGGAGGTGAATGGATGTTAGCTAAGAGAATAATTCCTTGTTTGGATGTTGCTGATGGCAAGGTTAAAAAGGGGGTAAACTTCGTCAATTTGATTGATGTGGGTGACCCGGTCGAGATTGCGGCTGCCTATGAAAAACAGGGGGCAGATGAACTAGTTTTCTTAGATATTAGCGCAACAAACGAACAGCGTAAGACGATGGTGGACGTTGTTAGCCAAGTTTCTAAAGAGGTTTTTATGCCTTTAACTGTTGGAGGGGGAATTAATAGCGTGGCTGATATGCAGGCCCTGTTGAAAGCGGGGGCTGATAAGATTTCTTTAAACTCTGCTGCTGTGACTAATCCAGACCTAATTAGCCAAGGAGCTGAGTTATTTGGGAGTCAATGTATTGTAGTTGCGATTGATATTAAAACTGACCCAGTAACGTTAGAAAAATATGTTTATACTCATGGTGGCAAAAAACGGACTGACTTAAAGGCGCTAGAGTGGGCTCAAAAAGTAGTGGCCCTAGGAGCGGGGGAATTATTAGTTACAAGTATGGATCATGATGGCACGCAAGCAGGCTTTGATGTAGACTTCTATCAGACTTTAACCAACCTAGTTACTGTGCCCGTCATTGCCTCTGGAGGTGCTGGGAGTCTAGCTGATTTTAGTGAGGTCTTCTTAAAAACCAAGGTAACAGGAGCATTAGCTGCTTCCGTTTTCCATTTTGGTAAGTTATCAATTCCTCAGGTAAAAGCGGAGCTAAAAACAAAGGGAGTGACGGTGCGATGAGAGAACCAGACTTTTCTAAGGGACTGCTAACAGCGGTAGTGGTAGATGAGCGCAGCAAGGATGTTTTGATGGTGGCTTGGATGAATGAAGAAAGTTACCGGCAGACACTTGCTACCAAGGAAACTTGGTTTTGGTCTCGCTCCCGCCAAGAGCTATGGCATAAAGGCGCTACAAGCGGTAATACTCAGCGGGTTAAAAAGATAATGCTAGATTGTGATCAAGATACCATTTTGCTTTACGTCAACCCAACCGGACCAGCCTGCCATACTGGGCATACAACCTGTTTTTTTGAACAAATTTTATAGAGGTGATTATCATGCAAGATTTAGAGGCATTATACCAATTAGTCAGTGAAAGAAAGCAAAATCCTAAAGAGGGTTCCTATACCGACTACCTTTTTACTAAGGGGTTGGACAAAATTTTGAAAAAAGTAGGGGAAGAAACAACCGAAGTAGTCGTGGCCGCCAAGAATCACGATAATGATGAATTACGTTATGAAGTGGCCGACCTCTTATATCATTTAATGGTACTGTTGGTTGAACAAGGCTTGAGCTATGAACAGGTTAAAGTAGAATTAGCTAGTCGCGAAGGCTTGATGAGTCAGTTTAAAGACCGGCCAGAAATCAAGAACTTATAGGGGGAACTTAAGTGAAAGAAGAGATTAAAAAGCTAAAAAGCTATGTGCCAGAAGAACCAGTGGCAGCGGTTAAAGAAAAGTATGGCTTAGATAGGCTGGTTAGGTTATCGGCCAATGAAAATCCCTTTGGAACTTCCCCCAAGGTTAAAGAAGCAGTGGTTAATTGGACATTTAGCGAGAGTAATCGTTATCCGGATGGCTACGCAACCAAGCTGCGCCAGGCAGTTAGTGAGCGACTTGGCCTGCCTGAAGAACAGCTAGTTTTTGGGGTAGGATTAGACGAAATCCTAGAATTATTATCACGGACTTTCTTAGAAAAAGGGGATGAAATTCTAGTTGCAGACCCAACTTTTTCTGAGTATGCCCTCCACGCGCAGATTGAAGGGGCACGGGTAATCAAGGTGCCGGTTAAGCCAACGGATGGGCACTACGATTTTGAAAGGGCACTAACTGAGATTAGTTCCAAGACCAAGTTAATTTGGCTGTGTAACCCTAACAATCCGACTGGTGTTTATGAGCGTAGTTCTCAGATAGCAGCATTCATTAAACAAGTTCCAGCTACATGTTTAGTTTTAATTGATGAAGCCTACATTGAATATGTTACGGATGAAAAACCTGCTACTAGTTTGGACCTTTTAAACGATTACGATAACGTGGCAGTCTTACGGACATTTTCTAAGGTTTACGGCCTAGCTAACTATCGGGTTGGCTATATTGCGATGGCTCCTAAACTGGCCGAGTATATGCAGACCGTGCGTTTACCCTATAACTTAAATTCTGTAGCCCAAGTGGCTGCGGAAGCTGCCCTGGCCGATCAAACTTTTGTCGCAGCTTCGGTCGCTAAAACTGTTGAGGGCCGTCAGTATTTGGAAGAGTTTTTAACTAACAAACAAATTAAGCACTTCCACTCCCAAGCTAACTTTGTTTACCTTAAATATCCGGCTGCGCTTGAATTGGCCCAAAAATTATTGGAAAATGGCTACCAGGTCAGGACTGGCTTGCAGCTGGATTGGCTCCGAATTACGATTGGTGAATTAGCTGATGTTAAAGCAATTTGCGCCTTAATTGATGAGGATTTAAACTAAAGTAGTTATTAACGGCTTTTAGGTATGTTTACCTAGAAGCCTTTTTAACTGTGGAAAAGAAACTAACAGCTTTTTTACGTCTAAATACTTACACATCCTTATTTATTTTCAGAGAAATAAAGATTATAATGAAGATAAGAGACTATGTAAGGAGGCTGGGGTTTTGAGCCAAGAAAAAAGAATTGAATTAATTAAGCAATTATTGGCAGAAAGACAAGAGCTATCGACTAAAGAAATCATGGAGGAGTTTGGAATTTCACAGGATACTGCCCGCAGAGACATTGTCCTTCTAACTAAACGGGGGGAAGTTAAACGGACCCACGGGGGGATTTTACCCCTTGATTTTGGCCGGAGTGTACCTAATTTTCAAAGTCGGCTCAGTCGTTTTACCAAGGAAAAAACACAGATTGCTTTGGAGGCTACTAATTATTTTCGGCCCCACCACGTTTACTTTGTAGATTCATCTACGATTCTGCTGAAGACTTGTCAAAATGTCAATATGCCTCTAACGATTGTAACGCACTCACTAGATAATTGTATGGCGTTAGCAGAAAATAATAAGGTGACGGTTAAAGTTTTAAGTGGGACCTTGAATCATGAAAACCGCTTTTTCTACTCCAACCGGGCAATGGGGGAATTACAAAATGTAGCTTTTGATACAGCCTTTGTGGCTGCCTCAGGCATTGATGAAAATGGTATTTACCTGTTAGATCAAGGCGATGCCGAAATTGTGGGCCTGGCTGTTGAACGGGCACGCAAGGTGATTTTGGTTGCTGAGCACCAAAAATTCGTGAATAAATCTTACTATCGAATCTGTTCGCTAGATAAGATTTCACTGTTTATCACAGATGAGCCTTTAACTAAAGCGCAAAGAGCGATGTTTCCAGAAACGACGGAGATAAAAGTAGCGACTAGAAGCGATAGGTAAAATTTCTTTGGCATAAAAGTAATAATTGTGTTAGAATTAGATTAAATTTTCTAAGGGGTGAAGGCTGTGCCAATTAAAGATAAATTCAACCATAAAATCGAAAAAATTGCGGTTTCTGATATCCGTCAATTTGATACCGAAGTTAGTTCAATTCCAGGAATTATTAAGTTAACCTTAGGAGAACCTGACTTTAATACACCAGAACACGTAAAGCAAGCAGGGATTAAGGCGATTGAAGATAACCAATCACATTACACTCCTAATCCTGGCATCATGCCACTTCGTGAAGCAACGGCGGCTTACTTTAATGAAAAATATCACTTAAACTACAAGCCAACTCAAGTAATCACGACGATTGGGGCAACAGAAGCAATTAGCGTGGCATTACAGACCATCCTCAATCCGGATGATGTGGTAATTATGCCAACCCCTGTTTTCCCAATCTATAAGCCAATTACTGAGATTAATCAAGGTAACTGCATCATGGTCGATACTAGTGCGGATGGCTTTATTTTAACTGCAGATAAGCTCCGCCAAGTTTTAGCTGAAAATCAAGCTAAAACGGTCAAGGCCTTGGTTTTAGTATACCCAAGCAATCCAACCGGAGTTACATACAGTCGTAAGGACCTAGAAGAACTAGCTGAAGTTGTTAAAGAGGCAGGCATTTGGGTCTTATGTGATGAAGTTTATGCTGAATTAACTTATAACGGCCAGCACACTTCGTTAGCAGAAATTATTCCTGATCAAGTCCTATTAGTTTCAGGACTATCCAAATCCCATGCTATGACCGGTTGGAGAATTGGTTACTTATTTGGCCCTGAAGATTTCGTTGAACAAGCGGTTAAAGCTCACCAATACATGGTGACTGCACCAACTGACAACGTTCAGTTTGCGGCCTTAGAAGCGATGACTAATGGTAAAGAAGATAGTCAAGTGATGAAGGCCGAATACTTAAAGCGGCGTGAATTCTTACAAGCTGAGTTGGCAGAAGCCGGGTTTGAAGTTGCTAGTCCTGATGGAGCCTTCTACCTCTTTGCCAAGATTCCGGCTCAATTTGAACCTGATTCATGGGCATTTGTCCGTCGACTAGCTAAGGAGGCCAAAGTTGCCTTGATTCCTGGGATTTCCTTTGGCCCTGGGGGCGAAGGCTATGTCCGCCTAAGTTATGCTGCCTCAATGGAAAACTTAACAGAAGTAGCTAAGAGAATTAAGGCTTTTGTAGCCGCTAATTAATTATTACTAACAAGCCCTTGTGAAAAGTTCTTCTTTCATGAGGGCTTTTTTATAAAGAAATTTAAATTCCTACTTTCTTTTTCGAGAGTATGATAAAATTAACTGGTAGAATTAGATAGATAGGAAGTAGACTGGCATGGATTTGCAAACAGTAAAACGACCCATTGGAGTATTTGACTCGGGTGTGGGTGGAATTAGCGTTTTAAAAGAGGCGGTAAAATTACTGCCTAATGAGGATTTTATCTTTTTTGGGGATTCAAAAAATGCCCCCTATGGAGTAAAATCTGTCGAGCAAGTTTATCAGTTGAGTAAAAAAATTGTTACGGATTTCATTGCCCAAGATGCTAAAGCAATTGTGATAGCATGTAATACAGCGACTAGCGCAGCGGCTAAGCGTTTGCGTAGTGAACACCCCGAAGTACCAATTATTGGCCTAGAACCAGCATTAAAACCGGCGGTTTTAGCAAAAGAAAATTCACATGTGCTTGTGATGGCGACCCCGCTGACGCTAAAGGAGCAAAAGTTTGCTGATTTAATGAAGCGCTTTGAAAGTCAAGCTAAGATTAGTAAGTTACCAGCTCCAGATTTAGTAGAGTACGTGGAAAAAGGGGAGGTTGCTAGTCCAAAGCTTAAGAAGTATTTGCGCTCGATTTTAGCACCTTATATTGGGCAGATTGATAGTCTAGTTTTGGGCTGTACCCACTTTCCTTTTGCAGCACCGGCGATTGCAGAGATTGTTGGACCTGAGGTAACTTTATATGATGGTGGTGAAGGGGCTGCTAGAGAATTACGGCACCTGTTAGTTAAAAATCAGCTCAGCCGAACTGACAAGCGCCAGGGAAAGGTAACTTTTAAAAATAGTATTAACACCGAAGCAGAATTAAACTTGTGTCGGACTTTATTTAGCTTATAGTTTTAAGCTGGGGGCTCACTTAATTTTAAGTGGGTCTCTTTTTTGTTTTAGATAATTGAGGTGAGAAATTATGAATCGAATTACAGAAATGTTAGAAATTAAATATCCAATTATTCAAGGAGCGATGCAAGATGTAGCCAAAGCAGGATTGGTGGTAGCTATTTCTAATGCTGGTGGTTTAGGGGTGCTAGCTTCAGGGTAAGATACACCTGAACAGGTACGCGAAGAAATCCATAAAGTAAAAGAATTAACTGATAAGCCATTTGCTGTAAACTTGATGTTTTTAAATAAGAAAGTTCCAAAAATCGTTGATGTTGTCATTGAAGAAGGAGTAAAAATTGTAACAACTGGTGCTGGTACACCTAAATTGTATATGCCTAAACTAAAGGATGCAGGGATAAAAGTAATGCCTGTTCAAATGTAAAAATTGCTAAAAAGATGGAAAATCTAGGTGTAGATGCTACTATTGCTGAAGGTATGGAAAGTGGAGGCCATATCGGAACTATAACATCGCAAACTCTTTGGCCTCAAGTTGTTGATGCCGTAAATATTCCTGTTATTGCAGCAGGGGGAATTGCTGATAATGTGGGGTGAAGGCAGTAATAGCGATGGGTGCTGAAGGTGTACAATTTTCTTGATTTCTAAGGAAAGCCTCGTTGGTGATAATTGGAAGAAAACGATTATTGAATCAAAGGACACTTCTATTGGTGTAATTGGTACAAAAATGGGAGTGGCCAGCCGAACGGTTGTAAATAAGAAAGCTAAAGAGCTATATGAGTTAGAAGATAGAATGACTGATAAGTTAAAATTCAATCAATTGTCAGATGGAGCATATCAGAAGGCCGTGTATCAAAATGATGTAGAAAATGGAATAATATTTGCAGGCTCAGTTGCTGGTATGATTCATGAGAGTAAGAGTGCTGCAGAAATTATTTCTGATTTAATGAAGGAATAGTAAAAGCAAAATAATATTGAAGCTAAAAACATGCTAAGGATAAAAATTTATCTTTAGTGTGTTTATTTTATTAGGAATAAATATTACTAATTTCTATTACCATAGGGGTGCTAATAGAGTAGTTTTTGCTTCTAAAGTACTAAAAATATACTTGATTTCTAATATGAAATAAAACAAATATTATTTTATTTTTTTAGAATTTTTATTTTTTAATAGAATATCTTGTAGTTTTTTAAAATGCCATTTCAATTTGAAATCAGGAGATTCTATACCTTTATCTAGTACATTAGACATTAATTCGTTAAGTTCTTCTAATATTTTGATATTTTTTTGATATTCTTTAATTTTTAACTGGATTTCCTTTTGAATAAACGTTTTGGAGTAACCATTTTCTTCAGTAATAAGTAAGATTTTTTTGATATCAGCTAATGTAAAGTTTAGAGAACTTAAATTTTTGATTGTAGTTAGGATAAAAATAGTATCTTCATCATATATACGATAACCATTTTGGGCACGTTTAGGCTTAGGTAAAAGACCAATCCTTTCATAATAGCGAATGGTGGATACTGGTGTATCAGATAATTCAGAAATTTTTTTAATATTCATAAAGAACCCCCCTTGACATTAAACCATGGTATAACGTTTACAATAATTATATTACAGAAGAAGGAGGGATTCAATTGTCAAGAATCAATCATATTATTAGTGGTACTGTTCCTATAATATTAGCCAGCCTACTGTTTTTGTTGGGATTTGCAATTCAAAATTTATCAGAGTTCATGATCGTAGCAATGATAATAGTAGGAGCTTATGTATGGTTTAATCGTCAGAAACTATCCAAGTCAATGATTATGATAGGAATATTTTTTATCATTAGTGGAGGAATTTGGATTATATTTCGACCATTAGCTTTTTGGATTTTAGCATTAGGTTTATTAATCATTTTCCACCTGTTGATATGGTTACACATAAAAAGCTCTTTTATTTGGGCAAAATGGTTAAAAATTGGATGTTCGGTAGTATTAACAGTGTTATTTATCGGCATGCAATTAATTATGATTAAGCCAGGAATAATAGTACCTTTATTTCAACAAAAGTCAGGTTATATAAATAGCTACCATGCATTATCTTTACCGCACTCCAAACTATCAAAGGAAATTAAAGCGCAATTTAATATTTCTTATGGTAAAAAGTATCCTCGGAGTTACCTAGATGTATTTACTAAAAAAGATCAGTCAGAAGCTCCAACAGTTATCTACTTACATGGAGGCGGATGGGTAGCAGGAGATAAAAGTGCTGGAGATCCCAATCAATCAGGTAATAAAAAGAATTATCAAATTGAGCATTTTGAAAAGACTGTAAAAGCTGGTTATAACGTAGTCTCACTCAATTATGCTTTAGCACCAGCTTATCCTTATCCAACACAGTTGAAGCAGATTTCTCAAGCTGTAAAATTTTTACAATCTCATGCAAAACAATTAAACATCAACATGGATAAAGTAATTATTTCAGGAAGTAGTGCTGGAGGAAATTTAGCTGCAGATTTTGTGACATTACAAGTAAATCCAAAACATCCGCAAGCTAAAAGAATAAAACCTGTTTTATCTAGAAAGGTACTAAAGGCGATGGTATTAGAAGTTCCTGCTACAGATATGACGCAAGTAAATCATACCTATCGACCAGTTCATACGAATGACTATTTTTTTGGAATATCTGTCATGAGTTATACTAATCAGCCAATGGTTAGTTATGATAAAACATATTTAGCTAAGATTAGTCCAATTAATTATGTAACAAAAGATATGCCCCCGACATTTATTACAGATGGAAATACAGGGAGTTTCATGAAAGCTAATCAAAGATATGCTGAATTGCTAAAGAAGGCAGGGGTACCAGTAGAATTATACATTCCTACATTGAAAGAAGGTACTGCTGGACATGGATTTTTAGCAGATTTACAAAGCCAAATGACCCAAAAATATTTAAAAGATAAATGGGAATTTTTAGAAAAATATGTTTACAAATAATTATTATTCAGACTGAGATTTTATAGGTGAAAAATGTTATATTCCTAAACAATATAAAGGAAATAATCAAATTAGGTATCAAATCAATCATCATATGAATTTAGCACATGCAATTGCGTGTAAGTTAGTTCATGAACTTGTTCCAAAAGTAGACACACATGAATTTTATTCAAATCGTGATAGTCAAAAATTACCATATAATCCATGGAGTTATATAGTTCGTTTTTGTGATGACAGTGGTAAGGTAATTGTAGATATTTTGAACTTTCTTTGTCATCCAACTGTTTTACATGCAGAAAATATAGCAGTCAGTACTGATTTGATTGGAGGTATTCGAAAAGCGTATAATCAGCCACTAATGATTTTACTGGGAGAATGTGGCGATGTAAGTACACGTTTTACAAGAAAAGAATCTAGTTTTGCAGAAGTAGCACGATTATCACAGAAAATTAGTGAACAATTAAAGAATGGAACATGGCAAGCATTATCAGGTGATGAGTTATCTGTACAAACATTAGTATTCGACAATACCTATCATCCAAGTGAGGATCAATTTTTATTAAAAAGTCAACAGAAGTTACAGCTACTTGTTCAACAGGATAAAAATTGTCAACCTCTTTTGGAACGTTTAACAAATCGTCTCAAACAATCCACTCAGACAATGCATTTACAAGCAACAATAGTAAAGTTGGGAGAATTAGCGATGATATTCTTACCATGTGAAATTGTGTACGCGTTAGGGAAAGAATTGCGTGAAGTTAAAGATAAAGTTTTAGTTGTAGGTTATACAAATGGATTTTTGGGATATGCAGTCAATCAAGATGCCTATGAACAAATTGCTGAAAGTTTAATTAGTGAAATTCCTTATGGTCAGGCAGATAAGATATTTCACGCGTTAGCACAAACATTATTAAAATTGAAGTAAATCTTCATCTACAAAATTATAGGGCTATATAAAAGATATTAAGTACTTCGTAAGGAAATTATGTGGTATTTGATGTCTTTTTTAGTGGGCCATAATTTGCTATAATGTTGATTAAAATTTAGTGGGAGGAGATTAACTGTTACCAAAAATATAGAGTATTGTAGAAATTAATAGAATTGTAATCAATCGGAAATTAAAAATGTGGGATTGATGCATTCTAGAACTTATGTTTTGAAACTTACCTGAGAAAGTGCTATCATCTCTGTAATGGGAGGTGGGCTTAATGCTACGCGTACAAAAAGTTAGACTGGATCCTAATGAAACCATGAAACAAGTTCTTGATGATTTATGTGATTATCGCAGATATTGTTGGAATCAAGGCTTAGCTTTATGGAATGATATGTATGATGTTTCCTTAATTTTAGGCGACAAGAAGTTACGTCCAAGCGCACGTAAGGTTCGCGATGAGTTAGTCGCCAACAAGGAAGATTGGCAGTACCAACTGTCGGCTCGTTGTTTACAGCTAGCCATTTCTGACTTAGGTAAAGCTTGGCAAAACTTCTTTAAGAAGTCATTACCGGATTGGGGCAAACCAAAGTTTAAGTCTAAAAAGACAGCCCGCCAAGGTTTTAAAACGGACCGAGCTCAAATTGTTGACGATAAGTTACGGTTGGATAAGCCGCATGGGGTTAAGGACTGGGCTGATATTAGTTTTAAGGGCGCTGACGACCTAAATGGTGATTTAAAAGTTGTCTCGATTTACCGTGAAAACGGTAAGTACTGGGCGAGCTTACCCTTTGAAGTTAAAGTGACGAAAAAAGCTAAGACCGGGCAAAAGACAGCCGTTGACGTTAACGTTGGTCACTTTGACTATCCTGAAGGTCAAGTCAAGACCTTGCCTAACAACTTAAAGGCTTTGTACAAACGCATTAAGCATTACCAACGCCTCTTAGCTAGGAAACGAGTGGCAAATGGAAAGAAAGCGACCCAAGCAAATAACTACGTTAAGACGAGAGCCAAGTTACAACGTGATTATCGTCGGGTTGCCAATATCCAACACGATATTGTTCAAAAGTTTACCACCATGCTAGTCAATAATTATGACCGCATTGCCATCGAAGATTTAGCTGTTAAGCAGATGCAGATGAGTCACGTAGCGTCTAAAGGCTTACACCGGTCGATGTTTGGCTATTTCAAGCAAGTTTTAAAATATAAGTGTGAATGGTATGGCAAGGAGTTAATCTTAGCGGATCGTTACTATCCAAGTACCCAGCGGTGTTCCCAGTGTGGGCATGTTAAGGTCGGCGCAGATAAAGTCGGACTTGATGGCAACAAGAAACATGGAACGAAGCACAACGAGTATATTTGTTATGAGTGCGGGGCAGTTATGGAGCGAGACGAAAATGCCGTGAGAAACTTACTTGCTTTACTGTAAAAATTAACGGGGTGGGCTACACCCTTAAGCTACAAGAGTCAGTCACTGTCATTACCCCCGAGTTGGGATATGGGAATACTGATGTTGACGGTAGTAAATAAAATTAGGAAAGGAAAAGTTATATTCTTTCTAATAATGTAGAATTAATAGATGTTATTCTATATTATTCCACATTTTATATAGCAGGGTTGCTAATGATTTATTTAAGACCAGCAACTATGGAAGAGTTACCTTTAATTATGCAGATTTTTACTGAAGCTAAGGCCTTATTAAAAGCTGATGGGAGCAGTCAGTGGCAAAGCGGTTCCCCTAACGAAGAAACTTTTAAGGCGGATATTGCAGCTAATGAGGGGTACGTTTTAATAGTGGATGGACAGGTTGGTGGTTATTTAGCGCTTAAGGCGGGAACTGATCCTAACTACTTAGTAATTAGGGAAGGTAGCTGGCACTTGCAGGAAGATTACCTAGCCATTCACCGGGTGATGATTAGTAGCAAATTTAGGGGAAAAAAACTAGCTTCCTATCTATTTTCAAACCTTTTAAGCTTAGCGTACGCGCAAAATAAGTTTTACCTTAGAATTGATACTCATCCTAAAAATAACCGCATGCAGCATCTTATTAAAAAAGCAGGCTTTGACTATTGTGGTCTAATCGAAATTAGCGGTGACCCGGACCCAGATCGATATGCTTATGATTTAAAATTAGGGGGAAGATAAACGATGAGATTTAAAACTTTACTGTTTGATATTGATGATACCTTACTAGACTTTGATGCTAACGAAAACCAAGCCTTGGCACGCTTATTTGCTAGCCTAGGCATAGAGCTGACTCCACAAGTTAAGGCTGAGTATAAGGCCTTTAACCAAAGCCTTTGGAAAAAGCTGGAGTTAGGTCAGATTAGTCGCGATGAATTAATGGCCCACCGGTTTGCAACCTTTTTCAAGGAACATTTCAACCTTAACGTGGGTAATGAATTAAATAAGCGTTACCTAGGTTACTTGGCAGAAGGCCACCAAGAAATTAGTGGTGCGAAACAGTTGTTGCAAAATTTACAGTTAGCAGGGCACGAACTTTACGTAGTTACCAATGGGGTTAAGTTTGTTCAAGAAAAACGGATTACGGATGCTAAACTAAGACCTTATTTTAAGAACATCTATATTTCAGAAGAAGTTGGTTACCAAAAGCCGGCCCGCCAGTTTTTCAAGCACGTTTTTGCAGATATCGGTAAGATTGACCTAGATAAAACGGCTATTATTGGTGATTCCTTAAGTTCCGATATTAAGGGAGCCGTTAATAGTGGGATTAGTTCAATTTGGTTTAACCCTAAGCAAGTTAAAGCAACGGGGATTACCCCTAATTACCAGGTGACTTCCTTAACAGAAATTGAAAAAATTGTCTAAAATCCTTGCTTAAAGTTAACTTTGAGGTTGTAAACTTAAAGTAAGTATTTTAGAAAGAAGTGAGTTAGTTTGAATCAACACCCAGATTATCTTTTAAATAAGGTGACACGACCTGCTGATATCAAAGCTTTTTCTATGCCTGAACTGAAGCAGTTAGCTAGTGAGATGCGGCAGCTGGTTTTAGAAAAGGATGCGGCTATTTCCGGACACGTTGGTCCCAACTTTGGTGCGATGGAAGCCACGATTGCCTTTCACTATGTTTTTGATTCGCCCAAGGATAAAATTATTTGGGATATTTCACACTTAGCTTATGGGCATAAAATGTTGACGGGGCGCAAGGAAGCTTTCTTAGACCCGGATCACTACCACGATGTTTCAGGTTACAGTGCTCCCGATGAAAGTGAACATGACTTCTTTACGGTTGGGCATACTTCTACTTCAGTTGCTCTGGCAGTAGGGATGGCTAAGGCCCGAGACATTTTAGGCCAGCAAGGAAACATTGTCGCCTTCGTTAATTTAGGGCGGGATACCAGTGGTTTTAACCACTGGAGGGATAGCCCTCACTGT
>NZ_AYYP01000011.1 GCF_001436215.1 Ligilactobacillus agilis DSM 20509
ATATCAAGAGAATAGAGAATTTTTATGCTCTTTTTTGCTTTCAAGTTTCAGTTAAAAATAATGATGAAATTATTGAAACTAATTATAAAAATTCCCGTAATGTTGTTTAATAAAGTAGCAGCACTCTGAAGAATGTTCTGAAAAATTAAGCATTAAAAACTCCTAGGAAAGTGGTAACTTTCTTAGGAGCTTTTTTAATACCTGGTCAAATAATGTCTAGCAGTTTGTTAATAATATAGTCAACAAGAATGAGTTTAGCAATTATTATGCAAACTTAGTGTAAATGACCAAATCAAAGTCAATAGATAAACTTTTGACTTTAGAGTAAATTTTATTATGGAATTTAAAAAGAAAGAGGTGGCAATATGTACGAATATAATAAGGTTTACCAAGAATTGGCCGAAATCTTAAACGAGCGAGATGTCGAGAAAATTTACAAAAATTTTCGGGGGATGCAAGTCAATTTTCCGATGCGACTTTATTCGCGAGAATCAGTCAAAAAAGAGTTAGCTACTCATAAAGGCGAGATTGATATTAAGGATACGGCCATGAAGACTGGTTACAGTGTCTATACTATTCGCCGAATGATTAATGAGATTAAAGGTGAATAAGCAGACAGAGAATATTTTAAACTAGGTTATACAAAAAGGAGTTGGAAGAAATGGTACTAACAAAAACAGGATTAATTAAGGATCTTAATAAAGCAAGCGATATTTTAGTAAAACATGAATTGGGCGACAGTAAGGTGGCGCTAGATGTAGGCCAAGAAGTTAAAGCAGTTGAGAATTTTGAAGCCAAAGTGTTGATGGTAGGAACATTCAGTGCCGGTAAATCTGCTTTATTAAATACATTCATGGATGGGGTCAGCGGTGAAGAAATTTTAAAAGAAAATATTAGCATGGAAACTGCGATTGCAACGGAACTTCGCTATAGCGAACAAGCATATGCTATCAAGGTAAAGCAAGATGGTAGTCGTGAAAAATGTTCGATTGAAGAAGCTAAGAGTGCAGATCCAACTGGTTATTTGAAATATGAATTTTATTTGCCAATCGAAAACTTAAAAAAGTTGAAGAACATTGTTATCGTTGATATGCCCGGCCATAGTTCTGGTGTTAAGGAACACAATAAGGCTATTGCCCAATACATAAATAGTGCGGCGGGTTATGTATACGTAATTTCCTCAGATAATGGAACCTTTGATATTCAATCACAAAATTTCCTAAGAGAAATTCAGCACTATAGTGGTGAGATTAAGTATGTGCTAACTAAGTGTGATAAACATGCTAAAGAAGATCTTAACGATATTGCAGAAGAAATTAAAGATAACATTGAGGAAATCGTAGAACATGATGTGACCCTCACTAAGACTTCAAGTCGCTATTCAGATGCACAAGCTACGATGTACTCTTTATTTAGCAGTTTTGACCCAACAGACCTTTTGGCGGCTAAAGAGGGTTATAAGAGTTATGGCTTACTAGAAAGTACCAAGGGAATGCTGACTGAACAAAAGCAAGCCTTGGTTTTAGATACAAGTGAGATTGATAAAAAAATTGCAGAAAATGAAGCTAAAAAGGCTAGCTTAGCACAAAGATTGGAAGAAAAACGGGAAGAATACCTGGCTAAGTTGAAAACACAGGGGACAGAGAAAGTCGTAAGTAAAGTGGAAGATAAGTTGCGGCAAAATGTTAGTGCCTTGGTTAGAGCGGCCAAAGGTGGTAGTAATACGTTTGGTAACACAGTAAGTTCTTTAATTCGGCCAGAACTATCTCAAGCAACTAGCGACTTTATGACTGCAACTTATGGAGAATTATTAGAAGATGTTACCAGTGGCATTTTTGGTGATAGCAACTATGTGGCAGATCGAGCCGGCACGTTATTTGGTGGGCTAAAAGACTTTGGTCAGAAGTATGCAGCTAAAGAAAATTCACGAATTGCAACTAGTATTTTGGCTGGATTAGCGATTGTAACGGATTTTGTAGCACCAATTGTGGAATTGATAATACTGTTTATTCCAGAGATAGTTGGTTTCCTAACCAAAAACATCCAGGAAAGAAAATTGAGGGAACAGATTGAAAATGAAATAATTCCCCAAATCGTTGAGGACTTAAGACAAAAATTACCTGAGTACATGGAACAAGTGGGAAGCGATACTCTAAAAAATATTGAGGACAGCATTAACTTGCAAATTGATTCTGCTAACGAAGCTATTCAAAAGCTCAGGGATGATAAGAAAGAACAGGAAGTAAATCTCGATGAAAAGAAACAAGCACTTGATCAAAGCTTAAACGAGATTGCTGACATGATGTCTGAAATGGAAAAGGATTTAGATAAGGAGTAGGTACAATGAGTTCAGTAACAATTAAAGATTTAGATGCACTTGCTAGTAAGACCCTAAAGATAGTTGTGGAAGGAAAAGACTTGGTAGGGGAAGATGCTATCAACAACTATCAGAAGGCTTATGATGATTTTAAAAAGAATGCTAAAGCGGTCATGGAACCAGACCGTACAATGCGTTTAGGGATTGTTGGGCAGGTTAAAGCTGGGAAATCTTCATTTTTGAATGCACTCCTTTTTAACGGACGTGATATTTTACCCAAGGCTGCTACGCCAATGACAGCCAACCTAACCAAAATCTGCTATGCTGAAGAACCATATGCTAAGGTCCACTACTATAGTGAAGAAGCTTGGCGAGGAATCAAGGATCTTTCGCAAAAATATGATAAAGCGTATCAAGAGGAATACGAGAAATTAAAAAGCAGCATTAAAAATGAACGAAAGTTACACAGAGAAATTGTTCAAAATATTGATGAAGATTGGAAAGCTTGTAAGGAATTAACAGAAAAAGCCAAGGCGCTAAGCCCAGCTGAACTAAGTGAGAAGCTTAGGGAAGGCGAAAAGACAATAAGACTAGAGGAATTAGCAGAGTATGTTGGTTCGCAAGGAAGATTAGCCCCAATCGTTGAGTGGACAGAAATGGGAATTGACACACAAAGCTTAAAGGACGTAGAAATCTATGATACTCCGGGGTTAGGAGATCCGGTTCGTTCACGGGGAAAGAAGACAGAGGATTTTCTTAAAAAATGTGATGCGGTTATCGTTTTAAGCATGGCTTCACAATTTATGGGGGAAGCGGATGTTAACCTAATTTTAGACAAGTTACCTAATGAAGGAATTAGACGGATGTCCTTTGTTGCTAGCAAGTTTGACTCCGCAATGTTAGATGATAGCAGCCGTGGCAAAGCAAACCTAGAAGAGATTTTTAATAAGACTTACTATGTAATTAAGGGTAGTTTGGAAAAGAGTTTAGGTAAGCAAGTAGCCCAAGGTAATAAGCGTAAGGAAGCTATCTTTGATAAGGTTAAGGAAGAAGCCAGTGACCATGATTATCTATATACTATCTCATCGCTTCTATATGGGGTGGCCCAAAAGAAAAAAAAGAATCTACCCTTATCCGACGAAGAAAAAATAATTATTGAACGAATGCAAGAACGCTTTAACGGAATGTCAACGGAACCAGACTTTTTAGAGGATTTGGCGGGTATTGATGATTTTAAAAAAGAGTTTGAGCTAATTCGGGCTGATAAAGAAAAAATTATTCAAGAGCGGCAAGCAGACTACCTTAACAAGCAGTCTCTAAAACTTTTAAAAGAACTGGATAATATTTATACCAAGGCCACTAGGCGCTTAGCTGGACTTAAGAATAAGGATATCGCTGCTATTAAAGAACAATTAGAGCTAGTTCATGAGTTAATTACTAAGCAGCGAAATAAAATCAAGGTAATCTTTGAGGAAGAAGAATTTGATATTAGGTCTAGGTATACTGCTTTAGCGGACGAAATCAAGCGCATGAAAAAGAACTATCAACTGTTCCCAGTAAAAAATGTTCAAACAGGTAGTTATACTAGTGGTCATCTTTGGTGGAAAAAGGAGCATATCACCAATGAATACGTTGCAGAAATTGTAGATGTAGAGAACAATATCACCAACTACGTCGATGATCTTACTAAGAAGATTGGTGACAATCAGCGCCACAGTTTAGATTCTAATTCTTTAGGAAATAAAATTAAATCAATTGTTATTGAAGGAATCGAAAACACTAGGAAATTAGATGAAGACGAAATTATAGATGTAGTTAACAGCAGGCTAAGAAAACTAGACTTACCTAAGTATAAGGAACTAGATTCAGTTGACTATACAAATAAGTTAACGACTAGCTATCCTTCTAGCCGAGTTTACGGTAAAGAAATTTCCGGCTTGAAACAAACGTTAGGACGGATTTTAACCGAAATTGGCAGTGATGCGGCCAAGACACTGGAAAATAAGGATCAGGAAATAACTAGTTACTTAGACGCTGAATCGGTCTCCTTTGCGGATGAGTTAGAAAAAGCCCTTTCTAAGGATTTGCAAGAACAAGAAGTGTTATTACAAAACGCTGAGCAAAGCAAGAGTAGCCTGGAAGGGTATACTACACTTTTGAAGGCTGAAAAAGAAAAACTAGTCGATTTAACTGACTAAAGATGAGGTAATTGCATGGGGATTAGAGATAGGATTAGGAATAAAGTTAATAATAAGGAAATAGTAGCTAGTAAAAATAGCTACCTTGAGGATCCTAATAAGGCTTTAGCTTTAATTACACAAATTTTAGCCAAAAGATATGCAGAAAATGAACGAGCTACAGCTTTAAATGAGCTGGAAGAATTAATTAAGGTCGACTTACCGACGATTCTTGAAAACTTACAGCTTCCGGATGTAATTGAGCGCTTGCAGAGACTAGAAAAATTAGGGTTTAGATTAGGAAAAAATGAACGGACAGAGCTTTTTCAAGGCAGAAAGGTAGTTGGCTTGGGGGGATTGTTTAGCGCAGGAAAATCTTCTTTCATTAACGGGCTTATTAATGGTGGCTCTAAGTTAATGTTACCCGAAAATCAAAGTCCGACCACGTCTATCTTAACCTACGTTATGGCTGGTGCAAAAGGCAAGCAAAATGTGGTAGTGTCTAATCAAAAGTTAGAAATAGATGCAGATGCATTGCAGGCTCTATCACATGAATTTGAGGAACAATATCATCTTTCCTTGAGTCGGTTTATTGATTGTATTACGATTGAAACTACGAATTTTCCTGCTGAAATCTCAGATGAAATTGTTTTGTTAGATACGCCTGGTTTTAATAAGAGTACAAACAAGCATGATAAAACGGAAGTTTCTGATAGAGAGATAGCATTCAAGCAACTTGTGAAAGCTGATTATCTGATCTGGTTAGTAAATGCAGAAGCCGGTGCAATCAAAGAGGAAGAAGTTAAGTTTTTAGCAGAATTTGACACTGTTAAGCAGCTATTAGTTGTTTTCACCCGGGCGGATAAACGTGATAAGAAAAATATCCAAGAAATAATTAGAACAGCTGAGCAAACCTTAGCGGACCATGATATTAATTTCTACGCAGTGACAGCCTATGATTCGCGAGCGGGCAAGGAATTTGATGATAATGGCTACATTAATAACTTCTTTAAATCAATTGCTACTGAGCCTAATTCAGATCAAGAACAGGATTCGAAAGAGTTAAGCGCGGACTTGTTAGAATTACAGGCTGAGTTTGCTAATGAAATGAAGCAACTACGTGCGAATTTAAAAGAGTTAACCAAGCAAATTGAGACAGAAAAAAACATCTTAGCTACAAAATCGTTAGCTAGTTTGTCTCTAGATATAGTCTTGCAAGTCGATAGGTTAGGTAGAAACGAAGCGCAATTTATTAATCTTCAAGAAAAAATAAAGTGGAGAGTAAAAAAACTAGAACAAGGATAGGTAAGAATGATGGATAATAGTAAGCAGCTAGAGTTGCTATCTAAATTGCTTAACACTGAGGATAATCGCAGTGATAATGAATTACAGTTGGAATTAAAAAAATATATAGAAGAAAACTTACTACCATTATTGAGAAAGTCTTCTCTGCCAGGAATTAGTAAGTATAAACAAATTTTAGACCAACTTTTTGCGGATTTAGAGTTTGCTAATGACTACCCAGAGCTAATGAGGCATAAAAATATTGGGATTATTAGTTGGACAGAAAAAAAAGCTAGTGCTAGCTATTTACGAGGGGCGTTTGACTCAGCAGTACTGGATGCTTTATTAAAGCCAAATGCGGTTCCAGTCGTCCTTTCTGCTACAACTAACGATGAACCAAGAATAGCAGCTATTAATACTGGTGTTTCAAACGAGTTAACACTTGACGAATATAATGATTCAGAAAAGCTTGAGCATAGTGAGATTGACGTCACTAACTTTATCGACACTTATAAGATAAAAGCCCAAGACGTTAAAGCAACAGTTACATTCTTTCCGGCAGCTACTAGACTAGACAAAGCGGTAGTTAAAAAACTACTGGCGGTTCAAGATGAGATTATTATTTTAGTTGATGATACTAGCACTGGTCAGTCTAATTGTTTTAAGGAACGTTTAGCTTTGATTAAGAGACTAGCGGAACAGGCTCAAGTTTATGTCCTGGCAAATAATGATGAGAATAGTCGTCCTTGGGAAATAGGAAATGTAAAGTTTGTTTCGCCAAAAGATCACCCGGAGTTTTTAACCACTACTTTTAAGCAAAAGCAAGCCTGTCAAACGGCTTTTGTGCAACCAACAATCGACTACCTTTTCTCCGATTTATTTACTAATTATGATGTAAGTATTCAAAAAGATAATGAACGCTTACATGGGATTGGTTTGGATTTAATACGTGTTGGAGATAGCTCGGTGTTAAAGGCAAAAAGAAAAGAGCTCAGTGATCGAGTTGCTAAGTTGGAAAATGAACAAACTGATTTTGAAGAATGCTATCAACAACTGCGGAAACTCGCCGAAAAAGTTGATGATAGCAACCGCTTTGCTGAATTATTTAATAGCTATGGACTAAATGTTGATGAACAAAGGCTGTTGTTGCGTCGTTTTAGCTTAGATAGACAGGTTGAGTTATCAAAGAAAGAAATTGAAAAGTTACAGCAAAAATTTAAAGAAGCAGAAGATACTAACGCAGATTTTAAAAATTGCTATCAAGCGATGTTAACTTTAGCTAAGGAGGTTAACGACAGCAAGTTATCTTCAACAAAAAGACGCCAGGCAATTTATACCAACTTGTGGAACAGCTTAAAAAAAGATAATACTAATAATGAAACCATAGATTTAATAGACCAATTAAAAGCTGATAATGATCCTAATGCCTTAGTTTTTGAATTGATGGTAGATAAAATTAACGACTGGGTTTTATCCCCTGCGAAATTAAACAAGCTACTTGAGTATCCTGATACAGAATTAGTTAGAAAGGCTAAAATTATTCTAGCTTCTGAACTCTCTTTAACAAAGGCCCAATGTAATGAGCTAGCAGCTAAGCTTGATAAAGTAGAAACAGGTGCAGAGTACTACTATTTGAGTTATCAATTTGAGGGCGAAGTAGCGATTGACTATTTAAAAGAGGCCTTTAAATTAGGTGAGAAAAGAGCCACTGACGAGTTACTTAAACTAGCACGAAATTCAGCCGACGAAACTTTACTTAGGTACTTGTCTCAAAGACAAGTACCTGCCGCTAGTTATCAACTAGGCAAAGCTAAAGAAAGTAGTGATCCGGGTAAAGCAGAAAATTACTATCGCATTGCCGCCTCATGGGGAGATACACTGGCAATTTATAAGTTGCTGGAGATGGAGTTTGATAAAAATTGGCATGAGGATGAAGTTGAAACAGAAGATGTTGTTGTTGGATACTCATGGTGGGAGAGAACTGTTACCAAAAAAATAATTAATGAAAAAATTATTAATGTAGATGAAGAAACAGCAAATAACATCATTAACTTATGTGATTACCTGTTAAATCTAGATACTAAGCGCGGATTATCTATAAGTCGCATCTCCTATATCATGGGTTGTGCTTACTTGTCGAAAAACAATCAACGGCAGGCCCTTAAATGCTTTGAAAAAAGTCGGCAAGCCGCTGCTTATTACTACCGTGGTAAGATTTACATGAATAATGAAGGTGATGTTAGTCAAGACTTGAATCTGGCTAAAAAATATTTTACTCAAGCCAAGAATAAGGGTTATAGTTTGGCTGAAGTTTGGCTAGAACAAGTGGACGACCTGATTCGTCAAGAAGATGAAAAAAGAGCCAAACTAGAAGAAGCAATGGAATCTGACACTGGGTATGCAGCTGAACACCATACTGTAGATAAGGGCTGTTTTATCACCACTGCAACCTGCATGAGTTTAAATAAGGGGGATGACTGTGAGGAATTGATGGCGATGAGACGCTATCGGGATATGTCAACTGTCAAGAACCCGCTTATTGCTGAATTAGTTAGGGAATACTATCGGATTGCACCAGTAATTGTTAAGCGTATCGATGCTCGGCCAGAAAAAGCGCAAATTTACCAACAACTATGGAATAAGTATATTTCTAAGACCTATGCTTGCATCAAACGTGAAGACTATGACAATGCGACTAAGCTATATGTCAGCATGGTAGCTGATCTTAGTGAGGAATACGGAGTTAGATTACGTAAGGAAGCCGTTAAAAATATTAGGTTAATTAAAGGTTAATCTGCTTTTATTGAAAGGAGGCGAGAGCTATGTCAATTTTTGGAAGCAAATCACCAAAGGATACCCATGGGCCAGTGGTGAAGACGGGGCCAACTGCAGGGCAAAATAGGTCACGCAATAAGGATGGTGCTTGGCGGGCTAAGCGTAGCGATGCCGGTCAACCACGCAAGAAGAAAGACTAATTTGGGATATTAGACGCTAAACAGGGTGTCTGCCAGGCGGCAGGCACCCTGTTAGTTTTGGTTGAGGCGGTAATTGAGTTGGCGGTAGTAGTTAAGCGAGGTTAAATCTAGGCGCAGGCGGGTGGCTAGTTGCTGGTCGCTTAAATCTTGGTGGCTGACTAAGAAGTAGCAGACGGCATTTTGGTAAAGTTGGCTGGGCTTAAAGCTAAAAGGAAGCTGGGCTTGGTCTTGCTTCAAATACTTATGTAAAGCCGGCAAGGTTAGGGTGGGGTTAGCCAAGTTGAGCCGTTGTTTTAAGAAGAGCTCCAAGCTATTCTGGCGGGCCTGTAAGTCGGCCTGGTGTTTTTTAAATTCGGCTAAAAAGGTTTGTTCAAAGTCCAACCAGCTTTCACGGTCTAGGATCTGGTAAAAGCCGGGTTGAAGCATTTCCTTAACGGTATAAAAGTGACTGGTTAACAACAAAACCAAGCGGCCGTAATAAGACAGGCTGTCATCACTTAACAGGAGTGGGAGTTGGTCAACCCAGTTAAGGGGAAGGCTGTCATCTGTTTGGCGTTTTAGGCCCTTTAAGCCGATGGTGGGTAGGCTGGTAGTTAGTTTATTTTGAAAGAGAAAGTTGAAGTAGGTGGTAAGGTGGGTTAAGACCTTATTGTAGGTGGTGTTTTTAATGTTACGTTCGACTTGGAGCATATTGAAATAAGCCCGGATATCCGTTTCTTCGAGCTGGTCTAAGTCGGGATTGACTTGGTATAAGACGTTGAAGTGGCGCAAGTAATTAAAGAGGTCGGCCACGTCGTGGTTGATGTCGTTGATGGTATTGTCTGCTAGGAGACGGTCATGTTTAAGGTAGTGACTAAAGCGGTCGGCGTAAGGAAAGTCCATGTTAGTTCCTCCATAAAAAGTTACTTTAACTAAGACGATTATAACACACTTGGTGACAGGAGGAAAACTTTGCTAGAATAAGTCTAAGGAAGTGAGCAATAGATGCAAATAATTATTTCACCGACCAAGCAGATGAAAGCCTGTGATGATTTTGAAGTGCTTGGTCAACCACGGTTTTTAAACGAAAGTAAGACTTTAATGACTTACTTACAAGCTTTGAGTTTAGAAGAACTGCAGGCCTTGTGGCGTTGTAGTGATAAATTAGCCTTAGAGAATTATCAGCGCATCCAGGATTTTAGTTTTGAAAGGCAACTAAGTCCGGCCGTATTTACTTACGTGGGCCTACAGTTTCAAGCGCTAGGGGCGGATGTTTTTACCCAAGCCCAGTTAAATTACGTTCAAAAGCACCTCTACATCCTTTCGGGCCTTTATGGCTTACTACGTCCTTTTGACGGGATAAATCTCTACCGCCTGGAAATGCAGGCTAAGCTTAAGGGCTTTTCAAGTCCAACTCTCTACCAATTCTGGGCTTACAAACTTTATCGCGAGCTATTTGCACCCGGGGAGTTAGTCTTAAACCTGGCCTCTAAGGAGTATGCCAAGGCGGTTAGTCCTTATCTGCAAGCAGGTGACCGCTTCGTAAGCTGTCGCTTTGCCCAGCGTCAAAATGGGAAGTTAGTCGTAAAAGCCACCGCTGCTAAGCAAGCGCGAGGTGACATGGTTGCTTATTTAGCTAAAGTTAAGGCTCAGGGGGTAGAAGCTGTAAAGAGTTATCAAGGCTACGGCTAGCGAGTTAGTTTTTGTTAAACAATAGAAAGTTACTTTAACTTCGAGAATAAAAAACAAAAAGAAACAGGGGAATTTTATCTCTTGTTTATTCTATAAGCAAATGTTACCGCTTTACAAATTTGTACCAACATGTTATTATTGTACCGTTAAGAAAAATGTGAAAGGTGGATGCTAAATGGCTAATTTTAGAAAAGACTTCTTGTGGGGTGGCGCTACAGCAGCTAATCAAGTTGAAGGTGGCTATGATGAAGGCGGTAAGGGCTTATCAGTAACAGATATTCAAACCGCTGGTAGTTTAACTTCACCTCGGTATTTAACTTATACCTTAAATGGCAAAAAAGATAAGATTGCAGGCGCCCCGGGAGAAGGATTGCCTAAGGGGGCTAAGGGTGCCATCTTTGATGATGAATACTATCCTAACCACGTTGCGATTGACTTTTATCATCGCTATAAGGAGGATATTAAGCTCTTTGCTGAAATGGGTTTTAAGACCTACCGGCTCTCAATTGCTTGGACTAGAATTTTCCCTAACGGTGAGGGGAGTGAACCTAACCAAGCGGGGCTTGACTTCTACCGCCGAGTCTTTGAAGAACTACGTAAGTATAATATCGAACCATTAGTAACTATTTCTCACTACGAAGACCCATTGGCTTTGAGTGAAAAGTATGGTGACTGGTCAGACCGCGGCATGATTGATGCTTACGTTAACTATGCGAAGGTCCTATTTACCGAGTACAAGGACTTAGTTAAGTATTGGCTAACCTTTAACGAAATTAACTCTGCTTTGCTCTTAATGGAAATGTTCAATCAAGGCCGGGGCATTTCTGATGAAGCTTACCAACATGCCTACCAAAAACTGCACTACCAATTTGTGGCTTCTGCTAAGGCAGTAAAGATTGGGCATGAAATTAATCCTGACTTTATGATTGGGAATATGATTTGTGGAATTGCTAATTATCCTGGTTCACCAGATCCTAAGGATATCTTGGCAAACCGCTATGCCTGGGAACAAAATATTCATTACTGTGGTGATGTTCAATGTAAGGGTGAATACCCATCATTTGCTAAACGTTTATGGAATGAACATAATGTTTCCCTGGATATTACCGACCAAGATTTAGCAGACCTTAAGGCAGGGAAAGTTGATATGTATACCTTCTCTTATTACATGTCTAACATGGTAACCACCCATGAAGTTGAAGATAAGGCTAGTGGTAACTTCTCTGCAGGGGCTAAGAACCCATACCTTAAGTATTCTGACTGGGGTTGGGCTACCGATCCAACTGGCTTACAATACTACCTAGAATTAATCTATGATCGCTATCACTTACCAATGATGGTTGTTGAAAATGGTCTAGGTGCTGTTGATAAGCTTGAAGATGGCAAAGTCCACGATGACTACCGGATTGACTACCTTCGTCAACACATTCAAGCCATGGACAAAGCAGTCGCTAACGGGGTAGACCTCAGAGCTTACACGACTTGGGGCTGCATTGACTGTGTTTCTGCCGGAACCGGACAAATGTCTAAGCGTTATGGTTTTATCTACGTTGACCGTGATGATGAAGGCCATGGTAGCTTAGAACGGCTCCCTAAAGATTCCTTCTACTGGTATAAGAAAGTCATCGCTTCTAATGGGTCAGATTTAGACTAAGACTGTATTCAAAAATCTTTTAAGATAATGCACATATTATTTGGATACGGTCGTACACTTTTATGGTTTAATGTTTTTGAGGGGAAATAGTATATTTAGTACAGGTGAGGCTGCTTTGACAAAATTTATAGACATTTGTAATAAAGATGAAGTGAATATCTATCTTCCAAATGAAGAAACATTTGCAGCATTTAAGGAAACAGCAGCAATGATTGCTAATAAGAATTTAACAAGCTACGAAAGTTTACCAACTTATTTCATTCGAATGAAAAATGAAGTTGCAAGGGAAGAGGCTTAATTTAAATTACAAAAATCGCTAGTAATTGCGTTACTTAAAACGTTAATTACCAGCGATTTTTTTGTTTTGAGTCATTGGGGCAGTCTCTTATTTATCTAAATAATTTCTTTTTGGTCACCCGGTAGGTAAAGCCTTCACCGGTTACTTCGGCCACATCCATAATTGAAATAAAGGCCCGTTTGTCATAGCGGGCGATAATCCGTTTAACGGTGATAATTTCTCCCGGACTGACAACACAATAAATTGCCCGCCCAGCTTCCCTAGAATAACCACCTTCAATGTCAAGGTAGGTTACCCCGCGGTCCATTTCTTTCATAATGTCTTGGGCAATCGCTTCGTTAAACTGGGAGATGATAATCATTCCCCGGGCCGCGTAGGCACCTTCAAGGGTAAAGTTAACGACCCGTGAAAAGACATAAGATGCCAGCAAGGTATACATCATTTTGCGGGTGTCGATATAAGAAAGAGAGGCCACTAAAACCAAGGTATCAACGGCCAGAAGGGACTTACCCATGGCTACCCCGCGCTCCTTTTCAAAAATACGGGCAACGACGTCAGAACCCCCGGTGGTGCCGTTAAAGCGGTAAACAATCCCAGAACCAAGGCCCCCGATAAGTCCAGCTAAAATCCCGGCAATAAACATGTCGTGGTGAATATTTAGCTGAAAATCAAGTCTTTGCCAGACCCAAATCCAGGCTGAGAGAATGCCGGTACCATAAATGGTATAAATGAGCGCTCGTTTACCTAGGTAGCGCCAACCAATTAAAATTAGAGGGATGTTGAGTGCCAGCGTAGTATAAGCAGGGTCAATGTGTAACCAGTAGCGGACGATTAAGGTAATCCCGGTCACTCCACCTTCTGCCAGGCTGTTGGCCATATTAACTTTGACAAAGCCAAGTGCATACAAACCACAGCCAATTGTAATCATTAAAAGGTCTAAGAAGCTAATTTTTTCTTTTTCATCACTTGCGACCATTAAAACTCACCTCAATTTATTAAGTTTTCTAGTCCATCATAGCATTTTTAAAGGCTGAAAAACGAAAAAGCTACTCAATTCTCATTATTTTCTCAAAGCTTAGTTATGTGTTAGAATAAGATTAATATATTGGTAAATAAAATTGTAAAGGAATGATTTTGCTCATGGTGAAAGTATTAGTTGCCGGCTTTAAGGGTCGGATGGGTAATACCACAGTTCAAATGGTCTTAGAACACGAAGGATTTGACTTAGTGGGTGTCTTTGACCCAATGGCAAGTGAAAAGAACTTAAACGAAAATCCAGCTTACAGTCAAACGGATGTCCCAGTATTTACAAACTTAGCTAATATTAAGACGGACGCTGAAGTTTGGATTGACTTTACCCGCCCAACTTCTGTTTTTGAAAATACCAAGTTTGCCTTAGAACATGGTATTTCGCCAGTGATTGGGACTACAGGGATGACTGATGATCAAGTTAAGGAATTGCAAGCCCTAGCCAAAGAAAAGCAAGTAGGTGGCTTGATTGCACCTAACTTTGGGATTTCAGCAGTCTTGTTAATGCAATTTGCTAAGCAAGCTGCCAAGTACCTCCCTGACGTTGAAATTATTGAAATGCACCATGATAATAAGTTAGATGCTCCTTCAGGGACAGCTTTAAATACGGCTAAAATGATTGCCGAAGTTCGTAAGGAACATTACCAAGGTAACCCAGATGAAAAAGAAACATTACCAGGCGCACGGGGGGCAAACTACGAAGGAATGCGCATCCACGCCGTACGCTTACCTGGATATGTAGCACATGAACAAGTTCTCTTCGGGGGTAAGGGAGAAGCCCTCACAATTCGCCAAGATTCATTTGACCGGATTTCCTTTATGTCTGGTGTGGCTGTAGCTACGGAAAAAATCCGTAACTACTCCGAATTAATGGTTGGATTGGAAAACATTCTGTGAGAGTAACTAATCTACCGCAAGCCTTTAAACGAGCTTTGCCCATCTTGGAAAAAATCCAGGCAGCTGGTTTTGAGGCTTATTTTGTTGGCGGCAGCGTTCGTGATACCATTTTAAATCTCCCTATTCATGATGTGGATATCGCAACCAGCGCTTACCCAGCAGAAATTAAGGAACTTTTTGCTAAAACAGTCGATACCGGGATTGAACACGGCACGGTAATGGTTATCGACCATGGAATTGGTTATGAAATTACAACCTTTAGGACCGAATCTACCTATCAAGATTTTAGGCGTCCAGATAAAGTTGAATTTGTCCGCTCCTTAAAAGAAGATTTAAAACGGCGGGATTTAACAATCAACGCCTTAGCATTACGGCCAGACGGCGAAGTAATCGACCTATTTGATGGTTTAGCTGACCTTGAGTCAAAGACAATCCGGGCGGTGGGACAAGCGCGCGAACGGTTCCATGAAGATGCTTTGCGGATGATGCGGACGGTTCGCTTTGCTAGTCAGTTAGACTTTGAAATTGAAGCCCAAACCTTAGCAGCTATCAAGGAAAACGCGGCCCTGTTAGCTAAAATTGCCCTGGAACGCATTAACGTTGAATGGGTTAAGTTAATGCTAGGCAAAAATCCTAAGGCGGGGTTAGCGGACTTCATGGCCACCGGGTTGTTTGCTTACTGTCCTCAATTTAAGGAACACCAAGCCCAGTTAGAAAGCCTGCTAACCATTGAAAACTTACACCTTGATAATGAAGCCGAGGTTTGGACCTTATTAGCCGCTTGCTTTGGCTATCGGCCTGAACAAGGAGGACAGTTAGTCCATGCTTGGAAGGGCTCAAATGAACTCAAGGCCCAGGTAACCAAGGCTTTGCGTACGCTAGAAGCCATGAAAGCCGGAGACTTGAGTCCTAAGCTGCAATACCTAACCGGTTCAGAAATGTTGGCTGTAGCTTGTCGGGTGGCACGCTTATTAGGCTTGGCCGATTATAGCAGTATGGCAGTACTATTAGCCTACGAGGGCTTACCTATCCACAGTCGGGCTGAGCTAGCTGTTAATGGCAAGGATTTAATCACGCTGCTTAATTTAAAGCCAGGTCCAATTTTAGGACAGTTATTAGACCAGATTGAAGAGGCCGTTTTAAACCGCCAAGTAAAAAATGATAAACTCGCTTTACTAGAGTACGGGCGTAGTCAATTAGAAGAGTGAGGTTAACTAGAGTAAATGCAGACATTACGTGTTGAAGGGCTTACCAAAACATATGGTGAAAAGACCCTATTTGAAGATTTAAATTTCATAATCAATGAACATGACCGGATTGGGTTAATCGGGACTAACGGTTCAGGAAAGACAACATTATTGAACGCGTTAACCGAGGTAGATCCGGCCGATAAGGGGGCGTTGATTAAGCCCAATGATTACCGGATTGGTTACTTAATGCAACAACCTAAGTTAGATGATAAAAAAACCATCATGGAAGCAATTTATGACGGGGCAGGTCCAGTTTTTAAAACCATCCGTCATTACGAAGAAGTTCTGACTGCCTATAGCGCTAACCCAACAGATGAAAAGCTACAGGCTCGGTTTGATGAAGCGGAACGGCTAATGACTAAAGAGGACGCTTGGAATGTTGAAAGCGAAGTCAGCACCATTTTAACCCAGTTGCATATTAAAGATATGGATCAAAAAGTAGCCACTCTTTCTGGGGGGCAAAGAAAGCGGGTAGGGTTAGCCCAAGTTTTGATTCAAGCACCTGATTTACTGATTTTAGACGAGCCAACTAACCACCTTGACTTTGATTCTATCGCCTGGTTAGAGGAATACCTGGCTAGTTATAAGGGGGCCTTGCTAGTTGTTACCCACGACCGCTATTTCTTAGACCAAGTGGCTACTAAAATCATGGAATTATCTTTTGGTAAATTATATGAGTACACCGGTAACTATGAAGCTTTTGTTAGCCAAAAAGCCGAGCGCGTAGAACGGGAAATCACGGCTGAGCACAAGCAACAACAGCTCTACAAAAAAGAACTGGCCTGGATGCGGACTGGGGCTAAAGCTAGAACCACCAAGCAACAGGCAAGAATTAATCGCTTTAACGAATTAAAGGACAATCTAAACACCCTCCAAGTCGACGCCGACGTTGATATTAACCTAGGTCAACAACGGTTGGGTAAAAAGGTTCTAGAGGTTAAAGACGGTAGCCTAACATTAGGTGACCACAAGATTATTCAGGACTTTAACCTGTTGATTCAAGCCGGGCAAAGAATCGGGATTACTGGGGTCAATGGCGCTGGTAAATCAAGTTTTCTAAACGCTTTAGCCGGTGATTTACCCCTTGATTCTGGCCAGGTAATCCAGGGTGAAACCGTGAAAATGGCTTACTATCGCCAACAAACCGAGGATATTCCAGATGATAAGCGGGTCATTAACTACCTAAATGAAGTGGGCCAAAGTGTCGTTAATAAGGATGGCGAACGAATCTCAACGACGAGCCTCTTAGAGCAATTTCTCTTTCCGAGGTTTATGCACGGGACTTTAATTAGGAAGTTATCCGGAGGAGAAAAGCGTCGGTTGTACCTACTTAAACTTTTAATGGAACAACCTAACGTTTTACTATTGGATGAGCCAACCAATGATTTAGATATTGGTACCTTGACCGTCTTAGAAGATTACCTAGATAAATTCAACGGAACCGTAATTACTGTTTCCCACGACCGTTACTTCTTAGACAAGGTGGCTGACCGGCTGTTAATCTTTGAAGGGGCTGCTAAAATCGACCACTATCGGGGCCGGTTTACTGATTACCTAGCGCAAACAAATGAGAAGCAAAGTCAGGCCCAAAAGAAAAAGGCTAAGACCGCGCCCACCAAGGCTCCTAGTGCCAACCAAAGCAAGGTCAAAACTAAGTTGACCTACGCAGAACAAATGGAATATGACCAACTAGAAGGGCAAATCGATAAACTAGAGTCTAAAAAGGCTCAATTAGAAGCCGAAATGGGGCAGGTACCCGGAACCGATTATGGACGGTTAGGGGAGCTCCAAGGCCAAATCGACCAGCTTGATGAAGAAATTTTAAGCAAGATGGACCGTTGGGATGAACTTAGCCAGTACGTTGACTAGAAAGGACTAAAAAATGACTGTTGTAGAGCAACCTTACTTGCAATTAATTCGTGATATCTTAGAAAAAGGGCACGAAAAAACTGACCGCACAGGAACAGGGACTAAGAGTCTCTTTGGCTACCAAATGCGCTTTGATTTAAGTCAGGGTTTTCCCTTACTAACCACCAAGAAGGTACCTTTTGGTTTGATTAAGAGTGAATTATTGTGGTTTTTGAGGGGGGACACTAACATCCAGTACCTTCTAAAACATAAAAACCATATTTGGGACGAGTGGGCCTTTAAAAACTGGGTTCAAAGTAGCGACTACCAGGGACCGGATATGACAGATTTTGGCCTTAGATCTCAAGCAGATCCTGCTTTTAATGAGGTCTACCAGGCGCAAAAACAAGCTTTCTGTGACCGAATTGTCAATGATGACGAATTTGCCGCTAAGTTTGGTAATTTAGGTGACGTTTACGGAGCCCAGTGGCGTCACTGGCAAACCCGCCAGGGCGAAACCATCGACCAAATTCAAAACGTAATCGAAGCCATCCAAAAGACCCCAGATTCTAGGCGGTTAATTGTTTCCGCTTGGAATCCAGAGGACGTCCCAACTAGTGCGCTACCACCTTGCCACACCCTCTTCCAATTTTATGTTAATGACAACAAGTTGAGCTGTCAGCTTTACCAACGAAGTGGGGATGTCTTTTTAGGGGTGCCGTTTAACATTGCTAGTTATGCCTTGTTAACGAGCCTAATTGCCCGCCAAACCGGATTAGAAGTTGGCGAATTTATCCACACCTTAGGAGATGCTCACATTTATAAGAACCACTTTAACCAAGTCGAAGAGCAACTAAACCGGACTCCGTTTGATGCGCCGAACTTATGGCTAAATCCGGCTAAAAAAGACATTATGGACTTCGAAATGAGCGACATTAAAGTATTAGACTACCAAAGCGGTCCGGCTATCAAAGCGCCCGTGGCTGTTTAGTTAGGAGGAATTGGGATGTTAGCGTACATTTGGGCAGAAGATCGCGCAGGGCATATTGGTAACGAGGGTAAACTCCCTTGGAATTTACCTGCCGATTTGGCTTACTTTAAAAAACAAACTATGGACCACCCCATGTTAATGGGCCGTAAGACTTTTGACAGTTTCCCAGGGTTATTACCCCACCGCTTGCACTTAGTTTTAACTCGTAGTGCCGCCCTCAAAAAGCAAGCAGAAACGACTGAAAACCTAGCTGTATTTAACTCAGTCGAAGAAATGTTAACTTGGCTAACAAAACATCAGGCTGAGGAAGTCTTTGTGATTGGCGGGGCTAGTCTCTTCGAGTTATTAAAAGATCAAGTAGATGTTTTATATCAAACTAAGATTGACGCTGTATTTGCTGGGGACGTTACCTTTCCCGAGATAGATTACCAAAAATTTGACTTAATCTCGGTAACCCCTGGTCAAGTTGATGAAAGGAATAAATATCCTTACGAATTCCGGGTTTATAAGCGTAAAGAAAATTAATTACTCATTACAAATGACTGTCGATGGATGATACCATTGATGGTCATTTTTTATTTAAAATGCTCATACATAGTCATTAGGGAAATAAGGTGCAATAATCAATAGTTAATATTAAGATAATTTATGATATGTAACTTGTTGAAAAAAACAAGTCATAAAATTAAGAAAAGGGTTACTTTTACCATAAGGGTTTAGGGAATTAGAATTGTTTAATTGATAAAAGAAAACGTGATTAATTAATTAGACACCGTAAATTCATTCTTGTCTATGAATTTACGGTGTTCTTACTTTTAAGGCTAGGCACCTTACAGCTTAAAGTTGTATTATAAAATACGTAAAGGGGGATGTTCTTGTAATGGGAGAAAAAATAATAGACATTATAGGGGAAGATTATCAGTTAACATTAGAAATTGAAGTATTGAAAGAACGTGGTGCAACTATTTTAACTCGTTTTTAGTGATTATCGGTAATTTGTGGTAATCACTTTTTGTTAGGACAAAATATTGGTCTTTTCATCCTTAAAGTTGTATTATAAAAACATAAGTTCGCCAATTGATAAACTAGGCTTTTTTGCGTCGATGCGTTAAAATAAAGGGAACTAACCTAGTAAATTCATGAGAGGGAATATGTATGTCGAAAGTAAAAGAAGGATTAATCTTCTTAGGCGTTGTGCTAGTATTGGTTGGGGCATTTTTTTCTATTATGAGGCTAACTAGTAGCAAGACCCATCAAGGAGTCAGTCCGACTGTAAGTAAGAAGCAAGCCCAGGTTAAAGCTAAAAAAGTTCCTAGCATTTCACTATATGCACTAGGTGACTCTTTAACCCACGGCGTTGGTGATACGAGTAACCGTGGTGGCTACGTTTACTTGGTTAAGCAAAAGCTTGAACACCAAAACCAAGTCAAAGTGACTAGCCATAACTACGGCAAGACCGGCGACAGGAGCGACCAAATTCAAGCGCGCCTAGAAAAGTCAAAGCAGATGCAAGCTGAGCTAAAGCAGGCGGATGTCATTACCCTAACCGTTGGTGGTAACGATATGATGAAAGTTTTACAGGATAACTTCCTATTACTGGCTAACAATAAGTTAGCGGGAGCGATGCCCCAGGCTAAGGAGGACTACCGCTTAAAACTCACCTCCTTATTTAAAACGATTAGACACTATAATGAAGATGTGCCTATCTTTTTGATTAGTATCTATAATCCGTTTTACGTTTACTTTCCAACCTTAACTGACTTGCAAAAATACACGAACCAGTGGAATGTATTAGCAAAACAGGTAGCTAAGCGGGATGGAAATACTTACTTCGTGGACGTAAACCAGCAGTTATCAGAGGGCCAATACTTAGGCCAGGATAAAAAGCGGCTGATTAAAGAAAGTAAGCTCAACTTAAATTTGGTTTCGTCTACTAAGTTAGAGGATATTTTAAGTGACCAAAAAGAAAAAAATAACTACTTGTCTGACGCCGATCATTTCCACCCTAATGATAAGGGGTATCGCTATATGACTAAAGAGTTATATCAAGTAATGATGGCTCATAAAGATAAGTGGTTAAAGGAGGACAAATAAGGTGGCTGAAAAAAGAGCGCAGGCTAAGCAAATCAACTACTGGAAGTGGGCCTTTGCAATTTTACTAGCCCTAGTAATTGCGACGGTCCTATTTATCGGACACAAGCTGACTACTCCAAGCGTTGACCAAACCCGGATTAGCCAACAAACTAAACAGGTAGATAAGAACGTCGACTTAGATGTGTCTATGAATAAACAACAGCTAAGCGCAATGATTAATTACTACTTGCGTAAAAGTCAAAAGAAAAGCAAGATTAAGTATCGCTTTATTTTAGATAAGTCAGCAATTTTGATGGGAACGACTAAGGTTTTAGGTAGCAACGTGTCCTTTACCTTGTACGCTAAACCAAGTTTAGATGCTAAGGGTAACATTGTTTTAGACGCTAAGTCCGTCAGTGTAGGTTCTTTGAATGTTCCTGCTAACTTTGTCTTGCGGTATGTAAAAAATAATTATGATTTAAGTAAATTTGCAACGATTGATTACAAAAAGAGCAGAATTATCTTAAATCTTGCTCAAGTTTCGGCCAAGCAGGGCATCAAGGTTAACGGGCAAAAATTTGATTTGAAGCAAAACGAATTCTTGTTTAACGTTGCCTTACCACTAAAATAAGAGAGGATGATGTTTGTGCGCCAAAGTTTTTACCGCTATTTGATGACCTTGAGAAATCCCAATAGTCAAGACGAACTAGCTCAATTTGCCAATAATGCCTTTTATGACCAAGCTTTTCCTAAGCAAGCTAGCGATTATGACGAGGTCTCACAATACTTAGAATTAAACGGCTCTTACCTTCCTAGCATGACAATTTTTGATCAAGCCTGGGAAGCTTATTTAGAAAAAATGGCCTAAGAAAGAAGGTATTTTAGGTGGCAAAAGAAAGTAAACCTAAAAAGCAAGCAAAAAAAGTCAGTCTGTGGACTTTAATCTTAACGGGCGTTATTAGTCTGTTAATCGGGGCTGGGGGAACCTATGCCTTTATGTATAAAACTGTTAGGGATGCGCAAACGGTCAACGCCTCGATGGCGAAAATCCAAGCTGTTTATCAAACCCTGTATTACAACTACTATCGTAAAGTTGATGCTACTAAGTTAGAAAAGGGTGCGATTGATGGGATGCTTAAAGCCTTAAACGATCCGTTCTCTGAGTACATGACCAAATCTGAAGCTAATAGTTTGAACAACACCATTTCTGGTAGTTTTGTTGGAATTGGAATCGAGGTACAAAAGGATGGTGACTACATTAAAGTTATCGCGCCAATCAGTAAGACCCCAGCAGCTAAGGCAGGTTTAAAGGCTAAAGACGTTATTACCGCAATCGATGGTAAATCCATCAAGGGCTTAGCACTAGAAAAGGTTATTACCAAAATTCGGGGAAAGAAGGGGACAAGTGTTACCCTAACCGTTAAACGCGGGCAAACTAGTTTTACTAAGACCGTTAAGCGGGCAAGCATCCCCGTTGCAACCGTTTATGGTAACCTTGATGCTAAGGATAAGACCGTGGGGTATCTGCGGGTGACAACTTTCTCAACCAACACCGCTAAAGAATTTAAGCAAGAAATCAAGCGGTTGCGCCAAAAAGGGGCCAAGTCATTTATCGTCGATGTGCGCGATAACCCAGGTGGGTTAATGACAACGGCCTTACAAATGGCATCTATGTTTGTTAAAAACGGAAAAAATATTATGCAGGTTCAAGGGCGCGATGGTCAGGTTGAAGTTTATAAGTCCAGCAAAGACTATAGCAAGGGTTTTAAGATTACTGAACCGACTGTGGTCTTAGTTAACGGCGGGTCTGCTTCCGCTTCAGAAATCTTTGCTTCCGCTTTGAATGAATCAGCTAATATTAAATTAGTGGGAACAACCACTTACGGTAAGGGAACCGTGCAAACCACCCAAGAATTTAAGGATGGAACGGAACTTAAATTAACGATTGATAAGTGGCTTACTGCCAATGGTAAGTGGATCAATAAGACTGGCATTAAGCCAACGATTAAGGCTGATTACCCGGCAGTTGCAAGTCTAGCCGCCATCAATACTAAGAAAACCTACCAAGAAGGCCAGGTTTCTAACCAAATTAAGAGCCTGCAAAAAATGCTGGCTTATCTAGGTTACTTCAAGGGCCAAGCTAATGGTTACTACGGAGCAGATACCAAGGAAGCAGTTACTAACTTCCAAAGTGCTAATGGGTTGGCTACTAGTGGTCAAGCTGATAAGCAAACGGTAGTCAAGCTTGAAACCCAAGTTGCTACGAAAGTTACTGAACATGATAATGCCTATGAAGCCGGCCTTAAGGCACTGGGTGAATAAAAAAACAACTAAAGTAACATCACCGTTGGTTACGTTTTATGGCGTAATTGACGGTGATGTTTTTATTTGGACAAACAAGAAGCACTTGAAGCTTACGAACGTACCATGACTGTAGCTTAGACCAAAAATTAAATCTGACCCTCCGCGGGCCCAAGTTAAAGCCGAAATACTTTAACTGGGGCTTGTTTACATTTACCTCACGTTAAAAATGGTCTAAAATGAAAGAGATTGGAAATTTTATTTCAGAAAGGACTGTTTTTTCATGACAACAATCCAATGGTTCCCAGGGCACATGGCTAAGGCCCTCAGACAAGTTAAAGAAAATTTGAAATTAGTTGACATTGTCCTTGAGTTGGTGGATGCACGTTTGCCAGAATCCTCGCGTAACCCCCAATTAAAGGAATTGTTGGCTAATAAACCTAGTATTTTAGTGTTAACTAAAATGGATTTAGCCGACCCTAAGCAAACTACCGGCTGGCTTAAGTATTACGAAGAAATGGGACAACCTGCGGTCGCTGTAAATAGTACCCAGGGTAGCTTGAAAGTTATTGAAAAAAAGATTAAGGAGGTTTTAGCGGATAAATTAGCGGCCAAGGAAGCTAAGGGGATTATGAACCAACGAATCCGGGTAATGTGCATTGGCATCCCTAATGTTGGTAAATCAACCCTGTTAAACCACTTAGTAAAGAAAAACGTGGCTCAAGTTGGTAATAAACCAGGGGTAACCAAATCACAACAGTGGCTAAAGGCCGGAAGCAGCCTGCAATTACTGGACACCCCAGGGATTTTATGGCCTAAATTTGAAGACCCACTGGTTGGTAAAAAATTAGCTTTAACGGGGGCGATTAAGGACACCCTTTATAATAAAGATGACGTGGCCTTATATGCTTTGGAACATTTTAATGATACTAACCCCCAAGCCTTAATGGAACGTTACAAGTTAACGCAAGCTAACTTGGACGATACCACGGTTGAATTGCTTTTGGAGCTGACACGGAAGATGGGCTTTAAGGATGACTACGACCGTGCTAGCGAACGGTTGATTTTTGAAATTAGGCGGGGCAAGCTGGGAAGATATACGCTTGATTTTGTTCCGGTTAGTGCCGCGGAGGTTAAAAATGACTGAAAAACTAACCATTAAAGCAATTAAGGACCGCCTAGCAAGTGCGGATTTAACCGCAGCTGAGCTAGCTAGCTTTCGTCAAGATGATCGTAAGGGGGTTATTAGTGCGCTCAATAGCTACGATAAGAAGCAAGCCCGCCTAGCGCAAAAGCAACTTGAATTTGAAAAACGGTTGGAAATCGAACGCTCTTTTTGGAGACAAGGTATCGCTTATATTGCTGGGATTGATGAAGTTGGCCGGGGCCCATTAGCAGGGCCGGTAGTATCAGCGGCCGTAATCTTACCGACTGATTTTGCCTTAAGCGAAGTTAACGATTCTAAGCAGCTGAGTCCTAAAAAGCGAGAAGAACTTTACGGTAAAATTCTTGAGCAAGCCCTAGCAGTGGGAATAGGTGTGGCCTCTAATAAGGTAATTGATGAAGTTAACATTTACCAAGCCAGTCGTTTGGCCATGAAGGAAGCGGTGGCTAACTTACAAATTCAACCCCAACAACTAATTATTGACGCAATGACGATTGACAGTACCATCCCCCAGTTAAAGTTAATCAAGGCCGATGCTAAATCCGCTTCGGTGGCCGCTGCTAGTATCGTAGCTAAGGTTTACCGTGACCACCTAATGCAATTTTATGAGCGGGTTTATCCTGGCTATGGTTTTGTCCAAAACGATGGTTACGGAACAAAACAGCATTTAGCTGGCCTGGCCAAGTTAGGTCCTAGCCCCATTCACCGCCATAGTTTTGAACCAGTAAAAAAAGCCTTACAAAAATAAATTAATTCCTCCTATTTTTGCGTATCTTAATATAGGGACAGCAAAAATTAGGAGGTTTTTTTATGGACTTACGAACATTTTTAATGCTACTCCATCTGTGTGAAGGGATTGGCAATGCCAACGAGTTGCGGGTTGCCGCCTTCTTACGTATCTATCAGCGGCTGCCGACTAAAAATGAGTTAACTCAAGTCTTGAAGCTTACACCCGCAAAAAGTCACAAGCTGATAGCACAGCTAGAGTGCGCAGAGTTAGTTGAGCAATTACGGGCTAACTTACAGGTCAGTCAGGTTGTAACCATCCTCGACCAAGACTATCCCCTTAAGTTAAGGGAGAGTTTTCGCCCCCCAACCGTCTTATTTTATCAAGGTAAGCTCGCCTTACTAAAAAAACCTTGCTTAGCAATTGTTGGTGCTAGGCAAGCAGATGCATACGCACTAGAAGCATTAACGAAGCTCTTAAAACCTGTCTTGGCTAAGGGAATTGTTACTATCAGTGGCCTGGCTAAGGGGGTGGATGCCTTGTGTCACCAACTAACCTTAGCTGCTAATCAAGCTACCATTGGTGTAATTGGTACGGGGCTAGATAGTGCTTACCCTAGGCAAAATCGTAATTTGCAAGCTAGGGTTGCAAAAGCCGGGCTCTTATTAAGCGAATACCCCCTTGGCGCCCAACCACTGCGCCATCATTTTCCTGAACGCAATCGGATTATTGCGGGATTATGTGACAGCATCTTGGTTGTAGAGGCCCGACATCATAGTGGGAGTTTAATTACGGCCAACCTGGCCTTACAAAATAACCGCAATGTTCTCGCTGTGCCAGGGGAGATTACAAGCGACATTAGTTGTGGGTGTAACGAACTAATTGCGGCGGGAGCTAAGTTAGTCAGTCAGCCTGACGATATTCTTGCCGAATTTGCCAATCAATTAATATAATAGTAGAAAAAATTTTTAGTTAGCTAAGCTTGAGTAAAAAAACCAGTCTTGAAAAGCTTTCATTTTGATTTTCAGATAGTTGAAAGTATTAAATTTCCCCAAACGAAAAGTAGTCTGACTTGACAAAGAGCATTCTTATGCAATACGATAAAATGGATTTTTGAGTAAGAAGTCTTACTTACGAAGGAGGGGTTAGCTGAATGCCTACTCAAAGTGCTACTAAAGCGACAAAAACAAAGAAGAAAACAAGTAAACGTAAAGTAAAGAAAAATTTAGTGATTGTGGAATCACCATCTAAAGCTAAAACGATTGGCAAGTACCTTGGTTCACGTTATAAGGTGATGGCCAGTGTCGGTCATATTCGGGATTTACCTAAGAGTACGATGGGGATTGACATTGAAAATAACTACGAACCCCATTATATTTCCATTCGGGGTAAGGGCCCGGTTATCAAGGAATTACGCAAGGAAGCTAAAAAAGCAGCTCATGTCTACTTAGCATCTGACCCGGACCGGGAAGGAGAAGCGATTGCTTGGCATTTATCCCACTTACTGGACCTAGATCCTCAAGACAAGAACCGGGTTGCCTTTAACGAAATTACGAAGGAAACGGTCAAAAATGCCTTTAAAACTCCGCGGGCAATTGATATGGATAAGGTTAATGCCCAACAAGCACGGCGGGTCTTAGACCGGTTAGTCGGTTATTCAATCAGCCCTTTGCTATGGTCCAAGGTTAAAAAAGGCTTATCTGCTGGCCGGGTTCAGTCAATTGCGCTTAATTTGATTATTAAACGCCAAGAAGAAATCAAGAACTTTAAGCCGGAAGAGTATTGGACGATTGACGCCGAATTTAGTAAGGATAAGAAGCAATTTGCGGCTAGTTTTTATGGGTTAGCGGGGAAGAAAAAAGAGTTAGGAAATAACGACGACGTAAAAGAAATCCTCGCGCCACTTGATAAAAACCAACCATTTACCGTAACGACGGTTAAAAAGAGCGAACGGCTACGTAAACCCAACCAGCCCTTTACGACGTCAACGATGCAACAAACTGCCAATAACGTCTTGAAATTTAAGACCTCTAAGACTATGATGTTAGCTCAACAACTCTACGAAGGAATTAGTCTAGGCAAGGGGGGCGCCGTTGGGTTAATCACTTATATGCGGACGGACTCAACCCGTATTTCCGACCAAGCTAAGCACCAAGCGGCTAGCTTCATTCACGATACTTATGGTGAGGAGTACGCAGCCTTAAAACCCCAAGCGGTTAAACTCAGCGAAGGAGCCCAGGATGCCCACGAAGCAATTCGGCCAACATCTGTACTAAGAACGCCGGCAGAATTAGAACCTTATTTAACTAAGGACCAGTTAAAACTTTACAGTTTGATTTGGTCACGGTTTGTGGCTTCCCTAATGACTCCGGCAGTAATCGATACTGTTCGCGTCGATATTGAACAAAATGGCCGGACTTACCGGGCTAATGGTTCGCAGATGAAGTTTCCTGGTTTTACCAAGGTTTACCAAGAGTCTAAACGCAAGGATAACCTCTTACCTGCTTTAGCAGAGGGTGATCAGGTCACACTAGTTGCTAACCAACCTAACCAACACTTTACCCTTCTACCTGCCCAGTATACGGAAGCTAGTTTAATCCGGACCTTGGAAGAAAATGGGGTGGGCCGGCCTTCAACTTACGCCCCAACTTTAAGCGTCATTCAAAAGCGCTATTACGTTAAATTGGTAGCCCGTAAGTTTGAACCAACGGAACTAGGGGAAATTGTCAACCACATTATGGAAGAGTGCTTCCCAGATATTTTAAACGTTGGGTTTACGGCGAAGCTAGAAAACGACCTAGATAGCGTTGAAGAAGGAAAGCGGCAGTGGGTCAAAGTCATTGATGAATTCTACCAGCCGTTCGCTAAGGAAGTCAGTGCTGCTGACGAAAAACTGGCTAAGGTTAAAATCAAGGACGAACCCGCCGGAATTGACTGTGAAATCTGTGGGGCCCCAATGGTTATTAAGTTAGGCCGCTTTGGTAAATTCTATGCCTGCAGTCGTTTCCCTGATTGCCGGAATACTAAAGCCATCATCAAGGAAATTGGGGTGACTTGTCCGCAATGTAAAGAAGGACAGGTGGTCGAACGAAAATCAAAGAAAAACCGGACTTTTTATGGCTGTTCCCGTTACCCAGACTGTGACTTTGTTTCCTGGGATAAGCCGGTTGGCCGCGACTGTCCTAAGTGTCAACATTACCTAATTAGTAAGAAAACTAAGCAGGGAATGCAAGTTAAATGTAGTAACTGTGATTACGAAGAAGCAATTCAAAAATAGAATGGAGAAATTTTTATGGTAGCGACTGTTAATGTTATCGGAGCCGGGTTAGCCGGTAGTGAGGCCGCGTGGCAAATTGCAAATCGGGGCGTAAAGGTTCGTCTTTACGAAATGCGCCCAGTTAAGCAAACGCCAGCCCACCATACTGAGAATTTTGCGGAGTTAGTGTGTACCAACTCCTTACGGGCAAATCAATTAACCAATGGGGTCGGTTTATTAAAAGAAGAGATGCGGCAGTTAAATTCGGTTGTAATGCAAGCTGCTGACAAGCATAACGTCCCCGCTGGGGGAGCATTGGCCGTTGATCGTGATTCCTTTTCCAAGGCAATTACCGCGGCAGTTAAGAACCACCCCAACGTTGAAGTAATTACTGAAGAAGTGACTAGCATCCCTAGTGGCTTAACTGTAGTTGCGACAGGTCCGTTGACATCCGACCTTTTAGCAAAGGAAATCGTTAAGTTTACTGGTGATGACGGCTTGTATTTCTATGATGCGGCTGCCCCTATTGTGGCTAAGGACTCGTTAGACATGGATAAAGTTTACCTTAAGTCACGTTATGATAAGGGGGAAGCAGCTTACCTTAACTGCCCGATGACAGAAGAGGAATTTACCGCCTTTCATAAGGAGCTAGTTAACGCCGAAATGGCCGAATTACACGATTTTGAAGACGAAAAATTCTTCGAAGGTTGCATGCCGATTGAAGAAATGGCTAGTCGGGGGGCAAAAACCATGCTCTTTGGGCCGCTAAAACCAGTCGGTTTGGAAGACCCTAAGACGGGCAAAGAACCATTTGCGGTAGTCCAACTACGTCAAGATAACGCCGTAGGGGACTTGTATAACATCGTTGGGTTCCAAACCCACCTCAAGTGGGGAGAACAAAAACGGGTCTTCTCGATGATTCCTGGTTTAGAAAATGCCCGCTTTGTGCGCTACGGGGTAATGCACCGTAATACTTACTTACGGTCGCCTGAAATGATGACGGCAACCTATCAAACCAAGGCACGGTCCGACCTCTTCTTTGCTGGGCAGATGACCGGGGTGGAAGGTTACGTAGAAAGTGCTGCTAGTGGGCTTTATGCCGGAATTAATGCGGCAAGGCTTGCTTTAGGCCAAGAGCCAGTCGTTTTCCCAACGGAAACCATGATGGGGGCTATGGCTCACTATATTACCCATGCAAGCAAGAAGAACTTCCAACCAATTAATGCTAACTTTGGGATTGTGCCCCGACTCAAGCAAAAGATTAGGGACAAGCGCGAACGGAATTTACAGCTCTCACAAAGAGCTTTGACAACCTTAGATGCTTTTAAGGCAGAAAAAACCCTATAGATTTATTACTAACCGAGTATTGAGGGAGTTTGCCTCGTACTCGGTTTTAATTTTAAAATGAGGTGAAAAACGTGAAAGAAATTGTCACCGGCATTATCGCCAACGTTGATGCGGGTAAAACGACCTTATCAGAAGCGCTACTTTATGAAACCGGGGCACTTAGAAATTTAGGCCGAGTTGATAAGGGGGACGCCCACCTTGACACAGCTAGTTTGGAAAAACAGCGGGGGATTACGATTTTTTCGCACCAGACTAAACTTACGACTGGCAATACCAGCTTAAACTTATTAGATACTCCTGGTCACCTTGATTTTATCGAGGAAACAGAAGCTGTGCTAGCCGTTTTAGACTACGCCATTATGGTTATTGCTGCTCCGGACAAACTTTCGCAACAAACGAAGACCCTGTGGAAATTATTAGCCCACTACCAGGTCCCCACCTTTATTTTCGTCAATAAGATTGATGCAAGCACTGAGAGCCAGGCTAGCATTTTGGCTAGGCTCAAAGCGGAGTTAGCGGAAGGATGCCTTGCTTTTTCGCAGCCAGATTTAGAAGAAATCGCCCTTCAAGATGAGGCAACTTTGAGCCAGTTTTTAGAAACGGGAACTGTATCAGACAGCCAAATTCTTGATTTAATTGCCAAGCGGCAGGTTTTTCCGGTTTACTTTGGAGCCGCCCTCAAACTAAGAGGTATCAAAGACTTCTTAGCCGGCCTAGACCAGTGGACAAGGGTCAACCAAGCCCCAACCGACCTAAGTTTACGGGTTTTTAAGATAAGCCATGATACCCAAGGCCAACGTTTGACTTGGGTCCGTATGTATGGCGGCAGCCTTCAACCCAAAGATGTTTTATTTGGCGAAAAGCTCAATCAAATTCGGGTCTATGATGGGGCCAAGTTTGAACTGCGCCCCAAATTAATCGCCGGGCAAGTCGCAGCGTTAACCGGGTTAACCAAGACCTATCCTGGTCAGGCATTAAGAATTGAGAACACCCAGCCCGTGATGAAGCCGGTTTTGAGCTATCAAGTTGATTTAAAGGGGCATGATATTCACGAGGTATTGCCAGCTCTTAAGCTGCTAGAAGACGAGCATCCCCAAATTCAAGTCAGCTGGTCTAGCCAGTTGCAACGACTGGCTGTGCAAGTGATGGGTAAAATCCAACTTGAGGTTTTACAGGCCTTACTAAAAGAGCGCTTCAACCTAGAAGTGGGCTTTGATCAAGGTTCCATCCTCTATCAAGAGACAATTACCGCCCCAGTTGAAGGGGTAGGGCACTTCGAGCCCCTTCGTCACTATGCTGAGGCCCACATTTACTTAGAACCAAACCCTAACGCAGGGCTTAGCTTTGCTAGTGATTGTAGTTTAGAGCTACTCGCAAGTAATTATCAAAGTCAGATTATGACGGCTCTAAAACAAAAGGAACACAAGGGCGTCTTAATTGGGGCTTCCTTAACCGATGTTAAGCTAACCCTAGTCGGCGGTAAGGCCCACTTAAAGCATACTGAGGGCGGTGATTTTCGCAAAGCCACTAGTAGGGCAGTAAGGCAGGGACTAATGGAGTTAAGACGGCGCGGTAACTGCCAGTTGCTTGAACCTTGGTATGATTTTGTAATTGAGGTCAACCAGGATTTAATAGGAAAGGTGATGACCGATATTAGCCGCTTAGCTGGAAAGCTGGATTCGACTAAGAGTAAGGGTAATATTTTAGTTGGGAAGGCACCGGTAGCGACTATGCGCTCCTATCCTACCAGCTTACGTTCTCTTAGCCACGGGGAAGGCCTGATTGAACTGAGTTTTGCCGGCTACTACCCTTGCCATAATCAAGCAGAAGTATTAGCGGCAAGTGACTACCAACCAGAAAGTGACGCGGACAACACCCCGCAATCTGTCTTTTGTTCACATGGAGCCGGGCATACCGTTAATTGGCAAGCTGTACCACAAACCATGCACTGTCCTTATTACCGCTGGCAGGTAGATTAATTTAGTAAGCATTTACTTAAGTCTTGCGTGGGTGCTTGACTATCTTTGACCAATGTAAGAAAATATGTTTTAAGGAGTGATTTACTTGGAAAAAGAGTGGTTAGCAGAATTTAAGAAGTATCTCTTAGTCGAGCGCCAGTATTCGGCTAAGACGGCGCTAGCTTACGAAAAGGATTTACAAAATTTTGTGACCTTTTTAGACGAAAGTGGGGGGGCGGCATCATTTGCGACTATCTCTAACTTAGATGTCCATGCCTATATGAGCTATTTATACGAACAAAATTATAAAACTAGCTCAATTTCACGGCGAATTTCAAGTTTGAGAACCTTTTACCGCTTTTTGATGAAAAATGATTACGCTAGCAATAACCCCTTTGCCTACGTTCAGCTTAAGCGGCGGCCTAGAAGCTTGCCTCATTTCTTTTACGAACAGGAAATGAATGCCTTATTTGCAGCCACCCAGGGAGATGAGCCACTAATAGTCAGGGACAACGCCTTACTTGAAACCTTGTATGCCACCGGAATGCGGGTGAGTGAGTGTACCGGTTTAACCATGGAAGCGATTGATTTTTCCATGGAGGCAATGCTTTTACACGGTAAGGGGTCAAAGGATCGTTACGTTCCCTTTGGCCGTTACTGTAAGCAAGCATTAGAACGCTATTTTGAGCTCGCTCGTACTCCAATAATGGCCAAGTATCATAAGGACCATCCCTATGTCTTTGTAAATCACTATGGTGATCCGCTAACGCCAGCCGGAATAACCTATATTTTAAATAGCATTATTAAAAAAAGCTCGCTTGAAACGACGATTCACCCCCACGAATTAAGGCATACCTTTGCTACCCATTTAATGAGCAACGGTGCCGACTTACGGGCGGTGCAAGAGTTATTGGGACATAGTAGTTTATCTACGACTCAAATTTATACGCACGTGACCCCAGAGCACTTGCAACGGGACTACCGCAAGTTTTTCCCACGAGCTTAGAGGAGGAAAAAAGTTAATGACAGTTTCATTTCACGCAACAACCATTTGTGCCGTTAGACATAACGGACACTGTGCCATGGCCGGTGATGGTCAGGTAACAATGGGCGAAAAGGTAATTATGAAAAATACGGCCCACAAGGTTAGACGAATCTACAACGACCAAGTGGTAGTAGGATTTGCAGGTAGTGTGGCTGATGCCTTTAACCTGGAAGAACGGTTTGAAAAGAAATTAAATGAATACAGTGGTAACTTACAACGGGCCGCCGTTGAACTTGCGCAAGAATGGCGCAGTGACCAAGCTTTGCAAAAATTAGAGGCCCTTTTGATTGTGATGGATAAGGACACCATTTTATTGGTATCCGGTTCCGGAGAAGTCATTGAACCAGACGATAATGTCTTAGCCATTGGTTCCGGTGGTAACTACGCCTTAGCCGCTGCCAAGGCGTTAACCAAACACGCTAGCGACATGTCCGCCATTGAAATTGCCAAAGCCGCCATCAACATTGCCGGTGATATTGACATCTTCACCAACCACAATGTTATTGCCGAAGAATTATAAAGGAGGCCTTTTTGTGAAAGCAACTGATAAAACACCTAAACAAATTGTAGCTGAACTTGATCAATATGTGGTCGGTCAAGCTAAGGCTAAAAAGGCGATTGCAGTCGCCTTACGAAATCGTTACCGCCGGATGCAGTTAGACCCTGCAATGCAAGAAGAAGTTACCCCCAAAAATGTCTTAATGATTGGTCCTACCGGGGTAGGTAAAACCGAAATTGCCCGCCGGTTGGCTAAAATTGTGGGCGCCCCCTTCATTAAGGTTGAAGCCACTAAGTTTACCGAAGTTGGTTATGTCGGCAGAGACGTTGAATCAATGGTCCGGGACTTAGCGGAAGTTGCCTATAAACAAGAAGAAGATAGACTCTATAAAGAAGTTAGGAGCCAAGCCGCTCAACGGGCCGATAAGCGCCTAATCAAAGTTTTAGTTCCAGCTAAAAAGAAGGAACAAAAAGAACAACAACCTAACTTAATGCAAATGATGCGGGACTTACAAAGTGGTAAGTTACCTGATTATTTGACACAAGCGCCAGAAGAACAAGAAGAAGTAACGGATGCAATTAGAAATGAACGTTTAAGCGTCAGTGAACAACTTAAACGTGGGTTGCTGGAAAATACCGAGGTTACCATCCAAGTTGAAGAAGCTAACCAAACCTTCAGTCCTCAAAATGATATGCTAGGCTCAATGGGGATTGACTTAAATGAGACCCTAGGTGCCTTAAGGCCAAAGAAAATGGTGAAGCGGACCATGACCGTTAAGGAAGCCCGGGAAGTCTTTATCAAAGAAGAGTCAGCTAAACTGGTCAATAGCGCTGACTTAGCCGATGGAGCCATTAAACGGGCAGAAAATACTGGGATTATCTTTATCGACGAAATCGACAAGATTACCTCTAAGTCAAAGCAAGCTAGTGGTGAAGTTTCACGTGAAGGGGTTCAACGCGACATTTTACCAATCGTTGAAGGCTCCCAAGTTAAGACTAAGTACGGGCTATTAAAGACCGACCACATCTTATTTATCGCCTCAGGTGCTTTCCACGAAAGTAAACCTAGTGACTTGATTGCCGAATTGCAAGGCCGCTTCCCAATCCGAGTTGAATTAGAGGAACTCAAGGCCGAAGATTTCTACCGGATTTTAACCGAACCAACCAACGCTTTAATCAAGCAATATATGGCCTTAATTGGGACAGACAATATTCAAGTAACCTTTACTAAGGAAGCTATTCAAAAGATTGCTGAAATTGCCTACAAGGTTAATCATGAAACCGAAAACATTGGGGCCCGGCGGTTACACACCATCCTAGAAAAATTACTAGAAGACCTGCTTTATGAAGGGCCTGATATGCAAATGGGCGAAATTACCATTACGGAAGCTTACGTAACTGATAAGATTGGCTCAATTGCTGGTGACAAAGACTTAAGTCGCTATATTCTTTAAGAAAAGGGGTAATAATATGGCAGTCTTTTTAGAAAATGATTACTTAGTTGCAACTATCAAAGAACACGGGGCCGAACTAGCTTCTTTAAGAAGTAAGGAAACTGGCTTGGAATATATTTGGGCCGGTGACGCCAAGTATTGGGGTCGGCAAGCCCCCGTCTTATTTCCAATTGTTGGCCGCCTTAAGGATGATCAGTATCAAGTTGCAGGTAAAACCTACCATTTAGGCCAACACGGCTTTGCCCGGGACCGGGATTTTGCAATCAGAGAACAAACGGCCACCAAAGTTGTGTTAGAGCTAAAAGCAGATGAAGCTAGCAAAGAACTTTACCCCTTTGATTTTTGCTTACAACTAAGCTATGAATTAACTGCTAGTGGGTTAGTTGTTGGTTACCAGGTAGATAATCCAAGCCAAGAGCCAATTTACTTTGGCATTGGTGGCCACCCTGCCTTTAAGACCCCGCTAACACCTAAGGAAAGCTTTAGCGACTATGAACTAACTTTTAGTGCCGACTACCGTTTACCTAAGATTCCTTTGACTAACGGCCTAACCGATATTGACAGTGCTCGGTTAGGCGCCCCAACAGCAACAGTTAGCCGGGAGTTATTCAAGGATGACGCGTTAATCTATGATTTGGAACAAAAGCCAACCAAGGTTAGCTTAACTTCTAAGACAAGCGGTCATGGTGTGAGCTTGAGTGTCACTGACGCCAAGTTCATGGGAATTTGGTCCACTTATCCTAAGGAAGGCCAATTTGTGTGCCTAGAACCTTGGTGGGGGTTGGCCGATACTACTGACAGTAACGGCGACTTCACCCAAAAGTATGCGATTAATCGCCTAGATAAAGCAGCTAGCTTTAATCATCAATACGAAATTACGGTCTTTTAATGTGTAATTAGAGCTAAAAAAACAGTCCCTAAATTTAGGGACTGTTTTTTAGTCATTATTTTACTTGTTTTTGCCGGCGGCTATAGCCAAGTCCAAATGGAACCATACTTTCCGTTCCATTCTTAATCCGCTCGATGTTGCCCCAGTGTCTAATAAATACAAAGATGGTGAGGGCAAAGGCAACGATAATTAAGATCCAATCTCCAAAAAAAAGTGAAATAATTGCAGTTAAAGTAAAACCTAGCATGCTGGCAACACTAACCATGCTGGTCAGGTAAAGGGTAATCAAAAAGATTGCCCATGAAATTCCAAAGAAAAGTGGGTTATAAATCAATAAGACCCCCACGCTAGTAGCAACAGCCTTACCACCTTTAAAGCCAGCAAAGATTGGGAAAACATGGCCGATAATGGCGGCTAGTCCAATTAACAAGACGTTGGCGTTTGAGTGAAATAAGGCGGGCAGGCAGGCTGCTAAGGTGCCCTTAAACATATCCATCAATAAGACAATAATTCCGGCCTTTTTACCTAAGACCCTAAAAGTATTGGTGGTTCCCATATTACCACTTCCGAATTGGCGGACATCTTTACCATAAAAGATTTTGCCAATCCAAACTCCAGAAGGAATTGACCCCAAGAGGTAGCCAATGACCAACATTAAGATAATTTTTGAATTCAAAAAAGGTCCCCCTTAAAAAAACTTACCAACTAATTGTAGCACGCTAATAGGGGCTCCACAAATTAAATTATAATAATCCTTGAACATATATTCGAATTTTGCTAAGATAAGTATTTGGAATCAAAGAAAACTTTACTTAGTGAACTTATTTAAGTTATCATAGAAACGATACTGCGCTCATTTTTAGGCGCACGAATCCTAAAAAGGAGGAAATTTAATGGCAAAAAAACCAAACTACGATGACGATTCCATTCAGGTTTTGAAGGGACTTGAAGCCGTTAGAAAGCGGCCGGGAATGTATATTGGTTCAACGGATGCGCGTGGCCTTCATCACCTGGTTTATGAAATTGTAGATAATGCAGTCGATGAAGCCTTATCTGGCTATGGTAAACAAATTGATGTAACTATTCACAAAGATAATTCAATTACCGTTGTTGATTACGGCCGGGGGATGCCAGTCGGCATGCACTCATTAGGAATCCCAACCGTTGAAGTCATCTTCACGGTCCTCCATGCCGGGGGAAAATTCGGGCAAGGCGACTACAAGACATCCGGTGGGCTTCACGGTGTCGGTGCTTCCGTTGTTAACGCCTTATCGTCTAAATTGACAGTTAACACTGTCCGTGATGGGATTGAATACGAAGAAGACTTTGTTGACGGGGGCAAACCGGTCGGAACTTTGCGTAAGTTAGGCAAAACTAAGCGTCAAAGTGGGACCACCGTTACCTTTACTCCCGACGCTACTATCTTCTCAACGACTAAGTTTAACTATGAGACCCTAGCCGAACGCTTGAGGGAAGCGGCCTTCCTCCTAAAAGGAGTTAAGATTACCCTAACAGATGAGCGCACTGACACAAGTGACACCTTCTTATTTGCAGAGGGAATTAAAGAATTTGTTAGCTACCTTAACGAAGATAAGGATACGCTCGGGGCGGTAATGTACTTTGAAGGCAGCAAGGATGGGATTGAAGTCGAAGTGGCTGGTCAATACAATGATGGTTACTCCGAAACAATTATGTCCTTTGTTAATAACGTCCGGACTAAAGACGGGGGAACTCATGAAGCGGGGATGAAGTCAGCCTGGACCAAGGCCTTTAATGAGTACGCCCGTAAAGTTAACCTCCTAAAAGATAAGGATAAGAACCTTGAAGGTAGCGACGTTAGGGAAGGGTTGGCAGCCGTTGTTTCCGTCCGGGTACCTGAGGAGTTACTCCAATTTGAAGGCCAAACCAAGGGCAAACTCGGTAGCCCTGAGGCGCGGACGATTGTAGATAGCATTGTCAGCGAACAACTAACCTACTATTTAATGGAAAACGGTGAGTTTGCACAAGAGTTAGTTAGAAAGGCCCTAAAGGCAAGAGAAGCGCGGGAAGCGGCCCGTAAAGCCCGGGATGAAAGTCGTTCTGGCAAGAAAAAAAGAAAGGTCGAACGGAACTTATCAGGAAAGCTAACCCCGGCACAATCTAAGAATGCCAAGAAAAATGAGCTCTTCTTAGTTGAAGGTGATTCTGCCGGCGGTTCTGCTAAACAAGGGCGTGACCGCAAGTTCCAAGCCATCTTACCATTGCGGGGAAAAGTGCTAAATACCCAAAAGGCTAAGTTACAAGACATTATCAAAAATGAAGAAATTAATACAATGATTTATACCATTGGGGCTGGGGTTGGACCCGAGTTTAAGTTGGAGGACGCTAACTACGATAAAGTCATTATCATGACGGATGCTGATACCGACGGAGCCCACATTCAGACTTTGCTATTAACTTTCTTTTATAAATACATGCGGCCAATGATTAATGCGGGCCGGATTTATATTGCCTTACCACCTTTGTATAAATTACAAAAACAGGTTAAAAAGAAGGCGCAAATTCGTTATGCTTGGACCGACTCTGAGTTAGAATTAGCTCAAAAAGAATTGGGCAAAGGCGCTACCCTGCAAAGATTTAAGGGACTAGGGGAAATGAACGCCGACCAACTTTGGGAAACAACCATGAACCCCGAAACCCGGACCCTGGTTAGAGTTAAGATTGACGATGAAGCCCTAGCGGAAAAACGGGTAACGACTTTGATGGGCGATAAGGTTGAACCTAGACGTAAGTGGATTGAAAAAAATGTTCAGTTTACCTTGGAAGAAGACGGCAGCCTTTTAGATACAGCCGCGGCAGAAGGAGCACACCAAGAAAATGGTAGTGTCAGTTCCGCGGATTTAAAGCAGGCTAGCTTACTTGATGACTAGATGATTAAGGAAGTGATTTTTTGGCACACAATAATATTCAAGAACTCTCGCTTGAAGCAGTAATGGGTGAACGTTTCGGTCGTTATTCTAAGTACATCATCCAGGAACGGGCCTTACCTGATATTCGCGATGGCTTAAAGCCCGTGCAAAGAAGAATCCTCTTTGCCATGAATGAGGATGGAAATACCTTTGACAAACCATTTCGCAAGTCGGCTAAAGCGGTCGGAAATGTCATGGGGAATTTTCACCCTCACGGTGATAGTTCTATTTACGAGGCGATGGTCCGCCTTAGTCAAAACTGGAAATTGCGTGACCCCTTAATTGAAATGCACGGAAATAATGGGTCCATGGACGGCGATCCTCCGGCAGCGATGCGTTATACTGAAGCGCGCTTGGCCGAGATTGCCGGGGAGATGCTAAAGGATATTGAAAAAGACACCGTTGAAATGGTTTTAAACTTCGATGATACCGAGTACGAACCAACCGTTTTACCGGCCCGCTTTCCTAACTTATTAGTTAACGGTGCCACCGGGATTTCGGCGGGGTACGCTACCGAAATCCCAACCCATAATCTAGGCGAGACGGTGGCAGCCACCATCCACCTCCTCGAACATCCCCAAGCCAGCCTTGATGACTTGATGCAATTTGTTAAAGGGCCCGACTTCCCAACCGGGGGAATTTTACAGGGGCTAGACGGCATTAAGCAAGCTTACCAAACAGGCCGGGGGCGCTCTATTTTACGGGCCAAAACCGAGATTGAAGCCATCCGGGGTGGTAAGGAACAAATTGTTATCACAGAGATTCCTTACGAAGTTAACAAGTCCTTACTGGTCAAGCGCATTGACGAATTACGCCTACTTAAAAAGGTCGAGGGCCTGGCTGAAGTTCGGGATGAAAGTGACCGAGAAGGTTTACGGATTGTAGTCGAGTTAAAGAAAAATGCTAACGCCCAAGGGATTTTAAACTACCTCTTTAAGAATACGGATTTACAAATTTCCTATAACTTTAACATGGTTGCTATCAATAACAAGCGTCCTGAGCACGTCGGTTTGAAGACGATTTTAGAGGCTTATATTAAGCACCAACGTGAGGTAACTAGCAAGCGGACGCAATACGATTTAGCCAAAGCCAAAAAACGCCAACACATCGTGGCCGGGTTAATCAAAGCTTTATCTATCCTAGATCAAGTTATTAAAACCATCCGGGCTTCAAAGAATAAAGGGGATGCTAAGGCTAACTTAATCGCTAACTTTGCTTTTAGCGAAGCACAAGCTGAAGCAATTGTGTCCCTGCAACTCTACCGTTTAACTAATACCGATGTAACCGCGCTAGAAAAGGAAGCGGCAGACTTAGCCCAAAAGATTGCGCGCTACGAAAAAATCTTGGCTAGTCAAAAGGAACTAGATAAGGTGATTAAAAAAGAACTCACCGCCCTGGCTAAGAAATACGCTAGTCCCCGTTTGACCGAGATTCAAGCTGAGATTGAAACTATTCAAGTCGATACAGAGGTGACTGTTGCCCAAGAAGAAGTTATGGTCCTTGTTTCTCATGATGGCTACGTAAAGCGTTCTTCCTTGCGGTCGTTTAACGCTTCTGGGGATGGCGAAAATGGCTTGAAAGACGAAGACTATCCCGTTTTACAACAAACAGCCAATACCTTAGACCACCTTTTAATCTTCACCAACAAGGGCCATTTAATTTACCGGCCAGTCCATGAAATCAGCGAAGAACGGTGGAAGGATACCGGGGAACACCTGTCACAAACAGTCGGGTTAGGTCCTGATGAAATTGTCTTGAAGGCTTACATCTTTAACACGTTAGAGACTGAGGGCTTATTCGTATTTGCAACCAAGAATGGCTTTATCAAGCAAACACCGCTGAGTGATTTAAAGCCGGGCCGGACCTACAAGTCACGGGCTGCTAGTTTTATGAAGTTAAAGCAAGCCGATGATGAATTAATCCTCATTGCTTATGGAAGCCAAGCTGAATTAGCTAATAAAGAGGTCTTTTGTGTTACCTACGGGGCATATGGCCTACGTTATGATTTAAGCGAGGTTCCTGTCAATGGTGCTAAGGCCGCCGGGGTTAAGTGCATGGATCTTAGGGATGATTACTTAACTAGCGTTATACTTACAGACGAGAAGCAAGCAGTTGCTTTGGTAACGAATCGCGGGGCCTTTAAGAAAATGAAGGTTTCTGAGGTAGCTAAGACTACCCGGGCCCGGCGCGGTGTCCAAATCATGCGGGAATTAAAGCGCAACCCTCACCGGATTGTGTTAGCGCGAATAATTACTGAAGACAAGGTGCAGCTCATTACTGACCACCAAGAAGAAATCACCATTTCTTACGCTGCACACTCCTTTGGTGATCGTTATTCAAACGGGGCTTATATCCTAGATATCGATAGTCAAGGTCTACCGTTAACTTGGCAACCATTGAGTGAAGCCAAGGAAGAGTAAGAAAAAAGTCATGTATTCACGTTAATGTGAGTACATGACTTTTTTTATTTGGCTTTTAAGCGCGCTACTAACTCCTTGTCCGGGGTGACAAACAAGGTTTGTTGGCCTTCGTAAATCACAAATCCAGGCTTAGCTCCGTTGGGTTTGCGCAGGTGTTTTACCTGTACATAGTCAACCGCTACGTTTGCGGAACCTTGGGCCTTAGAATAGTAGGCCGCTAGGTTAGCCGCCTCTAAGAGGGTTTCCTCACTAGGATGAGGGTTAGCGATGATTACGTGGGAGCCCGGAATATCTTTGACGTGTAACCACCAATAATTTTTGGCAGCCGTTTTTAGACTGAGGCGGTCATTTTGCAGGTTATTTTTACCTACTAAAATTTCGCTGCCGTCGCTAGCCTTAAACTTAGCTGGCTGACTTAACTTTGGCTTACGCTTGGCCTTTTGCTTAGGCTTTTTAAGGTAACCACCGCTTTCTAATTCCAGGGCGATATCTGGCAAGTCCTTAGGTTCCGCTAATTCGATTTGGGCCTGGATACTATCGAGGTAGGCCAACTCCTGCTCGGTTAAACTAATTTGTTCGTTAATGTAGCCGACCGCATTTTTTAGCTTGGTATAGCGTTTAAAATAACTTTGGGCATTTTGTGCGGGGCTAAGTTGGGGTTTTAAACTAATAGTTACCGGCTGTTCATTAGCATAATAATTAGGTAAAGTTACCGTTTTTTGCTTAGGTTCAATCTGATACAAGTAGGTGGTCAATAGTTCTCCTTTTAGACGGTAGTCGTCCGCATTTTCGGTAGCAGCTAATTCTCGCTTTAGCTTACCTAGTTTCTTTTTGTTTTTCTTGTAATTATTCTTGACCACTAGGATTAGCCGGGCACCTTGTTGCTTAACCCGATCTCTCGTTGCCTTAGTCCCATAGAATTCGTCTAATAATTCACTTAGGCTTTCAAAGCGGGTGCTAGCCGTAGCTGACGGGTAATCAAAGGCACTGAAGTTTAGTTTGGGTTCCGTTAGCAAACTAGGAGTAGGCTGAGCTAATTTAGCCCATAAAGCAGCCAAACTAGCCGCACTAACCCCAGCTTGGTGGAAATAATCGGCTAAATAAAGGGCTGAATCAAGGGCTAAGCCTTGGAAATTTGCCTGTAATTCCTTGGCTAAAACCTCACGGTTAGGGTAAGCTGCTACTAATTGCTCAAAGTCAGCCGGACTAGCCGTTAGGGGGTTTTGCTTAGCCTGTTTAGGGGGCAGGCGGTAAGTTGAACCTGGTAGTAAGGTCCGGTAGCGATTTTGATCTAAACCGACGTGCTTAATCGTATCAATAATCTTATTTTCGGCTTGGTTGATCAAAATTACGTTACTATGCCGGCCCATAATTTCAATACTTAGTAGGAGGGGGAGCTTGTCACCAAGCTCATTGCGGTTGCTAAAGGCAAAATTAATCACCCGGTCGCACTCTAGTTGTTCAATTGCCACCAACCGCGCCCCTTCTAGGTATTTACGCAACATCATCGTAAAGTTCGTTGGTACCGGGGGGTTTGTATAGGGGATGGTAGTTATCTGCGCCCGCGCATAACTGGGGTTAGCAGATAGGAGCAAGGGATAGTTTTTCCGCTGCGACCTAATTGTTAAAATTACTTCGTTAGGGTAGGGTTGGGAGATTTTCATCACCCGGCCCTCAACTAACTTAGCTTGCAATTCTTGGACCATTGCGTGTGTAAAAAGGCCATCATAAGACATGGTCATTCACATTCTTTCTATCTAAAAATAAGTTCAGCTTCAATTTTATCATATTGACTAGCCATTTAACATTTTGAGGTTTGACGTAGGTAAATTAGCAGTCAAAAAAATTATTGACAGACCTTAACCTTAATTTAATTTGCACTTTTGGTTATTTTCGTCCATAATTATAACTAATTGGGTAATTTTACCATGAAAGCTAGTAGCAGCTAGTTTTGTATGGTATGATTAATTTGCGAAAAATTTATAAAGTAGGTGCAAGCACAATGAAAATTGCTGTTGTTACAGACAGTACGGCCTACCTTCCACAGGAAACCGTAGAAAAATATAACATCAAAGTGGTACCTATTCCCTTTATTATTGATGGACAGGTATATAATGAGGGGGAAGATATTTCAACCGCAGAGTTCTATGAAAAATTACGTACTTCTGAAACTTTTCCTAGCACTTCACAGCCAGCCGTTGGGGAATTAATTGAATTATATCAATCTTTAGGTAAAGAAGGTTACGATACCGTAATTAGTATTCACTTAGCAAGTACAATTTCGGGACTACACCAAACTTTAGTAAATCTTGCGGATGAACTAACAGACATTAAGTTAGTTCCTTACGATTCCCAAATCACAGTAATGTTGATGGGAAACCTAGTCATCGAGGCTGCTCGCTTAGCCCAAGCAGGTGCTAGTTTAGATGAAATTTTAGGTCGTTTGGACGCTTTACGAGCTACTACTAACGAGTATTTTATCGTGGATGACTTACAAAACCTCGTTAGAGGGGGCCGGCTTTCTAATGCTTCTGCCTTTATCGGTAACGTCTTGAAAATCAAACCCATTCTAACCTTTGACGATGATAGTCATAAGATTATCGCCTTTGAAAAGGTTCGTTCTACTAAACGGGCCTTAAAGCGAGTAGAAGATTTATTTGCCGAAGAAATGGCGCACATCAACTACCCGGTTAGAATTATTGTCATTCACGCTAACGATTTACCAGCGGCCGAAAAATGGCAAGCAAAGTTAAAGGCCCAGTACCCTGACTGTCAAATTGACATCAGTTACTTCGGTCCTGTTATCGGTACCCATCTTGGTGAAAAAGCCCTTGCCTTAGCATGGATGCGCGATATTGACAAAGCTTAATAAGTTTAGAGGGTGGACCTTATGGTTACACCCTTTATTTTTTGAAAAGAGGTTATGTTATGCAAATTCCCTTGGGGCTTAAAGCTAGTGCGGACTTGCGCCAGGTTAAAGATCGACTGCAATACAAACCGGAGGTCTTTGAATTTTTCACCGCCGAAAGTGATTTTACTAACGACGGTTTAAAGCGGCTACAAGTAGCAATTGAAGAAGTTAAGGCGGCGGGTATCAAGCAGATTGTTTTACACCATCCCATGCGTTACCGTGATACCTTTACCGAACTGATTGCTCCACAAGAACAATGTCGTGAGCTTTATTATTTTATAGATAAGTCAACTAACGATCTCTTGCAGTTAGCCTTTGATTATAATTTACAAGTCTTAGTGCACGGATCTTACTCGCGCCAGACTCAGACCTTTATCTCCATGTACCCTAACCTAAAGGCAGCACAGGCGGCGGCCTTTAAACGCCTGGATTACTTCAAACAGTTGGGCCAAGTACACATCATGTTTGAAAATTCCATCTCACCTATCTTTTATTATGGAGAACAGGACAGTGACGAAGAAATTCTGGCTAAAAATTACCGCCTAGCCTTTGATACTTCGCACTGTTTTATCAAGGTTAAAGCTAATAACGAAAAACTACTAGCCTCATTGACGAGACTAAAAGATCAAATTGTTCATTATCACCTAGTGGACTCGTATGGTCAAACTCACGATAGTCTAACTTTAGGGCAGGGGTTAATTGATTGGCGCCGGGTGCTACCAAGGCTTAATCCAGCTGCTACTAGCATCTATGAAATCAACCTAAAAGATCAGCTGGATGCCAGTGAACAGGTTAAAAGTCACGAGTATTTACTAAACTTATTATAGTGGAGGAATTTATATGTCAAAATTTAAGGAGATTATGGGCTGGTTATGGCCGATTATCCTCGGGTTATTAATCGCCTTAGTGATTAAAACCTACTTCTTTTCTTTAGTTAGGGTCGATGGGACCTCAATGTATCCTAACTTACAAAATAATGAACTGGTTGCCTTGTTCAAACAGGGCAAAATCAAGCGGGGCACGGTCATCGTTTTTGATGCTTACGGGGTCGATGCTAACGCGCAACCTAAGGATAAATACGTTAAGCGGGTTATCGGGCTTCCGGGTGATAAAATTGAATACAAAAATGACGGCAAACTTTACGTTAACGGCGTCCGGCAATCACAAAGTTACATCACAAAAAAGCAACAAGTTGCTGGTACCCTAACCCTTCAAGCTAACGAGGCTAAGGGCGTAACCCTTGGTAGCGGGCAAATATTTACCGTACCCAAGGGTAAATACTTTGTTTTAGGTGATAACCGGGCTGCTTCAAACGACAGCCGCTATTACGGCTTCGTACCGACTAACAAAATTTTAGGCACGGTTAAGACCGGCTTTTGGAATGACAAGGCGCAAGTGATTAACCACTTTGTACCTGCGAATTAAGTACTTAGGGATGTCTTTGGGCATCCTTTTTACTTGGAAAGGAATTATTATGATTAGAGAAATTATTAAAGACGAAGCAGTTTTACAGCAAAAAAGCGTGCCCGCAGGCCCAGGCGACCTCCAAATTGTCCAGGATTTAAAGGATACCTTGCTTGCCCATAAGGAGCACTGTGTAGGGATGGCTGCCAATATGATTGGCTTTCACAAAAATATCATTATCATTTCACTAGGGGTCTTTAATCTAGTTATGATTAACCCTAAGATTAATAAGAAATTCAAACCCTATGAGACTGAGGAAGGCTGCTTATCACTGGTAGGAACCAGGAAAACTAAACGCTATCACAGTATTGAGGTGACTTACTTAGACGAGCATTTTAAACAACAAAGGCAGACCTTCAGTGATTTTCCAGCTCAGATTATTCAGCATGAACTCGACCATTGTCAGGGCATTATTATCTAAAAAGCTAGGCAGTTAGCAAGACTTGCTAACTGCCTAGTTGATTTTAATTTCCTGTAAGCTAGCCAACCATTGGTTTTCAAAGTCAGCTGCTTGCCACTCATGTCTTCTTCTAACCCCGGCCGCGCCCAAAGTAAATCGCGGTGGGGCACAAAGTGAGTCAAAAAGATTACCCGTTTGCCCGCCGTTTTAGCAGCGGTCAGTTGTTCTTGCACCTGGGTAATTACTAGGTTCATTAATTTAGGGCGGGATACCAGTGGTTTTAACCACTGGAGGGATAGCCCTCA
>NZ_AYYP01000071.1 GCF_001436215.1 Ligilactobacillus agilis DSM 20509
GTTGGCAAGATTTAATTTCACTTTGATAGTAATTTGTATCTCCATTAGGTTCACCTTACTTTCTTTACTGACATTATAGCACTTTTGTTCGGTGAATACACATCATAAGGAAGCGAAAGGGTAAAAAGTAGGTTCTAACGAATCTAAAGTGAGGGCTATCCCTCCAGAGGTTAAAACCACTGGTATCCCGCCCTAAATTAATGAACAAGAAGCCCTAGATAAAGAGCTTATTTTACAACAGTTAACTAGCAATAACCAAGTTTTCTTACGTCAAAGTAAATTAGCCCACATTACCGTTTCCGCCTGGATTATTAGCCCCGACCATCAAAAAGTTCTCATGGCTTATCACAACATCTACCAGTCCTGGGCCTGGCTGGGTGGGCATGCCGACGGTGAAACGGACTTAAAACGGGTCATCCTGAAAGAAATCGCCGAAGAAAGCGGCTTGACGGCGGTCGAATTTGTGACCCCCTCCCTCTTTTCTTTAGAAGTCTTAACAGTTGACGGACACCAAAAACACGGACACTATGTCTCATCCCACTTACACTTAAACGTTACTTACTTACTGCAGGCAAGCGACGACCTTCCTCTTAGGATTAAAGCTGATGAGAATAGTCAAGTTGCCTGGTTAAAGCTTAGTGAGCTCAAACAAAAAGTCAGCGAACCGTGGTTTTATGACCACATCTACTCAAAATTAATGGCTAAGGTCAAAACCCTTTGCCGATGACTGGGCAAATGCTTGTAAATTTGTTATTCTAGGTAAGACTTTAGATATGGTTGGGGGAATTTTTATGTCACGTTTCAAAAAGAAGTACATCGCAGTTAGGGTTAGCTATCTTAACGGCAAGCAAGTTGAACTGCAATTACCCAAGGACTTGCAAAAGCCCATGTGGCATTACATTCACGAACACCCCCATGATTGGCAGCAGTTACTTTTAGGCGCCCTAATCAATACTCCAGCGGGCAAATATCGTAATCGAAAGGTGCCGTTGATGAAAGTTGGTAAAATTTGCGCCGTCTTTATCAAAAACAAGGCCCTTCCTAACCGTAGTCGGGGCCAGTTTATCACCGCCGATAAGTGGCAGTCCCCCCTCATTAATCCCTGGCAAGCTGCCTTCAAGCAAAACGTTCGTTTTTTACAGCATGATTATCCACCCTTGCATAAATATTTGATTGCCAAAGACTGTTTACTTTGGTGGCTTAAAACCAAATGGCGCCCATGACAAAACCGCTTGAAAGATTGACCAAAAATCAATCCTTCAAGCGGTTCTTATTTTTTAGCTTCAATTGGTTGCTAAGAGTTTTTCAAGGTCTCCACGTGTAATTAACTCTAAGTCACTTGGACCGTCACTTTGGGCTAGCCGACTAGCTTGGAGTCTAACTAACCGATCGTTTAAATTCCGTACCCACCGACCGTTACTGTGGTCATTGCTCTTTTGATAACTTTCACTAACTACGTAAGCATAAGCTGCCTGTTCTACCTGATAGTTACGCTTTTTTAGGTCCAGTAGCCCAATTTGTACTAATTCGGCTATGGTGTAGTCTGCAAAGGTAAAGGTGTTGGGAATCCGATTTTCTAACCCTGAATTCATTGCTAAAAATGCCTGCATTTCCTTGGTATAGCCGGCAAAAATAATTACAATATCATCCCGATGGTCTTCCATAAACTTCAAGATTTCGTTGATGGCTTCTAACCCAAAGTCATTACTCCCTCCAGTACTCAAGGTGTAAGCTTCATCAATAAAGAGTACTCCACCTAAAGCTTCTTCCAGCTTCTTTCTGGTTTTTATTGCAGTCTGCCCAACGTATCCTGCCACCAAGTCACTCCGAGAAACTTCGATTAGGGTCGGTTTCCTAATCAACCCTTTTTGGTACAATAATTCCCCTAAAATACGGGCAACCGTCGTCTTCCCAGTCCCTGGGTTTCCTAAAAACATTGCGTGCATACTCGTATTAGCCACTACCAAGCCGGCCTGTTTACGCTGTTGGTTAATTACATTGAGGTCAATAAAATTCTTGACCGCCCGTTTTACCTCCGCAATCCATATCAAACTATTTAGCTCAGCGTAGGCGTCTTTAGTTGCGTGGTTAGTGCCTAGCTGATCAGCTACCGCCTTAATATCTTCATTAGTAATGGTTTCTAAGTCCGTATCAGCCGTCGCCATCACCCGCTGCGACATCTGTTCGCGCAAGCGGTGGTTGAAGTCTGCCACCGCGCTCGCCTGGTTAAAGTTAGCCTGCTGACATAAGTGCGCCAATGTTTGGGTATAATAGTCCTCATCAGCCAAACGATACTGCCAGTCAGCCAGTAGTTTCTTTCCAATTTCAACTAATTCATTTTGACTATAACCAGTAAAATTCAACTGGTTGGGAAAATGTTTAGTAAAACCTGGAACTGAGTTTAATTTAGTAAGTTCTTTTTTAGGACCAGTTAGGATGATGACTGGTGTTTGCCCTTGCAATAATAAGTCTAATAACTCCGTTTGTCCTAGCAATTGTTGAGCTCCTTCGATTAAAAGGACCCCACCACGCGCATCTTCTAAGTATTCACCTAATCGTTCGTAGCCCCGCTCATCCGTTAATTCTTTGGCTTGGACTTTAATAAAGCGTTGCTCATCTACCAACTTAGCTTGGGCTAACTGTTGGACAAAATAGCGGGCACTAGTAGCCTTGCCACTACTTTTTGGCCCCATGAATAAGGCGTTTAAATTAACTCCCTCAGCGTTTAATCCCTGTTGTCTTCTGAGCTGATAAAAACGAGCCTTTTGTAAAATCGTTGCTAAACTAGCCTTGACTTCGCTTAAGCCCACTAACTTGTCTTCGGTTTGAAAACGAGTTTCAGCCTCTACTTGTTTCAAGCCAGTCGCTTGGTGCGCAAAGATTATGTGACTAGTCGCATCCGCTTTTAATTCAAGTAAACTAGCGTCACCGTCAGCTAGTTCGAGTTGCTCCACCGTCGCCAGCGCCCCATCTTCTAAGCGAATGTTAGGAGAAATTACCTCTTCAAAGAAAGCCTGTTTCAAATAAATCATCGCCTTAGCCCGCAGGTAAAGATTAATCACGTTTTCAGTGTGGGCCTTAAAGTAGAATTCCAATCATTAGGGCCAACTATAAACCTTGCCATAGGGCCCACCCCTTCAAAACTTATTTTCCAACCTAATTATAGCAAATTTTGTTAAGGGCACTAGTCACAAAAATGTTACTTTCAAGCACATTTAAAGTTATAATTATTAGTGAGAACGCATCCCTTGTACTTTAAGATAACAGAGGTGATTAAAATGCAAACCTTAAACCTATCCAAACTAGCAAGCTTAATCAAAAAAAGCGTCAAATCCTCGGGTTAACGCAACAAGCTTTAGCCAACCAAACGGGAATTAACCGAACTACTATTAGTAAGTTTGAATCCGGCCGCTTTTTTCCAAGCATCCCCCAACTCGAACAATTAGGGACTGCCTTAAATTTTGAGCTTGCCCCACTTTTCGAAACAGCACCGCCTCCCTCTACTTCTCCTAGCAAATCCTATAATATCACGGTGGTAGGTCTAGGTTACGTTGGCTTATCTTTGGCGGTTCTGTTAGCCTAACACAACCAGGTAACTGCCTTAGACCTAGTCAAGGCTAAGGTTGACTTAGTTAACCAAAGAAAAAGTCCGCTTCAAGACGACTACTTAGTTGACTACCTAGCCAATAAAGACTTGCGATTAGTAGCGACTACGGACCCTACCACCGCCTACGCCAAGGCCGACTTCGTAATCGTTGCCACCCCCACTGATTACGATCCCGTTCAAAATTACTTTGATACTAGTGCGGTTGAAGGGGTCGTTGCGGCTATTTTGGCAAGCAACTCTCACGCCCCGATTGTCATCAAATCAACCGTGCCAGTTGGTTATACGGCTGAACTCAACCACAAGTATCAGACCAACCGCATCCTCTTTAGCCCAGAATTCTTGCGGGAATCAAAGGCCTTATATGATAACCTCTATCCCAGCCGGATTATCGTTTCTAAGTCAGCTGACCCTAAGATTACCCAGGCTAGCCAGCTTTTTGCTAGCCTCCTAAAACAAGGTGCGCTTGCTAGCGATATTCCTACCCTCTTCATACCTCCAACCGAAGCAGAAGCTGTCAAACTATTCGCCAACACCTACCTGGCCTTGAGGGTGGCTTATTTTAACGAGCTTGATACTTACGCTGAACTTAAAAACTTGGATACACGGGCGATTATTAAGGGCGTCTGCCTTGACCCCCGCATTGGCAAGCATTACAATAATCCCTCCTTTGGTTACGGCGGGTATTGTTTACCCAAGGACACTAAACAACTTTTAGCTAACTACCAAGACGTCCCCGAAGATTTAATCGCGGCAATTGTCAAAGCCAATGCCACTAGAAAGGACTTCATTGCCGACCAAGTTTTAAAACAGGCTGGTTATTACTCCTACACTAGCAGCAATGCCTTTTGCAACTGACTCTGAAAAGTCTGTTACCATCGGAGTCTACCGCCTAACTATGAAAACTAATTCCGATAACTTTCGCTCCTCTTCTATCCAGGGAGTTATGAAGCGAATCAAGGCTAAGGGTGCCAAAGTAATCATCTATGAACCAACTTTGGCCGACCAAGCTACCTTTTTTAACAGTCCGCTAGTCAACAACCTTGCAAGCTTTAAAGCCCAAAGTGACGTCATTATTGCCAACCGCTACTCCCTAGAATTGGCCGATGTTAAACAAAAAGTTTATACCCGCGACCTATTCGGCAAAGATTAAAAAATCACAGTTCAAGTTACACTGATTAAAAACTTGAACTGTGATTTTTCAGTTAATATTATCTTGGATAGTAGTAAGCTAACACTCGCTCAGTAGCTTGACCATCATTTTGGGTATTCCACAACCGATTGAACTCAACTAAATCTTGAAGCTGACATGGCTGGGCTAGAATTTGGCTTAACTCAGCCGCATTTTTAACTAGTGGACCTGGCAGCCAGGAAATAAAGTCAGACTGTAAACCCTCGTAGGCTGCGTAAGCTTCCAAATCGTAACAGTAAAAAATCAGCTGGCCCGCATTAAGCAGTAAGCTATAATCAAAAATCACGGAGGAATAGTCAGTAATCAAGCGGGCTGTAATTACTAATACCTCTTCGGTCGAAAATTCATCTAACCACAAGACCTTGGGGTTATGACTATAGCGTTGTTTAAGCTTAACTGCGCTGGCTTTTAAATGGGGATGTAATTTAATCACCAAGACTTGCTTAGGCGCTAAGTTGGCAACCACCTCATCAAAGTCAGGGGGTAAATTAAGGGCCACTTGTCCCGAATTATCCCTTACTTCCCGGTAAGTAGGCGCATATAAGATTACTTCCTTTGTACGTAAATCAGGGTAGGCAGCTAATAAGCGGGCCTTAGTTTCTTTTTGCCAGTCTTGCTTAAATAACCTATCACTGCGGGGGTAACCTAACACCCTCATCTTGGTTGGGCTTACTTGGTAGCTGTTAGCAAAAACCTGGCCCATCTTAGGTGATGCGACCACGTAATCGTCAAATTGATCATAGACCTTACGAAAACGCCGCTGATCACTTGCAGACCGGGTGGCAGTCCGCGGTTCTTCTAAGCCAAAAGTTTTAATCGCCCCGTTGGCGTGCCAGACCTGAATGACTTTGACCTGGTGGTGATCAAGTAAACAGCCACCTAAAAAGGCATAGTAGTTATCACAAAAAAGTTTGCGCGCTGTTAGGATTAAACCCAATTTTTTAAAGGCAAAACCAAAGCCATCTTGAATTAACATGGTTTTGATTCCACTTGCCTCCAGTTGCTTAGCGGCTGCTTGACACTGAACTTGATAACAGACTAGTAGTTCATCTTTTTTAGCTAGGGCTTTAATAAAAGCCAGGTTATTTCCAAAGCTCATCAAGTAGACCGTGCCGGACTTAGGCTTGTTCACATAAAACAGGCTGACTAACTTAATTAACCATAAGTAGATTGTCTTTTTCATGGACCAACCCCCTAGACAGAAGGTTCTTCAAAGTGCCCCATAATGTGGACATTATCGGCAATACTTACAAAGGCCTTTGGATCAGATTCACGCATAGCTTGGCGTAATTCCGGTAACTCATAGCGTGAAATTACGGTAAAGAGTACGGTCTTTTCAACGTGCATATAAGCCCCTTCGGCTCCGTGAATAATCGTAATCCCGTGATTAATGTGGTTTTGCACGCAGTCAATTACACTCTTAGGTTTAGTCGTAACAATCATCACCTGCATCTTTTGCTGCCGGGTGTAAACCATATCCATCACCTTAGCGTTAACTAATAATCCCAGGGCGGAATAAAAGGCATAGGGCCAACCGTAAACTATTCCAGCCGCCGTAACAATGAAAAAGTTAAAGATAATGTTGATTGTCCCAATACTTTTACCCGTGCGCTTCCGGATGGTTAAACCTAAAATATCCACCCCCCCGGTCGAAATCCCGTTTTTTAATGCCAAGCCCGTACCAAACCCGTTAATGGCTGCACCAAAGATGGCACAAATAATTGGATCCGTCGTTAGCGTTAGCGGCGTTAGCATCTTAATCATAAAACTTGAAGCAAAAACCGCAATTACCGTAAAAATGGTGAAGCGGTGTCCAATCTGAAACCAAGCTAAAACAAATAAGGGCATGTTTAAAACAAACAATAAGAGCGCCGTCGACAAAGGGAAAGGAGTATGCTTAGTCAAAGTGGTTATCAACTGGGCTAACCCTGTAATCCCTGAAGAATAAATATGACCTGGCGTCCAAAAAAAGTTCATTGCAATCGAAACCAAAATTCCGTAAATAAAGGCAGTCGAGGCCCGCATCATGTAGACATGGCGCTTCCAAAGCTTCTGTAATTCATCCATTTACTTTTCCCAGTGCTCCTTTTTAAATTGATTTCTCAGTCCCTCTTCCGCTTCAAACCGTGCTGGATTCTTCTTATAAAAATCTTGGTGGTATTCTTCCGCTTCATAAAAAGGCTTGGCATCTTCGATTTGAGTTACGATTGGCTCGCTAAATTGACCACTTTCAGCCAGTCTTTGTCTAGATGCCGTAGCAATTTTTCTTTGCTCGTCAGAGTTGACAAAGATGACTGGTCGGTAATTATCCCCCCGATCTTGAAATTGCCCCATCGCATCCGTTGGGTCGGTTTGATGCCAATAAATCTCAACTAGGTCCGCATAAGAAATAATGGTAGGGTCAAAGGTAATCTTAACTGCTTCCGTATGCCCCGTTGTATGTGAACAGACTTGTTCATAAGTTGGGTTAGGAACGTGGCCCCCCGTATAACCTGACCTTACCGAAATAATGCCCGGTTGCTCATCGAAGGGTTGAACCATACACCAAAAGCACCCACCAGCAAAGATAGCTGTTTCAACTTGTTGACTCATTAAAATTCCTCCTGTCTAAACGAAAAACTTGAATTTATTATACAATAGATACTTTCAAATTAAAAAGTGTTAGCCTACTTTTAGCAGTAAGCTAACACTTTAGTCTATTCTTCGTTCGTTTCTACTTCTAAACTTAATTCTTCTAATTGCTTAGCCGCTACGGTTGATGGTGCGTTAGTTAATGGTTCAGAGGCCTTGGAATTCTTAGGGAAGGCAATTACTTCGCGGATATTATCCTTCTTAGCCAAGAGCATTGCAAACCGGTCTAAACCTAAGGCTAAACCACCGTGTGGTGGGAACCCGTAATCTAGGGCATCCATGAACCAACCAAATTGTTCCTTAGCACTTTCTTCGCTAAAGCCTAAAGCCTTAAACATCTTTTCTTGAACTGACCGTTGGTGAATCCGAATCGAACCCCCACCGAGTTCATAACCGTTTAAGACGATATCATAACTTTGCGCGTGCGCCTTATGAGGGTCGGTTTCTAGCAAGGCAACGTCTTCTTCATTAGGCATTGTGAATGGGTGGTGAGCAGCAATGTAGCGCTCGAATTCTTCACTATATTCAAATAGTGGCCAGTCGACAACCCACACAAAGGCAAATTCATTAGGGTCAATTAAGTCTTGTTCCTTAGCTATTTCAACCCGCAGGTAACCTAAAGCATCGGCAACCACCTTAGCTTTATCCGCCACAAACAAGAGTAAGTCGCCGGCACTTGCATCGGTAGCCGCCTTAATTTTAGCAACGTGTTCTTCGTCAAAGAACTTAGCAATAGGACCGCTAAAGCCATCTTCTGTAACCTTAACCCAGGCTAAGCCCTTAGCCCCAAAGCGCTTGATATAGTCTTGCTTAGCTTCAATTTGCTTCCGGGAGTACTTATCGGCCCCGCCCTTAACCGCAATAGCCTTGACTTGACCACCATTAGCTAATGTTTGGTCAAAGACCTTAAAGCCGGCTCCGGCTACCGCTTGACTGAGGTCCTTTAATTCCATTTCAAAACGCAAATCAGGTTTATCGGAACCATAGCGGGCCATAGCTTCGTTCCAGCTAATCCGCTTAATTGGTGTTTTGATTTCGAGGCCTAAAGCAGCTTTCATAACCGCTTTTAACAAGCCTTCTGTCAATTCTTGGATTTCTTCTGCGGTCATAAAGGACATTTCCAAGTCGATTTGGGTAAACTCTGGTTGCCGGTCCCCACGCAAGTCTTCATCCCTAAAACAACGCGCAATTTGATAGTAGCGGTCAAAGCCAGCTCCCATCAATAACTGTTTAAAGAGTTGTGGTGACTGTGGTAAGGCATAAAAATGCCCTGGGTAAACCCGGGAAGGAACCAAGTAATCGCGGGCCCCTTCAGGGGTAGACCGTGTCAAATAAGGTGTTTCGATGTCAACGAAGTGATTTTCATCCAAGTAACGGTGAACCGCTTGGGTAATCTTACTTCTAATCATCAAGGCTTTTTGCATTTCAGGCCGCCGTAAGTCCAGGTAACGATACTTAAGTCTTAATTCGTCCGAAACATTGATGTCATCTTGAATATAAAATGGGGTAGTCTTAGCCTGGTTTAAAACCTTAACCTGATGAACTTCGACTTCGATTTCCCCTGTTTTCATGTTAGGGTTAACGGCCCCGTCTTTACGGGCCCGCACAAAACCTTGCACCTCTAAGACGTATTCAGTCCGGAGGGTTTCGGCCACTTCAAGACTAGCTTGATCAAATTCTTGACTAAATACTAATTGAACAATCCCTTCTCGATCCCGTAAATCAATAAAAATTAAGTTCCCTAGGTCACGTCGTTTTTGAACCCAACCCTTTAATGTTACTTCTTGGTCTAGGTATTTTTTATCTACTAACCCACAATAAGTTGTTCGTTTCATTATCTATTCCTCACTTACTTTTGCTTGCGCTAACTTAGCAAAGTCAGCATAGATTTCTGCTAAGCTAACCTTAATTTCACTTTGGGCTTGCATATCCTTCAAGTTAGCAGTGCCTGATTCAAGTTCGCTTTCACCGATTGTAATCGTAAAACGAGCATTTAACTTGCTAGCAGTCTTAAATTGGCCCTTAGGCTTTCTATTTAAGTAGTCGCGTTCAGCACTAAAGCCTTGCTTTCTTAAGCTTTGAACCAATTTTAGGCTTTCGGCATTAGTTGCTTGCCCAATTCCCACTACGTAAACATCTAAGTTATCTTCTAAGTCTAAGTCCTGGTCGGCTAAAATTAATAAGAGTCGTTCAACCCCTAAACCAAAACCAATCCCAGGTGTTTCCGGACCGCCTAGTTGTTCTACCAGGCCATTGTAGCGACCCCCGGCACAAACAGTTGTCCACTTACCACCAAATGCCTTCGCATCACTCATGATTTCAAAGATAGTGTGGTTATAATAATCCAAGCCCCGTACCATGTTAGTATCAATTTCATAGTTGATGCCTAATTGGTCTAAGAGGTCTCTTACTACCTGGAAGTGTTCCTTGGCTTCGGCTGTTAAGTAGTCTAAGATTTTCGGTGCATTAGCCACAATTGCCTGGTCGCCTTCATCCTTACTATCCAAAATCCGCAGCGGATTTTTAGTTAACCGTTCCTTGGAATCATCCGACAATTGATCCTTAAATGGCGTTAGGTAGTCGATTAAGGCTTGACGGTAAGCTGCCCTGGAATCCGCATCGCCTAGGGTATTTAGGGCTAGCTTCAAACTAGTCAACCCGAAGCTTTCTAGCAATTCAACCGCCATTGCCATTACTTCAACGTCTAAGGTTGGATTATCTACTCCAAATGCCTCTACCCCAATTTGGTGGAATTCACGTAATCGCCCGGATTGAGGCCGTTCATACCGAAACATTGGTCCCATATAATAGGTTTTTACAGGCTTGGTAACTTCGGGGCCATAAAGCTTATTTTCAACAAAGGCCCGCACCACCCCAGCTGTTCCTTCTGGACGTAAGGTAATGTGGCGGTCCCCTTTATCGTAGAAATCATACATTTCCTTAGTAACGATATCGGATGTTTCTCCAGAGGTTCTAGAAAAGACCTCAAAACTTTCGAAGATTGGGGTTCTCACTTCTTGATAACGATATTTTCTAAAGAGTGCGCGCGCAGTTTGCTCAACGTATTGCCACTTAGCACTTTGGTCTGGCATAATATCTGCCGTACCTTTAGGACGTTGGTATCTCATTGATTAACTTCCTTCCATTAAAATTTTCTCTTAGCCAAAAAAAGACGCCCCTGTCACAGACAAGGGCGCATGAGCACGGTACCACCTTTATTTATCACTTAAGAGGTAACGGCTCACCCGGTATGTTTCTCATACACCTTAAAAAGTGTCTTTCGCTAACACCTAGGTAGACTTTGCAGCTCCCGTCTACTCTCTGAACTAGGTTTACTAGCTACTCTTCTTTTCTCAAACGGCTAATATTATACCTCATAGAATAGCACGAAATTAGCTAACGGGCAAGCTTAGACTAGCTTTGTAAGCCCTTAAGTTAAGAATTCATTTTGTCCTCACTAATCCGTTTAATAACAATTAGATAAATCCGAACGAAAACGAATTCAAAATGTGAATTTCATTAATTTATTCATTCAAAACCGAATGTTCGCTTGTTAAATCTTGCTGCTTATGCTATTATCACAGTAAAGATAAGATTACTTATATAATTGTGGAATATGGCCACCAGTTTCTACCTAGAACCGTAAATTCTAGACTATAAGTAAGCGTCGGCATTAGGTCTACCTTACTTAGGTAGGCCTTTTTTTAGAGGGAGGAAATCATGAAGTTATTAGAAGATCGTATTAAAGAAGACGGAATTGTCCTTGAAGGCAACGTCTTAAAAGTCAATTCCTTTTTAAACCACCAAATTGATCCAGATTTGATGGCTGCTATCGGTCAAGAATTCGCTAAGTTATTCAAGGACCAAGGCATCACCCGCATCCTAACCGTGGAATCATCTGGGATTGCCCCAGCAATCATGGTGGGCTATGCCTTACACGTTCCAGTTGTTTTTGCCCGCAAGAAGAAAAGTTCTACTCTAAATGAAGCTGTATATAGTGCGGAGGTCTTTTCTTACACTAAGAATGTCTTAAACACCATCTCAGTTGATCAAAAGTTCTTAACTGCTTCTGACAAAGTGCTCATCATCGACGACTTTTTGGCTAATGGTCAAGCGGTCCTTGGCTTAATTGAAATCTGTCGCCAAGCTAAAGCAGATATTGTTGGGGCAGGAATTGTGGTTGAAAAGTCCTTCCAAAAGGGGGCGGACTTAATTAAAAAAGCTGGGGTCCACCTCGAATCACTAGCGCGGATTGAAGCGTTTGTTGATGGTCAAGTTAAGTTTGTGGAGGAATAATGATGACAACTAAAACAACTAATCCTAACCAAGCTAAAGCAGCTATTTTAGGCTTGCAACACCTATTAGCCATGTACTCTGGCGCGGTGGCCGTTCCCTTACTAATTGGGAGCGCCTTAAACTTTAACGCCCAAGAAATGACCTACTTAGTTTCGATTGATATTTTCATGTGTGGATTAGCTACCCTCTTTCAATTACTGCGTAACCGCTACTTTGGGATTGGGTTACCCGTTGTTTTGGGCTGTGCTATTCAAGCCGTTGAGCCTTTAAAGATGATTGGAAAACAGTTTAGTATCGGCACAATGTATGGGGCCATCATCGTGGCAGGGATTTTTGTCTTCTTAATTGGGGGTCAGTTTTCTAAAATCAAGCGCCTCTTTCCGCCAGTGGTTACCGGGACTTTAATTACCGTTATCGGCTTAACCTTGATTCCAATTTCGCTTCAAAATATTGGGGGCGGGGATGTGACGGCCAAAAACTTTGGCGCCCTGCAAAATATCGGGGTCGGTTTCTTTACAGTCGTAGTGATTTTAATCCTGTCCGTTTGGGGCAAGGGTTTTATTAAGTCAATCGCCGTTTTGATTGGTTTAATTTTAGGTAGTTTGTTAGCCGCTTGCCTAGGGATGGTGTCGTTAGCACCAGTTAGCCAGGCTGCTTGGTTCCACGTTCCCCAACCATTTTACTTTGGTATGCCTCAGTTTGAATGGTCCTCTTCTTTAACAATGATTATTATCGCCCTAGTCTCAATGGTTGAATCCACCGGAGTTTTCTTCGCCCTAGGTTCGGTCTTGAAAAAAGATGTGACTGCGACCGACCTTAAGTTAGGTTACCGGGCAGAAGGGTTGGCCGTTATTTTAGGGGGCATCTTTAATACCTTCCCTTACACCACCTTCTCCCAAAACGTCGGGCTCCTTGAGTTATCTGGAATCAAAACTAAGCGGCCTATCTACTGGTCAGCCGGGTTATTGATGTTATTGGGACTGTTACCTAAAATCGGTGCGCTAGCAACTATCATCCCCACCCCCGTCTTGGGTGGCGCGATGCTAGTAATGTTTTCTATGATTGGGGTCCAAGGGATTAGAATGCTGGCTCAAATCGATTTCAGCGATGAACGTAATATTTTGATTGTCGCCACTGCCTTGGGGCTTGGCCTCGGGGTTTCATCTTACCCAACCATTTTCCAATTCCTTCCCAAAACAGTTCAACTTTTCTTAGGAAATGGCATCGTGGTTGCCAGCATCTCTTCTGTGGCCCTAAACCTCATTTTTAAGGGAAAAGACGGGCTAGATCAAGCCTAACGTTACTACAAGAAACCAGGTTCTAGTGTGAGCCTGGTTTTTTGTTTAAATTCTCTAGCCTAAACTGACTTTAAGTCTAAAGTAGGGTATAATTAAGCGTGTATTTTATTTGTAAGGAAGGATTTAGATGGCAGAATCAAGACGAGCACGCCTTAAAAAGCAGGCGGGATTTGAACACCACCAGTTAGTTTTACTAGCAATCATTCTGATTTTAGGGCTGAGCTTGGTCTATAAAACTATTAGCTACTTTAAGCAGGCGGTTGTCGAAACTAATACCGTTGCCCTTACTAAGGGGCCCGGACTTGAATATCAAAAGCTAGCTAGCCTAACCAAGGGCAGTAGGCTTAAAGTGTTAGACCATAAGTACCACTGGTACCAGGTTAAGACTAGCACTGGGCAAATTGGTTGGGTCCCTGATTGGGTTTTAGCAAACAAGTACTGCCTAAAGCCACAAAGCCTTAGTGAAGCTACGATTGTCTTGGATGCAGGCCATGGTGGAAGCGACTCCGGGGCTTTATCCAACAGCGACAAAAAAGAAAAGGACTACACCTTAAAGTACATTAAACAACTGGCCTCTAAGTTAAAAGAACAAGGTGCTAAGGTCTACTTTACCCGCGATAGCGATAAATTTGTCAGCCTTAAAGCCCGCCCAGCGCTAGCAGAGAAACTGCATGCGGATGCCTTTATCAGTATCCACTTTGACTCTTCCCCTAATCCTAACGAGGCTTCAGGAATTACTAGTTACTATTATCACAAAACTTCTTCCAAGCCTTTAGCTTACTACATCAGCAGCCACTTAGACAATTTAGGCTTAGATAACCGGGGGACAGAGTTTGGCGATTTCTTGGTCATCCGTGATAACACCATTCCCGCCGTCCTGTTGGAACTAGGTTACATTAACACTAGCCAAGATTTTGCCTTAATTACCACTGCTAATTACCAAGACAGCGCTACTGATGGAATCGTGACGGGACTTAAAGCCTATTTCAACGCTAAGGCTAATAATAATTAAGGGAGGTTTTTATGACTAATAAACGTTTATTAAGTTGGGCTTTAAGCCTCATCTTGTTAGTTGCAATTGGTGGCTTAGCCTTCAGTCTTTACCATAAGAGCCGCCCCCAAACCACCTACTTGACCCCACCTAAAATCAGTTTAACTCAAATTAAACAGCAAGCTGATTTAGTGGTCGAAGCTAAGATTCTCAAACAAAAAAGCGACCAACTTAAGCTTAAAGGGGTAACTTACACGGCCTATCAAGTCAAAGTCACTAAGGTCTCTCAAGGCTCACTAAGCCAAACTCAGCTTACTATCTATAAAGCTGGGTTTCGTGACCCTAAAAGTGGTAATTACGTCTTATATCGTGGTGATAGCTTGCCTTTGGTTAACCACCGCTACCGCTTTTACTTAACAAAGGTTAAGGGGCATTATTTAGCTAATAGCCCTAAGGCAATGACTAACTTAAAGGAAAACTAAAAAAGATGGCAACCAAGCTGAATGGTTGCCATCTTTTTTAGACAAGAATTGCTGACAGGTTAGTCACCCTTAAATCAGGCTCACAATCCTCAATTAGGTCATCGGGATCAAATAAAATTCCCGCCATCCCTGCATTATGCCCTGCTTCAATATCTAAAGTCCGGTCTCCTACCATGGCTGCTCTAGCCGGATTTACTTGATACTTCTCACAGAGGTACTTGAGCGAAGCCGGGTTGGGTTTGCGTGCGAAGTTATCAGCCCCGCTAACCCCGCCAGTAAAATATTGTTTTAGGTTTGCTTTTGCTAGTAACTGCCACGCTTCATCGTTACGGTGCGTCAACAAGAAATTTTGTCCGCCCGCAGCAACGATGGCTGCCAAGACTTCCTTAGCCCCGTTGAAGGGTTGCAAACTTTGCAAATGTGCGCGCTCATAACTTTTATAGTCGGCATAGGCCTTTTTTAAGTCAACTTGAGGCCACTGCTTTCCTAAACTTTTAAAGGCTTCTCCGCGTGACTTTTGCCGCATCAGTTGATAAGCTAAGTCTTTACTTACCTCTACTTGCTGGCGCTTAAAACCGTAAACTAAGGCGGGCGCCATTACGGCGTAGCTGTCAAACAGTGTCCCGTCAAAATCCCAAAAATACGTCTGATACATTTCCTACCTCCGATAAGCTAGCCAGTCAGTGGCAATATTCATTGCCAACCGACAAGCATTCGTTTTGTCTAAGATATGCAGGCTGACAAAGTCATGAATGATGCCCTGGAAGCGGATTTGACTGACATCAACCCCTGCATCCCTCATCTTTCGTGCCAAAGCTTCGGCCTCGTCACGAGTAACATCTGCTTCGGCCGTCATGATTAAGGTTTCCGGCAATTTGGCTAACTGCTCAAAACTCGCCTGCAAGGGGGCTAGCAACAAATCTTTTAAGTCCAGGTCACCACGATAGGACTCTAAGGCCCACTTCATCTGTTCCCTTGTTAAATAGTAGCCCCCCGCAAAGCTAACGTACGAACTAGTATCGAAGTTGGTGTTGGTCACTGGATAAAATAGTAACAATTTATAAATCGGTAAGTTACTAGCCTTAGCTCTTAAAGCTACGTTTAAAGCCAGTGTTCCCCCTACGTCATCACCTGCAACCAAGACCCGCTTTAAATCCAAGGGATACTTAAGGGCCAAAGAAGCTAGGCTATCAAAGACTGCCTGGGCTTGTAATAACTGTGTCGGGGCTTTGGCTTCAAATAAGTTACTGTATTCTACAAATAAAAGGCACACCCGGGCCCGGGCCGTCAGTTCCCGACATAACTTATCGTAAGTTTTAGCATCCCCGGTAATAAACTGACCCCCATGTAAATATAATAGGGGCGGAACCTGTTCTGCTTCCTGCAAATCAACGGGCAAAAAGACCCTAACTACTACCTGCCCGACTTCATCTGACACCCAAATTGTCTCGGTCATCTTTTTTACCGGGTGCAGGTAAATCGGTTGGGCCTGTTCAAAGGCCAAGCGCTCCTTGATAACGTGCAAACCAATAGTCGTTGGAACAAATTGCCCCGTTTTTTCACACAAAGTCCGCGCAGCTTTTTCTAGTGATAATAAGGCCACACAATCACTCCCCTAGGCTTCGTAAATAATTGTTACCGGCCCATCGTTTAAGAGTGAGACCTGCATATCGGCACCAAAAACGCCAGTTGCAACCTTAGGTCCATAACTAGCTAACGCCTGGTTAAACTTCTCATAGTTTAATTGGGCTAACTTTGGATCCTGTGCCTCAGTGAAGCTAGGCCGGTTGCCCTTTTTAACCTGGGCATATAAAGTGAACTGGGAAATCGATAAAATTTCCCCACCAATATCTAGCAGACTAAGGTTTAACTTATCAGCTTCGTCGCTGAAAATACGGGCGTTAACAATTTTTCGGGCCAAGTAGTCAATCTCAGCCTGCCCGTCCCCATCGGTAAAACCAACCAGCAACAAAAGGCCCTGCTTAATTTGCCCGTTAACTTGCCCAGCGATTTCAACTTTTGCTTCCTTAACTCGTTGTAAAACTACGCGCATACTCTTTCCCCTCTAATGAATTGTTCGTTTAACTGTGTAAACATCCGGAATTCGCTTGATAGCGTCCATCACCCGTTCAAGGTGTTCTAAATCCTTGATACCCACCGTGGCGGTGATGATGGCCATCTTGTTATGATTGACCCGGCCGTTAATTGACGACATGTTCTTGGTATTGTTACTGATGGTCATGATGATATCGTTTAGTAAGCCAGAACGGTTATAACCGGCCACTTCCAAGTCAGCGTCATAGAATTTCCGGTTATCAGGAATTACGTTCCAAGTAACACTAATCAAGCGGTTAGCCTCATCATCACTCTTAATGTTAGGACAATCTACTCGGTGTACGGAAACCCCCCGGCCCTTAGTGATGTAACCAACGATTTCATCGCCAGGAATTGGGCTGCAACAGTGGCTAAGCCGGACTAACATGTTGTCGATACCTTCAATTAAGACCCCTTCTTCGGCCTTCTTCTTTTCGGTTTGCTTAGTTTGCTTGTCTTTTTGCTCTAATTCCTGGTGGTCTTCTAAGATAGCCCGCTCTGCTTCCTTCTTACGGGCAGCTTCGGCCTTTTCACGAATTTCTTCGGTTAAGATGTTAACTACCCCGGTTGGCTGGATTTCCCCAAAGCCAATCGCAGCGTATAAATCATCGGCCGTGGTCAAATGCCGCCGTTCATAAGCCCGCTTTAAGTTATCATTGGTTAACACTTCACTTGGTTTAAAGCCTGCTTCTTCCAAGGCAGAGTGCAAAATGTCGCGACCTTGAACGATATTTTCTTCCCGGTCGCGTAATTTAAAGAAGCGTTTGATTTTATTGCGCGCCTTATTAGTATGGACTAAGTCCAACCAGTCACGACTTGGTCCGGCTGAATTTTGGGAGGTCATTATTTCGACAATATCCCCATTTTTTACCTGATAATCCAGGGGCACAATCTTCCCGTTGACCTTTGCACCTGAGGTGTGGTTACCAATTTCGGTATGGATAGTGTAAGCCATATCTAACGGCCCGGCCCCCTTAGGAAGCTCAAAGACATCCCCCTTCGGGGTAAAGACGTAAACCCGGTCACCAAATAAGTCGCCCTTAACGCTTTCCATAAAGTCGCTGGCATCGGTGGCTTCCTTTTGAAATTCGATAATTTCTTTAAAGAGGTTTAACTTATCCCCCGTCGTTGTCTGGTTAACGCCTTGTGTCTTGCCTTCCTTATAGGCCCAGTGAGCAGCAATCCCATATTCAGCTACCCGGTGCATCTCCTCGGTCCGAATTTGCACTTCAAAAGGCCGCCCGTTTGGTCCAATCACAGTTGTATGGAGTGATTGGTACATATTAGCCTTAGGCATCGCAATGTAGTCCTTAAATCGACCTGGCATTGGCGTCCACCGGGTATGGATAGCCCCTAAGACGGCGTAACAGTCCTTGATTGACTTAGTAATTACCCGCACCGCTAATAAGTCATAGATTTCGCTAAATTGCTTATGCAAATCCTTCATCTTGTGGTAGATCGAATAGATATGCTTAGGCCGCCCGTAGATATCACAATCAATCTTCAAATCCTTGATGGCGTCTTTAATTTCTACAATTACTTCATCAATGTAACGTACCCGTTCTTCACGCCGGGAATTCATCAAATGGGCAATCCGGTAGTATTGTTGGGGATTGAGGTAACGTAAGGACGTATCCTCTAATTCCCACTTAATCGTGCTAATCCCTAAGCGTTCAGCTAAGGGAGCATAGATTTCGAGGGTTTCATTTGCAATCCGCCGTTGTTTATCGGGCCGTAGGTGACTTAAAGTCCGCATATTATGCAAGCGGTCGGCCAATTTAACGATGATAACCCGTAAATCCTTGGACATGGCCAAGAGTAGCTTGCGGTGATTTTCAGCTAGTTGTTCTTGGTGGGACTTATACTGGATTTTAGATAACTTTGTTACCCCGTCAACGATTACTTCAACATCGTGGCCGAATAATTCGCCTAAATCCCCCAGGGTTACCTTGGTATCTTCAACGACGTCGTGTAAAAAGCCCGCACTGACCGTTTCAGGATCCATCTTTAACTCGGCCAAGATACCTGCAACCTGGATGGGATGGATAATGTATGGTTCTCCTGATTTTCTTCTTTGTTCCTTATGAACATAGGTTGCAAAATCACAAGCCTTTTGCACAATCGCCACATTTTTTTCATTCATATATTGCCGACAAATATTGATTACATCTTCGGCTGTCCAAATAACTTCTTTTTCCATATCATCACCCCATAAAACTTTACGTTAGCTTAATTCCAAAGCTAGGCTTATTTTTTAGTTATCCCAAATGCCAAAATTGTCAGCACCAAATAAATATACCCAAAATAACGGACATAACTATCAAAAAAGAGCCCATAAGTTAATAAAAACATTAGCGGGAAAAACAAGGTAAAGAAAATGCTATGGTCCAACTTACCGATAATTAAGCCCACTACCACGGCGAAAATAGCGTCAAAGCCAAATAAAATAAACCCAATTTCCGTAATGTCAGTTGCATTTAGTGTCTCGTAAATGATAGGGACTATAAAACAAAAGGTAGCCGCAAAACAGAGATACCATAAAGATCTAAGCGATAGTAATTGTCTTAAGTGTTTCTGCATAAAATTAAATAACCCTTCTTAAATTAAAATCTTATTACCTATTTTACTCTATCTGCTCTTAGGCGGTCAATCATTACAAAGCTTAAGATAGTTTGAAAATTAATCTTTCTTAGGCTTTAGTAACTAAAAATACTCCCAAGCTTATTTAAGTTTGGAAGTAATTACCTAATCTTATTCTAATTCTAAAGCATATGAAAGGCTTGCTAGCAGGTAAAGGGGGGCCGTTTCTGCCCGTAAAATTCGTGGCCCTAAGCCTCCAAGAACAAACCCGGCCTGCTTGGCTAGGGTTACCTCAGCCGGGGAAATTCCCCCTTCAGGTCCAAAAACAGCTAAAAGCGGTTGGGCTTTAGTTCTTAATTCCCGGGTTAGCTTGACCAACGCCTTGGTCTCCCCTTGCTTGGCGGCTTCTTCGTAGGCTAAAAACTTAGCCCCCTCAAAAGTTGTCAGTTCCTTTAAACTCTCAACGTATCTAACGGTCGGAATCTTAGTCCGGTGTGATTGTTCGGCTGCTCCCTGGGCAATCTTTTGCAAGCGGTCGACCTTCTTTTTAGCTTTTTTTTGATCCCACTTAGCTACGGAGTAATCTCCTTTAAAGAAGATAAACTCACTTGCCCCCAACTCAGTTCCCTTTTGGACAATCCATTCCGCCTTATCCCCCTTGGATAAGCCGCAAGCGATACTGATTGCCAAGGGTAATTCCACTTGGCTGTCCAATTTACTTATAACTTTAGCCTTAGCCTCTTTATTGGCAAGCTCACTAAGTTCCATCAAGTAGACGGTTTGCTTAGCGTCGACTAATTCAAATTGACTGCCGACCTTCATCCTCAAAACCACCACTGCATGGTGGTAGGTAGTCGCATCCAATTTATATTCCGTTTTGATTTCTTGGTTAGTAAAGTAACGTTGCATCCTTATTCACCTTTCCGCGGTTTTTGGGCCACTAAACCGTACCAGTCACCTAATTTGAAACTTGCTTCTAGTTCAAACCCCGCTGTGGTTAAGGCTTGTACCACCTTAGCTTTTTGCTCGCTAATAATCCCGGATAAGATAACCTTGCCCCCCTCGTTTAGGTTAGCGTAGGCTTGGGGCATTAAGGGGAGTAAGAATTCCGGTAAAATGTTGGCCAAAATCAAATCAACCTGCTGCTCAATTCCGTCTAAGAGGTTATTAACTTTTAGTTCAATCGGTAGAGCCTGCGAATTTAATTCTAGGTTAGTCTTAGCAGAGGCAATGGCTTCTTCGTCAATATCCGTAGCCAGCACTGACTTAGCCCCTAGTAGTTTGGCTACGATAGCCAAGACCCCAGAACCAGTCCCCACATCAATCACAGTTTCGCCCCCGCGCATCACCGTTTCCATTGCCGTAATGGTTAACCTGGTTGTCGGATGGGTCCCCGTTCCAAAGGCCTTGCCTGGGTTAAGGTAGACCAGTTTTTCTAAGTCATCGCCAGCTTGATAATCTTCCCAGGCAGGAACCACCGTTAAATAGCGGCTTAGGCGGGTAGGGTGGTAGTACTTCTCCCAGGCGGTCTGCCAGCTAGCATCATCAACTTGGGCTAAAGAAACGGTTGCTTGTCCGGGATTTAGCCCGAAAGTGGTTAGGGCCTTAATCTTACTTTCTAATTCTAAGGCTAACTCCTGCAAATTTTGCTCAGCCGGAAAATAGGTAACCAACTCAACGGCTTGCTCGTCAGTTTCAATTTCCTGCAAGCCCCCGGCCCCATTTTCCATCAAAAGATTGGCGACCGCTTCTTTGGCCTCCATACTCGTCTTAACTAGTAGTTGTGTCCACTCCATCTTCTCAATTCCTTTACTTAAAATTTAGGATAGGCTAAGTTACCACTAAGGTTTTGTTTAGCTACCCATTTAGCTAGTTGCTCTTCATCAAACTTTAATTCAAAAATTGTTTCAGACTCTTCGTTTAAAAAGTCCAACAAATCGGCCTGCCCGTTATCTACTACCTCTTGTAGATAAGCTAAAAAGCCGGCTGCCTGCTGCTTAGTCCAACCCGCTTTGCCAGCAAACGGTAGGCAAGCCAAGTAATCGGCGGTATCAAATTCAGCCGGCTTTTGCTCATCGTAGAGTAAAATGGCATCCACAAAACTGATAATTTCTTGATCAGAGTCTACCCCGCTAGCATCAATGATTTCTTGCCCGGCTAGATTTTGGGCATAAAAAGTCAGCTCTAAGGTAAAAGTTCGCTCCGTCTTTTGCCAGCTGAGGTCTAAATCACCATCAAAGTCTAATTTGGCTAGGCCAGCCTGTAAGTAAGTTAATAGATTTTCTTTTGCCACCTGAAAGTCATCTCCAAAATGTTTATTACTTATCTTACCCTATTTTGCTAGGCGCAAGCAATTTTTTCGCTAAATCTTTATTTTTATTGCAAAAACCACTTACAAACTTCGGATTTTTTGATAGACTTAAGTTAGTAAATATATCCACGTGTTATTTACTTAAAAAAGTTAGTACATAGTATGTAAAGGGGTCTTTTTTATGGCTGAATACAAAATGATTTTAGATTTAGATACCGGGATTGACGATGCCTTAGCCATCGCTTACGCACTCGCTACTCCCGAAAGTGATTTAATTGGGATTGTGAGCTCCTATGGTAACGTCCTAGTTGAGCGTGCTTGTCAAAATAGTTTGGATTTACTAGAACTTCTAGGTCATCCCGAAGTACCTGTTTTTAAAGGCTTAAGTCACTCTTCAACCACTAATAGTTTTTCTGTGATGCCAATTAGTGCCCAAATTCACGGTAAAAACGGGGTTGGTGAAGTCGAAGTTCCTAAGGCTAAGCGCCAAGTCGAAGCCCAAAGCGGGGTTGACTTCTTTATCGAAGCCGCTCACAAATACCAAGATAAGTTAATTATCGTCCCAACTGGTCCGCTAACCAACCTAGCAGCCGCTATTCAAAAAGATCCAACCATTGTTGACTTAATTGGTAACGTCACCCTAATGGGGGGAGCCTTAACTGTTCCTGGTAACGTCACCCCAGTAACCGAAGCTAACATCAACCAAGACCCAGAAGCTGCCGACATTGTCTTTAGAAGTAATTTAAACCTAACTATGGTTGGGTTAGATGTTACCACCCGAACATTGTTAACCAACAAGGAAACAGCTAGTTGGCGCGCCCTTGGCACCCTTGCCGGCCAAAAGTACGCCGACATCGTCGACTACTACATCGATGCTTACAAAGTAACTAGCCCCCACCTCGGCGGTTGTGCTTTGCACGATCCCCTTGCAGTTGCGGTTGCAGTTGACCCATCCCTAGTTGATTTATTAAAATTAAACATGAAGGTCGACACAAAAGCCCCATTTGCCGGACGGACAATTGGGGATGAAACCCGCATCAACGACCCTGCCTTACACACTAAAGCAGCGGTTAACGTTGATAAAGAGCGGTTCTTAGACCTCTTCATGACTAAGTTAACCGCCCTCTTCAAGGCAAATTAATTAGAAAGAAGGAACAAAGCTTGGCATATCTTGGAATAATCCTCTTTTGTTTTTGGTTGTTAATCATCAGCCATAAACTAACCGCTGGCCCTAAAAACCGTAGCTTTTCTTATGCCCGCGCATTTTTAGGCCTCAGACTTTGGTACCAAAATCCCCGGATACTCCTTTTATTGATAGCTTTAGCTTGCCTAATCTTCTTTAGTCCCCTAAAACTAGTCTACTTAGTTTTTGCTCTCGCCGCCTATTTGACCGCCTTTTTATGCGGACGTAACTTTTGGAACCGGATTGGTCCCGCTTGGCCCGGCTTGATCTTAACTCTTAGTAGCTTTACTCTAGCAGTAATAACAACCGTTATTTACTTCCACATGTAATAATAGCGGCTCAACCATACTTACCTGTGGTTGGGCCGCTATTTTTTCAGCTTTTACTTTGATTGAATTAATCACTTAATAATTTATAAACAACATAACTTTCATCTAAAAATATTATCTTCACCTCAATTCCTTCCGAATAAATTACCCTTCGTAAACAGCCTTAGTAAATTTCTTCAAATTAACATAGTCTACTTCGTAACCAAGTCCTGGTTCAGTAGGAACATTAACATAAGTCCCATCTAACTTGATTAATGGTGAAATGATATCTTCAGCATAGTACCGCTCACAAGCAGCAATGTCATTAGGAAGGGTATAGTTGGCTAAAGTTGCAATGGCAAGGTTACCTGCTCGAGCAATTCCTGAATCAAGCATCCCCCCGCACCAACATTGAATTCCATGTTGACCTGCATAAGCTTGAATTTGCTTGGCAGCACCGAAACCGCCGACGCGAGCAACTTTGATATTGATAATTTTACCTGCACCTAGTTCAACCATTTTGCGTGCATCATCTAAAGAGACAATACTTTCATCTAAGCAAATAGGTGTCTTTAATTGAGCTTGCAGTCTAGCATGATCAACAATATCACCTGGTTCTAGTGGCTGTTCAATCATTATTAAATCTAGGTCATCCAGTCGTTTAAGCAACTCTGCATCTTTCAACCTGTACGCAGAGTTAGCGTCAGCCATCAACATTGCTTGTGGAAATTCAGTCCGAACTGCCTTTAGATAATCATAATCACTACCTGGCTTAATTTTCATTTTAATTCGACGATAACCCGCTTCGATATACCCCCTTACAACCTCAACCAAGGCTTCAGGCGACTCTTGAACTCCAATGGAAACACCAACCTCTACCTTATTTTTTACACCACCTAACACCTTAAATAAAGGTAGACTTTGTTCTTTAGCATATAAGTCCCATAGGGCACAGTTGATTGCTGCCTTAGCCATATTGTTCCGACGAACATAAGCAAACAAGCTATAGATCTCATCTGGATGCTTAATTTCTACTTTTAATAATTGTGGCAACAGTTGCTCAGTTAATAATGCCAAAGCTCCAGCCCGAAACTCTTCGCTGTAAAAGGGTATATCAAAAGCCGAGCACTCACTATAACCCTTTAATCCCCTACTTGTTACTAACTCTAAGATGAGAGTTTTCTTGTATTTAATGGTAGCAAAACTAGTTGTAAATGGTTTTCGCAATGGTAAATCAATTTCATATACTTTATAGTTCGTAATTTTCATGTACTTTCCCTCACTTCTATTTTCTGACTGTTAATGAAGAAACTAATGCTAACCCAGCAGCTGCCACTAAAAATAAGAAAGCCATGCTATATGAGGCGGTCGCTGAAACTATTGCTCCAATGATAAGAGGGGCTACAAATCCTGCAACTTGTCCACCAAAGTTGACCACCCCAACTGAAGAGCCATATGTTTTTGCACCGATAATTTGCGCAACGTAACCAAAAGTTGTTGCAAAAGAGATTGATTTAACTAAGTAGGCTAATACCTCAAAAATGATGATTGCTGCTAATGATTTTGAACTATACATTCCGTACATAAAAAGCATCGTTAAGGCAGCGGTTGCTGAAATCAACCAACGTTCTTTTCCCTTAAAGAAGCGCACCATGATAAAGCCCGCACTAGCAGCCCCTAATCCAGCAGCAATCGAAGGTAATGGCACTAACCATGCTATTCCAGTTAGATTGATGTGACGCGCCGTTAATAAATAGGTTGGCATCCATGTATCTAGACCTTTGGTGATAGTATTTAAGCCAAAAATAATAAAGAAAAACGACCAAATTCTTTTATCCACTAATTTCCAATTAAACTTCCTACTTGCTGATTTAGTTACATTAGTAGTTAAAGGCCGTTCTTTCAGCCAATAAATTAATACATAGACCAACCCAATCAATCCCATGATATGAAAGGCGTTCCGCCAACCGAGGGTAGCTATAATCGGAGCAATTATTACTGGTGCCAGCGCTGAACCAACGTAATTAGAAGAAATAGCTACTGTTGTTGCCTGCGATTTAGCATCAGCAGGAAACTCTTCTGCTATCTGCTTTAAAGATGCGGTTGGATAACCACCTTCACCAATTCCAAATAAAACTCTAATTACTAAAAGTGAAGCAACAGACCACGCAAATCCTGTCAATACCGTAAAAAGTGACCACATTGCTAGTGAAAATACAATCATTTTCTTACTACCAAACCTATCAACTAACCATCCGCCAGGTACTTGCATCAATGAATATGAAAAGAAGAACGCAGATGCTACCCCACCCAAAGCGGCTGGTGATAAACCAAAATCCTTACCCACGTAAGCCAAAGCTATATTCATTGCAGAGCGGTCTATAAAGCAAATGATATAAGCAATGAAAATTAATGCCAACGTTGTGTAAGCATGACTAGTTACCTTTTGTTTCTTAGATGTTTGTTCCATAATATCTCTTCTTTCTCTCTAAAAAATGATAAATGATTTCTATTCCATTCCAAAAAGCCTGTCGACTGATATTTTCATTAACAGAATGATTATTTTGATCAAAGTTAGCAAAGGGAATTGTAAATGTTGGTACCTTTAACGTGTCGGTCCAAACGTAATTTGGAACAGTTCCCGGCATAATCGGCTCAATCAAGCAATCACCCGTTACTTCCCTAATAGTTTTAATCAATTCCATTAAGTAAGGAGAACTACTTTCCGTCTTACTTGGTGCTATTTCTGCTAAAAACTTAATTTCTAATTCCCCCCGAGCTAATTCTTCATGGTAAAGTTGTTCCAATTGGCTTCTAATTAATTCTGGCCTTTGCCCCCAAACAAGGCGACAATCACAGCGGATGAATGCTTTATATGGAATTACTGTTTTAAGTTTGGCACCGGTATAACCCGACTGCATCCCATTAATATTAAAAGTAGGCTCAAACATTAGCTTATGATAATAAGCCACGTTACTACCTGTTTGTCCTTGGGGCAATGGCAGTTTTTTAACCCACTCTAATTCTTGAGTTGTAGCCGGCTGGATATCTGCATAAAATCCAGGTATCTTAACACGCTTAGCTCGAAAATCGTAGCACTTATTTAAATAACCAATTAATTTTAAAGCTGCATTTTCGCTAACATTCCCAAAATTTCCAGAATGTAAATCTCTTGTTGCTACTTTTACCCCCAGTTCAAATGCCAATAAGCCGCGATTACCTAGTCTAATTACATTTTTTCCATTAACATTTTTCGAACCATCAATTACTAAGACATAATCGATATCAGCCAATAAGCTTGTTTGGTATTTTTGCACTAACTTATTTAAATCACGACTACCTTGTTCTTCTTGACCCTCAATTAAAATCTTGAGATTAATTGGCAGTTCATCATATTCTCGTAAATAAGTAGCAATTCCTAGAAGTTGAGCTAACAACTGACCTTTATTATCACCACATCCTCGACCGTAATACCGACCTGCTATTTCTGTTAATACAAAAGGCGGAGTTTGCCATCCTAAATCATCTGCTTCCATCACATCATAGTGACCATATAATAGTACTGTTTCTGAGTTCTTCCCCCGTAATTCAGTATATATAGCTGGGTTGGTTGAAGTCGGTAATAGTTCGACCTCACCGTTTAACTGTTCCTTTATGAAAGTTGTTAGAAATTTTAAACTTGCGACTACGCCCTCTCTAGTTGCTGAAATTCCTTTAAGTGCAATGAATTTTGCTAGGTATAGTTTAAATTCTTCAATTTGATTACCGTTAACCTTAAACAATAATTAGGACCTCCCTTTGTAAATTAATTATTGATTAGAATTTTACTAGACTTAAATTGGAAAATGAAATACAATTGTTGGTAATCTATATATCAATTTTGTTATATTAGGAGGTCCTTTTCATGAGATTAACTCAACTTGAATACTTCAAAGACGTGGCACAAACATTGAATATTAGCCAAACAGCTGCCGAGTTGCACGTTTCTCAACCGGCAATTAGTCGTAGTATTCATGAGTTAGAATCAGAATTAAATCTAAATCTATTTATTCGCAAAGGCAAAAAACTTTCTCTTAGTCAAGAAGGTTTAGTGTTTAAGCAAACGGTCGATAATATCTTTAATCAGCTAACTACCGGGTTACAACAATTAGAGCAGCTCAAACAGCACACTCAAAGTAGAATTATTTTTACAATTGCTAACTCCACTCCCTTGATGGTGGAAATTATCGAGCAGTTGCATCACTCTTTACCTGAAACAACAATTCTAGTAAGAGTCAACTCCCATAGTTTACCTGCCAGCAACCCAGGGTTTATTGACTATTACTATCAGCTAACAGACCATCCTCTTGCTGGTTACCAAAGTGTCCCGCTTCTCACTGAAAGAATCGGCATTTTAGTAAGCAATAGTTCCTCTTTGGCTAAACTTTCAGCACTTTCCCTAGCTGATTTAGATACAGGTTTAATCAAATTAAGCACCTCACCGTTTCAAGCGCTAGTCGATCGCTACTTAACTAATCACCAAGTAGCTCTTCCAACCGTAATTACTACCGGTGACCGTAAAATCATCTGTGATATGGTTAGCCATAACCTAGGGATAGCTTTTATTCCAGAATTTTCTTGGCATGCCTACCTAAATTCACAACAGGTCTGCTTTGTGCCCTTAAAAGACGAACAACTTCAACGGACTATCTATTTAAACTACATTCAACCTAAAGAATCGGAATTCCATCATAAAGTTGTGACGAGTATTCAAAAGTACTTTACTAAATACCAAACAAGAAAGGGGCATTTTCAATGAATCGCGAACTTTTTATTAAAGCACTACTTCATAGTGCTCTAACAGCCACTCCCCTTAAAGTTCCTGGAAACTCTAGTAACTTCTCTCTTAGTAACACCTGGTCTATTCCCAACACCTCCCTAGTCGGTAAAAGTTGTTACTTCCTCGGCTCTTCTATTACCTATGGGGCAGCTGCTAATGGTGTTTCCTTTCCAGACTATCTGGCTAAACAATACGGATTAACAATTATTAAAGAAGCAGTCTCGGCTACAACCTTAGCAGATAAATATATTGAAATCTCTTGGCCCTATCACAATAACTCTGAAAAGCTAGCTATCGCGAACTTTTTTACGGGTAACCAAGCACAAAAAGCGGGCTATTCATACCTAGCCCGTTTCAAAAAGTATTTACTTAAATTACCTGCACCTGACTTGTTTGTCTGCCAACTTTCAACAAATGACAGTCGCAATGGTGTTCCCATAGGGAAGATAACTCCAAACTCACAGTTAACTAACTTCGATACCACCACAACTTTAGGCGCTATCGAGACACTCTGCGCCACTATAAAACAAAACTGGAATTGCCCCTTAACCTTCTATACTTGTCCCCGAAAAGATGAAAGCTACCATCAGTTAATTCGGTACTTACAAAAACTTCAATCCAAATGGCACTTCAACCTTATTGACTTAGCAAATAATGCACCCTTTTTGGCTAAGCTTTATAGCAACCCTATCTATATGGCTGATGATGCTCATCCCACCATGGCTGGTTACAAGGAAGTTTGGACTCCCTTCTTTTATCACGAATTAGCTAAAATTATCGGTGTCTAACATTCTCCTCCAAATATCCCAAAATTTAAGGATATTCGGAGGAATTTTTTAGTTGAGCTTTTATTGTCAGAAGCAATTTTAAAATGTACCTTTTAAAACAGTAGTTATTATCTTATTGAAAACCTCACCAAAAAAGCCCTATGAAACTAACACGTTCCATAAGGCTTCAAATCTTATTTTTTTGCCAAAATTCGCTAATTATTTACAGTATCTTCATCCACACAAGCGTACTGATAAATAGCATATGGTATCCAAACTAGTAATATTAGCGGCCATAGAAATAGTAGCAATACAACTTGCCAACATCCCCATTTCTTACTACTACTCGTCTCTACAGTTTTGTTTAATTTAGAACTACTAGTTTCTGCAGCAACAGTAGTTGGCTTAGTTTTACTTGCTTTTTTAATATCACCTATAGTCGGAATTACTGAAAAAGTTGTCTTGTGATAAATTTTATTATATAGTGCCTTTTTAGGATTATTAATCCATCCCATTCCCTTCTTACCGTAGTAAGGATTGATAGCACGTTTTACTGTTCTCTTAGCCCTACCAGTTGTCATAGCGCTAATTGAGCGTTTTAAGCTAGGTTTTCTTGGACCAAATTTCATAAATTATCACCTCAAAGCTTTCCTATAACCAGCAGCTTGCGCATCTGCTTCAGTGTTAAAGTAAACAGCGTTAGCTGAATTCATGCGATAATTAGCTTGACCGGGAACATGATAGATGTGGGAATTAGCGTTACCAACAATTACACCCGCACTATCTGTATCCATATCTCCATGTTGTCCACCACCATTCCCGACTCCTGTGTTTTGAGCAGCAACCGCAGCACTCGATGAAGCAGCTGCTGCACTGGCTGAAGATGCAAAACTTTCTGATTCGGACGCTGCCGCTATACTTTCTGAAGCTGCAATGGAACTTGACACCGACATTGATTCGCTCGCAGCCCTTGAACTACTTGCTGCTAAAGAAGAACTTTCCTCACTTGCACGTTTAGCAGCACTTTCTGACGCTTTGAGTCTACTAGAAGCTTCTTTAGCTTCCTTAATGGCCACTACTTCTTTAGCATAATATTTTGATTTAATGGTAACCAATAGCGACTTACCAGTAAGTTGTTTATTAGTATAGATTCTCAACCCTGCTTTAGGAGTTTTCTTATCTAATTCAATCTCACTTTCAAATTTTCCCTTTTTAGAAACCTTTACTTTTGAAGGGCCACCATCTACATCAAAGTAAACATACTTGGTATGATGAGCAATCCCGCTAATTACAGCTATCCTACTAGCATCAGTAACAACTTCATAATGATGGTTACCTAACTTCTTACCACTAACTTTACTTACATCAGCCTGAACCTGTGCTGTTTCTTGTGAAGAACTCTTAGTCTCCTTGCTATTATTTAAGTCACTTCCTGCACCAATGATTAGAAAAATCACCAATGCAATCGTCCCTAATTTAGCAGGAAATATTAAGCGCTGAATCTTAACCTTCTTTAAAACCCCTAACTTTCCTAACAGTGCAATTATTACAATAGATAGCAAAGTATATACAGCAAAAAAAATTGCAATCTTTATGACACTCATAAGAATCAAGCCAATTAAAATAAACCCAATAACTGAGACTAAATACGGTCTTTCCTTAAATAACCTCTTTAACTTCTCTAGATACTTCTCCATAACTATACCCACTCTCTTTAGCTTCAATAATATTTTATGCGAGACGTATATTAATCTATAACCTCTGATTAATCACATCTTAAACTCTAAATAATTATTGCTAATTTCAATTTACTATATCTTTTTTAGTAAATCAAGTAGAGAATAAGTATGCTTATTAATTTGAGCTACCCTTCTCAATAGAAGGATCTAACACAAAAATCTAACAGTGTACCATCGCACTGTTAGGTTAATAAAATATCTACTTCTACATTAAGGTAAAGTAATTATTAAATACGTCATAATCCTATCTCGGCTCTTAGCATTCACATTTAATTAAATAGAAGCTAGGAAGAATTTATATTCCTCTTTAGTTAAATAGGGCAATTTGCTATTTTTATAAATACTATCTACTGTACTTTTCAGATATTTTTTCATTTGCCTATATCCATCAAGTAGCTTAACAGTATTCGCAAGTTTCATCGAATTGATACCATTTTGGCGGTATTGTTTGACCGTAACTCTACTTACCCCGATCATTTTTTCTATCTAGTAATCTGTTAGATTTTTATCGCTTAACAGCAATTCAATTTTGTTTGTGTCAATAATCATTTTGATTCTTCTGCTATATAAAATGTAGAATAACATAGAAAAGCGTGTAACTTCTTCTACATTATTAAAAAGAATATAGTTTTTCCTTTCCTAATTTTATTTACTACCGTTAACACCAGTATTCCCATATCCCAACTCGAGGGTAATGACAGCGACTGACTCTTGTAGCTTAAGGGTGTAGCCCACCCCATTTATTTTTACAGTAAAGCAAGTAAGTTTCTCACGGCATTTTCGTCTCTGTCCATAACTACCCCGCACTCATAATAAACATACTCGTTATGTTTCGTCCCATGTTGCTTGTTGCCGTCAAGTTCGACTTTATCTTCACCGGTCTTGACATGGCCACAAGCAGAACAACGCTGGGTACTTGGATAGTAACGGTCCGCTAAGATTAACTCCTTGCCATACCATTCACACTTATATTTTAAAACTTGCTTGAAATAGCCAAACATTGACCGGTGTAAGCCTTTAGACGCAACGTGGCTCATCTGCATTTGCTTGACAGCCAAGTCTTCGATGGCAATCCGCTCATAGTCGTTAACTAACATGGTGGTAAACTTTTGGACAATATCATGTTGAATATTAGCGACTTTGCGATAATCACGTTGTAACTTGGCTCTCGTCTTAACGTAATTATTTGCTTGGGTCGCTTTCTTTCCATTTACCAACCGTTTTCTAGCTAAGAGGCGTTGGTAATGCTTAATGCGTTTGTACAAAGCTTTTAAATTGTTAGGCAAGGTCTTAACTTGACCTTCAGGATAGTCAAAGTGACCGACGTTAACGTCAACTGCTGTCTTTTGCCCGGTTTTAGTTTTCTTCGTCACCTTAACTTCAAAGGGTAAGCTCGCCCAGTACTTACCATTTTCACAGTAAATAGAGACGATTTTTAAGTCACCATTTAAGTCGTCAGCGTCTTTAAAACTAATATCAGCCTAGGCTTTAACCCGCTGCGGCTTATCCAACCATAACTTACCATTAACAATCTGAGCCCGGTCAGTTTTAAAACCTTGGCGGGCTGTCTTTTTAGACTTAAACTTTGGTTTGCCCCAATCCGGTAATGACTTCTTAAAGAAGTTTTGCCAAGCTTTACCTAAGTCAGAAGTGGAGTCAGAAATGGCTAGCTGTAAACAACGGGCCGACAGTTAGTACTGCCAATCTTCCTTGTTAGCAACTAATTCGTCCCGAACCTTACGTTCACTTGGACGTAATTTTTTATCTCCTAAAACTAAGGAAGCATCATACATATCATTCCATAAAGCTATGCCTTGATTCCAACAATACCTGCTATAATCACATAAATCATCAAGCACTTGTTTCATAATTTGATTAGGATATAGCCTAACCTTTTGTACGCATAGCATGGTCTCACCTCCTATTACAGAGATGATAGCACTTTCTTAAATAAAATTAAAAACATAAGTTCTATAATATATCAATCCTACATTTTTTATTTTCTGATTGACTATAATTCTATATTTTTGGTAACAGTTAAACTCCTCCCCTTTTTATTCCACTATTATAGCCAAATAAAATTTGCTATTTGTATTTGCTTCGATTAATAAAAAAGTTCTAACTTGATACCCTCAAGTTTTGTAGATACTAAAAAATTAAATTAGTACATACACCCTTTGTATCAAAATATAAGGTAGTTACTCGAATTGCTAGTTCGTAATAATTAACAAAAATAGCCTAACAGAGTTAGACTCAAAGTGACATTAAAAAAAGGAGTCCTAATTGTATTGATTTTCAAGCTCGTTTTAATCATCAACGTGCTCAATTTAAAATACTAATTAATCGGTTCGTCCCTCATTGTTTCATCGATTGTCGTAATGCTGGTAACACTAAGCTTGCTGATGAAGATTTATTAGCTCTAATGTGTCTTAAAGTTTATTATCAACTTACAACGTGGATGGCTCTCTATCGTCTGGTTAAGAACATCTTACCTGGATTAACGATGATTGAGTATTCTCGCTTTACCAGACGCATTAAACAGATGGGAACTGTATTACAGGTTATCCGTCAAGGATTATCATCCTGGACAAATCCGGAATCAGTCGCAATCATTGACAGTTATCCTCTACCGTTATGCCAATACGTTCGCAACCTTCATGCTAGTGTGTTCGCTGGCTATGCTGATCTAGGCTACAACGCTACGAAGAAACAACATTTTTACGGTTTTAAGGTCCATATGGTCGCAACACCAGGTAGATTAATCCTTAATTATGTTGTAACACCCGCTTTGGTGTCTGATGTCAAGGTAGCTTTGACTGTAACCCAAGATTGTCCTTGTTCAAACATTTTGGCTGATGTTGGTTATATAAGCAAGGATTTGCGTACTGCCTTTGCACAAAGAGGTTATACGTTTTGGACGCCATATCGATCAAATATGAAGGAGCTAAGGAACACAATAATCCAGTTTTAAAACGGACCAGACGACTAATTGAAACGACATTTTCAAAGCTCACTGCAGCAGGAAGTGAGCATACTTGTACTCGAAGTTTGGCCGGATTGCGAGCTCAAATCGAATCTATTATCATGGCCCATAATCTGAGAATTTTAGGCAATGGCAATGTTACAAACTAGCAATTCACGTATAAAATACAAATTTATTTTTAGTATATTTATTTTTTACCAAGTTAACATTATAATTATTGTTAAAGATATAAATGAAAAAATGATAGGAGTTGAAATCTTATGATAGGCCAAACAGTTAGAAATTTACGCAAGCAGAAAAGAATTTCCCAAACAGAATTGGCTAAAATTCTACACGTCTCACAGCAAACCATAACAGCATGGGAGACCGGCAAAGCTGAACCTTCTAGCTCTGCTGTATCGAATCTCGCCGACTACTTCAACGTCACCACGGATTATTTGCTGGGGCGGCCGGAGAAGCAAACTGAATCCAGACAGCAAACCATCAGCGAGGCTATTGATACTGCTATGGCTAATGATGGCAAGGAACTAGATCAACACGACAAGGATGTAATCAAAAGCCTAATCGAAGCTTATCTTGATAATAAAAAGTAGGTGATCGGATGGATAAACACATTGTGGATTTATTGGATAACTTAAACATTGAGCTTAAGTATACTGACATCCATAAAAACGGAATCTACCTACCTAAGCTTAACTGAATTTTAATTAATAATAATCTACCTGAAAAGCTACAGGAAATTACCATCCTTCATGAGCTCGGCCATGCCGCCCTTCAACAAGGTGAAACTGAGCTATACCACACTACATATAATCTGCACGCTAAAATGGAAGCGGGCGCAAACAAATTCATGTTGCAGGAAGAAGTTACTTCATATTTAGCAGAAAACGGCAAGGATGGTTTTAATGCTGTGAATTTTTTAGAGAGATATAACCTCCCACTCAATTTTGAGGGGCTAGTATCAGATATGATTGCTGGGATGTGATTAGATGTTCAATGATATTTTAAAAGAACTACGATTAGGTAAAAAATGGACTCAAGGAGAATTGGGTCAAAAACTTCATGTATCGGATAAGACGATAGGCTCTTGGGAACGGGGCACTCGTCAACCAAATCTAGAAACTATCAACAAAATAGCTACCATATTCGAGGTTAGTACAGATTACCTTTTGGGGATGGGTACTAATAATATATTTGGGCTTAGATTAAAAAAATTACGTTCCAAAACAAATGAAATTCAAGATGCTATTGCTAGAAAAATTGGAATTTCTAGAGCTGTATACTCGCATTTGGAAAATGGTAGAAACGAACCGGACAACGAAACATTAATCAAACTAGCCAGTCATTACAATGTTACTACTGATTACTTACTTGGACACCTAGAAAGAAATAAAAATACTATGATTGGAGGTAAAATAAAGCAATTAAGAAAACAACACCATTTATCGCAAGAAGATTTGGCTAGTAAGATTGGTGTCACCCAAACGACTGTTACAGCATGGGAAAATAATAAAAGTATTCCCGGTGCTGATACCCTATTGTTTATAGCTGATTATTTCAAAGTTTCTGCTGATGAATTATTAGGTAGAAATACCAATTACCATACTAATAATTTAGATGAAATGATAGATATAGCTGATACTTTTGGGGACGTTTTTCTATTGCCTAAAGACAAAAGAATTATACGTGGAATAATTAAAGGTTATTTAGACAGTTAATTGCACATACACTAAAACCAGTAGCAATCTTAACTTCTAATAAACAAAATAAAAACTAAGGATTTATTATTAACTAGGAGGAATTTTTTATGGTTACTTTTTTAGCAACATTATTTTTTGTAGGGATGCTAATTTTTATAGTTGGTTTAGGTTGGTTAATTTTTTCTTTGATTAAAAAATCTAAGAATTTTAAAGTACCTGCTATACTCATGGCTGTTGGTGCAGTATGTGCAATAGCTACATTTTTCATTCCGTTTAACGATGAAGAAACACCTACGTCAACAGCTGAAACTTCGTCAGTATCTGAAAATAGTACATCCACAGCAAGTAAAAGTAGCTCTTCCATAAAATATGCCGGCTTAAACGAAGAGCTTAATAATGGTACTTATGGCATCAAGATTACGCAAGTTGATCAAAACTTTAATGAACATGGTCAAACATTATTAAACAGCGACGATATACCATCACTTAAGTTGTCTCAAGATAACGGGATTCAAATAACCGTTGACTATTCAAATATCAATTCATCAGAAAACTTTTTACCATCAATATTTGACTTTGCGGTTTATGATGACGATGGTAAAACTGGTGAAATTATCAATCAGCAAGATGGTCAAACTAAAGTATCAAAGGGACATACTGGTACTACTCATTTTTGGGTAAACCTTCAAAAGCCGTATGCAAATACTAAGTATGTAGAAATCGAATACAGTAATGCACACTTTAAAATCCCATTAAATCACTAAAACTTGCTTAATAGGCATTTTTTAACGTCTCACTAAAAGATATTGAGAAATAAGTTTTGGAACACTTCGACGCTACCGTTGAGTTTACAGAATTTGCTAAGGCCGAAGAATATAGACGCAGCTTGGAATTAGCTACTGAAGTGTAAATACAATCTAAAAGTAGATAAAAATAATTACCTACCGATTGAAAATAAACTATAAGACCAAGGGAGAAAGGATATTAAGTTATAAATGGTTTCCGACTTAAACAAAAATAAAACATTTATCAAAAGTATGCACATTAACCAATTTAGAGCGCTAGAAAACCTAACTATTGATATTGGTGAAAAACTAACGCTAATTGGTGGAATTAATGGTGTTGGAAAAAGTTCAATATTAGGTATGCTAGCACAAATTTGTAGCTTTAAAGTCCATAAAGAACTCGAAGAAACAGAAGAAAATGAAAAAGCTCCAAATTTATATAGGACTATTTATGGTAATAGTTTTGAAAGTGACTTCGGTAATCATTTCAAAATTTCTGAGAAATTTGATACTCCTGATAAAGAATACAAAGTTGAATTTGATATAAATGATGCTTTGGAGGAGCTAGTATATAAGGCAACTTTGCAATCAACATCACGAAATCGTAATTTACGTCTTGTTTTACGACGCACTGAGTCCATCAACAGCAATACTTCACGAAACGTTACTTTTCCTGTAATTTACCTAGATTTAAGAAGACTTACTCCTTTTGCAAGTCGTAAATTACAATATGTAGAGGTTTTAAACGACGAAGAAAAAGAACGTTTCAAAAAAATTTCAAATCAAATTTTTACTCCAATATATACTACTGATAATCCTGATACACTTATAACTTCTAACAAAGATAACATTAGTTCAACTGTTCTATCTAATGGTAATTACGATATTGTTGGAGCTTCAACTGGTGAAGATAATCTTGGACAAATAATATCTGCGCTACTGTCGTTTGTTAGATTAAAAAGGGAGTACAATAATTATAAAGGTGGCCTTTTACTTATTGATGAATTAGACGCTAGTCTTTTTCCAAAGGCACAGATTGGATTATTAGAGGTTCTAAGAAAATTTTCGTCTAAATACAACATCCAAGTTGTTTTTACTACTCATTCAGCTACAATTATTTCAAAAATGCTGTATTTCAAAGAACAATCTAGACTTAATAAAGCAAACAATAATGATATTGGGATTAATTTTTTAAATAACCCAACAGGAAAAATAGAAAACTATGGTCACTTTTCGTTCAAAGAAATGGTGGCATCTCTAAATGTTGAACCACTAAAAAAAGCTAGTAACTTTAAAATTAATTGCTATTGTGAAGATGAGGAAGCTTATGCTTTCCTAGATAGTATAATTACTAAGGAGCAAAAAAAGAAACTTAACCTTATGAAAAAAATTACTTTAGGTGGAGATCAATTATTATCTCTGTCTAAAGCAAAAGTTCCTGAATTTTCCTCTCTTTCGTTAATAATACTGGATGGTGATAAAAGAAATAAAGCCAAGAATACTAAAAATATTCTCTTCTTACCTTCGAAAACTCCACCTGATCAACTGATGTTTCACCTACTAGATAATGAGCAGCCTGATAGTCCGTACTGGAATATAGATACTAGTAATTGGAATAAACAAATATTTAGAAATATGGAAGTCACTCAAAATATTTGTTCTAATTTTAAATATTCTCCTAATAAACACTCTTATTTACCTTTAAAAAATAATACAGGAGCTACTCGAGATTACTTCAAAATTTGGTTTAAAGAAAATAAAAAAATTCTAAAAGCGGCAAAAACTAATCCTATAAAAAAAATTTGGAAACCAAATAATAAAAAAATTGTTGCTAAATTTCAGGAAGAGTTAAACAAAAAAATAGATAATCTATATTCAAAAAATAATTTTTTATCATAGACGTATATTATTTACTATCCTTAAAAGTTTATAGTCAGCACTCAAAAAGTAGTGTAGTATCTAAAGTGAGGTGATAGGTATGCCAGTAACGAAGTCCCCATTGCGTTATCCAGGAGGGAAAACACAGTTAGCAAGTTACGTAAAGCACTTATTGGATATTAATAATACACATAAAACATATATCGAGCCCTTTGCTGGTGGCTTTGGTGTAGCACTTGAATTACTGTTTGATGGTTCCGTTGAAGAAGTAGTTCTTAATGATTATGATTCTTCAATTTTTGCTATTTGGAATTCGATTCTCAATAATTATGATGATTTTAAGAACCTACTTATTAACACACCCCTAACCATCAACGAATGGCATAGACAACAACAAATACATTTAAAATTTAAAAATAATCCTACCTCTGTAGAAAACGGCTTTGCAACCTTCTATCTAAACAGAACTAACCGAAGCGGCATTATTAAGGCCGGTCCTATTGGTGGTTTAAATCAAGCAGGCAAATATAAATTAGACTGTCGTTTTAACAAAGAAAGCTTACTTAAAAAAATTGAAAACATTCATAATTTCAAAGAAAAAATCCATATTTATAATTTAGATGCCAATGAATTTATTGCTAATAATTTAAAACAGTATGACCATCATAGTACATTTATCTTTTATGATCCTCCATACTTTAAACAAGGTCAAAATTTGTATCTGTCTTTTGTAGACCGAAATGACCATTCAATATTAGCTAATAACATTCTAAAGTTCAGTAATAATTACAAATGGATAACAACCTATGATTTAGAAGAAGATATAAGGTATTTATATTCACCTTATGTTAAAGCTTATAAGTATAGTCTAAATTACTCGGCCGGAAAAAAACGTAAATCAGAAGAGTATCTTTTTGCCAATAATAATACATTAGTCGATTCATTTGATAAGGTTAACCTCTTGCAAATCTAGTATTAAACCCGTCGATTTTGACGGGTTTAAAAATACATCTAAAAGAACATCAGTTTTAATTTATAAAAGGAGGAATCAGTCATGGCAGAAATTTCTAAACGTGGATCAGTTTACCAAGTTAGAATCTACTGGATTGAAGATGGAAAACGCAAATCTAAGTCAAAGTCTGGCTTTAAAACTAAACGCGAAGCACAGATTTATGCTGCTGAACTTGAGACCTTAAAAGCACGTAACTTTATTTCTCAAAATTCCAAGACACCCTTCCCTGAATATTTCTGGGCCTGGTTTGAAACTTATAAAGAATCATCTGTTTCTGAACGTACGAAATTAACCTATAAGAATGCGTTTAACGTGCTTAAAAGGCATTTGTCTGGAATAACTATTGAAGAAATGGATAGACGCTTGTATCGAAAATTTATAGCCAACTTTGGCAAAAATCACGCTAAGTCTACTGTTTCAAAGTTCAATTCTTTATACCACGCTTGCGTTAAAGACGCAATGTATGATGGCGACGTGACCAAAGACTTTATAGAAGGCACGGATATTGTTTACAATCGAGCAAAGACTAGACAAATTGAGTATCTGAACATTGAGGAAACTAAAAAACTAGCTAATTATTTGACTGCTACACTTAATCATAACTTCACAGCTAAATATATGATCTTACTTGCTATTGCCACAGGGGCGCGCCTGGGCGAAATTCAAGCACTTACCTGGAAAGATATCAACTTTAATTTCCATACAATAAACATTAATAAATCTTGGAATGAAACCTTAAAAGACTTCCAACCGACTAAAAATGAGTCCTCAAAACGAATTATTAGGGTTAACAAGAATACACTTAATTATTTAAATGAATTAAAACAAAACCATCATGATATGGTATTTGTAAATCAATATAATACTGTCCCTACCTCTTCAGCGGTAAATAAAACACTGAGAGCCTGCTTAAAGGAATTAAACATCGGTAAACCAAGTTTTCACTTTCATAGTTTACGGCATACTCATGTTGCTTATTTATTATCTGAAAATATTGACCTTTATATTATATCTAAGCGCCTGGGTCACTCAGATATTTCTACAACATCCAGGGTATATTCTTACCTAATTGACGAATACAAAAATCGAGCTGATAATCAAATTGAAAATATCGTTGATAAATTATTTAGCAAAGTCGAAGCTAAACAAAATATTCTATAATCTAATTTGTGTGTAAAATGTGTGCAGACTTTTTAAAAACATACTAAAACATATGGAAACTCAGAAATAAAAAAACACCGACAAACGTTATTATATCAACTTTTGTCGGTGTTTTTGAAATTATTTAAACTATAACATATTGTTCATAAAAAGGAGAGTACAGGATTTGAACCTGCGCGCCGGTGTTACCGGTTCGCCGGATTTCGAGTCCGGTGCATTACCACTCTGCCAACTCTCCATAACAATATAAATTATAACAAATTTAGGCAGAAATTCAATCCTTTTTTAGTGGCAGATACTTAAAAATAACTACCAATTTTCTCTTACATTGCAATACTAAAAAATAACCCCCCTATCCCAAATCGAGATAGGAGGCTACACACACTAATTAAAGCCATACATCTTTCGCGCAAGTTTGTAAACACCCAACGCCGTTTTTCTGCCTAGTTTCCATGGTAAATTAACCCCGGTTCCAAACAAGCCCCAGCGTAATTCCCGGTAAAGGTGAGTATCTTTGCGTTTAATATAATTCCACAAAGCGGTCTTCTTACGTAGGCTCTCCTTACTACCATCCTTTAGCAATAGAATAGAAGAAACAGTGGTAATGATTTCCAGGTAACGGAACATGTAATTAGCTAGCGCCGGGTCAAGCTGGGCTTCATTTTTGGCGTAGAAATTAATCATTAACCGGTTAACCTTTAGCTGTTGGTCAATACGCCCAATCATTACTTGTTCGTTAACAGACTGATCGTCACGGCCGATGAAGTAATGGTAGAAATTAACATCTAGGTAATAGATATTCTTTACATACCGTAAAGGCTCGAAGACATAGAGGTTGTCGACATAAAAGGTATGGTGAGGTAGCTCTAATTGAGCTTGTCCTACCACGACATCACGCCGATAAATTACCGAGTGCATTAGCAAGTATTTGCCTAGTGGAAAATGAACTTCATCCCAAGAAAAGACTCGGTCGGTTGGTAAAAAGCTACTGTACTCCATAGCCTTTTTATGCTTAACCCCTTGCTTATCGTAGATAAAATTACTGATTAACATGTCAACTGCATCTTTTTTAAGACTTTCCTTTTCTAAAAAGTCCAAAATTTCTCGTAAGGCATTTTCATCAACCCAGTCATCGCTATCAACTACTTTCACAAAAAAACCAGTGGCAGCGTGTAACCCAGTCGTAACTGCTTTACCGTGGCCACCATTTTCTTGGTGTAGTGCTCGTACAATTTCCGGGTAACGTTGCTCATAATCGTCCGCAATTTGGGCGGTGTTATCCTTAGAACCATCATCCACCAACAATATTTCCAGCCGTTCACCCCCAGTTAACAGGGTTTCAATGGCATGCTCCATGTAATCTTGAGCATTATAACAAGGAATGATGACACTTAATATTTTCATAAAAAACAATCCTAACTTTTACATAGTCCTTTTTATTTTAGCATTTTTTGCCAAAACAATGAATGTTTATTCTGAAAATTCTTTTCGCAAGCATTGAACGCCCTTTTAGCTACAACTGTGTTATACTTAGTTAATAAATGTTTAGGAAGGGACTTGATTAGATGAGCTTATATCAATTATACGCTGGTTGCTTTTTTTTCGTAGAAGAAGTTGATAAGACCTCTTTTCAATACCTACTCTACCTCCGCCTTCCTTATTATTTGGCTGACAGAGTCGGGTTGGACCCAGCAGATGAAAACCTACTTCCCGCCCTTAACTACTCATTTGATTACCAGCTAAATTCAACGCACGACCGCTTCACCCAGCTATTAGCACATATCCACTTGAATCACCACGATTTCACCTTGGACTTGTTAAAAATGCCTGAACTGTGCTTCATTACTAAGCACCGCTGCAAGGAAGTTAAGGTGACAGACGAGAATAGTGAATATTTTGGCCAAGTGATGCAAGAAGCTTTACCTGACCCCGAAGCCGTCTACCTAGATCCAAATGAAATTGCCTATAAGCTGACCCCCGAGGATATGCCCTTAGTTGAGTGGACCCTCAATTTCGAACCTCTCGATACCTATGAAGAATTGATTAATTACTACCACAACGATAACTAACTTAAACTAAACCAGCCTATGATTGAAACGTGAACATTCAATCATAGGCTGGTTATATTTATGGCAGTATTTTAAGATAGACGCACCTAATATCGGTTAGGATTTTCCCACATGCGTGGACTTAACCCTTTCTCCTACAATCTCGGCTAAGCATGCTTTGATATAGTCCCCCTGTACCATGTCCGTGTTAGTAGCATATTTACATACATGCTATTATGAAGTACTTGCAATTTAGAATATGAAAAGGGGTAACTATTTCTAGCTGCCCGCTGTCTTGATAGCCAATATTGATTTCGAGTCGCTATTAGCTAAATTTACATTCTTATTAAGTTAAATAGATCCCAATGACTTAGGTACAGAGAGTGTGATGAACTCAGAATTTACATTCCTTTTAAGTTAAATAGATTCCTTATATCCAATTGATATAGACCCTAGTCAATGAAAGGGTTTACATCCCTCTTAAGTTAAATAGATTCTACTAACAAGAATCCACTTTACCCTGAATTTAAGTTGTTTACATTCCTCTTAAGTTAAATAGATTCCGGTGACCTAATAAAACACGTCTATGACGTTAAAAAGTTTACATTCCTCTTAAGTTAAATAAATTCACTGCACTCCCAAACCCCCGTACTACCAACTAGTTTTCACATACATTCTGTCTATCACTAAATTTCACTCTCAATTACATATTACTTTTTTCCATAAATTCTTTCAAGTCCCTTAATATCAACCTTTTTGTTATCTGTCGATACTAGTACTGTTTCACCTTATCTTAGGTCGACAGATACTAGCGCTCTATAACAAAATATCACTAGTAAAAATGCACTTCACCACAACAATTTTGCAGCTAAATTTTCTTATGAGAAAAAGTCCAGTGAACCAAGAAACGTGATGATGCTTACCCTAAAAACGTTAAAAACATCGATAATAATCACTTAATTCAAACCTTAAATACCCTACTTTAACAACGGATAAAAAACTAGCCCATGTTTTGAATGTCGCTAATCCTAAATTTGCTAAATACTCAAATGGCCCTATTGAAGGAATCGACCGTAAAATCAAGCTACTCAGACGCCTTAGTTTCAGCATGCCTAATTTCACCAATATGAAGAAACGCATCATTCTTTGGTTGAATTTCAAGCCAAAGAAAAAGAATTCTAAGAAAATTGCACTGATTTCTTAGAATTCTTTGAAAATGATGCACACAAAGTTTTGGGCAGAGCCATTTCTATAATCTAAATATCCATTTAAATATACCACCAACAAAAGTAAAAAAACCAATGATAAAGAAAGCATAAACAAGTATCTCGTCAATGGATGGCCAGCCTAGCGCTCCCCCAATCATTCCTAAAATTAAACCAACCAAAGCACCAACTGCCATCCATAATAAAGTTATGCCGTCGCCTTTTTTCCATTTATACAGTTTCATCCACTTCACCTCCATTGATGTTATTGTTTTATCACCTAAAGAACTTTCCTATGATTATGAAGGGAAGAACAAGAAGTATGATGCCTCCAAATAAAAACATATATACAAGGTTTTTGAAAGCATGAAATAACTTAATAAATAGTTCGACTACTGTAATATCATATATACCACAAATCAAAGCGATAATAACACCAATCGCAACTGTAATTCCACAAATAACTGCATAAAAAATATGTTTTCCATTTATATAGTTTAACTCCACACTCTCGCCAACGCTAATTTTATCTACTTTTTTCCTTCGCAATTTAAATATTCGATTAACTACCACACCAATAAAGTAAGAAAAACAATAAATAATCAAAAAAGATGACCATACTCGTTTTATTAAATCCAAACCAAAAACTGAGGAAAACCAAATTAGTATAACACCAAATAAAATACCAACTAAAACAACTAACCAGTCATCTTTTGTTACTTTGTGTCTCTTAAATTTCATTTTCCCCATCTCCATTGGCGCTATGCGTTTATTTTCACTATCTATAGTTTGAAGATTCCAGCAATAAGTGAAATAAGACCACAGATAAATAGAAATACAAAAAAATAGACAACGGCATCATTATATGCATTATATATAGCATCCCCAACGTTAGGGAAAAACAAATATAATACAATAACAATAATCACCGGGGTTGCCATTTTTATACCATCGCCCTTTTTAGGCTTATACAATTTCATTTTTCTCACCTCCATTGGTGTGATCAGTTTTTTTCTGTATTTATTAGACCACCTTCAAGGAGTTTTCCCTTCGCGGAAATTTCATCATAAACAATAGTTTTATACTACCCTTCCTAGTAGTTACGCCTCCTGAACTTTTCCTAAAGCCTACTTGGAATTTACTAGTTTTCATACCCTTTTCTATATCTACTTTAAAGAGAACGTATCAGTGCTTACCATCATCCATGCTTTTCCCTCCAAAATATAAAAGCACTCACCTTATTTTTTGAATACTTGAGCTTTATAAAACTTAACAATTTGGCCTACACTGATTTTATCAGTTTTGTCTACTACAAACGTATTTCTATCTGAAATAGGAACTCCAATAATAGTATACGTTATATCATTGATTTTAGCTTGATCACCAATCCATATTTCTTCTGGTAATTCTTTGTTAGTAATTAAAACAGTTCTTTTAGGAGTTGAAAATTTATTAATAATTTTTATCTCATTCATTTTTCACTTTCTCCTTCCAAGATTGTAAGTTAGCTTCAATTTCTAGAATTTCTTCTTCATTTATATTTCTCCTAAGTTAAATAGAATCTACCTTGAATACGTTTTCGATACACCCATAATCTCTGTCAGAAATCGTGAATGCTCGTCAACATTCACAATCTAATCTTTCTTAATTTTCTTCTAATTCATTAGATACCGTTTTTTTACTGAAGATACTAAAGACTAATAACTTTTCACAGGCCTGCATCCAATACGTTACCATATGGACTCTTTATCCCATACTTCACTGTGATGTCCATCTTTTCATCCTTAACAGTAGATATCAAAAAAGAGCCTTTGCAGACTCACTCTCGTTCTTACAATCTAAATATCCATTTAAAGATACCGCCAATAAAGGTAATAAAGCCAATAATAAAGAAAACCGGAATGATTATGTCGTCAATTGAAGTAACACCTAAAATCGAGAGCGGCAATGCAATAACGCCACCAATTAAAATAGCTACTAAACACCCTAATAGCTGTTTTCCATCGCCTTTTTTCCATTTATACAATTTCATCTTTCCCACCTCCATTGGCGCTATGCGTCTATATCTATGCTAATTATACCACCTTCAAGGAGTTTTCCCTTCGCGGAAATTTCGTCACAAACAATGTTTTTATACTACTCTTCCTAGTAGTTACGCCTTCCGAACTTTCCCTAAAGTTTACTTGGAATTAACTAGTTTTCACACCCGTTCTGCCTAGCATCCGTTTTCACTCTCAACTATATATGCTTTTTTCCGTCAATTCTTTCCAAAACAGTAGTTTCAACCTTTTGTTGCCTATCGATACTAGTACTATTTTAGCTTACCTTCAACCAACAGATACAAGTACATCACCAGTAAAAAATTTAGAATATGAAAAGGGACAACTATTTCTAGCTGCCCCTTCTTTCAATAACCTATGTTGTAACTATCATTATTTTCCTAGCCTAAAGCTACTACCATCCATTCAAGTAATCAATCAATTTTTGAAGATATGGATAAGTTTTTTATCTCTCTATACTCAATTGCGAAAAGCTGCCATATCTATGACCTTAGCATTACTATAATAATCTTTCTTCACTTCTAAATATTGATCAAAAAAATCATTGTCTAAGCTAAATAATTTAATAAGAAATTTAGGTAGTAGATTAGATTGACTCAACATTTCATCTAAGTTTACTACTTTCTTATCAAGCACAAATTTTAGAAGCGAACGAACCTTTCCCGGCCTTATCGATGGAAGTTCATTATCTAATGGCTCAATTTGCCTATAACCTTTTTTGGTTAATTGTCCCCAAAAATATCGATTCTCCTGATAAGTTATCAGTTTCAATCCATAAGCCCTCATCTCCAAAGCTGCAATTGAAACCAAGTACTTTCTTTTTAACTCAATATAGTAATCCGGATTAGATTTCCTTTTTAAGGCTAAAAAATCATTGGAAAACTCTGTTTCTGGTAAAAGAAAGATAGACGCAAATAAATCCGCTTCCTTTTCAATAACTTTTAATTCAATAGCTGCTAAAATATCCATGTCTATATTAGCATGTAATAGTAAGTGTCCTAATTCATGAGCTAAATCAAAATTTCTTCTAACAGCAGACTTTTTGAACGTCCCCAAAATTATATACAAGCGACCATCATTTGTAACTGTACTATAAGCATCAATCTGTGCGCCTAAATTCTTTTCAAGAATATAAATCCCACTACGCCCCAGGATATACATCAAATTTTTATTATCATTTAGAGCTAATTTTCTTCTCGCAAATGTAGCAATTACTTTAATTAGCTCATTTCTTTCCAAGTTACTTTCTTTAAGCATTCGCAGGCATTCTTTTCTGATAGCTATTATAGATTCTTGAGGCAACAACAGATTTTGTTCAAAGTAGTTGATATAGTAGTCAACGTAGTTCAAAAAAGTTAGTTCAAGCTTGGTCTTTTTTCTTGACTCCCTATCCTTCGCCCTATATGCAATCCTTTCCTCACTAACCTTATCAATAAGATTGCTGGGTGAAAAAAAGTACTTTGTTTCTACATTAAATAAACCACGCAATCGATTCAGTATTTCAATTCAAGGTAACATAAGCCCATTTTCATATTGCCATACTGATTGTTCAGTTATATTCAATTTGTCTGCTAGTTCTTTGCGAGAGAGGCCGTTCAATTTTCTAAGGCTACTTAGTTTCTCCCCATAAAACATGAAAATCATCCTAACTTTTTACTTAATTTGCTTCTTTTGTATCAGTTTGTTTCTCGCTAGCAACCTCATATCCAAATGTATGATTTTCATCGTAAATACCATCCGGAAGTTTATCAGTCTTAGCAACTTCAAGTTCTTCATCACTAATTGAATGGGTGCTATTCTCTATTAAAGGTGTTAAATCCGCAACTTCAATTAAAGTCATTTCCGCTTGATTTGGTATTGTCAAAGCGATTTTACTAATCATTTTAGATTGAGAATCAAATTCACATGTCACAATATAAAACCGATCGTAACTTACAACATCTTCAGTCGCTATCTCTTTACCCTCTCTTCCGAGTCCTGGAAGTTCTAGTTGAACAACTTTTTCAGATGGGACTGTTTTCAGAACAGTTCTGTCAATAAACGAATTATTTATACCAGCATATTCACGCAAATAGTTATTCGTTTTAACGCCATCCGTTTGCCCATTGAAGGCCTTCTTAATTCCCCGACTATTTTTCACGATTATCAAGTACTTCTCACCACTAGTATCTTCCAAAATAAATTGAAGATATTCCCAAGCATACCCGGCTTTCTCCACCGAGCTTTTAACTTGCCTATATTTTTCAAATTCTTTGTATACACTAGAATCAATATGATTACCTTTTGTCCAGGCATACGCTGCGCTAACCCTTAAAGCATTATAAGCTTGTCTTCTTGCCTCAAGATAATCTTTATACCCATTCAAAATACCATTTACAATTGCTTGACATAGTTCACTTGGTAAGGAAATATTGCTATCCATCCGCTCAAAACTCATGCTTTCTTTATGTGCTTAATTATACTTCTTTATTTAAAAAAGAAAGTATTTTGCCCTGTTTTTTTAAAGTAAGTTACTTTCACCTAAAAGTGTCGCTCTAATAGTTACGTTTCATTCCGCCCTTGAACAAGGGTTAAAAAATAAAAGAAACGACCGATATAGGTAATGTAGGACGTTTGTTATGCAAAGTATCAAATTAAATTTTGGGGTTATAAATCGCCAAACGATATGTACTAATGCTAATGAAGAAGGAGGCAAAATTATATCCGAAAAAATTTCTAATGAAAAAATCGCGCACGATTTAGCTGTAGCGTATATTACTACCAAATATTGGCAGGTGTATGGGAAAGAATATTTTAGTAATGTGACAGGAGACTATGCGTTTGACTCTATATCAGAGTATCATCAAAAATATGATGAGTTTCTAAAAGAGCTAAAGATGAGTACTCCATCATAAGTAAGCGCTACATAACGAAGTGTCACCAATTAAAAAAGACCGTAAAATCACACAATCAAAATGTGAATTTATGGTCTTTAATTTGTACAAATTTCTTTAACTTCAGGATTCCATGGCAAATAAGCCTCAACATCAACTTTTTTCGCTGCTCTAGTAACGAAAAGATGTAGTTGAGATATTTAGAGATATCTAACCCATTCAATTTTGATGTTTGAATCAAGCTGTACCAGATCGCGTTTGCTTTTGCCCTAGCCACTGTTGGCGCAAACAGTGAATTTTTGTGAATTAGAGTTGCTGGTCTAATGGCTTGTTCCACTGAATTATTTGACAGTGTTAGTTCCCCAATTTAGTAAATATTTTCTAATCCGGCTCGAAATTTTTTGATAAAATTTTTTCAAACTTAACGAATCATTTTTCGTCTTTAAAATTGCCAATAGTTAATTGTGCTGTCTTTGTCCTTTCCTCTAGAACTATATTTATACTCGTAATCAAAACATTTGCTTCATTAATTCGCAAATTATCCTTTCTCTTATGAACCCAAATATAGATTGTTTGAAAGAGTATGAGTATAACTATCACTGAATTTTCGATTTTAATCCATGTTAATATTGCAACAAGTAGTGCCATACTCGATATAATATTTGCGTATTCATCTCTCCTATCAATATATGCTTGCAAACAATTTCTAGCAGCAATCAAATCATTATTAGTGTTTGTTTCGGACGAAAAAGCAATAACATAATCTTCTAAATCTCGATAGTTAATATCTGTTTTATCTATATAATCAATAAATGCGCCTTCACAGGTTATACTTCCATAAGACTTTTTTAGTGGCCTACCTAGGAAATTTGCCCTTAAATTTTTTAATTTATCAGCGTCTCTAAATTTGCACTTCATTCAATCATTCCTCCAAAATTTTCATTAACAAGTTACTTTTACTAATCCTTCATACAACGATTCCTCATTATGGAACGAATAAGTAAGGTTTTTAATTTTTTCATAAACGTAATTTTCCGCATTATATCTTTCATCATTATCATCTAACCAATAAACCACCCTATATTCTTTTTGCTCAGAATACCTATTTCTTTTCCGAAATGCTAATTCTAGATACGATATATCCTTGAAGTTTGAATCATTCTCATCATAGTAGCATACTGGTCCCATCGCTAGTGTTCTACTGTTTTCGTCATCCATATATTCTTTCATTTTTTCATAAAAAAAGCTAGCTGTAAGAACAACTGGTATTCTTTTAGCTGTTTTATTAAAATTTCTAAAATACTCAATCACAGATTGAGACAATCTTAGCCTTGCTGCTTTTTCACTCTTATCAATTACATCCATTTCTTTATATGGTATGTAGAAAAAGCTAGCTACTCCCAAACGTCTTTTATCCTCATCATCAAGATGTAATGTGGTCTTTACGTATCTCTGGTGTGAAAAATTTCTCTTGATAGAAATATTCCACAATCTCGCACCTTCATATTCATCACCAATTACAGTATCGCCTTCGATTTTCTCTTTATCAATAAAAGAAGATAAACTTTCAAAATGTATTTCACCATCGCAAAACGAATCAACATACTTCTTTTCAACAAACTTAACAAGTATTCCATCCTTGTTTAAAATTTCATCAATAGTCATTTTCCTCATCCTTCCTCTATTTCAAATGCTTCCCCCATTCCAGTTGCATCATAAAAACCGTGCTGAATATCACGTTCTTCTCGCCTAATGGCGGCCAACCTTTGTTCTACTTGTAGCATTTTTCTCTGATAATTAGCTACAATTTCTTGTTGCCTTGCTAAAGATAAATTGGGAACCGGTAGTATCCGTAAATCTTGTATGCTGATTTGCTTAACAGTCGTCCCTCTAGCAAGGGTCGCTAACAAAATCTGTCCCAACGAACTTTCTAGATATAGTTTTAAGAAATGCTCATCATAGCCTGCCCTTACTCTTAGACTAACCAAATTAGCGTGAACTAAAAGTTTATCATGCCCTTCTTCAATCAATTCTACCTTGTTAGTATTACCACGTACGCTTAACAGAATATCACCCTTTTGAACTAAGTAACTACTTAAATCGACTTGACGCGGATTAACACTTATAAGTTTAGTATAATCAATCCCCGTCTCTGTCAAATCAGTAATCCGAATGACTTGGTATTCTCCAGTATCACTTTCATCTTTACTACTAAAATTGTAGCCTCGACCTATCTCAGCAACCCGGCCTAAGGTAAGCGTATCTAACGATTGTAGTTTTTTGTAATTTACATGAATCTCCTCGCCATTAACAGTAAACTCAACTTGCTTAATATAGCTTTCAACTGATAAATCCCCATTCTTAATCTCAGATACAGGGATGTTAGCAGCTAGCCCTGGAACCTCTTTTTTACTATGATATAACTCTAAAATCTGTTCTAACGCTTCGGCTTTTAGTTGCTTATTCGTCCGTGTACTCCTAGTCATTTCATCGTTAACTTTAATGAATTGCACCTGCATTTCAGACTGCGAGGGTTTGTCATTATTCAAAACTATAATCGCCGTTTCAATCCCGGTTGAATAGAACATATTAGCTGGTAATGAAATGACTGTTTCAATTAAATCGTAAGCTAAGATATTCTTCCTAATCCTAGCTTCACTCCCGCCTCTGTATAAGTCACCAGCACTAACCAGGACTACTGCTTTGCCACCAGTTGGTTTCAGCGAAGAAATTGCATTACTGATATAAGCCAATGTTCCCGCCATTTTGCTCAAGGGACCAAATGGAAACCGCCCATACTCATCATTATCTAGACTAGATGATAATCTAAATCCAAAGGGCACAACTTGCACAATTTTGTCAAACTTACCAAATTTATCTAAATAATGTGGATGTAATAAGACATCGTCCGCATAAAATTTTAGTTGCTCCTTATTTGCACCATTCACAAGTAAAGTAAGGTAACCTATCTGTGCCACGGTAACATTAAGCTCTTGTCCTACAATTAATCCCGGTTGATAATGTAAAGCCTCAACTAATACTCCACCTACTCCTGCGGTTGGATCAAGCAGACTATCACCAAGCTGAACATCTGCCAATCCTACCAATAACTTACTGATTTCTGTTGGTACTGTTATAAAGAAATCCTTACCACCATGCCAAATTCCATACGTAGTAGCAACTTTCATTAAGTCGTTTGCCTGCAAATTATTAGCAGCTGTTAGTAATGAACGATAAGTAGCATCCGGAATCTCATCAACAATAGACTTAAATTCTGAAGTAAAGCTCGATAATAAACTAACATCTAACCCACTCGTAATTTCAGCTAACGTCTCTTCTAACTGCTTTTTACTTTGCAAAACTAAGTTCTTAAGAAGATCTCTACCAGAGTATTTCAACAAAGCTAACCCTGCAAATAAGGTTGGTACCTCTGTTTCAGGAACATAACCACGTATACCACTCATTAGCTCGTACAATCTTTCGTTCAACAAGTTGCATCACTCCTTCCTTTAACTTACAACGTAATTCTACACACATATTAAATATATGTCAACTGTGTATTTTGAATAATTTTAAAAAGTATTAAAAATACTTTTTTTAAAATAAGGGAGTACCTTGAAAAAAATTACTCTTACAATGCAAACGCAGGCTATTTATTTCTAACCAAGCTACTTACTTAACAGTAAGCACTCCATAATTGGACGTTATTGGCAAAAAAAGACCATAAAACCACAATC
>NZ_AYYP01000072.1:0-15092 GCF_001436215.1 Ligilactobacillus agilis DSM 20509
GGGCAATCACGGTTCTAATTACAGATTGAGCCATTTGCGATTTAAGCATAAATAGAACTACGTAAATTAGTATACAAAACTTTGTTTAATCGGCTTTGTTGCATATCAAAATCATGATTAAAAATGTAATCAGAAACGTAATTACAAGCCAAGCGATATTGCTCCATCGTGTTAGTAAAACTCGAAGCAATCTCTGCGTTGGCAAGATTTAATTTCACTTTGATAGTAATTTGTATTTCCATTAGGTTCACCTCACTTTCTTTACTGACATTATAGCACTTTTGTTCGATAAATACACAGCATAAGGAGGCGAAAGGGTAAAAAGTAGATTCTAACGAATCTAAAGTGAGGGCTATTCCTCCAGTGGTTAAAACCACTGGTATCCCGCCCTAAATTAATGAATAAGGAAGTACTAAAAACAAAATCCATTGGTAAGTGGATTTTATTTTTTCTAATTGTAGTTGGCCTAGTGCCGTTATTTACGATGTTAGCTGCATCTAACATAATTACCAAAAACGTCTTAATCGAGCGGAATAACCTCTCGAAGGTTAGTGCGGTTGATATGATTCAAGAGGAACGGACTCACCTCCAAAAATCAACTGAAAAGATGTTGATTGCTACTGCTAAGTATGGCGAATTTACCAGCGGTAACTTTGATAAACCAAAGTTGAAGACGGAAATGCAAAAACTGGTTAGTGCTAACAGCTCGTTATTAGGGGCAACCGTGGCTGATCAGGCCGGTGAATTTGCTAGCACCATTAACTATCCGCAAGGCTATCAAGTGACTGAGCAAAATTGGTACCGCCAGGCAAAGCAAAACTTAAATCGCGTTGTGTGGACGTTACCTTATAAAGATCCTAAGTCAGGCGTCTTCGTAATCACAGCCGCTTATGGCTATAAGGCAGCTAATGGTAAGTTCTTCGTTATCAGTAGCAACGTTTCCTTTAACGACATTGAACGGCCATTAGGCCAATTGAAAATTGGTAAAACAGGGCGGGTAACTTTAATTTCCGACAAAGGAATCGCGCTAGCTTCTAAAGGGGCAATCGACGATGCTCACTACAGTCGGGGTAATGACTTAAGCAGCGATAAGATGTACCAAGCAATTGCTGCTTCAAGTAAACGTAAAGGCTATGTTCATGTTAAGGGTAATTCTAAGGTCATGGATATTTACTTTAATAAGGGAGCCGTCGGTAGTAAGTACTGGGCTTATGCTTACGTAATGAAAGATGACCTTAAAGCGGAATTACATTCTGTTTTAATCAGTGCCTCTATTATCGCCTTGGTGGTGGCGGTACTTGTCTTGATTTTAGCATTTATTATCAACGGCATCTTCAAGGAAATTGTCGGTCACATCCTGTCTTACTTCAGGGCGGCAGAAAAAGGAAAGATGAATCCAATTGAGGTTAAGCCAAAAGCAGCTAAGAGTTTTAAGGGTAAGGTAGCCGCTAAGCTTTACACCCCTGATGAACACGGCAGTGAATTTAACCAAATTTCTTATGGCTACAACAAAATGATTGCGGCCGTTGGGGGCTTGGTCAAGAAGGTTAAGGGCCAGGCTAATAATGTGGCTGAAAAATCAGACTCGCTGCTAGAATTGTCAACTCAAACTGATAAAGCTATCGATGAAGTTGCACAAACTATTACGGGAATTGCTGAAGTTACAAGTTCACAGGCCCAAGAAACTCAAGAAAGTGTCACGAGGTTACACAATCTATCCGAAATTATTGAACGCCTACATGCTAATGCGCAAACAATGAATGATGAAGCAGATAAATCTGCCAGTCTCAACCAAGCCAACATGGAGACGATGGATTCAGTTAACGCCAACTGGAATCAAGAGTTAGTTGAGATGAAGGATTTATCCCAAAGTGTTCAGGATATGAATACAAGTATTCAAGATATTACTAAGATAATTGGGGTTATCAATGACATTTCACGGCAGACTAACCTCTTAGCGTTAAATGCTTCAATTGAAGCTGCCAGCGCTGGTGAAGCTGGGAAAGGCTTCTCAGTTGTGGCAACCGAAATTAGGAAGCTAGCTGAGCAAAGTGCTGCTTCAACTAAGGAAATTGAAGCAATTATTAATCAAATTAAGGATAAATCGCATGAAATGGTCACAAAGACCAATAACTCGATTGAAGGTGGCCAAAAACAGTCAGAATTGATTCAAGCAGCTATTAAATCAACGGCTGAAGTTTATAAGAGTAACCAAACAATGATTGAACAGGTCGCCCAAGTTGCCAATGCTTCGGCTGAAATTGAAGTAGTCCAAGGTAAGGTTCTCAGTCGCCTAGAAAATATCTCCGCTTCAACGGAAGAAAATGCAGCTGGGACCCAAGAAGTCTCCGCAAATGCAGAGGAGGTTTTAGCAACAATGGAGGAATTTACCTCCCACGTTGCTGACTTACATGACATTGCGGCTAAATTAAAGGCTGAAACTGATAAGTTGACGGTTAACTAAGTTACCATAAATAAATAAGCCACCCTTACTGGGGTGGCTTATTTGTTAACCTTAATAATTAATCCTTGGCTTGGCTAGCTTGAATGAGCCAGGCAAAGATAGCTAAAGCTTCCGGAAAGTCTTCAAATTGGGCTTCAGGATGCCATTGTACGGCTAGAAGATTTTGCTGCTTGTTAGTAACTGCCTCCACTAACCCGTCGGCACTGGTTGCTAAAGCCTGTAAGCCTGGGGCCAGGTCTTTAATAGCCTGGTGGTGGAGGGAGTTAACTAAGCCGGTATCGCCAAAGATATCATGGAGAGGGTTAGCAGGCTCAACTTTGATTGAATGGGTTGGCATTGCCCAAGCAGTTCCGAATTGTTGGTGTTTTACCGACCAATTTGGATATTCGCTTAAATCTTGGTACAAACTACCGCCTAAAGCAACGTTGATAACCTGTAAACCCCGGCAAATTCCCAAGATAGGTAGTCCTTTGGCAAGGGCCGCTTTAATAAGGGCAATTTCTACTAGGTCTCGCTGATAATTAAGGCTACCCAATTTAGGGTGAGGTTCTTGGCCGTAAAAAATAGGGGAGACATCCTGGCCACCGGCAAAGACTAAACCATCAAAGCGAGCAACAATCTCAGTGATATTATCTTCGTTGACCAAAGGAATAATAATAGGCAGTCCCCCAGCAGCGTGGACGGCGTTAGTATAGCCCTTGGGAGTATAGTTGATTGGCAGGTTAGCGTGTTCGACAATGGGGTTATCAAAACTGTTACCAATTATTCCGATTAATGGTTTCATGCAAATCACTCCAAAAAGAATAGTGTAGCTTTATTATAGGAGAAGAAGCTAAAAAATACCATTAATCAGTTTGTTTAAAAAAATTACAAGTAAAAATTGTTTAAAAATTAGATTGATTTAACCATATAACTATAACTTTATTTATATAGGGTGATGAAAGCCTATCAAACCCGCCTTAGCGCGCCTTTTAGCCATTGGTTGCGATTGCAAGCTGAGTTTGATTGAGCTAAAATTATAAATATTAGAAGAATTAGGGGGGCTAGATTTTATGTCTACACTTGAAGTAAAAAATTTACACGTAACAATTGACGGTAAGAAAATCCTCAAGGGGGTTAACTTGACCCTAAAAACAGGTGAAATCCATGCAATTATGGGGCCAAACGGAACCGGTAAATCGACCTTGTCGGAAGCAATCATGGGTAATCCAGCTTATGAGGTAACAGAAGGGGAAGTTTTACTCGATGGCCAAAATTTATTAGAACTCCCAGTAGACGAACGTGCCCGGGCCGGTTTATTTTTGGCAATGCAGTACCCAGCCGAAATTCCAGGGGTAACTAATGCCGAATTTATTCGCGGAGCAATTAACGCTAGACGAAGCGAAGATAATCCCATTTCAATTAGAAAGTTTCTAAAGAAACTAGACGAAAATATGGATTTCTTAGACATGTCTGAAGAAATGGCTGACCGTTATTTAAACGAAGGCTTTTCCGGTGGTGAAAAGAAGCGTAATGAGATTTTACAGTTAATGATGATTGAACCTAAGTTTGCAATCCTGGATGAAATTGACTCCGGTTTAGATATCGATGCCTTAAAAGTTGTTTCTAAAGGGGTCAATAAGATGCGGGGACCAGAGTTTGGTTCCTTGATTATCACGCACTACCAACGGTTGTTGAACTATATCATTCCCGACGTAGTTCATGTGATGATGGATGGTAGAATCGTTGCGCAAGGTGGCCCTGAATTGGCTAAGCGCTTAGAAGACGAAGGTTATGCGGGCTTGCGTGATGAATTAGGTCTTGACATCAAGTTAACCGATGAAGATGCTTAAAGGAGGGATTGCGATGGATTTGACTAACTATCCCGAACTAGCAACTTATGCTAAGCAAGTTGCAGAACCTACCTGGTTCACTGAAGAACGGTTATTAGCTCTACAGGCAAGTGAAACTTTAAAGATGCCTAGTTTTCAAAAAATCAAGTATCGTCACTGGCCGATTAACTTAACCAAGCAACTGGCCTATGAAGAAAGTAAATTAGAGGTGCCAGAAGAAATTGATCAAGCTAAGGCAACGGCCGTTCAAGTGGGGCAAACAACTAAGTTGTTAAATTTGAGTCCGGCTTTAAAGGAACAAGGTGTTATTATTTGCGACTGGCAAACGGCTTTAAAAGAACACGCTGATTTAATTCAAGCCTACTTCATGAAGAAGGCAATTAAATCGACAGAAAATCGCCTAACAGCAGAACACGTTGCCAAGTTGACGAGCGGTTTGTTGATTTATGTTCCCAAAAATGTAGTCTTAACGGAGCCGTTAGTGACTTATTTTGTTCAAGACGCCACGACCGGGGCTGATTACGTTCACCATGTTTTGTTGATTGCCGATAGCAATAGTGAAGTTTCTTATTTGGAAAATATGTTAACTGTAGGCCAAAGTGAAAGTACCGCTAATATCATCGTTGAAGTAATTGCCTTAGACGGCAGCCACGTGAAGTTTTCAAGTATTGATCGCTTAGGTCAAAAGACTACGGCTTACCTAAATCGGCGTGGTTATCTAAAGCGTGATGCTAAGATTGACTGGTCGTTAGGGATGATGAGTGATGGTAACATCGTTGGTGATTACGATTCGGAATTAGTTGGAACCGGGTCACATGCCGAAACTAAGGTGATTGCGATTTCAACCGGTAAGCAGGTTCAAGGGATTGATACCCGGGTAACCAACTACGGTAAAAATTCGATTGGTCACATCCTCCAACACGGGGTAATTTTGCAAAATTCCAATTTAATTTTTAATGGGATTGGGCACGTTATGAAGGGCGCTACGGGAGCGGATGCCCAACAAGAAAGTCGGGTTTTAATGCTATCAAGACATGCTCGGGGAGATGCTAACCCCATCCTCTTAATTGACGATAACAATGTGACGGCTGGTCACGCTGCAAGTGTGGGGCGGGTCGATGAAGAACAACTTTACTACCTAATGAGTCGGGGCTTGCCTAAACCAATCGCAGAGCGACTAGTAATTCGCGGCTTTTTAGGTCCCGTTTTAGCAGCTATTCCGTCACGAGCAATTCAAATTGAATTAGAAAACATGATTGAAAGGAAGCTCGTAGATGGACAAAGAGATGAATAAGTATCGGGCTGATTTTCCAATTTTAGCGCAAACTGTCAATGACGAAGATTTAGTTTACCTCGATAACGCTGCCACTAGTCAAAAGCCCCAGACAGTCATTGATGCCATAGTTAACTATTACCGCAACGATAATGCTAACGTTCACCGCGGGGTGCACACTTTAGCCGAGCGGGCAACAGCCCAATTTGAAGCGGTGCGTCAAAAGGTGGCGCGGTTTATTAACGCTCCGACTAGTGAAGAAATTATTTACACGAAGGGAACCACCGAAGCCCTTAACTGGGTGGCTAGGAGTTACGGTGAACGTTTCGTTAAAGCTGGAGATGAGATTGTTATTTCCTATGCCGAACACCATAGTAACCTCGTGCCTTGGCAGGAATTAGCTAAACGAGTCGGCGCCACGCTAAAGTACCTAGATTTAACGGCAGACGGGGCAGTGGATTTGGCTAAAGCTGAGGCAACAATTACAGCTAAAACAGCGATTGTAGCCGTTAACCAAGCTTCCAATGTTTTAGGGGTAGCCAACCCACTAGCGCAACTAGCCCAGCTAGCCCACCAAAATGGTGCAATCTTAGTAGTAGATGGCGCCCAGGGTGCGCCCCATATGGTGACTGATGTTCAAAAGATGGGGGCTGATTTTTATGCCTTTTCTGGGCACAAGTTGTTGGCGCCAACCGGCATCGGAATTTTGTGGGGAAAAGGTGAGTTATTAGCACAAATGGCGCCCTTAGAATTTGGGGGCGAAATGATTGATTGGGTTGAATTAACGCAATCAAGTTATAAAAAGGCCCCCCTTAAATTTGAAGGGGGCACCCAAAATATTGAAGGGGTGATTGGTCTAGGCGCAGCGCTTGATTATTTAGAACAAGTAGGAATGGACAAGATAGCGGCTTATGAGCAAGAGCTAGTAGCCTATGTCTTACCTAAGCTCCAAGCAATTCCTGGCCTAAAACTCTATGGCCCTAAGGATCCTAAAAAGCATACTGGGGTAATTTCATTTAACCTCGATCAGATTCACCCGCATGACGTTGCGACTGCCTTAGATATGGAAGGAATAGCCATTCGGGCAGGACACCACTGTGCCCAACCGCTAATGCGCTATTTAGATGTTGCTGCCACAGCCCGAGCTAGTTTTTACTTTTACAATACTAAGCAAGATGCCGACCGTTTGGTTGAGGCCTTGCTTTTAACAAAGGAGTTTTTTGGCAATGGGACTATCTAAATTAAATAACCTTTACCGCCAAATTATTTTAGAACACTCACAGCATCCGCATCACCACGGACATTTACCCCGGGCTGACAAAAGTTTAGAGTTACGTAATCCGACTTGTGGAGATGTTTTGACCGTCGAATTGGCTTTAAAAGATGGCAAGGTTAGTGAAGTGGCTTTTAGTGGGACCGGTTGTACCATCTCACAAGCTTCTGCTTCATTAATGACTGACGAGGTAATTGGAAAAACCCCTAAAGAAATTGAAAAACAGGTGCTGTTATTTTCAAAAATGGTTACCGGTGAGGTGACTGATGAGGATCAATTAGATGAAGTACTAGGAGATGCCAGTATTTTAGCGGGGGTAGCACAATTTCCAGCGCGGATAAAGTGTGCTACCTTGGCTTGGAAAGCAGTCTACCAAGTTCTAGAAAGTGAGGGAAAATGATGACAGAAGAAATGCCTAAATTAGGTGGCGAATACCAGTATGGGTTCAAAGATGACATTACCCCGGTATTTACTACGGGTGAAGGTTTGACCGAAGAAATTGTGCGGGCAATTTCAGCTGCTAAAAATGAACCAGAGTGGATGTTAGAATTTCGCCTCAATGCCTATAAAATTTATCGCAAGTTAGAAATGCCGAAGTTTGGACCCGACTTATCCAAACTAGATTTTGAACACATTAATTATTTCAGGCGTGATACCGATAAGGTGGCTAGAGATTGGGATGATGTGCCCGAAGATATTAAGAAGACCTTTGATCGCTTAGGGGTTCCTGAAGCTGAGCGTAAGTATTTAGCTGGGTCTTCGGCTCAATATGAATCAGAGGTTGTTTATCACAATATCAAAGAAGACTTTGAAAAAATGGGGATTATCTTCATGTCAACGGATGATGCTGTCCAAAAGTATCCCGAGCTAGTTAAGGAATACTTCGGTAAATTAATTCCGCCAGAAGACAATAAGATGGCAGCCTTAAATTCAGCGGTTTGGTCCGGGGGCACCTTTATCTATGTGCCTAAGGGCGTTAAAACTGATGTTCCAATTCAAAGTTACTTCCGGATTAATGAGGGGAATTCAGGCCAATTTGAACGGACCTTAATTATTGTTGACGAAGGTGCTAGCGTCAACTATGTAGAAGGGTGTACGGCTCCTAACTATTCTAAGGATAGTCTCCATGCGGCCGTAGTTGAGGTTAACGTTTTAAAGGATGCCTACTGCCGTTATACCACCATTCAAAACTGGTCCGATAATGTCTACAGTCTAGAAACCAAGCGGGCCCAGGCACTAGAAAATGCCACGATGGAATGGGTTGATGGTAACTTAGGTTCTAAGGTAACGATGAAGTACCCAAGCGTCTACCTCAATGGCGAACACGCCCGGGGGACGATGCTATCAATCGCCTTTGCTGGGGCAACCTCCGAGGGTGAGGGAGTCGATTCTGATACCGGGGCTCGGATGATTCATAACGCTAAGCACACATCTTCATCGATTGTCTCCAAGTCCTTATGTAAGGATGGGGGCCGGGTTGACTACCGTGGCCAGGTCCGCTTTGAGCGCGATAGCGACGGCTCGTTTGCCCACGTCGAGTGTGATACCATCATCATGGATGATAAATCATCTAGTGATACCATTCCTTTCAATGAGATTCTTAATGGTAATGTCTCAATGGAACACGAAGCCAAGGTTTCAAAAATTTCAGAAGAACAGCTGTATTACTTAATGAGCCGGGGTATTTCTGAAGAAAAGGCCACTGAAATGATCATCATGGGCTTTGTTGAACCATTTACTAAGGAACTGCCAATGGAATATGCCGTGGAACTTAATCGCTTAATCGAATATCAAATGGAAGGATCTGTGGGTTAGAAAACTTTCATTCTAAAAACACCTCTGTATCAAGGCTTATTATGCCAATCTATTGATGATAATGGATATGTGGGGACAACTGGCTAAAGATAGTGGCCCTATTGTTGATACGATTAGGGATTAAATCATCATCTTTTTAGAAATATTTGCAAAAAGGTATTGTTCCTCGTTGTTGGTGTTTATGCCAACAGCGGGGAACTTTTTTGTAAGGCTAAAATCTTATTATTTTGCTCACCGATTAAAAAGCGTAACTGTTACCAAAAATGAGGCGATATTTTGACTGAAAATCCATATTTGGATGAAACTTCTTTATTACTATAGCGGCCGCTTAAAATTTAAATTATGAAATTTTCACGCAAAAAGTTTCTAAAAATTAGATTTTACCCTAAGTATGTGCTATTATAATTAAAAAATTGTAAGAGAAAAATGAAAAAACTTTACTGGGGGGATAAGGATGCACTTTGAAAGTCGCAGTCATTATAGTAGTAACTTAGGTGGGGAGATGGAGTTTAATGTTTATGGTCACGGTGGGAAAATTTTCTTAGTCTTTCCCTCCAGTGGTGGTAGCCCAAATGAGTATGCTGACTTTGGCATGGTAAGTGCCTGCCAAACTTTCATCGACCAAGGGTTGGTGACCTTTTATACGCCTAATTCTTTTGATAATGAATCCTGGTTAGCTAAGGATAAGAGCCCGCATGAAATGGCGGCTGCCCACGATGCTTACGACCGCTACATTGTTGAAGAGCTAGTGCCGCTAATTAAGTATGAACGCAACTATTATGGTGCCTTAGGGGTAACTGGTTGTTCGATGGGGGGCCTTTCATGCCGTTAACTTTGCATTGCGCCACCCGGATGTTTTTGATACCGTGATTGCTCAAAGTGGGGTTTACGATGCCCGCTTCTTTACGGGGGATTATTACGGAGACGAATTAGTTTACCATAATTCTCCGGTTGACTACTTGTGGAACCTGGATGATACTTGGTTTTTAGATCAATACCGGCAAAATGACTACATTATCTGTATTGGTCAAGGAGCCTGGGAAGAAGTTGCTGACACTAGGAAACTAGAAGAAGCATTCAACGCTAAACAAATTCCGGCCTGGTTTGATTACTGGGGCTTTGATGTTGACCACGATTGGCCTTGGTGGCGTAAGCAGATGCCGTATTTTCTAACCGAACTAAGAGCTGATGGCAAATTATAAGAATGGAAGTGATGATTAATGACAGCCCCACTTAATTTTATTGTAGTTTCACCCCATTTTCCGCCTAACTTTGAACCATTTACCCTCCGGTTACATGAGACTGGCTTCAGGACTTTAGGGATTGGCGATTGTCCTTATGATCAATTGAGTCCGAGTTTAAAGACGGCCTTGACGGAATATTACCGGGTGGATGATATGGAAGACTATAACCAAATGTATAAGGCGGTGGCCTACTTTGCCTTTAAATACGGCAAAATCGACCGCTTAGAGTCGCATAACGAATACTGGTTACTTCAAGACGCCAAACTCAGAACTGACTTTAACATTCCTGGTTATAAAAATGCGGACGTAGACGTCATTAAGTATAAGTCTAAGATGAAGGAAGTTTTTGTAAAAAACGGTATTCCGGCGGCTAAGGGTCAGTTAGTAAAAGATAAGGAACAAACTGAGCAGTTTATCAGCCAGGTAGGTTACCCGGTCATTATTAAGCCCGATAGTGGCGTGGGGGCCAGTGACACCTATAAGGTTAACAACCAAGCTGAACTAGAGTCATTCTTTACTAAAAGGCAGCCAGGGGTGGACTACTTTTTAGAGGAGTACCTCGAAGGAGAGATCGTTACCTTTGATGGCTTAACGGATCAAGATGGCAAAGTGGTTTTCTATTCGTCCATGGTTTACGGGCAACCAGCCTTAGAAACGGTCCTAGATGCATGTAATATGTATTTTTACGAGGCCCGCGAAATTCCCGCCGACCTAAAGGAATTAGGCTTAAAGAGCGTGGCCGCCTTCAAAATTACCGAGCGCTTCTTTCACTTTGAATTCTTCCGGACTAAGGACAAAAAACTATATGCCCTAGAACTTAACTGCCGGCCACCTGGAGGACCATCAATCGATTTGATGAACCATGCACACCAAATCGATCTTTTTAAGGCCTACGCAGTCCTAGTTAAGGAAAATCACTTTATTTATGGCAACGATTGTCCTTATAACAGTGTTTACGTTTCCCGCCGGAAGGGACCTGAGTATTTACACTCGGTAGCAGATGTTAAGGCAAAGTATGCAGCTGAATTAAAGGATTACCAAGAAGTACCAGCGGGCTTTGCCGATATTATGGGAGACATTGGGTTTATCTTTAATACCAAAACAGTTGAACAATTAAAAGAAATTAGTGCCTACGTGCACGCAAGTAAGCAATAAGAGGTGTTTTTATGCGACCAAGAATAGCGGTACCTGCAGATACTATTTTTGATGCAACTAACGTTATCAATATGAGAAACGCGGCCTTTGCACCGCGACCAATTATTGAAGCGATTGTTAAGTCTGGAGGTGTACCAGTTATTTTTCCAAGCGTAGCTCCCAAGTATGTTAAAGATTATTTGGATTTATTTGACGGGATTATTTTTGCTGGTGGGGTTGATGTTGATCCTACCTTCTACCAACAAGAACCCCATCAAAATTTAGGGGCTACTTATTATAAGCGGGACGTGTTTGAAATTGAATTATGCAAACAAGCCTTAGCTGCTGGTAAGGCCATCATGGGAATTTGTCGGAGGATGCAATTAATTAACGTGGCCTTAGGAGGAAGTTTGTACCAGGATTTATCTGAAGATAAGAAAGCCTACTTGAAGCATTCACAAATTGCTCCTGGTAATATGCCCTCCCACCATGTTTCCACCAAGGAAAATTGCCGGATTAGGCAACTTGTCGGTGAACGGCCTTACGTTAATTCCCGTCACCACCAAGTTTTAAACCAAGTTGCACCCGGGTTAGTAGTTTCAGCTTGGGCGGATGATCAAGTTCCTGAAGCAGTTGAGTCCCTTGCTTCTGATCAAATTCTGGCCGTTCAGTGGCATCCAGAAAATATGTATAAGCACTATGATTATTCGCAAGCATTGTTTAATGATTTGATTGCGCGTTCACAGCGGGCGCACTAGTTGTTTGTTTGGAAGGGAATGAGAGCAATGTTTAGTAAGGTAGGGAAAGTAATTTTTGATAACGAAGTAGTCGCTAAAACGTCAGATTTTAATATGGAGCTTGAAATTGAGTAACACCGTGTAGATGAGCAGGGTTATCTAAGCCAAGAACCATATCCGGCTACGATCGGTGACGGGGCTAAGAATCCCTGGCTAACCAAAGATTTTTTAGAAGCAATGTCTGAGAGTGTGACCCCCGCAGCTGCTACTGCTTTAGACGCGTTACACTATCTCTACCGTATTAATAATTCCCTCAGGTCGGCCTTAGCGCCGGGAGAATTGCTGTGGCCCCTATCAATGCCACCTAAGTTACCGGCTGATAAAAGCACCATTCAGTTGGCCAAAACCACTCCGGAAAAAGATGCCTACCTAAAGGAGTGGGCTAAGAGACGAAATTTTAGTTCGGGAACACCTTGTGGAGTGCATATCAACTTGAGTTTAAATCCGCGGGTGGTAGATACTGTCTATAATAATTTAAGGGGCCAGTTTGCTAACCGGATGCAAGCCCAAACTTACCTGTACACGATTATCGCCCAGGGCTTTGTCCGTTACCGCTGGTTTTTAACCTACTTATTTGGGGCGAGTCCGGTGGCTGAGGAGAATTTCTTCGAAAAAAACCAGGGGCCAACTAAGCCGGTCCGGAGCCTGCGTCAGAGTCATTATGGGTTTGGCACCCACTTTAGTGGGGATTATAGTAGCGTTCAAGCCTACGTTGATCGAATCGAGCAGGGGGCTAAGGAAGGTAAGTTGATTTCCGATTATGAATTTCATGGCTCGGTTAGGTTTAAGGGTGGCAGCAGCCTTAAAAAAATGCCTGCAGAAGGTATCGATTATATTGAGCTACGGATGCTTGATTTAGACCCATCTAGTTCGGTTGGGGTTAGGTCCGATACCTTACGGTTTGTCAGGTTACTAGCTAGGTTACTTTGTAATGACGCCAGCTTTAAAACCAGCTGATGTTAACGAAGTGGTGGCACGGACAGACAAAATGAATGAGGAAATCTCCTTAGAAGAGCCTGAAGCGGTAAGCAAATACCAGGCCTTAGCGCGGGCCTTTATGAAGCGGTTGGAGATTTTTGCCAATAAATTGCAGTTAGGTCCAGAGTATCAAGAAGTTTTACAGGATTTAGAAGATTGAATTGAAAATCCCTCAACTACTCCGAGTGCCCGCTTATTGAAGCACCTAAAAGATGGGTCCTTAGTTCCCTACGCCTTGGAGCGAGCTAAACGCTATCAGGATGCAGCCTTACAGTCCTTAAAGGTTTTTGCTGGATTTGACAGTGAACAGATTCTTAGTGAGACTGAATTAAGTCAGCAACTATTTGAGCCCGATGTTAAAGCAACCCTAGCCAAAACTAAATAGTAATTAGGTCCATAATTTCTGTTCTTGTTGGTGAAATTATGGGCTTATTTGCCGTAGCTTAAAAACTTAATTTGCATTAACCATGGCTTTAGTTTATTATTTGTTAAGTAAAAATTTAAATTTTATTTAACAAATGGAGGAAATCTCAATGGATTCTAATGAAACGCACGGAAAGTATATCTCGTGGCCAATCTTGGCAATGATGGCCTTTGTCACTGTAATTGGGTTTGAAGATATTATGTATAACTTCAAAAACCAAGGGATGGGGGTCATTACTTCTTGGGTATTAATGCTCTTTTTATACGTTATTCCCTATGCCTTAATGGTCGGCCAATTGGGGTCTGTTTTTAATCATGAAGGTGGCGGCTTATCTTCTTGGATTCGGGGGACCAAGGGAGAATTTTTAGGTTACTTTACTGCCTGGACTTATTGGGCTGCTTCGGTTCCTTACGTAGTTGATTCGGCTAATTCGGTGGTAGTTGGTTTTGGTTGGTCCTTTACCGGCAGTGGCAAGTTCCAAGACACGATGTCTAACAGTACTTTTATGCTGTTATCTGCACTGATTTTTGTAATTTTTATTTTTGTCCAACGTCACCTAGCTCACTCGATGGAACTTTTAAGTACCATTGGGGGCTTTGCAATGTTTGGAATGACGGTACTGTTTGTGCTTTTGGCCTTTGCTGGGTTAATTAAAAACGGGGGCCACATGGCAACTCAGCCGATGAATATTCATACCATTGTCCCTAAATTTGATTTGAAATACCTCACCACGATTGGGATGCTGATTTATGCGGTTAACGGAAGCGAGTTGGTGGCCCCCTTTATTACGAGGATGAAACGGCCCCAAAAAGATTTTCCTAAGGCAATGATTACCTTGTCGATTATGACCGCCTTTTTGACTATTTGTGGTTCCTTTGCCCTGGGAATCTTCTTTGACGCTAACCACCTTCCTAACGATATGAAGATGAACGGGGACTATTACGCCTTCCAAGCCTTAGGAAAGCTGTATGGTTTAGGTAACTTCTTCATGTACCTTTACGCCTGGACATCAGTTATTTACATGTGTGCTTTACTAGCGGTCTTGTTAGACGCGATGACCAGGATGTTGATTGCCGATACTGGCAGCCAGTATATGCCTGCGTTTCTAAGAAAGACTAATAAGGAAGGGTTACCAATCAATGGGTACTTTTTAACCTGCTTCTTGTCGGCTTTTATCATGCTGTTAGGGGCCTTTTTACCTGAAATGAACGATATTTTCAACTGGCTCTTAAACCTTAACGGGATTATTTCGCCAGGAGTTACTTGCTGGATCTTTTATGCCTTTATGAAAATCCGGGCTAATTCAGCTAAATATCCTTCTAGCTACGTCTTCATAAAAAATGATAAGCTAGCTTGGCTTTGTGGCTTCTTATTACTAGCGGTGACAGCTATTGCGACCGTCTTTGGAATCTTCCCCCAAGATACTAGCCAGTTTAGTTCAACTTGGTGGTACGAATTAATCATCAATATTGTGGCCATCGTTGTCTTGATCGGACTAGGAGCGATTTTACCTTCCATTCGGGCCAGGGAAGTTAAATACGGCCTTGCCTTTGACAAGTGGCAAAGAAATAGTTTAATTATTCTGTGCCTAGGTTCTATTACGCTAGGGGTCTGGTTAGGCGGTAGCCAGCTGGCTTTAAGAGGGCTCTGGATTTTTATTCAGGCACTGGTTGCGTTAGGGTTAATGTACTTGATTGGCCGGCGGCAACCTAAACAACATTAAGGAAAAAATTCTCCAGGTTTGCTATACTATTAAAAAACTAAGGGGGAGTCATGATGGTGCGGAAAGCTAATAATTACTATTTGGAATTAAAAAACCACTGGCTGGATTTGCCTTATTATCGTGAAAAACGGCGGG
>NZ_AYYP01000072.1:15148-138689 GCF_001436215.1 Ligilactobacillus agilis DSM 20509
TATACCTCCATGATGGGCAAAATGTTTTTTATAGTCGGGAAGCCTTTGCCGGCTACTCTTGGAAACTAATTCCAACCATTAAGCAGAATATAGATTTACCCAAAATGATTATTGTGGGAATTGATAATCATGGCGAAAAGCGCTTGGATGAATACGGCCCCTGGCAAAGTGACTTACCAACTGAAGGACAGGCAGGTGGTGATGGCATGGCTTACGCTGACTGGGTAGTTAACACGGTGAAACCCTTTATCGATTATAAATACCGGACTAAACCTGAGCGTCAAAGTACCTTGTTAGCTGGTTCATCTATGGGGGGCTTAATCACAGCTTATATGGGGGCGGCTTACCCGGAAGTTTTTGGAACTTTAGGTGTCTTTTCACTTTGTTCTTGGTTTAGTCAGCGGGATTTTTTACGGTTTATTGCGAGTCACCCCTTAAATAAGCAGACCAGACTCTATATTCAAACGGGAACTAAGGAAGGCGATGAGGCGGACGCAGCCTTTATTTCCGATATGAACCAAGCCTACATTGATTGTGCTTTAAGCTACTACCAACGAACCCTTGAGGCCGGCTTACCGCTAACTCAGATTTGGTTACGAATTTTGGCTAATGAGACTCACTCTGAATACTACTGGGCTAAGCATTTTAAGGAATTTCTCAACTTTGCTTTTGCTGACCAAAAATTTTGGCAATAATAGGTAGCGTCCAAGTTAAATTGTGCTATAATTTAACAGTTATTGCTATTTTTGATGAGAAGGAAAACGGTATGAGTGAGAAAAAGAAAGGATTTAGTCTTGCTATTATTGGCTGTGTATTTTGGGGTTTGTCGGGAAATGTAGCCCAGGATTTATTTGAACAGGCCCACATAGGACCAATGTGGTTAGTCGGAGTCCGTTTATTAGGAGCTGGGTTATTATTAGTTACTTGGTCGCACTTAACCTTACCGACGACTAAGGTTAAAGCCCTAAAAACGAGGGCATATTTACCCCGCTTGGTTTGTTTTGCACTACTGGGAATGATTCCCTCCCAGTTAACCTATTTTTTGGCAATCAAACACGGTAATGCTTCAAGTGCGACTATTTTACAGTTTTTAGGCCCTTTGTTTATAATAATTTACCTGGCTTTAAAACAGTTACAGTGGCCACGCAGGGTTGATATTATTTCGATTGTGGTCGCACTAGCAGGTACGACTTTATTAGTAACTAATGGTAACTTAAACCAGTTAGCTTTAGAACCACTAGGATTATTTTGGGGAATAATGGCCGGCATCTCGCAAGCCTCTTATACCCTGCTACCTAGCAAGTTGCTAGCTAGCTTTGATGCTAAGCTAGTGATTGGTTGGGCAATGATTATTGGGGGCTTATGTTTTATTCCTACCCTGATAACAACCAAAGTGGCCGCTTTATCTTGGCTTAATTTGGCGGAAATAGCCTTCATTATCGTCTTTGGAACAATGCTGTCTTACCTATTTTATTTGAAGAGTACTAGCTACATTGCTCCCGCTACAACGGGCATGTTAAGCGCTTTTGAGCCTTTGACAGCTTCTTTAGTCGGTCTAGGCCTAGGGACGGTCCACTTTACCTTGATTGGAATATTAGGCGCCTGTTTGGTGTTGTCGACCGCCTTTTTACAGTCGCTTGCTAGTAAATAATGCGTTTAGACTTTAAGTTTAGGCGCATTTTTTTAGCCTGATTTTTGGCTAAAAACTTGCTATTAGTTGCTGTTTGACTGTACAATTTAAGCAAGAAAAAGATTGTGGGGTAAAGTAATATGTTAGTGGATTTTTTAAATGAGTATTATCAAGCCAAGCTAGCAAATATTCATGATGTAGCGGGTAACCAGCACCTAGTTGGTTATAGTCAGCTTTATCGGTGTGATTTGTTTGTTAAAATTTTTAAGGCGGAAGCAATGTTTTATGCTGAACAACACGTTAACCAGGTTTACTGCCCAGAAATTTATTTAGACAGTGTAATTTTTGAAGATAACTATATTGTGGTTTTAAAAGACCGGCAGTTGACGGACATTGATAGTAATGAGGTAAAGGTGACCGAAAAAAAGGCGGAAGAGTATGGGCACTTGTTAGCCAATTTCCACAAAAAACTCACCGGCAATGTTAGTGTCTATCATGACCAACGTAAGTTATCACAACGAATAAAAGCCTATGTTGATGCCTTGCAAGCAAGCCGGTATCAAGACGACATTAATCAGGCCTATGCATTGTTGTTAGCCGATTTACCGACGGCAGATCGCGAGTATGAATTACTACCTAAGGTCGTTTTACATGGGGATTATAGTTTAAGAAACATTAAGGGTTACCAAGGTAAGGAAATCTTGATTGACTTTGAACGAGCTCACATCGGGGTTGCCTATGAGGACTTTATCAAGATTTTTTACAACGAGGTCCACAACGTTGATTTACGCCACGCCTTTATCCAGGGCTATAAGCAGGTGATAAACTTTGAAATTCCGCGTAGTGAGTTACAACGCGCGCTCCTCTTTTTGATTGCCCTTGAAATTTGTGAGTTCCATTTGAGCCACCATAAGGAAAAATTTGGGGATATGGCCCATAAAATGTTAGCCACGATTGAACGTGGGGATGCCGTTTTAAAAGTTTAAAGGATTTTTTAACAACTGGAAAAAGGCAAGGTTTTCATGGTAAAATCTTAGACAACGGGCGAAAAAGAAAAATTTTTCGTGCTTTAATCAATAACTTATCGTATAATAGAGAAGGCCGTATAATATAAAAATCATTATGAGATAGGACGGATATATAAATGGTAGCTAAAAAATTGCATGTTGCGTTGTTATTTGGAGGGAATTCATCAGAACACGATGTGTCAAAACGTTCTGCCCACAATATTTATGATGCCTTAGACAAGGATAAGTATGAAGTTTCAGTCTTCATGTTCACTAAGGATGGCTTCTTATTGGGAAATAAGGATTCAATGCGCATCTTCGATGGCGAAAACGAAGATGAAGTAGTTGCACAAGCGATTAAGGACGTTGATTTCTCTAATCCGTTGGCAAATGTGCAAAATTTATCTGAAGTTAAAGACGTTGATGTCTTCTACCCAGTTATTCACGGTAACATGGGGGAAGACGGAACGGTGCAAGGCCTCTTCCGCTTACTTAACAAGCCATGGATTGGAAGTGGGGTTGCTTCTTCAGCCGTTTCCTTTGATAAGGATTTAACTAAGCAATTGTTGACCTTACACGGAATTAGAAATACCCGCTACGTGGTGGTGACACCTGAAAACCAAGCTGAATACCCATATGAAAAGGTAGCAGCCGATTTAGGTGAAACATTATTTGTAAAACCAGCTCGTCAAGGTTCTTCCGTGGGAATTCATAAGGTTCGTAACAAGGAAGAATATGACAAGGCAATTCAAGATGGCTTCCACTATGACTTTAAGGTGATGGTTGAAGAAGCAATCAAGAACCCACGTGAAGTAGAATGTTCTGTTTTGGGTAACCGTAAGGCAGATGCTTCCCAACTAGGGGCCATCAATATTCCTGAAGGCGATGACTTCTACGACTACAACAACAAGTTCGTTGATGCATCTGGAGTGGTCTTCCAATTACCAGTCAACCTACCAGAAAAATTAACTAAGGAAATCCAACAAATGTCCCTTGACGCTTTTAGAGTTTTAGACAACCGGGGGCTAGCACGGATGGACTTCTTGGTAGATGAAAATGACGTGCCATACTTTGGGGAAGTTAATAACTTACCTGGTTTTACTAACATCTCCTTATACCCACAATTATGGGCTTTATCAGGGATTTCATACGCTGAATTAATTGATAAGTTAATCCAACTTGCGATTGATGAATTCAATGAGAATGCTAAGTTGCACTATGACTTCGTTGAATTAGGCCAAGAAAAAGTTGGTAAGGGCTTAATCAAAAAAGACGGTAGCAAGACTGAATAAGACTAACCACTAAGGCGGGCAATCTGCGGATTAGCCCGCTTTTTTGTTTTTAAGAATTATTCGTGGTAAAATATTTTGGTTAAGAAAGAAAGTGGGAGGAAATTATGAAGTTACATACAGTTAAAGCTTATGAACCATTAGCTCTTAACTTAGCCGCTGCTAAGGATAATATCTATCGTGACTTAGCAGCTAAAAGAAAGGTGGGCAAAGCTGGTCTTTTAGATTGGTACCTTACTAGTCAAAAAATAGCCGGACGTGAGTATCATCTCTTGGTGCAACCAGAAGCTAAACTTTATATACCTTTTACGCCCCAATTAGGCGATTACTTTGAAGATATTTTAAGGTTCATTTTACAACGGTTAGCGGTTACCGGTGAACAAGTGGAAAAAATGCACGCAGGCCTTTTTAATGGGCGGGGCGTTGAAGTAATGTTAAATGCTAGTGAACCAGAATTGGCATTTATCTCTGCAAATGAAGCTAAACTAAAACGCCTTTTGCCAGGGGAGTTAGCTGAGTTTAAGAGCCGCGATGCTCAAATTGGCTATTGTGCCTTATTGGGTTACTGGTTAAGTCACTTTGCAACTGAAAAGGAAGCCCTAGGTGAGATTACGATTAACCAGGTTTTAGGAAATTACTATCCAATCAAGATGAAAAAACCTAACAAGAAGTTTTCTTACGTAACCTTAACTGCTAAGTATAAGGACTTTACGACTTGGGAAGCTGATTTAGGTTTAAGCAGTGACCAATTTGGGTTTGAACGCATTAAAAAAGAAATTATGGCCAACAACAAGAAGGCGATTAACCAGTTTATTGCCCTAAACGCTAGTCACCTTAAGGACTGGGGTGGTAAAAAGGTAGTCAGAAGTTACCTAGAAGGTTACCTAAATGATCAGTTGTTTTTAGGTAATCAGTTGCGGACTGTTTTGACTAACGCGGCTGATTTTCCTCTGTATGTTTACAAGCAGGGGGAATATTTCCTAAACAGCAATCAACCGGCGGTAATGATTGGAGTTGTTTCTTGCCTCTATCAAAGCGTCTTACCATTCTTTGACTTCTTGATGCAATCAGGTGGGTTAGCCAAAAAAGATAATGAACGTCTGCAAGCCTCATTTGCTGACGCCTTATACTGGCTAAAGAATCTGCTACTAGCTGATAAAGACAAGGCCAAGCGGGCTAAGGAAGTTTTTGCAAAAATCCCAGCTGCTGAAATTGAACGTTTGCCTGTTGAAATCAAGGCTTGGTATCAAGAACTAGTCAAAGCTCTAAAATAAGGGTGAAAAAAAATAAGCATCAATGTGATGCTTATTTTTTTATGGGCCTAGTGCAGATAACTTGCGTAAAATCTAGTTAGAGTTATATACTTGAGAAGAACAGAAAGGATGGATGATTTATGCAAGTAACATTTCATGGCGAAGCTTTAGATACTAGTGGCACCCCAGTTGCAGTTGGCAGTGACTTTCCGCAATTTAAACTCACAACTAAGACTGGTCAAACCCTAACTAAGGATGAGTTAGCGGGCAAAGTGACTTTGATTAGCGTGGTACCTGATATCAATACGCGGGTCTGCAGCCTTTCAACTAAGAAGTTTAACCAAGAGGTAGATAAATTTAAGCAAGTTGCTTTTTACACCGTTTCAACTAATACTGTGGCCCAACAAGCTGACTGGTGTGCAGCCGAAGGAGTGGCTAAGATGGAAGTTGTTTCTGATGAGGCCAAGGATTTTGGGAAGGCAACGGGACTTTATATCGAGGCCAAGGGAATTGATGCCCGTAGTGTGTGGGTTTTAGACCAGGCTGGTAAGGTTGTCTACCGTGAATTAATTACTGAGCAAACTAATGAACCAAACTATCAAGCTGTCTTAGATTTTCTAACTAAACTAGCTTAAGTATTTTATTTAAAAAGCGCTAAAGATTACGGTTTTTCAACGTAAATCTTTAGCGCTTTGTTTTTAGAACGGAGTTGGATAAAGCTTAAGCAGTAATTTTAGCAAGTGCAGCCAAGAAGTTAGCTTGGTCAGCTTGGATTAAGTCGACCCGACTAGCAATTACTTTGGTATCCATGGTGATTTCGCGACTGATTTCGGGGTTAGTTAGCTTAGGTTCAAAGAAGGCTTTGAATTCGGCTAACCGTTCTGCTGTGTGCAAGACCCTAGCGGTAACTGTTAAGTAGGTTGGAAATTCCATGTCTCCTCCCACCTTGGCTTCAAGCCAGCTCCACTCGTTTCTAAGCCAGTCCCAAGCTAATTGTTCCCCGCGAGGGTTAGCTAAAACGTTGACATACCAAGCCCGCAAATCTTGGGGTTTGATAACGTCGGCGTCTTCAAAGTGGCTGACTAGCTTTTCGAGTTGGGATTGCTTCTTGGTCTTAGTTAAAGCGGCCAATAAGTCTTGCTTAAAGCTACTGTCACTGGTTTTTTGGTAACTTACCAGTAAGTTATCAAAGAGTTGGTCGCTATTAAAGTTTAGTACCTCATTTTTTAGGACTAAGGCCCGAACGGCTACCGGCAAGGCTACTAATTTAGCTTGGTTAGCTAAAAATAGGTCATGGGCAGCAGCAATGAGCTCAGCATTTTCAGCATATAAAGCGGCGTCTAAGACTAACGGTCTTACTAGTAAATCATCATTGCTGTCACTGGCCTTGGCTTCTAACCCTAAGCGCTTAAGCTGAGCTTGGCTTAGGATTGCTACTAAGGCTTTAAGGTCCTTTTCTCCTTGACTATCAGGGCTAACGAAGAACTTGAGTTTAGCGATAACTTGGGATAAGGTTTCGGTTACAATCGCTGACTTAGAATCCTTAAGCTTCAAGAGTAATGGCAACAGTTCAGCGTGTGATTTGCGGCCACTTTCAGCTAGGAGGCGTAGGTCTTGAAGCAATTGAAGTTGGTCGATGGCGTTGAGGGTATCGACCTCTGTTAAGATATCAGCTAATAATTCGTCACTGTAATCGACAACCAGGTGAGAAGTGTTACCAAGGTTCAAGCGTAAGGCATGGCCCGCTTTAGCCCGCAGCTCTTGGTAAGAACCAAGGTTAAGCTCTTTAGTTGTTAAAAGTTGTGGGGCGTCAAAGTTGGCGTGTAAAGGTACTTGCCAAAGGCGGTTTTGGTCTTGACCTTGGCCGATAAAGAATTGCTTTTGGCTGACAATTAGGTCGCCGTCAACGACTTTTAGGTCTAAGACGGGGTAACCAGGTTGTTCAAGCCAGGACTTCATGATAGCACCGATGTTTAAACCAGAAGCTTGACCAAGGGCATCCCATAGGTCAGCACCAACCGAGTTAGCATATTGGTGGTCGGCAAAGTAATTTTTAAGTCCAGTTCTTAAAGCTTGGTCCCCGATTAAGGCCCGCACCATTACTAACAGCCGGGAGCCCTTAGCATAAACGATGGCCCCATCAAAGAGGGAGTCAATTTCTGCGGGATCTTTGATTTCAACAAAGACTGATTGAACCCCGTCAGTCGCATCACGTTGTAATGCTAACGGAGCTTCTGAGGTTTGGAATGCTTCCCAAATCTTCCAGTTAGGTTCGAGGGCATCGATGGCAACATATTCCATCATGTTGGCAAAACTTTCGTTTAACCACAAGTCTTCCCACCAATTCATGGTTACTAAGTCACCAAACCATTGGTGAGCTAGTTCGTGGGCAATGACCGTTGCGACCACCCGCTTAGTAGCCAGGGGAGTATTATCAGGATCTAAGAGCAGATAAGCTTCCCGGTAGGTGACTAGTCCCCAGTTTTCCATAGCCCCGGCAGAAAAGTCTGGTAAGGCTAGTTGCCAAGAATGAGGGAGGGGATAAGGAGTTTGATAGTAATCTTCGAAGAATTCGATTGAGCGCTTAGCGATATCTAGGGCAAAATCGAGTTCCTTAGCTTGGTGAGCCTTAGTTGCGAATACGCCAATTTCTACCCCGGACTTAGTTTCCGTTTTTTTAGCCTGCAAGTCACCAAAGGCAAAGGCCACTAAGTAAGTTGACATTTTTAAGGTAGGTGCAAAGTAGTGGACACCATCTTCCACTTGAACTTCCGGCATATTGCTGAGGACCGTTTCACCGGCTTGTTCATCAAACTTAATTGCCACCTCAAAAATGGCTTTAGCAGCTGGCTCGTCAACGCTAGGAAAGGCTTGGCGGGCAGAAGTAGTTTCGAACTGAGTCCCAATTAATTGTTTTTTAACCCCATCAACTTCGTAGTAGGAAGGATAAATTCCCATCATCGTATCCGTTAAGGCGGTATCATAGCTGACCTCTAGTTCAACGGGTCCGGTAGTTGGACTAGTAAAATTAACGGTTTCACTGTCATCGCTACTAGTAAATGCGACTGCTTGGCCATTAACCTTGACGGCCTTAATGTTTAGAAATTTTTGGTGTAGGGCCAAATCAGTTTTTAAAGCGCGTCCGCTAATCTTAGTGACCCCACTAATCTTTTTGGTTTGACGATTGATGTCAAAATAGAGTTGGTAATTTTTAGGAACGAAAACGTCTAATAAGTGAGCAACTTGTCCCATAAAAACCCTCCTTTATAATTAAGATTCACCTTATATGATACGCTCTTAAGTGATAAATTGCGAATGATTTATTTTAGTTGAACGGGAGTGATTGTAATGGAGGACTCAACTGTTAACGAAAATATATTAAAACCTAATCAAACAACAGCTAATATAATCAATCAGAAAGTAAAAATATGGGATTGATGTATTCTAGAACTTATGTTTTGAAATTTGGCTAAGAAAGTGTTATCATCTCTGTAATGGGAGGTGAGTTTATGTTATGCGTACAAAAGGTTAGGCTATATCCTAATCAAACTATGAAACGAGTCCTCGATGATTTATGTGCTTATCGTAGATACTGTTGGAATCAAGGCCTAGCTTTATGGAATGACATGTATGATGCTTCGCTAATTTTAGAAGACAAAAAGCTCCGTCCAAGCGCCCGCAAGGTTCGTGATGAATTAGTTGCTAACAAGGAAGATTGGCAGTATCAATTGTCGGCCCGGTGTTTACAGCTTGCCATTTCTGACTTAGGCAAAGCTTGGAGTAACTTCTTTAAGAAGTCATTACCAAATTGGGGCAAACCGAAGTTTAAATCTAAAAAGACGGCTCGCCAAGGTTTTAAGACGGACCGGGCTCAGATTGTTAACGGCAAGTTACGCTTGGATAAACCGCACGGGGTTAAAAGCTGGGCTGATATTAGCTTTAAGGGTGCTAAAAGTTTGACTGGCGACCTCAAAGTTGTTTCAATTTACCGTGAAAACGGCAAGTACTGGGCGAGCTTACCTTTTGAAGTTAAACAGACAAAGAAAGTTAAGACCGACAGACAGACAGCTATTGACGTTAACGTTGGCCACTTTGATTATACTGAAGGTCAAGTCAAGACTTTGCCTAATAACTTAAAGGCTTTGTACAAACGCATCAAGCATTACCAACGCCTCTTAGCTAGAAAACGGGTGGCAAATGGAAAGAAGGCGACCCAAGCTAATAATTACGTTAAGACGAGAACCAAGTTGCAACGTGATTATCGCAAAGTCGCTAATATCCAACATGATATTGTCCAAAAGTTTACCACCATGTTAGTTAACGACTATGACCGCATTGCCATTGAAGACTTGGCTGTTAAGCAAATGCAGATGAGTCACGTCGCGTCTAAAGGCTTACACCGGTCGATGTTTGGTTACTTCAAACAAGTTTTAAAATATAAGTGCGAATGGTATGGCAAGGAATTAATCTTAGCAAATCGTTACTATCCAAGTACCCAGCGTTGTTCTGCTTGTGGTCATGTTAAGACTGGTGAAGATAAAGTCGGACTTGACGGTAACAAGAAACACAAAACCAAGCATAATGAATATATTTGTTATGACTGTGGGGCGGTTATGGACCGAGACGAAAATGCTGTAAGAAATTTACTTGCCTTACTGTAAAAATCAACGGGGTGGGCTACACCCTTAAGCTACAAGAGTCAGTCACTGTCATTACCCACAAGTTGGGATATGGGAATACTGGTGTTGACGGTAGTAAATAAAATTAAGAAAGGAAAACTATATTCTTTCTCAAATATAATCATTTGCTATATTTGTTCACATTTTATATAGCAGATCGTGTTAATTGGTTTTATGGGAAGTGGCAAGACTACGATTAGTCAGCTCCTAGGAAAAATTTTAGCTAAACCAGTGGTCGATTTAGACCAAGCGATTGTTAAGCAAACAGGTAGTGAAATTACGAAGATTTTTAACCGCCATGGTGAACAGTATTTTCGGCAGCTAGAACATGATTCGCTAAAAAGAATTATTACTGAAAGTGGGATTTTAGCAACTGGTGGTGGCACCCCACTTCGAGCGGATAATGCAGAAATTTTAGAAACTTCTGGAGCAAAAGTTATTTTGCTGGAAGCCAGTGGTGAGACGATTTTAGAACGGTTAAAAACAGATTGCTCACGCCCACTAGCTAAACAAATGGCTAAACAGCAGCTACTAGCCTTAAAGCAAGCCCGGCAAAGTCACTATCAGCAGTGTGCGGATTTGACGATTCAAACGGATAAGTTGACTCCTAAGGAAGTGGTAGCCAAAATTTTAGCTAGTTTAGAGACTGTCGTTTAGCCGGTTAATCTGCTAAGATAGTTAGTAAGTGAGGTGGTAAAAGTGGCTGAATTTAGGGTGAACCAGCGTTTGTTTGGAGTTGCCTTAGGAATTGTTCTTGTAGCTAGCCAGCTATTTACTTACTCTGTCTTAGCGGTAGGGGTAGCTTTAATTTTTAGTCCATTGTTAGTAGGAGCAGTTAATTTTAGGCAAAAGCGGCAGGTCAATTACATCAGCTGGCTAATAACAATGCTAGCTTTAGGGATAATCGGCCTGCCTTTTTTAGGGCTTAGTACTTATTTTTACTTAACAACCCATTTACGCTTAGGTTGGCACTGGCTGGATTTTTTCACCAATAATCGGCGCTTGATGGTACCGGTGTTGGGACTAGGTTGTGGCCTACTCACCTTGGCCAGTTTGATTTGGGTAAAGCGGTTAGGCGAATTTAGCCCCCAAACCTTAGCCAAACGCTACTTAACGGGCGCCTTGTTAGTGGTTAGTGGCCAATTAAGTCTGTCTTTTCTATTAATAAAATTAGGTCAAGTTGAAGATAGTCTAGCTTACCTAACCTTATTAGCGAGTGCTGCCTGGGTTTTGCATCTAGGGCTGGTCTATCTTTTTTATAGTTTCTTATTGACGGGTCACCTAGTTAGGTTAAGGCTGGGTAAATTAGGACTCTTAGGGATAGTCTGCGCGCTAAGCTTGGTTGGTTGGCAAACAAGGACTTATCTAAGTCAACCGTTAGCAAGGGGAGTTAAGGTAATCGCGCATCGGGGCGTGAATCAAGATAATGCCTTAGGTAACTCCACCTTGGCCTTGCAAAAAACTAAGCGGGAAGTAAAACCTAATCTAGTAGAAATGGACGTCCAAGCCACTAAGGACCGCAAGTTTATTGTTAGTCATGATGAGGATTTGAAACAATTAACTGGTAAAGCACTGGTGGTTGACCAAAGTAATTTAAAGCAGTTAACGGGCCTCCGGGAACGCCAAGCAGGTAAGCAAGCCAAGCTGGTTAGTTTTACCACTTACTTAAGCGAAGCCAAGCGCTTGGACCAACCACTGTTAGTCGAACTAAAGGTCCCAAATAAAAATTACCGGCAAACTAACAGTGGCCAAGAATTTGGGCAAACCTTTGCTAATGAGCTGGCGGCCAGAGATCAAGTGCATAGCATGAGTTTGCGGGCTTTGTGGCAGTTAAAAGCGGTAAGCCCTAGGACTTCGGTGGGCTACGTTTTACCGATTAACATGTGGGGCTTGGTTTTGGGTCCCCTTGATTTTTATTCCGTCGAGCAAAACACCTTAACCCGGAGCTTGGTTTGGCAACTCCACCACCAGCACCAGCAGGTTTACGTGTGGACGGTTAACCGGCCAGCTGACATTAGGCGGGTGCTGGCTAAAGGAGCAGATGGAATTATCAGCGACGATTCAAGCCAAGTAAAAAGAGAACTAAAGCGCTTGCAAAATGATAAGAAAAGTTTAAGATTAGCAAAATTTAGGGTGATTTTGAATGAATTTAGCTACGGTTTGCGTATATAGATAATGAGGTGATAATTATGCTGAAATGTCCGTGGGCTTACCTAAGTCCAGAAATGGAGGCTTACCATGACAAAGAATGGGGCAAGCCTTTATATGATGAACGTGCTTTATTTGAACTTTTGTGTCTAGAACAACTGCAAGCCGGGTTAAGCTGGCAAACCGTCCTAAAAAAACGACCAGCCTTTAGGAAAGCCTTGGCTAATTTTGAGGTTGCCAAGCTGGCTAACTTTGACGAGTCGGATTTAGCCCAATTACTTGCCAATCCGGCCTTGATTAGAAATAGGCGTAAACTAGAGGCAATTTTAGCCAACGCTCGCTTGATTTATGACCAGCAACTATCGTTAGCCAAGCTGTGTTGGGCTTACGTGGATGAAAAACCACTTATCAATCACTGGCATTCAAGCGAGCAAGTGCCTGCTCAAACGGATTTGGCCAGCCAAATGGCCAAGGATTTAAAGCAGGTAGGCTTTAAGTTCGTGGGGCCGACTACGATTTATTCGTTTATGCAGGCTAGTGGAATGGTTAATGACCATTTAGAGTCGTGTCCCTGTAAGGAAGCCTAGTAACTAGTGGTGATTTGAAAATAATTGAGTAGGAAATCTAAATTGTGCTACTGATCCAGTGTCTACTTATTGACAATCTACCTATATTGTAGTATGAAAAAATAAAACCATTTTTATATAGCCATTCAGAGGGAAAGAAAATCGTATACACTAATAAGGTTGCATTACCTATTTTGATGATTGTCTATTTAGTAAAGGCAATCAATCCTAGATATGATATAGGTAAATTAATGAAGAGTGTTCGGAAATTTACTACTAGTGATAGTGAGGCACAAAAAATAGGTTTTGAAAATAAAAAGAGTATAGGGATAAAAAGGATTAATTTAAGTATCTAAATAAGATGAAACTTATAATTCCGCGTAAAAAAAGACCTCTGAGTTTTAGCTCAGAGGTCCTTTTTGATACCATCTCAATTAAAGAATATTTAGTCCTTCTTTTGTTGGGCCTTACGTTGGGCTTTGCTTAGCGCTGGCTTGTTTTCGAGGTCAGTTCTAACGACCAGCACATCGCAATCGGCCACCCGGGTTACGTATTCGGTTACGGAACCGATTAAGAGCCGTTCGACGGCATTTAAACCAGTGGCCCCAATCATAATCAAGTCGATGTCTTTTTCCTTAGGTAAATCTTTAGCAATTACTACCTTAGGAGCGCCGTATTCGACAGCGTAGTCAATGTTAGTTAGGCCGTCTTTTTTAGCATCTTCAACGTAACCAGCCATTGTTTTTTTAGCTGTATCAGTAACTTGTTCAACCATAGCAGTGTCGAAGCTAGAGATATTTTGGAAAGCACGGGTATCAACGACGTGAACAAGGTGGATGGCAGTGTCATTACCATTCCGTTTAGCAACATCGATTGCCTTCTTGAAGGCCAATTCAGCTTCGTAAGAACCATCAACGGGAACTAAAATGTTTTTATATCTTTGTAACATAAGACTCACCCTTTCTGTCTTCCTCACTTATATTTTACTTCATTTTGATATAAATGAAAAGTGAAACCAGTTACAAAATCATAAAAAATTATCGATTTAAAGGTAAGTTAGCATGATAAAAGACAAAATTGACACAAAAAATGCGGCGCAAAGTACAATTAGTAGGGCCCACAGAATCTGGCCAATGATGGTAATGAAAAGGCTAAGGGCTCCCAGTGCCAGTAAGATTAGGCCACAGACCTTTAAAACGCCTCCTAAGGTCAGGGTGCTTTCAGGGTGAAAGACTAAAAAGGGCTTACGTTGGTGGCCAAGTAAGTAACCGCCCATAAAAAGTAAGATGGAACTGACAACGATTAATAAAATAATGGCAAGTATCTTCAAAATCAAAAATCCTTTCAAAAAAATCCAAAAGAAAAGAGCCAATTGCTTGGCTCCCAAAATCCGCTTATGCCGTTAATCATCCCAGTAGTTGCACCCGCTGTCGCAGGAAAATATATCCCTAGCTAGGCTTTTGTTACCCAAGTGAAATGGTCTAACAGCCACCAAGCAAACTCCGGATATCTAAGTCGTAAGTGTTCGGTCAACCATACGTAAAGGATAAGGCGTACACAGCAGATTTACTACCATCATCATAACATAGCTTTCAAACAAATTCAAACTACTTTGAAAGCGTTAACTAAAAGGGCGACCTTGTGCCTGACACAGTTTTAAGTACTGTTCCTTTAAGGCTTGTTCATAACGGCCGTTATCTTTAGGTTGGTAGTAGTGTTTTTGCTTTAGTTTACTTGGTAAATAGTCTTGTTTTACCCAGTCGTGTAAGTAGTCGTGGGGGTACTTATAATCTACACCTCGGCCGAGCTTTGCTGCCCCTTGATAGTGACTGTCTCTTAAGTGGCTAGGAATCTCACCGTAATTTCCTTTAGCTAAATCCGCTAAGGCAGCATCAATGGCAGTAATGGCGGAATTTGATTTCGGTGAAAGGCACAAATCGATTACGGCCACTGCGAGGGGAATTCTTGCTTCGGGAAAACCAATCTTTTCTGCTGCCGTGACGGCTTGGACGGTTCGGGCTGCCGCCTGGGGATTAGCCAACCCGATGTCTTCGTAGGCGATGGTCAACAACCTGCGACTAATAGAGGGGAGGTCTCCTGCTTCGATTAAACGGCCCATATAATGAAGGGCGGCGTCGGCATCGGAGCCACGAATTGACTTTTGAAAGGCGGAGATAACGTCATAATGGGCATCGCCATCCTTATCGTGGACCAGGGCCTTTTTTTGAACGCATTCTTCGATTACACCCAGGTCGATGGTAATTAGGCCGTCAGCAGCCGGCGGCGTCGATTTAGCCGCTAGTTCTAGGCCGTTTAAAGCACTCCTTAAATCGCCATGGGTTACTTGGCTTAAATGCTCTAGCGCCTCTGGGGTTAAGTTAATCTTAAGTTTGCCTAGGCCTTTTTCCTCATCGGTTAAAGCTCGGTTGATGGCTATTTTGACGTCTGCCGGGCTTAAAGGTTTGACCTCAAAGATTTGGGTCCGGCTGCGGATGGCTGGGTTGATTGAGATGTAGGGATTTTCGGTTGTCGCACCCACGAGAATAATCCGGCCACTTTCTAAGTGGGGTAAGAGGAAGTCTTGCTTAGGTTTGGTTAGGCGGTGAATTTCGTCTAAAAGTAAGATGACGGTACCAGACATTTTGGCTTCCAAGACAACTTGTTCTAACTCCTTCTTAGAATCGGTGGCGGCGTTTAAAGTTCGAAAAGCGTATTTAGTTGAGCCGGCAATCGCGCTAGCAATGCTGGTTTTACCGGTTCCAGGAGGGCCGTATAAAATCATCGAGGATAGAAGCTTGGCTTCCACCATCCGGCGAATAATTTTACCTGGCCCCACTAAGTCAGTTTGCCCGACGACGTCTTCAATTTTTTGCGGGCGCATACGGTAGGCGAGTGGTTGCAAACAGGTCACTTCCTTTTGAGAATTTACTTATTATTTTAGCATAGCTTGGCTAAATCTGTTACTGACTTGCTTTACTATGCTTTTAGCTTTCTTTATAATAAGAGAAAAGAATAGCGAGGGATGATTTTGTGCAAGTAGATGCAATCGGAAACCAAATCCAAATTGATAATTTAACGGATGTCTTAGAAAATATCACCTACCAATTAACTAAAAATGTTGAAGTTTTAGAGGCTGATGGTCAGTGGCTGAAAGCTGATAGCCTAAAAGAAAACCAGTACCTAAAGCAAAACCGCCACAGTGTCAGTCTAACAACTAATCCTAATTTAAACTTAGCTGAGCTTAAAAGCGAATTAAGCTTACTCACTGAGACCTTAAGTAAGCAATTAACGAGGGGCCAAAAGGTATTTCCTTTTAGTCAGGCAAGTAAAAAACACCACGGTAGACAGCCGGGTTATAGTCTGAAAGTAGTTTTACCAGAAAAATTATTTAAATTGCTGTATACAAGTAAATTTAAGGAAACTAAGATTGATTACCTTAGTTTTCGTAACCAGGTCTACCTAAAATTAGCCCAACAATTAGTGGCTAAGCGTGCTTACATGACCTATCTTTTTGGGGCCACACCCTTTGCTTGGCAAGAAGGGGTTAGCGAAGAATTAAGCTCCCCAAAAAGAAGTGTGACTAACAGCTTAAACCAAGTCGAATTAAAGGAAGCTAATGCCCTAGATTACCTTAACCTGGAAAGCTATCTAGCAAGTAAAAGCAGTGCTAGTTTAACGAGCGATAATGTTAATTTGAATTTAATCGAAATTGATGGCAAGCAGACGATTGAAGCCTTACTAATCACGGGCCTTGATTTTAATCCCGTCAGCGAAACCTTAATCGAAGGACCCGCTTTAGAATTTTTAAATGTCTGTCTAGGTTATTTCTTGATGACCGAAGGAATCGGAGCGGGAGATTTAAAGGCAAGTTTGAGCCAGGCCCGGGCATTAAATCAAACCGTGGCTTCCGAAAATCCATTTGCCCCCAGTGTGGTTGCCGGTGAGTTACGCAAGTTTTTAGAGGAATTAAATCACTTTGCGAGCGCCTATTACTATCCAGGTTGGCAGCCAGCCTACACTAAGTTAAGAAAACGACTTGCTGATCCTAAGGCTAGTCTAAGTGCTAGCTTACTTAGGGCGCAAGGCGAGGCGGATTCTTTATATAGTCTGGCCTTAAGTAGGGGCTTTAAAACTGAAACAAGTAAGCAAACGTTAAGTTACGAACTCCAAACAATGCTTACAGCGGCGATTATGACTAACCATAAGTTTCGAATTTTAAACCAGGAGTTAGGCCTCGTTCAAATTGATGAGACTATCTTACAAGCCGGGCTTAAAACCAAGGAAAATAGTGCCTTGTTAGAAACAATGTGGGCAAATAAGCAGGTAAGTAAGCAACTAGTTTCTGCCGGAGGCTTTGAGACCTTAAAGGCTTGGCAGGTCAAGAGTCTGCAAGAACTAGAGACCTTAGCGCCTAAGTTAGCTGATAAGGCCCTTGCAATTAAGAGTGTCAGTGACCATGCTGCTAAAGCCAGCCGACTCTTTAGGCTGCCTCCTAGTTCAAGGCAGTTAAAGGCCAGTGTTCAAGCTGTGTTGAAGGAGCAAAAGCAAGCCCTCCTTGAACAAGTGGCTCCTGGTTCTACCTACCGGGCGTTAATTATCAAGGGTAAGCTGGTTAGTTTAGTTGAACGGATTCCAGCTAACGTAGTCGGTAATGGCCGGGCTAGCTTAAAGGAATTAATCGCAAGTAAGCACTTAATTTTGGGGCCAGTAGAACGTGAAACCTTGGCTAGCCAGGGAATAGGACTAAATGATGTAATTGCCCGGGGAATTCAAGTGCTCTTACGTTATGATGCAACTGAGAATACGGGGGCCAGTCAAGTGGAAAGTTTGGCCGACCTAGATGAATCCTACCGTACTGCGATTGAAAAAATCGCTCAGATTTTAGGCATGAGTGAGGGGCAAATTGACTTAATTATCCCTAATATCTACCAAGCTTATCAACAAGAGCCAGGGCAGTTATACTTCTTGGGGGCCCACCGGCAAATTAACCTTGCCTTACACTTGCAGGTGTTAATGGCTGCTAATAAAGACTTACCGGCTACAATCTTAGATAAATTATTGAAAGCTAACTAAAAAAGAGGCGCACTCCTGATCGGGGTGCGCTTCTTTTTAGTCAAATAACTTTTGCCAAAAACTAGGGTGACTAGGCTTTGGGTGTGAATTTTCTTCTTGCGGATACTTTTCAGCAACGTCAATGACTTCAACGTGTAGGGCTTGACTTGGGCTAGCCAAAACTAAGGCATAGGGACTAGGGTTTTGACTAGCTTCGTCTGCCTTTAAAACCGTTTTTAACTCGTGTTGGCTAGCAAAACTGAGGAGTTTGTTTAGGGGTGTTTCGTTTAAGTCGCTCCTAATTGCCAACTGGTAGTCGGGGTGGGCTAGCATTTCATCTTTAAGTCGCGCCAGGTAAAAATCACTTTGGGCTTGGTCGTATGTTAGCGTCAGGCTAACGCGTTCCCTAAAGGTGCCGAGATAGCGTCTTTGCTCATCTGGCTTTAAGTGGGGGGTGCCGGCTAAGCTTTGGGTGAGGCGGTCTTCTAGTTGATCTGACATAAAACCATCCTTTCTATCAAAAAATGGGCCAAGAACAGCTCTTGACCCATTAATACTAAAAATTAAAGTTTGTTGTAGTATTCAACAACTAAGGCTTCGTCGATGTTTGCATCTAATTCATCACGTTCTGGTAAACGAACAAGTGAACCAGACATTGTGTTTTCATCAAATGAAACGAATGGTGCGCGCCCAACAACTGCTTCTAAAGCTTCCTTAACAACAGTTAAGTCCTTTGAACGTTCACGCAATGAGATAACTTGGCCTGGTGTTACTTCGTATGAAGGGATATCAACACGCTTGCCATCAACAGTGATGTGGCCGTGGTTAACTAATTGACGAGCTTGACGACGAGTAGTAGCTAAACCTAAACGGTAAACTACGTTGTCTAAGCGACGTTCCAAAAGAATCATGAAGTTGTCACCGTGCTTACCTTCGCGAATCTTACCAGCCTTCCTGAAAAGGTTAGCAAATTGACGTTCTGAAACACCGTAAGTCATGCGAAGCTTTTGCTTTTCGCGTAATTGTAAACCGTATTCTGAAAGTTTACGACGGTTGTTTTGACCGTGTTGACCTGGTGCGTATGGACGACGAGCTAATTCTTTACCTGTACCGGAAAGAGAAATACCTAAACGGCGTGAAACTTTCCAGCTAGGACCTGTATAACGTGACATTAAAAATTCCTCCAATAATTGTTTTGGAGTAAAATAATCCTTGTAAGTTTAGTATTCGTGCAGTTTATTTTGCGAGTTCACCCTTGCAGCCGAAGGGTTACTAACCGAACCAATTGGCAATAAACTGTTGACGAGCTTACCACTTACTGCTGCATTATTTTACACAAACGTTAGAATAACAAGAAGTGCTTGCTTTGTCAAGTCTTTTAGATATATTTTGCTAAAGCTTGTTCAAATTCGGCCAAAACGGCTTCATCTGCTTGACTAAAACGGTCTAGACTAGGTGAATCAATGTCTAAGACACCGATTAAGTCACCGGCTGCGTTGTGCAATGGAAGAACGATTTCGGAATTACTTGCTGAATCGCAGGCAATATGGCCGGCAAATTCATGGACGTTGGCTACCCTAAGTACTTCTTTTTTAGCAAAGGCCGTACCACAGACACCTTGACCAACTTTGATGTGCATGCAGGCTACCTTACCTTGGAAGGGTCCTAAGATTAATTCGTTGGCGTCAGGTTGGTAAAGGTAAAAACCAACCCAGTTAATATCTGTTAGGCTATCATTTAAGAGGGCGGACGCGTTGGCTAGGTTAGCCATTTGGTTTGTTTCCCCAGTTAAAAGGGCATCGATTTGTTGTGCAAGTAGTGATTGAGTCATAAAAATTCACCCCAAGATTAAGCTTTTTTACTATAGAAGATATGTTATAATCTATATATTAGGATATTGTATACTGCTTTTAATTTATGGGCAATAAATATGTTTTATAAGTGCAGAATAATTTGTGAAGGATGGGATTGTGATGGTAGCAGCTTTAGTAGCAATCGTTGTTTTGGCGGTTGTCATATACTTAGGGGCACTATATTTTCAAAGACTTAATAATGCAAGGATTAGTGCCATTGAAGATATTACTGCCAAGATAGAAGCTAATTCGCAAGAAGACGAGCTAGCTGCTATCAGTAAGTTAAATTTGACCGGGGAAAGTTTGGCGGCCTTTGAAGAACTAGATAAGTCTTACCGGGCCTTAATCAACCGGGAATTACCGTTTTTAGTTGAACGCTTAAAAGACGTTAAGGAGGCCAATCAGCACTTTAGTTTTCCTACAGTTAAGTCAGATTTGGAAACGCTTGAAGCTAAGGGGGCAGCTGCTAACATGGCCTTTACTAAGATTATCAAGCAGATTAAGCAAATCAAACAACAAACTGACCAACACCAGCAAAATATCGACAGCCTGCAGACCAAGTATCAAGAAATTCGTAAGAAATTATTGGCCAAGAATTTTTCCTATGGGCCGGCAATCACGCGCTTAGAAGCAGCTTTAGCTGATTTGGAAAAGGATTTTAAAGAATATGAAAATATTGCCGAAAATGGTGATTACGTTAAGGCTGATAAGGCTTTAGCCAAATTAAAAGATGACACCAAAACACTAGAAGTGGCGTTAAAGCAGATTCCGCCTATTTATCAAAAACTACATAACGTTTACCCAGACCAACTAACAGACTTAAAGGATGCCTTAGCTAAGATGCAGGAAGAAAAGTACCTCTTTAAAGAGGATATGACGGCTAAGTTGGCGGACTTAGATCAACAAAGCCAGGCGTTGACCACAGCTTTAACCAAGTTGGACTTGGAAACGGCGAAGCTATTAGAAAAAGAGCTCGGCCACCAGATTGAAGCAGCCTACACTGTTTTTGAAGAAGAGTACACTGCGCGCGAAAAAGTCGAAGCTAAGACCAAGTTCTACGCTGATTTTATCGAGCATGCAGAAAAACAAGAACGGCGCTTGTCGTTAGAATTGGACCGCCTGGGGCAAAATTACACCTTAAACAATGATGAAAAGGCAAGGGAGCGCCAGTTAGCTGAACAGTTAAAAGAAATTCACGCAGCCTATACTAGTTACCAAGCGGCCTTGATGACTGACGGGGTTATTTATAGTCAAATCTTGCAACAAATGGAACAAGCTTTTAGTGATTTAAAGGCTATCGAAGAAGAACAAGGTCGGATTAATGATGGGGTCGCTAACTTATGGAAGGAAGAAAAGCAGGCCTGGGAGGCTGTTAACCAGTTTAACTTGGATTTGGCCAAGTACCGGCGCGACTTAGAAAAATTAAACTTGCCGGGGTTACAAACCGAATACCTTGACTACTATTACCGGGTTAAGGATGAAGTAGAGGCTGTTTACCAATCATTAGACCACGTTAAAATTGATATGGCTGCGATTACCAAGGACCTAATAGATACGCAAGCCGATTTGGATGCCCTCGAAGAAAAGACCAAGGATATTGTCGACAGTTCGAGCCTCACGGAAGAAATGCTCCAGTATTCTAACCGGTACCGTAATCGTTATCCGGAGGTGGCACAAGCATACCAACAGGCTAAGAAGCTCTTTAGCGAAGACTATGATTACGTAGCGGCTTTAGATACGATTGCCCAAGCGGTCGATAAAGTGGAACCGGGAGCTTATGATAAGGTCAGTGCCCGTTATCATAAGCGCCAACAGGGGTGATTAAGATGACCAAACCCAAGGTAGCATTTATTTGTGTCCATAATTCCTGTCGCAGTCAGATTGCAGAGGCCTTAGGCAAATTACTAGCTTCCGAAGTATTTGAGAGCTATTCGGCTGGGACGGTAAAAACAGCCTTAAATCCAGATGCCGTACGATTAATGAGGGCTAAGTATCAGCTGGATTTGACGCAAAGCCAAACTTCTAAAACATTAGCGGCCTTACCGGCAGTAGACATCGTGATTACAATGGGCTGCAATGTAAGTTGTCCAGCGCTTCCCTGTCGTTATCGCGAAGATTGGGGGATAAGTGATCCGACCGGCAAAGACAACGCGACCTTTGAGGCAGTTATCGCTACAATCGAAGCTAAGGTACGCCAGTTAGCTAGGCGGATAACGGCCGGTGAATTTGAAAATGATGTTTAAAGGGACATAAGTTAGTGACTAGCTTTACTAGGTTATGTCCTTTCTTCTTGCCAATTTACTTATTTCTAGTTAGAATGTGTTATGACTCTGATAAGAATAGATGAGAAGGTAGATTATGATTTATTTTGATAATAGTGCTACAACCAAGGTAGCACCGGCAGTATTAGAGACCTACACAAAGGTTAGCCAACAAATTTGGGGTAACCCCTCTTCTTTACACAAGATGGGGGAGCAGGCCTACCTTTTGTTAGAACAAGCGCGTAAGCAAATTGCCGATTTACTGGGGGTAATGCCAGGTGAAATTTTCTTCACTAGTGGCGGCACCGAAGGAGATAACTGGGTTATTAAGGGGACGGCTTTTGAAAAACGCCACTTTGGTAACCACCTGATTACTTCCCAAGTTGAGCACCCAGCGGTTTTAAACACTATGGCCCAACTAGAAAGACTAGGTTATGAGGTAACTTACCTCCCAGTCGATAAAAACGGGCAGGTTAACCCGGCTGATTTAAAGGCCGCCTTGCGTAAGGATACCATCCTAGTATCTATTATGGCGGTTAACAATGAGGTGGGGGCAATTCAACCGCTAAAAGAAATTGCCGCCATCCTGGATGATTATCCACGGGTTCATTTTCATGTCGACGCAGTCCAAGCCTTAGGTAAGGGTTTGGGTGAGCTTCTTTCCCTAGACCGGATTGACTTTTTGACCTTTTCGGGTCACAAGTTCCACGCCCCCCGCGGGATAGGGTTTATCTACGCTAAGGCTGGCCGGAAATTGGCGGCCTTAATGGCTGGGGGCGGCCAAGAACAAAACCAACGCTCTGGGACCGAAAACCTGCCAGCTATTGCAGCCATGGCTAAGGCTATTAGGTTGTTATTGACGGATGAAGAGGCAAAGGTTGCTAAGCAACAAGCAGTCAGAAAGATGATTTATGATCACTTGGCTAAGTTTGACAAGGTAACCATTTTTTCACAGCTGACACCTAACTTTGCCCCGCATATTTTATGCTTTACGATTGATGGGGTTAGGGGGGAAACTATCGTTCACGCCTTTGAAGAATTTGGAATTTATATCTCAACTACCAGTGCCTGTTCATCCAAGAAGGGGACAATTTCTGGGACCTTGGCGGCAATGAAGATTCCCGAAAAAATTGCCACCTCAGCCGTACGAATCAGCCTGGATGAAGCTAATAACGACAAAGAGGCTGCGGAATTCATTAAGGCCTTTGACATTTTATACAAACGCTTTGCAAAAATTAATTCATAATTAGAAAGGGTATGACGATGCAATACACTGAAATTATGGTTCGCTATGGCGAGCTTTCAACTAAGGGTAAAAACCGGCGGAACTTCATCGACCGCCTGGCTACTAATGTGCGCCAAAGTTTTCATGATTTTCCTAACTTGGTAATTAAGGCCCACAGAGACCGGATGCACATGCACTTAAATGGTGAGGATGCAGATCAGGTAATGGCCCGGCTCCGCCAAGTCTTTGGGATTCAAAACTTTTCTCCTTCGATTAAGGTTGACCGGGACATGGAAGAAGTCAAAAAAGTGGCCGCCCAAATTATGCAAGAAAAGTTTTTTGACGGGATGACCTTTAAGATTAATACCCGCCGCTCGGACCACCGCTTTATGTATGATACTAACGAGATTAATGACATGCTGGGTGGCTACATCTTAGAACACGTTCCTGGAATTAAAGTTAAGATGAAGGACCCTGATATTACCTTGCGGGTAGAAGTCCGCTTAAATGGGATTTTTCTTTCTTACGAAACAATCCAAGGGGCTGGTGGCTTGCCAGTAGGGACTGCCGGTAAGGGAATGTTGATGCTATCTGGTGGGATTGATTCACCAGTAGCCGGTTACCTCGCTTTAAAACGGGGAGTGGACATTGAAATGGTGCACTTCTTTAGTCCGCCTTACACGAGCGAACAAGCTTTGAATAAGGCTAAGGAATTAACCGCCAAGTTAACACCTTATGGGGGGCACATTAAGTTTATCCAAGTACCGTTTACAGAAATTCAAGAAACGGTTAAACACGATGTACCTTCTGGTTACTTGATGACGGTTCAACGCCGCTTCATGTTACGCTTAACTGCAGCGCTTGCGCAAAAACGGCACGGGTTAGCAATCTTTAACGGGGAAGCCTTAGGACAAGTGGCTTCTCAAACCCTTGAAAGTATGGCGGCCATTAATGACGTAACTACCATGCCAGTTTTACGGCCGGTGGTTTCAATGGATAAAAACGAAATTATCAAGATTGCCCAAGATATTGATACCTTTGACTTATCCATCATGCCATTTGAAGATTGCTGTACAATTTTTGCTCCACCTTCACCTAAGACCAAGCCTAAGATTGATAAAGCGCGGGCTTATGAAGCCAAGTTAGATGTTGATGGTTTGATTGAGCGGGCTTTGGCCGGAGTTGAAATTACCGAAATCAAGATTGGCGATACCTTCTTGAACCAGGAAGAAGAATCTTTTGCCCAATTACTATAAAAGCTTGACGGCGGAGTGATTGACGTCTAAAATACTTTTATAAGCATTGAACAAGAGCAACCAAGAACTAGGTAACTTCCAGAAAAAAGTCCATTAGCTGCGAGGACTTAGTTATCATCTTGGTTGGTAGCTTGGGAGCTGTTAGCCTGAAAGTTTAGTAGGGTTAGCCGGATATCTATTCGTTAACTAGAAACAAGTGGGGCATAAAAGCCCAATTTAGGTGGTACCACGGCACTGTCGTCCTAAGTCGGATGGCAGGGCCGTTTTTTTATTGCCCAAGAAAGGAAGATCAAGATGGCTAAAGAAATGTCAACTAAATACGATCCTAGTCAAGTTGAACCAGGACGTTACCAAAAGTGGGTTGAAGCAGGTCTATTCAAGCCAAACGCTGATAAAAATGCTCACCCTTACTCAGTCGTAATCCCCCCTCCAAACGTAACGGGTAAGTTACACTTGGGGCATGCCTGGGATACGACCTTACAAGATTTAATTATTCGTCAAAAACGGATGCAAGGTTTTGATACCTTATGGTTACCAGGGATGGACCACGCTGGGATTGCTACTCAAGCTAAGGTTGAAGCCCGCCTAGCCGAAGACGGAATTTCCCGTTACGACTTGGGGAGAGAAAAATTCGTTGATAAGGTATGGGAATGGAAGGGCGAATACGCCGACATTATTCATAACCAGTGGGCTAAATTAGGCTTGTCCTTAGATTACGACCGGGAACGCTTTACCCTTGATGAAGGTTTATCTAAGGCTGTGCGCAAGGTCTTTGTTTCCCTTTACAAGAAGGGCTTAATTTACCGGGGCGAATACATCATCAACTGGGATCCTAAGGCGCGGACTGCTTTGTCTGATATCGAAGTTATTCATAAAGACGACAAGGGGGCCTTCTACCACGTCAAGTATCCATTTGCTGACGGGACAACCTTTAATGGCAAGGACTACATCGAAATTGCCACCACCCGGCCAGAAACCATGATGGGGGATGTGGCCGTAGCGGTTCACCCTGATGACGAACGTTACAAAGATATTGTAGGTAAGACCTTAGTATTGCCACTTCAAGGTCGCCACATTCCAATTATCGCTGACCAATACGTTGATCCAGAATTTGGAACCGGGATGGTTAAGATTACGCCTGCCCATGACCCTAACGACTTTGAGGTTGGTAACCGCCACAACTTGGAACGCATCAACACCATGAATGAAGATGCAACCATGAATGCTAATGCCGGCAAGTATGAAGGCTTAGACCGGTTTGAAGCCCGCAAGGCGATTGTTAAGGACCTAGAAGACCAAGGTTACATGCTCCGGATTGAACCAATTGTCCACTCAGTTGGTCACTCAGAAAGAACTGGGGTCCAAGTTGAAGCCCGCCTATCAACCCAATGGTTTGTTAAGATGAAGCCCTTAGCAGAAGCTGCGCTAGCTAACCAAAAGACAGACGACCGGGTGGACTTTGTTCCTGGCCGCTTTGAAAATACCTTTACTCAGTGGATGGAAAATGTTCATGACTGGGTAATTTCCCGTCAATTATGGTGGGGCCACCAAATTCCAGCTTGGTACAATAAGCAAACTGGGGAAACTTATGTTGGCGAAGAAGCTCCGAGCGACATTGAAAACTGGGAACAAGATACTGATGTGTTAGATACTTGGTTCTCAAGTGCTCTATGGCCATTTTCAACAATGGGTTGGCCAGATGAAAAGGCCCCTGACTTTGAACGCTACTTCCCAACTAACACCTTGGTAACAGGTTATGACATCATCTTCTTCTGGGTTTCCCGGATGATTTTCCAATCATTGGAATTTACTGGCCGCCGGCCGTTTAAGCACGTTTTAATCCACGGGTTAATTCGGGATGAACAAGGCCGCAAGATGAGTAAGTCCCTTGGAAACGGGATTGATCCAATGGATGTCATCGATAAATACGGAACGGATGCCTTGCGGTGGTTCTTAACTAATGGTTCCACTCCTGGCCAAGATATTCGCTTCTCTTACACTAAGATGGACTCAGCTTGGAACTTCATCAACAAAATTTGGAACGCTAGTCGCTTCGTAATCATGAACCTAGCTGATGACACCAAGCCTGTCTTACCTCCTAAGAGCGAATGGCAATTAGCCGATAAGTGGATTTTAAACCGCTTGAACCAAACTGTTGCTGAAGTTACCCGCTTATTTGACAACTTTGAATTTGGGGAAGCGGACCGGGCCCTTTATAACTTCATTTGGAATGACCTTTGTGACTGGTACATCGAAATGGCTAAGGAAAACCTTTACGGTGACAATGCTAAGTTAAAGGCTAACACCCAAAATATCTTGTGCTACGTCTTAGATCAAACCTTACGCTTGATGCACCCAATCATGCCATTTGTTACCGAAGAAATTTGGTTAAGCATGCCTCACGATGGGCAATCATTGGTAACGGCAGCTTACCCAGTCTTTAAGGAAGAATTGGTTGACGAAGATGCTGACCGGCAAATGAGTGTCTTGATTGAATTAATTAAGGCGGTTAGAAATACCCGGGCTGAAGTTAACGCCCCAATGTCTTCTGCAATCGACTTGTTGATTAAGACCAAGGATGAAGACGTTAAGGCCATGTTAGAAGCTAACAAGGACTACCTTGACCGCTTCTGCCATCCAAAGGAATTACAAATTAGTGCTGACGTAACTGCACCTAAGCTAGCAATGACTTCTGTTATTACTGGCGCCGAAGTTTACATTCCATTGGGAGACTTAATCGACCTTAAAGAAGAAATTGCACGGCTTCAAAAAGAAGAAACTAAGTTAGTGGCGGAAGTAACTCGGGCCCAAAAGAAATTGGGCAATGAACGGTTTGTAGCCAATGCTCCTGCCGAAGTAGTTAATGCTGAAAAAGAAAAATTGGCTGACTACCAAGCTAAATTAGATGCAACTAAGGAGCGGATTGCCACCTTAGCTAAGGAAGCTTAATAATGAGAAAAGTCCCGTTAACCTAACATTCGTTAGGCTAACGGGACTTTTCTGTTATTTACTTATTTGTTTCAATCGTAACCTTAATCCCCTTGGCTTTACCATCAAGGATGTCTAGGATAGCAGTGACTACTCGTAAACCGTAGCGAAGGACTAAGGTGGTGAGGCGAAGTGCTAACTTCATGCTCATCCCAGCTAAAGTTAGGCTTAAGGCGGTCGCGTTTAAAAAGAAGCGACTGCCTTTTTCTTTAACTAAGCGGAGAAAAACGGAGTCTTGACCGGTTTGTCTCAGGTAACTAGCCACCTTGTAAGCTTCGTCATACATTTCTTGTTCAAATTTGGATTGTGCCATAAAAATCCCTCCCGCGCTTTTTTCTTTAGCATAAGCGCGGGAGGGCTGAATGTCAACTTATTTTAATTTAGTGAGACGGTTAGCTACAATCAAGGTGATGATGGCTTTTAAGGTGTCGCCAGGAATAAAGGCTAGGTTAGCCAAAAGTGATTTTAAAATTGGCATGTGGCTATAGACTGCCAGGTAAATTGCACCAAAGGCATCAATGAACAAGACCCCAAACAGCCAAATCACCACAAATTGGAAGGTGGCACTTTGCTTGGGTAACTTGGCTAAGCCCAAGGCGATTAAAGCGGGGACAAAGAGCCAGGCAATCACGTAACCAGCGGTTGGTCCAACCAAGACGCCTTGGGTATTAGCGCCAGAAAAGGCGGGGAGAATAATCCCAATTAAAAATAAGAGCAAGATTGAAATCGTGCCGTCCTTAGCCCCTAAGATAACCCCGGCTAACATCACCCCTAAATTTTGCAGGACGATGGGAACCGGAATAAAGCCCAAGGGAATTGGAGGTAGGAAACCTAAAACAACAACTACAGCTGTAATTAAGGCGATTTTGGTTAAACGAATGGCAGTAATACTAGTGCTACGAGTCATAAACATCCTCTTTTCTTAACTTATGCTTTGAAATAAATCTGGTGATGGAAGTGACAGTTAGGATTAAAAGCAGCCTGACAATACGGGCAATACCCAAGTAGGTATTGTTTCTTGCTTAAGAGTCGAAAACAGTTACCACATAAGACGGGGTAGGGTTCACTTGAACTGCTAGCTACGAAATGATGGGTGGCGATTTCATCGTGGCAGCGGTAGCAGGCGTAGTATTTTTGGCAAGCGGCACACTTTAAAGCCACAATGTCTAACTGGCTGTGGTAGTGGCGACAACGTCCAGCCTGGTCGGTTAAGGCCCCGTAAATTTTAATCATTAGCATCGCCTCCATGCAGTTATCATAAACTAACGTAGATTTATTGTCAACCTAAATCATCTTAAAAGTTAACAATAGATAAAAACGAACATATTTTCATTTCACGCTTGGATGGTGTATAATTTTAAGTAGAAATTTTAGTTTGCGGGGTGAATTTTATGAGGGTTTTACATACAGCCGATTGGCATATCGGTAAGAAATTATATGAATACGATTTATACGCGGAGCAAGTAGCAGCCTTTGAACAGATTCGACAAATTGCGCGCCAAAAAAAGGTTGACGCAGTTGTAATTGCCGGCGACCTTTATGACCGGAGTGTTCCGAGCGAAGAGGCGGTGTCCGTCTTAAAACAGATGCTAGTTAAGTTAAATATTGAAGACAAACTACCTTTGCTAGCTATTAGTGGGAACCATGATTCTGCTCGCCGGTTAGGGGTTGGCGATGAGTGGTTTGAACATAACCAGTATTTTTTAAAAACGGAGTTAGGAATAGACGCGAAGGGGCGGCGGACCTTGGAGCCGGTGGAGCTAGGCAACTGCCAGTTTTTCTTGGTGCCTTACTTTAACCCTAAGGCCAGTCGCACTTATTTTGAAGATGACAACATTAGTACCATGGCGCAGGCGATGGCTAAAGTTGTGGCCGAATGTGAGAGTTACTTTAAGCCAGGATTGGCCCATATTTTGGTGGGCCACTGCTTTGTAGCCGGCTCTAGCCACGAAGACTCCGAGGTTAGTTCAACTGTCGGGGGCTTAGACGAAGTGCCGGTTTCTTTATTTAAAAATTTTGATTATGTTGCCTTAGGTCACCTACATAACCACCAAGCCTTATTGGCAGATAACGCGCGCTATGCTGGCTCCCCGGTGAAGTTTTCCTTGTCAGAGTTAACTAATCAAAAGGGAGTCTACATTTATGATACCGAGACCAACGACCGGGAATTTGTCCCCCTGAAAGATCCGACGCCGATGGTTTCACTAACAGGCAGTCTAGATGAACTCTGTCAACCAGCTAAGTATAATGAAGTGGCTGATCAAGCCTTTGTTTTTGTCAATTTGACCGACCGCCAGGTGATTGCTAATTTAGTTGAAAAGCTGCGGGCTTGCTATCCCCGGTTAGTACATATTGAACGGCAAAATGGCTTGGAAGGTATCACCCAAACCCCAAGTGTTGAGTTGCTAAAGGAGGCTAACAGTCCGCTAAAGATGACGGCGGCCTTTTTTGAACAAACCCAGGGACTGACTTTAAGTGCCGCCCAGCAGGATTACCTAGCCCAACTACTAGCAGAAATCGAGGAAGAACAATGAAACCACTAAAACTAACCTTAAAAAATTTTGGCCCTTACCTAGACGAAGAAATAGATTTTACCCGCTTTGAAGCTAGCCCGCTTTTTTTGATAAATGGTAAAACGGGTAGCGGGAAGACAACAATTTTTGATGCAATGACCTACGCCCTTTATGGCACTACTTCCGCCGCTGGAAAAACCGGGCGTGATGCCAAGGAGATGCGGTCTAAGTTTGCGGATGCTAAGGCTCAAACTAAGGTTAGCTTGATCTTTAGCCACCAGGGAAAAGTGTATCAGGTCGAACGGAGTATGAAGGAAAAAAAGACTGCTACTACCCTGGACACCAAGGTCGAGTTGAGCTTAATCGAACCTAAGCCGGCTAAACTTTTGGCGGCTAAGACTAGGGAAGTTGAGCGGCAGGTTACTGCTTTGATTGGACTAGATGCCAAGCAATTCAGCCAGGTAATTGTTTTACCCCAAGGAGAGTTTGATAACTTCTTAAAAGCTGATGCCAACCAAAAAGAAGCACTCCTAGAGCATTTTTTTGATACCGCAATCTATAAGCGCCTAGAAGAAAAGTTATTGGCCCAAAGTAAGGAATTAGAAAGCCAGCTGGCAACTAGTAACAAGCTAATTGCTAGCCAGTTAGCAGCATACCCAGAATATGAGGCAAAAACGGTCCCGGAATGGCTAACTAAAGTCACTGAGACTCTGGCAGTGTTAGAGGAAAGTAGTCAGCAAGAAGCTAGCGTGATTACCGGCCTGGAAGACAAGCAAACCCAGCTTAACCAACAGTTAGGCTTTCAAGAGCAGTTACACGCCCAGATAGAAGCTAAGGAGGCGTTAGTTAAAAGGCAGACCGAACTAGCAGCTAAGCAAGCTGAGTTTGAGGCTAACAAGACCCGCTTAGATCAGCTCACCTGGGCTAAAGACCAGCTGAGTAACTGGCAATTATTCCAACAAAATCAAAGGGAGTTAGCAGCTTTAAGGGAGCGGCAACAAAAAGAAGAGTTAACTCAAGGTGATTTGCAAGCTCAGTTAGCTGCCTTAGACCAACAGGCGCCAGCAGTTGCCAAAAATACTGCCGACTTGCAAGCTTTACGCCAAAAGGTTAGCTACTTAAAAGAAATTGAACCCCACTATGAAGCCTATGTAAATAAGCAATCCCAACAACTAGCTTTAAAACAAAACCTAACCAGTAAGCAGGTTCACTATACTGACTTACAAGCTGACCTAAAAGCCGCCCAAACAACCGAACAATCTCTCCGCCAGCAAATCAGTAACCTTCCTGACCTTAAGCAACTTCAGGAAGAATTTTATCGAACTGAGCGTCAGTTAGCTAACCTGACTCAAGAGCGGACTTCGCTAACAAAGCTTTACCAGGCTTACTTAGACGCCCAGGCTAAGCTGACTAGGACTAAAGAAGCGCTGGCTGATAAGAAAGCCAAGTTAGCAGTGGCTAAGGAAAAATTCACCACCTTAGACCAGGAATATACCAGCTTGCAGATTGTCCGCTTAACCCAGAAGCTGCAACCGGGCCAACCTTGTCCAGTCTGCGGGGCTTTAGACCACCCGTTAGTTAACCAGGGCCAGGTGGCCGACTTGGCTAAAGTTAAGCAGGTTGAAGGTGACTTGGAACAGGCCCAAGCAGACTTAACTAGCCTTCAAAGCGATTATAATCAGCTTGAAGGCCGGCTTAAAGTCCAAAAGCAAACTCATCTTGCTGCTCAAGCCGACTATCAAGCAGAGCTCAAGCAGGTGTTAGCCAACCATGGTTTGCAAGCAGGGGGGGAGTTAAAGCAGTTAGCAAATCAGTTCCAAGTCCAAAAGCAGCACTTAGAGTCAAGCCTCAAGGCAGCTAGTGCTAGGGAAGCAGAACTAAAGGCTAAGCAAGCTGACAGTCAACAAAAAATTGACCAGTTAAACTTAAAATTAGAGCAAGCCCAAGCCGCGGTTACTCAGGCCCAACAAGATTTTCAAGCAGTTAATGACGAGTTAATCGGACTAAAGGCCAAGTTAGCTCCTGATTACCAAACCAAAGACCAAGTCCTTAGTGAACACCAAAAACTAGAGTTAAGGTGTGCGCAACTAGACCAAGAGCTAACTAACTTTGAACGCAACAAAAATCAAGTAAAAGAAGCGCTTCTAACCACCAAGACTAACCTTTCTAATCTGGAAGAAAACTTAGTTAAGGTGCAAACGCAGTTAGCTAACTATCAGACCAGCTTAGAGGCTGCTATCGCCCAAGTTGACTTTGTGTCTAATTTTGATGACTTAGGCTATTTGCTTAGTCACGCAGCTGAAAGCGAGGACCTCAAAGCCCAGGTAACTGCTTACCAAAATGAGGTCAAATTAGTAACTGAGCAGCTGGCTGCAATAGAAAAACAATTAGTAGGCGTAACGGTTTTAGATTTAGAAGAACTAAGGGATAAGCTAGGGGCAGTAAAACAAGACTTGCAAGTCAAAAGGGTAGCCTTAGAGGAAGTAACACGGAAAAAAGAACGGCTGCATGATAGTTACGTGCAAGTTAAGCGGGAAGTAGGCAAGAACGAAACCCTTTTAGCTAAGCTAGACCGCCTAAATCAATTAACGGCACCAATTAGCGGCAAGGGGGTTGGCAAGATTGACTTGCAGCGCTTTGTGCTCCAACAATATTTCCAAAAAATCTTAGGCAACGCCAACGTTATTTTGCAAACGCTCAGTCAAGACCGCTACCTCTTTCAAATAACGACCACTCAAGCCAAAAGTGGGACTAAGGCGGGGCTGGTCTTAGACGTTGTCGATAAGATTAGCGGTGAGCGAAGGCGGACTCAAACCCTGTCTGGGGGTGAAAGTTTTGTGGCCTCATTGAGTTTAGCGTTAGGCTTGGCGGAGACGATTCAAGCAGAAAATGGCGGGGTTAGAATTGAAGCCCTCTTTATTGATGAAGGGTTTGGGTCCTTAGATACTGACTATTTAGCCCGGGCCCTTGATTACCTGCAAACTAAGGAAGGGGACAGTCGGATGGTGGGCATTATCAGCCACGTCCGCGAACTACAAGAAAGTATTCCCGACCGCTTAGAGATTAATAACCGCAATGGTAAGAGTACCGTTAGTTATCATTTATAAGGAAGTGAGCAAATGGCTTTAGGCTTTATTTTAGGTGGAGCTGAAATTGACCATGAACAGGCAATCTTAGAACAGTTATTAGCCTGGCAAAAACAAGCTCCGAGTGAAAATTATTTTGTAATTGTGCCCGACCACATTAAATTTGAAACGGAAGTTAAGGTGTTAGAGTTCTTACGCCAACACTATTCTTCTGCTAAGGGCCTTTATGCCCAAACTAAGACCCAGGTCTTTTCTTTTAGTCGCTTGGCTTGGTACTTTATTAAGGACCAGCAAAGTGTTCAAGGACGACATCTGAGTCAAATGGGACTTACCATGCTGGTCCAAAGCATTTTAAGTCGGCTTGACAGCCTGCACGTTTTTGCGGCCGAAAAAAATCAAGTTGGCTTTGCGCAAAAACTAGCGCAACAGTTGTTGGAATTAAAACAAGGGGGAATTAGTCCCGACGATTTAGACAATTTGGTGGCTAACTTACCAAAAGATCAAGCTAAGAGCATGGATTTGCGGGCTAAATTAACTGATATGGCCCTGGTTTACCGTCAGTTTGAACTAGAGCTAGGCGACAAGTATGTTGAAAGCAGCAAGGTTTTACAGAGCCTAAATGATTACCTCTTAGAAGCTGATTTGAGTCAAACTTCTTTTCTCATCAGTGGCTTTGATCAACTCTCTGCCCTCGAATTACAGTTACTGAAGACCCTGGTTAAAAGGGCTAAGGAAGTCCGGATTAGCCTGGTTTTGACTAAACAGGGCTTGGAGCAGGCTAGTGGGGATGATAATCTCTTTAACAGACCTAAGCGATTGTTTACGGCCTTAACTAACTGGGCCGATAAAAACCATTTGCCGCTAGCAGAGCTTAGCTGGCCTACAGTTAAGCGACTTAGTCCGGATTTAGAGCGGCTAGGCAAATATTGGCAGACTAGCGTTAGCTTAAAAGCTAATAAGCCAGCTCCTTTAAGCTCAAAGGAGAGTGTGTCAGTGGTGGCCCTGGCTAACCGAATTGAAGAGGTCCGTTATGTAGCTAGTCAAATCAGGCAGGAGGTTGCCAAAGGAGAACGGAGGTACCGCGATTACATGGTACTAGCGCCTGATTTAGCTGACTATGAAAATTTAATCGCACCAATCTTTAATCAGTACCAACTGCCGTTTTACTTAGACTTAAGTAAGGGGATGGGTAACCACCCGCTGGTGGAATTTTTAAATGCGCTGTTCACCTTGGCTAAGCACCCTAATCTTTACAGCTATCACGATTTGATGCGGCTTTTAAAGACGGAGCTGTTTATTCCGCAACTATACGTTAGTGACGCAAACGGTCAGCTGGTCTTAAAGCAAGATCTAGCCACGTTTAGAGATGAGCTTGACTGGTTGGAAAACTACTTGTTAAGAACAGGTATCAGCAGTCGCAAGCGATTCGAGGCAGACGATTTTTGGCTGGTAGAAAGGCTGCCCCTTAAGCCTAACCAAAGTCAAGCTGAGCATGAGGCTGCCCAAAGAAAACTCCTCCACAATCAAAATGCCAACCTCCTTAAAACCCAGGTGGCTAAGTTATTGGCCAGCTTCTCTAGGGCATTAGCTAAGGTCAAAACCAACCGGGATTTTGCTCGGGTTCTCTACCAATTTCTAATTAAAGCCGGGGTTGATCAAAGTTTAGCCACTAGCCAAGCCCGGGCTCAAAAGCGTTTCGAGGAAGGTAAACTAAACTTAGTGGGGATTAATGCCCAGGACGCCACGAGGCCAGAACAGGTCTGGAACACCCTGTGCGCCCTCCTAGATGAATATGTCTTAGCCTTAGGTGATCAGGACTTTAGTCTAAGTAACTTTAGCGAAATTTTAAACGCGGGCTTTAAGGCGGCTAAATACAAGCAGGTTCCGACAACGCTAGACCAGGTGACGGTTTCTAAGGCTAACTTAAGTCAGCGCCGTGACCGGCGGGTGCTCTTCTTTTTAGGCGCTAGTGACCAAGCCTTACCAGCTCGGTTTGAAAATAATAGCTTAATTTCCGAAGAGGAGCGCCAACTTTTGGCAAGCGGTGACTGGCTAGCGCGCGACCAATTTTTAGCGCCGGGAGCAGAAATGGCCATGGCAGACGAACCTTACCAGGCTTACCTTAGCTTTTTGACGGCTAAAGACCGGCTAGTCTTTACCTACCCCCAAAATGATGCTGACGGCCAGCTGCTGGCTTGTTCGCCCTATGTCAAAAGAATCATGGCGGCCTTTGGACTTAAGGAGACAGACGTTGGAGATAGACTGGCTGCCTTTTTAGGGACGCCGCGGACCTTGCTGACCGATTTATTAACGCAAAGCAGGGCAGCCTTCCAAAACCAAGCCGACTTAGATTCACAGTGGCAGGCAATTTTAGTCTATGAGTTAGCTGTTAATCAAACTTTGACCTTAAAGTTACTTAACAGCCTAGATTATCACAACGAGATTTTGCCTAACACTAAGCCAAGTGCTGATGGTCACAAGCGACTTATTAAGGAGCTCTTAAAGGAGCTTTACCGTCGGGGTAAAAATGCGGCCTTGTTTGGTTCGGTTTCACGGTTGGAAAGTTTTTATGCTAACCCCTATGAATTCTTCTTGAAATACGGTTTGCAGTTAGAAAAGCGCAAGGAATTTATGCTAAGCCCGGCTGACACGGGGACCTACTTCCATAATTTATTAGACGAGTTTATGCGCCTAATCCACGCTGATAAGACTTACCTCAAACGTTTGACTAGCCGCGAATTCGACCACTACATGAAGCGGGCGGTTACAAACGTTCAACAACAGGCTAAGGAGCAGGAAGGTTACTTGTTTGATGCTAGTGCGCGCCTTGATTTCTTGCGCCAGCAACTAGAAAGCCGTGCGTACCAAGTAGGGCAAGCTATTTGGAAGCAACGCCAGGATCAAGCAATCTACACGTTGGAAACGGAGGCCACCTTTGGTTTTCAAGCTAACGCCCAGCTAGATGGGTTAGTCTTTCCGGCTGGAAAAGGGTTTGCCCAGGATGAAACTTTGAACTTGCAGGGGCGGATTGACCGCTTAGACCTCGTAATCAGTGAGTTAAACCGCCATTACCTAAGTGTGGTTGACTACAAGTCCGGTAACACTGACCTTAAGTTAAAGGACTTTTTGACTAAGGCATTAAACGGCCTGTCGCTCCAACTGTTAACCTACCTAGCCGTTTTGCAAAAGGATAGCAACCAGGCTAAGCTAAAACAACGCCTATTAGAAATGGATCTTCCACCGGCAGAGCAGTTAGAGGTTGGAGCCACGACTTACCTCAACCTCTTTAGTGGCCGCTTGGCCTTTAAAGATTACCAACCGCTTTTGGAAAAGAAGAAGACCTTTGAAGACCTCTTTATGCAACAGTATCAATACAAGGGCTTATTTAGGTTGGAAGAAGATGCCGACTTTTTGTTGGCCTTAGACCAAAAATTAAAGGCTAAGCCGGCTAAGAGTTTGCCTTATAATATCAGTCACCAAAGTAGCGATAAATTTAAGGCCAACGGGAGCAGTCAGTTGCTAACCCTTGAGCAGTTGGAGCAGTTAGTGCAGCTAAACCTCCAAAAAATTGAACAGGCCAGACAAGAAATCTTTGGGGGCATTATCGACTTGAAGCCTTATAAGTTAGACAATCAAACCGATGGCTTGCTGTATTCTGATTACCTGCCAATCATGTTGTTTGATCCTATGGTTGGCAATGAATATCGTAAGATTAAAACCTTAAGTACGGAAGAAGTCTGGGCTCAAATCAAGCACGAACTGCAGAAAGGATAAGCGATGGAAAGTAAATTTGAAGGATATGCAACCAAAAACCAAATTCAAGCGGTAAAAAGTGAGGCCCAAAATATCTTGGTCTCCGCCTCAGCTGGGTCGGGTAAGACAGCGGTTTTGGTTGAACGGATTTTATACCAAGTTATTGGTCATTACCTGGCTGATGACCAAGCAGACGACGAGAGCCTCTTAGGAGAAGTGGCTAACCTCTTGGTGGTAACCTTCACTAATAAGGCTGCCAAGCAAATGAAGGACCGGCTGGAAAAAGCCTTACGGGAGCGGTTAAGCCAGGTGCAGGCTGCCTCACTTCCCGCCCACAAAAAGCAGCGGGCCAGCCAGCATATTTTAAAGCAGCTGCGGACGTTGAATCTAGCGGATATTTCCACCATGGATGCCTTTTGTTCCCGCCTGCTTAAGCGCTACTACTACGCCTTGGACCTGGATCCTAACTTTAGAATCTTAGCCGACCAGGCAGAAAGTCAGATGATCAAGGCCGACGTGTGGGAACGTGTTCGGGAACAGGCCTACGCTAAGATGGGGCAAGAACTGGCCCAAAAGCAGCCGAGTGCTTTTTTTGCTGTTTACCAAACCTTTAGTAACGGGAAGGGTGACGAGGCGTTAACGGACGTAGTGATGAGCATCGATACTTACGCCAACGCCAGCGCCAACCCCGAAGCTTGGTTAGCTAACCTGGCTAAACTCTATCAATTCGATGCCCAGGCAGATTTGACCCAAAGTGATTTATGGCAAAATTATCTGGCACTTGATCTGAATAAGCGTCTGGCCAAGGTAAGTAGTGAGTTTACGGAGCTATTAACTGAGTTAACAGCTTTTCTTGAAGCCGCCAAACATTTTTGGCAAACCGACGTTTATGGACTCTACTATGAGGGCAAAGGGGCAGCTAAGGAAAAGAAATTTAGCGCCGATTTAGCTAAGCGGGAGCAAAAATTTGCCGACCTTTTAGCCGCTTATCAAGCTACCAGCCAGGCCTTAACCGCTTACCAAGCCCAGCTTACGACGGCTAATTATGACCAGTTACGAAGTGGACTTGACTTGAACTTTAGTTTTAAACCAATTTTGCGCCAGGCGGGCAAAACGGCGGGGGATTTTCCCGAAAGTTTAGCTGCCAAATGGAATCAAGTCAAGGCTAAGAAAGATGAGCTTAAAACAGAGGTAGCCAAGATTAAAGCCAGCTACTTTATTTATTCTCAGGCCGACTTCAAAGCAATCTTGACTAAAAGCCAGCTAATTATTGGCGAGCTAGCTAGGTTAACCACTGAATTTAGAAGTGAGTTTGCTAAGGAAAAGACTAGACGCCACCTCTTAGATTACAGTGACATGGAACACTTAGCCTTGAAGCTCTTAACTGGTAGCCAGCCAGAACAAGTTAGGATTCAAGCCGGAATCAAGGCCCACTATCAAGAGGTAATGGTCGATGAATACCAAGATACCAATGAATTGCAAGAAGCACTGTTAACGGCGATTGCTGCCAGTCCTAATAGTTCTTACTTTATGGTGGGAGACGTTAAGCAATCGATTTACCGCTTTAGGCAGGCGGACCCAAGCTTGTTTATCAATAAGTATCAGACTTATCAAGCCGAGGCGGCTGCTGATGAGTTGATTATTCTGCCCCAAAATTACCGGTCAGCCGCAAACGTTACGGGCTTTACCAACTTAATTTTTAGCCAGATTATGGATGCAAGCCTAGGTGAAATCGACTATGACCAGGCAGCCCAATTAATTGCTGCTAACCAGGCTTATTCAAAAGAAACTAGCCAGGTACCAACGGAATTGCTCTTGTACGAAACTAAGCAAGACGAAAGTGCTAGTCCAGTTGTAAGCGACTTTGAACTCGATTCAAAAGAACAGGCTCAGGTGAATTTGATTGCCCATAAAATTCAGGAATTGGTGGGCCAGCAGGAATTTTATAACCGGGACAGTGGGCGAACAGAAACCCTTACCTACAAGGACATTGCCATTTTGGCCTCAACCCACGCCCAGGGGACCTTGATTGCCGAAGAATTTAAACGTTACGGCATTCCAGTTGAAGTCAGCGATACCGACAATTATTTCAAGACGACGGAAATCCAAATCATGCTGTCGCTCTTACGCATTATTGATAACCCCCACCAAGATATCTACTTGGTGGCCACCCTTCGCTCGCCGCTTTATGGCTTTGACGAAAATGAGTTAGCCTATTTGCGGATTGTCACGAGGGGGAGCGATTTTTACGGGACGCTAGTGGGCTTTAAGCAAACCTATGAAAATGCTAAGGACCAACTATTTAGGTTTAAACTCGATAATGACTTTGCCTTTGAAGACCAGTTGGCTAAAAAGGTTAACCATTTTTTGACCGAGCTTGAAGCCTTTAGAAAATTAAGTCGCAGTAGTGAGTTGGCGCCTTTGATTTGGACAATTTACGAACAGACTGGCTTTTTGGAATATGTGAGCGGAATGCCTGGGGGCCCTCAGCGGGTAGCCAACCTCCACGCCCTGTATGAACGAGCTAGCCAGTACGAAGAAATCAGCTATAAGGGGATTTTCCAATTTCTCCGCTTCATCGAACAGATGCAAAAAAATGACCAGGATTTGGCTGAACTAGAGGTTAAGGCCGACGACAACGCGGTCTCTTTTATGACGATTCATAAGAGTAAGGGACTGGAATTTCCAGTTGTCTTTGTCATGGACCTTGGTCGGAGTTTTAACCTCGGTAGTGTGCAAAGAAATAATTACATTCTAGATGACAAACTAGGCTTGGGATTAGCCTTAGTTGATGAAAAGCAAAATGAGCAAGCGGACTTACCGGAAAGCTTAAACGTGACCAGCCCGACCCCAGTTTATGAACTGATTAAGGCCCGGCAGTTGAAGTTAGCTTTGGCCGAAGAGATGCGTAAACTTTACGTGGCCTTAACCCGGGCCGAACAGCGGCTCTACTTGGTGGGACATGTTAAGGATGCGCAGGATGCCTTAGGCAAATGGCAACTGGCTAGCCAAAGTGATGGAAAGTTACTGGCAGAAGCTCAACGGCTTAAGGGGCGGACTTACTTGGATTGGATTGGGGCGAGTCTAATGCGGATGCCTAACTTAGCCGACCGGATTAGCTTTGCGGGTAAACGGGAAGAACAGCTCGACTTACCAACTCCTAGCCCAGTGTTAGCAGACTTTAAGGAGGTTAACTTCAAGCTTGAATTTTGGAACGAAGCAGAGCTCAGCCAAATTTTAGTAGCAAGTGACCAACCAAAAGTAGACCAAGAGCTTTCCTTAAATCAATGGCTAGCTAAGCAAACTGCTGCAGCAAGTCAAGCGCCCGCTAGTGTCAAACAGGTAGCCGACTTTACCTATCCGTATGAAGCCTTGACACAGACCACTGCCTACCAGGCGGTTACCGACATTAAGCGCTTGTTCGATGATCCAGACAACAGCTTAATGGAAAATATCGAGATTACAGATGTGACCGCGACGCGCCTTAACTACCGCCAAGCAGAACAAGGGCAGGCAAGCCTTAACCTTTACGGCCAGGCCAACTTTAAGCAACCTGAATTCATGCAAACGGAAGTTAAGGTCAGTCCGGCTGCCGTAGGGACTGCGACCCACTTGGTTTTCCAAGAACTTGATTTAAGTCAGCCAGTTACTCTTGACGCCGTAGCAGCTACCATCGATAAATTGGTCCTAGCCAAGTTAATAACCACGGAAGTGGCTGCTTTAATCAATCAAAAAGCCATTGGGCGCTTTTATGAAAGTGACCTGGGGCAAGCGGTAATTGCAAATCGCGCTAGCCTTGAGCGGGAGCTGCCGTTTTCACTTCTTTACCCAGCGGGGCACTTATTTGAAGGAGTGGATCAAGCCAGCGCCGACCCCATCTTAATTCACGGGATTATCGACGGCTGCTTTGAAACTCCAGACGGGCAGCTAGTGATTTTTGACTACAAAACCGATGCCATCAACGACTTCCAAACGCCTGAAAAGGTGGTGGCCCGTTACCGGGGTCAGTTAAACCTTTATAGCTTAGCCCTAGAAAGTATCAAGCACAAAAAAGTAACCCACCGCTACTTGTATCTAGTTGCTAGCGGTCAGGTAGTAGAAATTTAAAGAAACACCGCCGTTTAATCTTCAAATTAAGCGGCGGTGTTTTTAGTTAAGAACGAATTTAGGTCAGAAAAATAAAAATTGTAAACAACTTTTTTGGCTAAAGACAAGGTAGTCTTTAATCGTTGTTTGTTGCCATTTTAAGGCAATTTCTTTTCTAAGCAAAAGCGCCTGGAATTGGTAGACCGTTTTAATAATGACCAAACTCAAGTCTTTTTAATTTTGCTTAAAGCAGGGGGGACAGGGTTGAACCTAGTTGGAGCTGATGTAGTTATCCACTATGATCCTTGGTGGAATCAGGCGGCGCAAAATCAAGCTACCGACCGGGCTCACCGAATTGGTCAGGAGCATAAGGTGACGGTTTATAACTTGATAAGTAAGGGTACGATTGAAGAAAAGATTTTAGAGATGCAAAAAAATAAGCAACAACTAGCAAATAATATCTTAGGTAATGACCGAGTAAATAGTTCTAACTTGAGTAAAGAAGATTTGCTAGGATTGCTATAAAAATTTGGCTGGATGAGGGTTAAGTTTGAAATGACTTAGCTTTGGGCTGATGCTTGCCGTTTGGCAGGCATCTTTTTTTATAAAATTTTTCTCATTTTGCATTAATTGGCTAACTGCTTTGCGTATTTAAATAGTGAAGGGAAAAATATTTCATTACCCTGCAGATTTTTATATAATAAGGAGGAAAGCTAATGCTCTCACAAAAAGAAGCCCTTAGGCGCAAGTTTGCCCAGGCGGACTTTACTGATGACGTCATGTTTAGCTTAATAATGTCTCAGCCCGAAATTTGTAAGCGGTTCTTACAGGCGGTATTACCTGCCTATGATTTCGACCACATTAAGGTGACGCCCCAAAAATATCTTAAAACTAGCTATGTTACCCGGGCGGGGCGTTTGGATTTACTATGCACCGATGAAAATGGGACACAATTTAATGTCGAGTTACAGATGGTAGATGAGCATAACCTAGCCAAGCGTTCGCGGTATTACCACGCCTTATTGGCTAACAACATGTTAGCTCCCGGCGAGGATTATCAAAATCTAAAGGAAACCTACGTGATTTTCTTGTATGGCTTTGACCCCTTCGGCCTAGGTTGGGCGGTCACCGACTACCAAATGACCGCCAACCATGGCAAGCACATTTTGGGCGATGGAACTCATAAGCTTATTTTAAACGCTAAGGGGGATTGGCGCGAAGTCAATGACGAACTCAAAGGAATTTTTCAGTTAGTTTTTAAAGGAGATGGACAAGTTGTTGTAATCTCCTTTAGAGATGGAGTTATTGAATTAGTACCAGGGTTCGAACAATCTGATGGGAATTATAAATATCCAGATTCAAATAATGGAGGATCCTGGAAAATAACGAAACCTATTCCAGAGCAAGAAGAAACAACTAATATGAGTGATAAAACTAACAGCCATTATAAGTATTTAAGTCAGTTATTACGTAAGTGGAAAAATAATATAGGATTTAAATTTAAGGGCTTGTTAATTGATACAATGGTTAAGAAGTTTATTGATGCTGATGAGCAACGAGAACAAATTTCTTTTTCTGATTATAGTGTTTTATTGGTAGATTTATTTGAATTTTTATCAAAAGAAGATGCTGAGAAAGCTTACTGGTTTGCCTTAGGTAGTAATCAACAAATATCTAATGATGATAATGGAAAGTTTATCAAGAAAGCGAAAAAAGCATATAACAAGTTAAAAGATATAGGAGATGAAGCTGAATTAGAAAAAGAATATAGAAATTTATTTGGGAGTGATTTTGCTAAAGAAAGTGAATCTCTACAGAACAAAGCGCCTAATGAGGAATTTGTAGAGAAGAAGTTTATAATTGACATACGATATAATATGAAATTAGACTGTACAATTACACAAAATGGTTTTAGACCTAAGCGACTTAGAGATTTTTTGGCTAAACACTGGAAATTAAAAATAAATAAAACGCTCGAATTTGAGGTAGTGAATAATGATATTCCCTCAGATTTATTGCCCAATGTGAAATGGTACTGGAAGGTTAGAAATGTTGGTATTGAAGCCAAAAAGCGAAATAAAGAACGAGGTCAAATATTTATAGATAGAAAAATTAGAAGAGAAGAGACAGATTTTGACGGGAATCATTATGTGGAATGTTATGCTGTTGTTGATAATATTGTAATTGCGCGAGATAGAATTAGCGTTCCAATTAGTAAATTAACCGGGAAAGATTAAGCCCCTTGTTTTTATGCTATTTTAATAAAAGAAAATCTTGGTAAGTTGGAGTTTTTAAAAGTAGTTAACTTATACGGCGACCATTTTTACTTGCTAAATCGTAGCTTAGAAGTTGGCGATAAATCTATGAGCGGTATGATTAATTAATAACGTAACTAGTGATAGCGTCTTGTGTTTTTGCTAAGTATAGATGATTTAATTATACGAATTCTTTTAGGAAATAGATTTTTCGGTTCTAATACCAAAAGTAGCTATGCTTTGTAAAGGTAGGTATTCTTAGATAATTTGCTAATGATGGGAATTTTTTTTGACTCCAAAAGTAAATTGGGACAGATTTATTTACAAAACGGCCTAATGATAGCGATAACAGGCTGTGTTTGGAATTAGATGGCAAGTTGTAAGTGGCTCAGAATCATAGGTCAGACTGCACCGGTAATATTGCTTATGAAGCATTCTACACCTTACTATATCAACAATTTTATAGTATTTTTAGATAGAGGTAGTCTCTTTAAGAATGTACGATAAGAAATAGACTTTTGATTATTTTTTATATAATACACGTTCTTTGTGAATCTATACGCAAACATAAGAAAGTAGCCTGTAAAATTTAGTTAATTATTTGTCTTAGCCAGAAAAGCCTATGCTTTTCTGGCTAAATTATTACTAGTTTAAAATTTTGAATAATCATACTTCGCTAAAAGAAGCGGTTAAATCCGCTTCTTTTAGTAGGAGACTATTAAAGAAATTTACAATAGTGTTCTTTATTTCAACTATGAATTTGTTTAATAAGGGGTAAAAAAGCTTGGTAACGCCAAGCTTCTTTACCGCTAACTTACTTAGTTGAGAACTAGTAGAGGGACTGGAAGTAAAGCTAGTTTTAATATTATTAGGCTCAGTCTTAAAGTTAGTTTTAACAACTCTGGATTCATTTCTATAGTCGGCTTTATTAGTGGTGGTGCTATTAGCAAATTCTTTATTAGCGTTTACTTTAAGAGGGGTGGAGATATTTGCTTGAGTAGGAGCTGATTTGGCCTGGGAGGCAAGGTTAGGGTTGTCTTTGAAGCCGGCTAAAAGTAGGGCGGTAAATTCGTCTGCAGGCAGGGGATTTCTGATGTAGTCGCGCTTAGATGAAACCGAGTTAGCGGTAACTTTTTTAGCTTCCTTAGTGCTTGGACTGACCTCAGGGGTAGGTGTTTTTTGATGAGGGGTAGCTGGCAAGATTTTAAGTAGGCGGGGGATGGCTTTGATGACCTTGACGAGGCCGTAGTCGATTAGGGCTTTGAACCAGTGGGAGGCGGTGCATAGGCTGACGTTATAAAGAGTGGCGATTTCTTGGTTAGATAGGGCGCAGAGGGCGTTTTCGTCCATGCGGGCGGTTAGTTCGCTGTAAAGTAGTTTTTCGTTGGCGGTGAGGTTGTGATCGTAGCGGATGGTAGCGTCTAAAGTAGTTTGTAAGTTCATAAAAAATGCTCCTTGCTGTAAAATTTCTGGACGAACTGGGCGACAAAAGCGGCCAGTCGTTTAAACTGGTCGCTAAAACTAACGAAGGTAAGTTAGCAGGCCTAACAAGCTAACCCAAACCAAACTCAGGACTAAAGTTGTCAGCCAACTGAGTTCAAATAACCGAGGGGTCATGGGCGTTGGCGTTAGCGTTTTGCCGGCCTTTATTATTGTGATAAATAACAGTCCCAATAGCAGTAATACCACTAAGCAACTAGGCTCAAGGGATTGTAAAACCTTGGTGAGGTTTAAACGGACATCAAAATTAACTTGGGTAATAGTATGTTGCTTAATCATTCTTAGCAAGTTTAGCTAAGAGTAGATCTAACCCTAAACTGACCAAACATGCTAGTAGCAAGCAGATGATAAAACTAGGTAGGCCATAAAGGCAAGCCAAGCTTAAAAAACTGCCGAGCAAGAGGTGCGTGAGTTTGATTATTCCTGTCAGCTTCAAGACCTCCTTTCACGTGAAAAAGCCCCCAGGCTGGGAGCTAAAAAAGTTAGGCTGCTGGTTGGTCTACCAGGCCTTGGGCAGCGGAATAGACAATTTCTTCATCCTTGGTGATATAGGAAGCAGAAACAGGTGTCCCGTATAATGGGCTAGCAATTCCGTCGGCGTCAGTGGTTTGGAAAATATTTAAGGCAATAATTTGCTCCATGCAGTCCTTTAAAGTGGCTGCATCTAAATTAGTGTTAACGTTTTCAAATTTGAGGTGACGAACGGTGTGGTTAGGGGTTAAAAACTTCAAGTCTAAAATCTTCATGGTATCTTCCTCCTGTTAAAATTATTCTGCTAATTGGTTAACTTCAGTAACGGCGATGAATTTGACGTCATCTCCCGTTAGCTTTTCGACCAGCTTGCTAAAGTCGATTACCTTTTGATCATCGACATCCTTACCGATTGATGAGAAACTGCGGTGACCGTCGATAGCTTCTGCGTTGATAGTAGTTAAACGTAACCCCTTCTTTGTCCATTGTTTTTCCATAATGAAATCCTTCTCTCTTGATAATTTTTTGTAGCGGCTACGATTCCTATCTTACACTTAAATTCGACAAATACAAGGAATTTATTTTTTTATATCCTGTAAAATTTTTTATAAGTAAAAAATATTTGGCTGCATGTTATAAAAAAAGCATTGCATTTTTTGAAAAATGTTTTATTATAAAAATTGTGATTTGTAAAGCGGTTTCATAAATTAACAATGATCTTAAAATTAGGAGGTACTGAAAATGGAAGAAGAATTTATAACGATATTGCCAGCCACAGTCCGCTACAACCGGGACCTTAAGCCAAATGAAAAGGTCTTGTACTCAGAGCTGTTAATAAAGTCATACCCTCTGGGATATTGTGAGATTAATAACAGGGAACTGGCAACTAGCTTTCATGTTACCCGCCAAAGCATCTCTGGTTGGCTCAGTGATTTAGTACGGGCTGGTTATATTGAAATTAAAGTTAAGATTACTGATCCTAAGTTAGGCAGAATCGAGCGCAAGATCTATCCGCTAGTCAGCGCGGAGACCAGACAGGCCTTAAGTAAGTTATATGCGGAGGGCTAGTAGGGTATGTTTTCTGAGCAAATCGAAGAGCGAATAGTGGGCATCGCCTTAAAAAATCCTAATCTAGCTGATGATCCCGACTTTAAGAGTCGTTATTTTATGGGGGAGCGGGCCCAGGCAATAGCCGAGGCCCTGTGTGTTTTGCCTACTGAAAAACGCTCTTTAGCTAATATTTGGAATGAGTTAGATAATGGTTACAACCAGCACAACTATCCCATAAGTTACGATGACTTAGTAGCCTTAGAGGAATTAATTGCCGGTCAGGCCAGCTTTTATCGGGATTTACAGGTTGTTAAGCGTAACTACTTAGAAAATGCCCTCCAACAAGCAATGGTTAATTACAGCCAGAATCGTTCGCAGGATCACCTTGATAAAGTTACCAGTATCATTGAGGCTTTAGATACGATTAATACCTGTGATAGTGGGGAGTTAACCGTAGCCAGTCAAGAATTTAGCGACCAATTAGCCGGTAAGGGTCCCAAGGCAATTAAGACTTTGCCCAAGCTGGATGTGCTTTTTAACGGGGGCTTGTCCGGAGCCAAGTTAATCGCTTTAGGAGCTAGACCGGGCCTAGGTAAAACAGCTTTTGGCTTAAATTTAGTTCAGGCCATCTTAGCCAATAATGCCGAGGTTCACGTCGATTATTTTTCCTTAGAAATGAGCAAATTAGAAATCTTCAAACGGCTTATTTCATTGCAAACGCAGATTCCCCACAGCCATTTAATCAATCCAGCTAACTGTAAGCTCGACCGCATCAAGTTAGAGCAAGCTCAAGAACAAATTTTGGCTAGCAACTTACAGGTGTATGACTCACTTAGAACTTTAGGCAGTATTTTGGCGGTAATTCAAGCTCACGCTAGTCAGTATCGCCAGCAATATGTTGTTTTTATCGATTACCTCGGCCTAATAACGCTTGACCAACAGTACCAGTTAGACCGGTATCTATTAGTTAGTGAGATTACCCGTCAACTAAAGATGTGCACGCTTGACTACCAAGTCCCGATTATAATGCTGTCGCAATTAAATCGGGCTGTGGAAAGTCGCTTAAATAAGGCGCCCCAACTGGCCGATTTACGCGAAAGTGGTTCGATTGAACAGGATGCTAACTTAGTGGCCTTTTTATACCGGCCAGAAAAGGATTTACATAAGGTCAACTTGATTATCCGCAAGAACCAGGAGGGCTGTTTAGGCGAACTAACTTTTAAATTTAAAGGGGAGACGATGACATTTGAATGATGAAACAATAGCTAAATATCGAATGAAGCTACCAATTCAGTTAGATATTCCAGAAGATCAATTAAACGCGCGCGAGTTCATCCGCCTAATTAAGAAACATAAGTTGCAGGTAACCAAGGCAGTAGAAACACACCTGGCTTCTGCCTGTCGTTACCGAAATTTAATAAACGGCTTGAATAAAGAAAGCTATATCAAGAATTCAAATGGTTTTATGGCTAAAAAGCTAGTCGAACTTGATAAGCTACGGGTGATAAGTATCTCTAACGCCCTCAGTGTCGCCTTTTACGAAAAAGAATTAGACTGTCGCTTAGTTGAGGATGCAGACGACTTCTTAAAGCTGACGAAGGTCAAGCACCAAGGCGATTTAGACAAGGTGAATGAATACGAGCAGTGCATTTTGAAACTGTCGCAAAACTACTGCGAAAGTTACCGCGTAATGGTTACCGAAGATTACATCGGGGGCAAGTTGCCGAAATTTGAGTGACATGGTCCCAAAATTTGCTTCATACTGAAAATTATATCGGGGTGAAAACGATATAATGATAGTAGTAACAAATGACTGACATACTGGGGGTGAAAAAATGAAGCTGTATAAGTGGAAAAAGGGCGATGGAATAACATTACTTTGGATGGCAGTTGGTGCTTTAATTGGTATGATTTTGGGAATAACTGGGGTAGCATCAGATTGGCCGTCTATTGATGATATACTCATGTCTGCCTTCTTTATTGTTGATTTTATTACCTTTGTTGGTGGTATATTTAAGTGGATATTTAGGTTATAAGAATGTAGGGATAGTGGCAGAGACTAAATGGAAGAAAAGAATAAAAACAAAAAATATAGGGTAGGCTCAGTTCATTATGAATATACGGCAATGGAGGCCTTAAAAGACGACTATACTTTAGAGCAGAATGAAAGAATCATGAAATTAAACGACAAATGGGTCTGCTATGATTTTGATAAGACGGATGGATATATTTACTTTGATGATTTAGCAAAAGAGTTAATCCCGCCTGAACTAACATTAGCGGACAAAAAAGGTTTAGAGAGTATTTGGAAAGAGAAATTGAAATAGTTAATAAATAGTAATGAAGATTTAGTTTGATACTGGTTAGCAAAAAAGAAATTTCAGAAGAACCCCCCGGTGTGGGCTTTTCTGAAGTGCATATATTCTTTAAGAGTATTTGGCGTCCATTGGCGGAAACGGGTAGCCTGAATTGAATTAACCGGATAACCAACAGAGATAATTATGTCCAAGTTGTAATAAGTTGGTTGTTCTGATACCTTACCATGAATACTACGATGTATGACTGTTGCATAATTGGCAATAGTTCTGTTTTTCAGATAGAACTCTATGTTTAGTGATTATTGTATTCTTCTTACAGAAATAAAATAGTGGGGGTTTGATTAGCAGTTGAACCAACTGAGACAGTTTTAGAGCTTGGTTAATTAATTTTAATGTGAGGACAAGCTAGGATGACAAAAGCAAAAATTATCATGATTGATGGTGAAAAATATATTCACTGTCCGGTTTGCAATAGGCTGGTCCAACTTTTTGATGTTTGCGAATGTAATTGGGAAAATACCGGGGAAACTAACATTGACGGTGGTCCTAATAAGTTGACCCTTAAAGAAGCGCAGGTAGCCTATGCTAAGGGACAAAAGATCTACTAATACATACTAAAACCGCCTCGGCGTTGGTTTCTCTAACGCCGGGGCGGTTATTGACTATTTAGGAGCCTTGGTGATGTCTGCACCAAAGTATTGCTTGGAAAGTTTAGAGAGGGTGCCGTCTTTAGCTAATTGCTTTAAGGCTTGGTCGACGGCTTTTTGGAGCTGGCGATTATCCTTTTTTAAGAGGGCGGAAACCTTAACTGGTTTGACTTGCTTGGAGAGGTCGGTCACGTTAAGGTCGCTGACTTTTTTGTTGGATTTGGCGTAAGCGTAGTAGGCTTCAAGCGAGTTGATGGTTCCATCAGCCCGACCTTGCCGGACTAAGGCCAAACTGTTGGCGAATTCACCGGAAGCGCTGATTTTTGCCCCGTATTTTTTGGCAACCTGGGCGTTGTTAGTGCCGGTCCCTTCCGCTAAAGTCTTACCTTTGATGGCTTGAACCTTGGTTAGCTTGGCCTTTTTAGGACTGATAAGCGCATAGCGGGAGTAAATGTAAGGGGTGGAGAAGCGGTAGTTTTTCTTACGTTCCGGCGTTTGGGTGATGTTATTTAAAACCAGGTCATATTTATCCGCCCCAACGCCAGCGACCAGTGAGTCCCACTTGGTAGGGACGAACTTGGCTTTGAGACCGAGTTTTTTAGCGAGGGCTTGGCCAAGCTTAACTTCAAAGCCGGTTAGCTTGCCGTCTTGGCGGTAAGAGTAGGGCTTATAAGTACCTTCAAGCCCAATGGTCAGTTGCTTTTGGCTGACAAGGTCGCTTTGATAATTAGCAGCCTTGGAGCTGGAAGTTACGCCAAGTACGCCTAAAAACGCAGCGCCTGTTAAGAGGGTGAGACCGAGTTTAGTAAAAGTTTGTTTAAGTTTCATAGTTAATTACCTACCTTTATAATAAATTAGTAAATGTCATGGAAGAAATAAACCGCTTGATGCGGGGGTGTTGGTTTTCTTCGGAAAAGAAAGCTGTGCCGGGGCCGTCGTAAAGGATTTGGCCGGCTTCAACGAAAATAATTTTGTCGGCTACGGCCTGGGCAAAGGCCAAGTTATGGGTAACAATCACTAGCGATTGCTTTTCCTTAGCCAGTTGCAACAAGACTTTGAGCACCTCGGCTTCTAATTCGGGATCAAGCGCGGAGGTTGGTTCGTCTAGTAAGATAAACTTAGGATTCATCGCCAAGGCCCGGGCGATAGCGACTCGCTGGGCTTGACCGCCGGAAAGTTGGTCAGGCAAACTTTGGGCCTTATCAGCCAGGTTAACTTTTGCCAGCAATTTTTTAGCGGTAGCTTCTGCGGCCGCTTTACTTTGCTTAAGAACGTGTCTGGGCGCCGCGGTGATGTTATCTAAAATGTTGAGGTGGCTAAAGAGGTTGTAGTCTTGAAAGACCATCCCCGTATTTTGCCGCAAGTAAAGTAAGTCCTTTTTACTAAGGGGCTGGCTGAAGTCAATTTGCAGGTGCTCATCGAATTCATAGTGGCCACTTTCTGGCTGTTCAAGCAGGTTTAGCGACCGCAAGATGGTCGACTTACCGGAACCGGATGGGCCGACTAAGACGGTCACCTGGCCGGCTGGAATTTCCAAATTGATATCAGTTAGGACTTGGTTAGAGCCAAAGGATTTATTAACGTGCTTTAGTTTCACTAGCTTTCACCTCCGGTAGTAGTTAAGTGGAATTTGGCTTCTAACTGACCTTGAAGCCAGGATAAGCCACTGCAGATAACGGCGTAAATCAAGGCAACCAGCGAGTACATTAGCAGGGGTTGGTAATTTTCAGCTGCAATCTGTTGGCTGACCTCAAACATTTCGATGATGGTAATCGAAGCGGCTAAGGAGGTATCCTTAACTAGGCCGATGAAGCTGTTGGCTAGCGGGGGAATAGAGATCTTGAGTGCCTGGGGTATAATGATGCGCTGCAAGGTTTGCTTGTTAGTAAAGCCAAGGGCAGCGGCTGCTTCCCACTGGCCTGTTGGCACGGCTAAAATGGCGGCCCGGATGGTTTCCGAAGCATAGGCCCCAGTATTTAGACTAAAGGTTAAAACCCCGGCCAAGAAGGGGTCGAGCTTAATTCCGTCTGGAAAAAGCCCCTTGATTTTAAGATAAGGTAAGCCAAAGTAGACGATAAATAACTGGACTAACAAGGGCGTCGAGCGAAAGAGCCAAACGTAAAAGCTAAAGAAGGCGCGCAAGATTTTAAAAGCGCCCCGGGTTTGTTTGAGGCGGATAATCGCGGTGATTAGTGCCAGTAATAACCCCAGTGTAAATGAAATTACGGCTAGGGGGATGGTGTATTGGACGGCAGCTAGTAGTAGCTGGGGTAAAGATTTTTCAATGATAGACCACAAGGGTTAAACACATCCTTCTCATAAAAAATTAATAAAAAAACCACCCCGATCCTAAAAATCGGAGTGGTTAGTAACTAAGCCTAAATTAGCAATGCGCTAAGGCTGGTAGTTGTTACTGTTGTCCGGATTTTTAGGAAAGGCAACACAAAGGACCATGTTACACATCATTTGGCAACATGGTTGGCACATCATCATAGTGTTTACCTTAACTGCTAACATCACGGACAACTCCCTTCAAAAATTATGTTTTGATAATATCATTGTTTTCTCAGCAATGCAACTGTTTTTTAACTTTTAGTAAGAAAAAATTACTTTCCGTAAGCAAGGCAAGTTTTTTAGAAACGTATTTAAATTTTCGAAAGCGAATACTTGCTTTTTAAAAGCGACTTTGCTAAGATAATTACAAGCGTTGTTTCCAAGAGTTGCCACTACTAGCCTAGCTAGTCAAACGAAACTTTAAGGAGGCGATAATATGATGAGATGGTATTTAATCGATCTTGTTGTAGATGGTAAGCACACTAACGTTTTGGTGCAAGCCACATCTGTTGAAGAAGCAGAAAGAAAAATCAAGCTGACAGCTTAATTAAAATGAGGACCAATTAAGATGGAAAAAATAAGCAATAGCTATTAAAAAGCACGTTTCTTACTAATTAAGAAGCGTGCTTTTTGCTTAAGTCGATTTAGTTAGGCGTTGGTAATAAAAGCTAAGTAGGCTAGCTAACAAAAAAGCGCCTAGGCCGAAAATGAAGGGTAGTTGGGTATTTAAATCGTAAAGTCCGCCGGCTAAAAAGGCGCCAATAATCATGCCCAAGGAGTTAATTGCCTGGTAAAAGCCCAAGACTAAACTCCGGTTAGCCTTAGTAGCTTGCATGGCAATCACATCTTGTAAGAGTGGGGTGACGATGGCGTAAAAACCATAAAAGATGATGATTAGGCCAACGTAAGCCCAGGTACCTGGTAGAATTAGGGCTAGTAACAAGCTTAAGCTAGCCAAAAAGTTGATGACCACCAGGGACTTTCTAACGTTAGTTTTCTTCATTAAATACAGTCCCACCGTGGTGTTAGCCAGTAGGGAGATTAAGCCGACTGCCCCCTTAAAGAAGCCATTATAGCTACTATTAAGATGATAGACGTCCTTTAAATAGTAGTTAAAGGCTTGATCGACGGCGGTGTAGGCCGAAAAGACGAGGGTGGCAGCTAGAAAGATGATCACATAAGCCCAGTTCATAAATTGGCAGCTGGCTAAAAAGGCCCGAAAAGGGTTAGCCTCTTTCACTAACTGCCTTAAAGCCAGCGGTTGGTTAGTAGTTTTATCGGCTTCTAGCAGCCAGTACAAGCCACAGGCAGTCAAAAATAGTTGGATAATTTGCAGGTTTAAAATTAAAGGTAGTGACCAGGCTCCGACTAAGCCCCCGATAAAGTAGCCTAAAGCCCCGGCGACCGTTTGGATGGTCGCATTGATGGCCAGATTTTGACCACGACTGGTGCTAGTAGACTTGTTGGTGATATAAGTTAAGGCCCCAACAAAGAAGGCGCCACAGGCCAGCCCGGCAATTAAGCGACCAACCAAGATCCAGCCAGCGCTAGTACAGTAGGCAAAAAAGATCTGCCCGAGCCCGTAACCGGCTGAACCTAAGGCCATCGTTAATTTAGAATTGATTAGGGCGCTAACTTTCCCCCAAAAAGGTGAGGCTAAAAACATCCCCAAGGCCATAAAAGCAAAGGCTAGCCCAAACATCGAGTCGTTAAACCCGAGTAACTTGAAGTAAGTCGGGGTTACCGGGTGGGCATACGACGAGGCCAGGCTAAAACAAATCATGAGTGCAAAAAAGGTCTTTTGCTTGGGCATAAAAATTCTCCTTTACAAAAACTTAACTTTTCTAGTTTAGCCGCTTTGGTGGCGAAAAAGCAAGTGTTAAGCCTATCTTTTTTAAGGCGAGTCTGTTAGGATGAAAGGTGACTAACAGGAAGGAAGTTTAAAATGGAATTTACAAAAGTTATTAAGGCCACAGGTAACCAACAGATTAAGGACCTGAAAAAATTGCATACCACCAAGGGACGCAAAAAGGCGGGCCGCTACCTCTTAGAGGGCTGGCACCTAGTTAAAGAGGCGTTGGCTAGCCAAGCAGACATCACGACTATTTTAGTTACCGCCGACTTCAAACACCTAGCTGAGTTAGAGGGTTTAAGTGGGATTGATTTGATTGAGATTTCACCGGAAGTAGCCCAAAGCCTCAGCGATGCCAAGAGTGCGCAGGGCATCTTTGCGGTTCTTTCGCTAGCTAAAACGGTCCCGGTTGAGCCCAAAACAGCAAGGGGAGCCTGGTTACTCCTAGATGGAATTCAAGATCCAGGTAACATCGGTACTATGGTCCGGACCGCGGATGCGGCTGGCTTTAGCGGGGTCGTCTTTGGAACTGGGAGCGCCGATTTATACCAACCCAAGGTCTTGCGGGCTATGCAGGGCAGCCAGTTTCACATTAAGTTAGCCCAAGGGGAGTTGCTTCCTTGGATTGAAGCCTTTCAAGCTAAACACTATCCAGTCTTTGGCAGTGAATTAAATGAAGCGGCCCGGCCCTATAATCAGGTTGGCAAGCACCAAGATTTTGCTTTGATTATGGGTAACGAGGGCAACGGAATGCAAAGACAGCACCTAGAGTTGACCGACCTTAACCTTTATATCCCGATTAAAGGGCAAGCTGAGTCCTTAAACGTGGCGGTGGCGGCCGGAATTTTAATGTTTGAACTGCTGGCCTAAAAAGATTAATTTTTTCTTAGCTTAGTATAAATCTGCTTGCAAAACGAGGCCGATATTGTAGAATGAAGGTGTAGGAAAGAGAGTAGGTTAGCAGTTTAAGAATAGAGGTAATCGGCTTATATGTTAAAAGAAACATGGCGTAACGACCAAGAGTACATGAGCTATGTCGGTGAATTGTTGGCAAAACCGGAAGTTCAAAAACTGGCTAATTACACCCAGCATCATTTTTCAACCCGGTTGCAACATGTCATTACGGTCTCTTATCTCAGTTACCGTTTGGCCAAGAAGTTTAACTTGAATGCAAGGGCCACTGCGCGGGCTGGAATTTTACACGATTTATTTTATTACGACTGGCGTGTAACCAAGTTTGACCGCGGGACTCATGCCTGGATTCACCCCCGGATTGCGGTTAGAAATGCAGAAAAACTAACCACGCTAAGTCCCTTAGAAAAAGACATTATTATTCACCACATGTTCGGGGCAACTATTTGCCCACCGAAGTCGTTAGAAGGCTTAATTGTTTCGATGGTGGATAAGTATTCAGCAACCCAAGAATATTCTGAACACTTAATCCAAGAGTTTGAAGGGAAAATGCTTAAAAAATTTTCCTTTGCAAAAGTAAGTAAATAGTGTATCATAGGTATGAAGGCACTATTGTACGCTTTTAGGGTCTACTGGCAAGTGCTGGTAGACCTTTTTTGTAGATAAGGGGGTGAAGGCATGTCAACCGAGGTAGCAACAGCGCCAAACTTTAAGTTGTGTCCTAAGTTTGAAAAAACTTTTAATATCCTAGGTAAGAAGTGGAACGGTTTAATTATCGATGTCCTCTTGTCTGAAGGGCCACAACGGTTTAAGGATTTGGCTTCAAAGGTCGACAAATGTAGTGACCGGGTTTTGGTGGAACGTTTGAAAGAACTAGAAGCCGACGGGTTACTTGAGCGTGTCACCCAGCCAAACAGTTGTCGGGTTTTATACCAATTAACTGACCAAGGCCAAGCGCTAAGACCGGTGATGGAATCAATCCATACCTGGGCGGAAACTTGGTATTCACTAGCAGATTGTCAATAAGGCTTGACGAAATAGTTTTTTTTGCATACACTTAGACTGATAATAAAAAAACGGTGACGGAAACTAGTAAGTTAGGCGTTAGGTCAGAGAGGGATTGGGAGCTGTAAAAATCCTCCTAACTAATAACCGAATTTCACTTCCCGAGTTTACTTAGCAGTCGGATTCATGCCCGTTATCAGCATGACTTAAGTGTTGCGTAAGCAAAACAAGGGTGGTACCGCGAAGCCTCGTCCCTTTAGGGGGACGGGGCTTTTTTATCGTTTTAGGAAAGGAAGGCGGAATTGATGGATTTATGGCAAAAACTAGAAGAATTAAAAAAGACTAGTTTATCTGATATTCAAAAGGCTGATAATGAAAAAAAGGTTAACGATATTCGAGTTAGCCTCCTAGGTAAAAAGGGGGCGTTAACTGAAATCTTGCGGGGAATGAAGGACTTAAGCCCTGAAGACCGGCCTAAGGTGGGGAGCTTTGCTAACATCATTAGGGACGAATTAACCAAGGAAATCGCTAAGCAAGCCGAACAAATCGAAGTTGCGATGATGGCTAAGAAGTTAGAAAGTGAAAAAATCGACGTCACCTTACCAGGGGTTCCGGTTAAGGAAGGTCAACCTCACATCTTGATGCAAGTGATTGACCAGTTAGAAAAACTCTTCTTAGGGATGGGTTATAAGATTGTAGACGGTCCTGAAGTCGAAGAAGACCACTATAACTTTGAGATGCTTAACTTGCCTAAGGATCACCCGGCTAGGGACATGCAAGATACTTTTTATATCACTAAGCAAATCTTGATGCGGACCCAAACTTCGCCAGTGCAAGCCCGGACCATGGAAAAACATGACTTTTCTAAGGGCCCATTGAAGATGATTTCACCAGGGAAGGTTTACCGGCGCGATACAGATGATGCGACCCACTCGCACCAATTCCACCAAGTTGAAGGGTTGGTCATCGACAAGAATATCACCATGGCGGACCTAAAGGGGACTTTAGAATTAGTGGCTAAAACCTTATTTGGGGCCGACCGTGAAATCCGGATGCGGCCAAGTTACTTCCCATTTACGGAACCATCTGCCGAAGTGGACGTTTCTTGCTTCAAGTGTGGTGGTAAGGGTTGTGCAGTCTGCAAGCAAACCGGCTGGATTGAAGTTTTAGGGGCCGGTATGGTACACCCTAACGTCTTAGAAATGGCTGGGGTCGACTCAAGTGTTTACGGTGGTTTTGCCTTTGGGTTAGGGCCTGACCGCTTCGCCATGCTTAAGTATGGGGTCGACGATATTCGCGAATTTTACCTCAATGATGTTCGTTTCTTAAATCAATTCTCACAGAAAGGATAAAATTAAATGAAAGTTTCAACGAAATGGTTAAATGAATACGTGCCTGTGAGTGATTTAGACCGCAGTGCCTTAGCTGAAAAAATTGCGCGGACGGCAGTTGAAATTGCTGCTGATTACCGCTTAGATGAAGGCTTAAAAAAAGTCGTGGTGGGTCATGTCTTGAGCATGGAAGCTCATCCCGATTCTGACCACCTAAATATCTGCCAGGTAGACGTTGGCCTAGACGAACCTTACCAAATTGTCTGTGGGGCACCTAATGTTTTTGCTGGGGCCAAGGTAATCGTGGCCTTACCTAACTCATGGATTGGTAACCACACTAAGATTAAAAAGTCCAAGATGCGTGGGGTCGTTTCTATGGGGATGATTTGCTCCCTCCAAGAATTAGGCTTTAGCGACAGCGTGGTGCCTAAGAAATATGCGGATGGAATCTATATCTTGCCAGCAGATGCACCGGTGGGCCAAGATATCTTTTCTTACTTAGGAATGGACGAAGACATTGTTGACGTTGATATTACCCCCAACAGGGCTGACCTCTTATCAATGCACGGGGTGGCTCATGAAGTGGCGGCCATCTATGACCGCAAGGTAAGTTTTCCTGAAGTAACGGTTGCTGAAGACCCTAGCGACTCGGTGGCTAACTACTTAACGGTAACTGCGCCAAGCGAGCTTGCTCAAACTTACATGATGCGGGTTATCAAGGACGTCAAGGTTAAGGAAAGTCCAATCTGGCTGCAAAGTCGGCTTTGGAATGCCGGCATCCGGCCTTTAAATAACGTTGTCGATGTAACTAACTACATCTTACTTGACTACGGGCAACCACTACACGCTTTTGATTACGCCCAACTTAACTCTAAGCAAGTAGTCGTTCGCTTGGCTAAGGAAGGCGAAAAGCTAGTGACCTTAGATGGGCAAGAACGGACCTTAAAGGCTACCGACATGGTAATTACTAACGGGGACGTGCCGGTTGCTTTAGCCGGGGTCATGGGTGGCTTAGACAGTGAAGTTTCTGACCAAACCACAACGGTGGCCTTGGAAGCCGCGGTCTTTGATTCAAGCAAGATTAGAAAGACTGCCCGCAGAGAAAACCTTCATTCAGAAGCATCAACCCGCTTTGAACGGGGCGTTAACTTGGCTGACGTTCAAACTGCCTTGGATAAAGCAGCTAGCTTGATTGCCGAATTGGGGGCAGGCCAAGTTGTCAGCGGGATTGCAGCTGTTAACGACTTAGATTTAGCTGACAAGCAAATTGAAATTAGCGCCCCTAGAATCAACAAGGTTTTAGGGACAGAGTTAAGTGTTGCGGCAATTAGTAAGCTCTTTAGCCAGTTAGGCTTTGGCGTCCAAGCTGACGGGGACAACTTAACGGTGACCGTACCGGTAAGACGGTGGGATATTGAAATTGCTGCCGATTTAATCGAAGAAGTAGCCCGCCTTTATGGTTATGATAACCTCCCAACAACCTTACCAACCGGGGAAACGACCCCAGGCCATTACACTTATGAACAAAAAATGATTCGCCAGGCCCGCGCCCTCTTGGAAGGGGCCGGCTTATCCCAAGCTATTTCTTACGGCTTGACTACGGAAGCTAAGGCTAAGCGGTTTGCGCTTGAACCAGCCAAGTTAACTAAGTTAGACTTCCCAATGAGTTCGGAACACACCACGGTGCGGATGAACTTAATCAGTGGCTTGTTAGACGATTTAGCCTATAACGCTGCCCGGAAAAACGAAGACGTGGCCCTCTACGAACAAGGCCGGGTCTTCTTCAGGGATGAGGGCTCAGAACGGCCACGGGAAGTAGAACACATTGCCGGGGCAATTACCGGCTTGTTCCACCAGGCTAGCTGGCACGATGGCAAAAAGGCAGCCGACTTCTACCTAACTAAGGGGATTGTTGATTATCTTTTAACCAGCTTTGGTTTAGAAAACGTTAGCTACCAAGCAACGGGCGCTCATGATGAAATGCACCCCGGCCGGACGGCAGACATCTTTGTCGGTGATGAATTTGTCGGCTTCATCGGGGAAGTCCACCCAACTATCTTGAAGGAATACAAGCTTAAGCGGACCTACGTCTTTGAATTAGACCTCGCTAAGTTGATTTCTTTGGATAAGAAGGAACTAGTTTACCAACCAGTTTCCAAGTACCCAACCATTACCAGAGACATTGCCATGGCAGTCGCTAAGGAAGTTTCTAACGCTGCGATTGTTGAAACAATTGAGGCAAATGGCGGACCTTACCTCAAGGAAGTTAAACTCTTTGACCTTTATGAAGGTGAGCACATCGACTTTGGCTTTAAGTCACTTGCTTACACCTTAGTCTTTAACAACCCTGAAAAAACCTTGGTTGAAGAAGAAGTTAACCAAGCCTTTGACAAGGTAGTGGCTGAGTTGAAAGCTAAGTTTGATATTGTCGTTCGTTAATAAGCTAAAAGAGGCCCACAAACGGGTCTCTTTTCTTGTAGTTAAGGAGCTTTCTTATTTGCGCGTATTGCGCCTAAAAAGTCCATGGGGTATAATAGGAAAGATGAATTTTTCCGTAAGGGGGCAAAAAAGAGCGTGGCTGATGATAAAAATAAGCAGGCGCCAATAGCTGGTGCACCTAAAAAGCGGGCTAAGGGAATTGTAATTGGGGTGGTAGTGGTAATCTGCGCCCTAGTGATTGCCATTTGTGGTTTTGGTTACCACTATGTCCAAGATTCACTAAAGCCGCTTAATCCTAAGTCACATAAGCTAATTCAAGTTAAGGTGCCGGTAGGTAGTACCAATAAACAAATTGGAAGCTTGCTTGAAGAAAAGCATGTAATCAAAAACGGGATGGTCTTTGATTACTATGTGAAAACCAAGAAATTTAACGGTTTTAAGGCGGGTTATTACGTTTTACAACCATCAATGACTTTGAGCCAAATTGCTAAGAAGTTAGAAAAGGGTGGCTCTTCTACCCCACTGATTAATACCGGCAAGGTCTTAGTTAAAGAAGGAGTTACCGCAGATGAAATTGGAACAGTGGTTGAGGAAAATACTCGCTTTAAGAAGAAGGATTTCTTAGCGTTATTAAATGATCAAACCTTTGTTAACCAGTTAGCAAAACAATATCCAGAGTTGCTTTCTTCCGCGGTAAATGCTAAGGATACCCGCTATAAATTAGAAGGTTACCTGTATCCGGCAACTTACGTGGTGACTAAGTCCGTGAGCCTAAAAGACTTAGTGACCCAAATGGTGGCGCGGGCTAACCAGGCTTTAAGTCCTTACTATAGCCAGATTGCCGCTAAGAAGTACAGCGTTCAAGAGGTAATGACTTTAGCTTCCTTGGTTGAACGCGAAGGGGTAACAGAAGCAGACCGTAAGGAAATTGCCGGGGTCTTCTTAAACCGACTCGACAAGGACATGGCGCTGCAAACTGATATCTCAGTCCTTTACGCCTTAAATGTCAAGAAGGCTAACGTTACTTACAAGGATTTAAAGGTTGATTCACCTTATAATCTCTACTTGAACAAGGGTTATGGACCAGGGCCATTCAACAATCCAAGTGTTGATTCGATTGAAGCCGTCCTAAATCCAAGTGACCGTGATAAAAACTACCTATACTTTGTTGCCAATATGAAGACGGGTAAGGTTTATTACTCGGCAACTTACGCCGAACACCAGGCTAACATTAAAAAAATCGAAACCGAAAATGCAAACTAATTCCAAGGGAGAAAGAATTTCATGTCACAACAAGCAAGCAACAAGCGTCCGATTATAATTGGGGTTACTGGGGGATCCGGTAGTGGTAAGACCAGTGTATCCAAGGCCATCTTTGAACAACTTCACGGCCACTCACTTTTGATGCTCCAAGAAGATTCTTACTACAAGGCGCAAGATGAAAAGCCATTTGAAGAAAGAACTAAGGTTAACTATGACCACCCAGATGCCTTCGATACTGATTTATTAATCGAACAAATTCATGAATTGCTAAACTGGAAGTCAATCGAAGTGCCCGTTTACGATTACGCAGCCCACACACGGAGTAAAGAGGTCATCAAGAAGGACCCTAAGGAAGTTATCATTGTCGAAGGGATTTTGGTCCTAAACGACCCCCGCTTACGGGACTTGATGGACATTAAAATCTTCGTAGATACCGATGACGATATTCGCATCATCCGCCGGATTCAACGCGACATCGAAGAACGGGGCCGGTCCTTACAATCCGTTATCGACCAATACTTGGCAACGGTTAAGCAAATGTACCACCAATTTATTGAACCAACTAAGCGCTATGCTGACATCATCGTTCCTGAAGGGGGCGAAAACCAAGTGGCAATCGATTTGTTAGTCACTAAGGTACGCGATATTATTTCCAAAACTAATTAACGAGGTGTAACTATGAGTGAAAAGACATTTCCAATGACTTTGGAAGGAAAAGAAAAGTTAGAAAAAGAATTAGAATACCTAAAGACAGAAAAGCGGGCTGAAATCATTAAACGCATCCAGATTGCGCGTTCTTTCGGGGATTTATCTGAAAACTCCGAATACGAAGCAGCTAAGGACGAACAAGCCTTTGTTGAAGGCCGGGTTAAAGAAGTTGAAAACATGCTTAACCACGCCGAAATCATCGATAACGGTGCAATTGATGCTGACGAAGTAGCCGTTGGTAAGACGGTTACCTTCCAAGAAGATGATGATGAACCAGAAACTTACCAAATCGTTGGGGCCGCTGAAGCAGATGTCTTTGCCGGTAAGATTTCTAACGAATCACCAATTGCCGCTGGTTTGATTGGCCACAAATTAGGCGAAACAGTTGCGATTGAAACACCCGGTGGGGTAATGAAAGTCAAGATTATTGACGTAAAATAAACTTGTTAAGCAGGCAAGGCGATTTGGCTTTGCCTGCTTTTGTTGTATAATTAACTTATCTTTTATTAGTGAAGGTGATTTGATGGAATTAAATGAAACCCTAAAAAAACAGCTAGACCACCGGACCATCCGGGCCTTTAAGGAACAAATCCTAAGCCAAGAACAGCTAGTAACCTTGTTAGAAGTGGCACGCCATACTTCAACGAGCATGTTTATGCAGGGCTTTTCGGTAATGCACATTACTGATCCTAAAAAGCGGGCGGCTATCCGGAATATCTCGACTCAGCCTTACGTTGGGGCTAACGGGGACTTGTTTATTTTCATGGTTGATTTATACCGCAATTACCAGATTAGAAAGCAAACGGGGCATGACGCAGGTAGGGTCCATACCACCGATATTTTTTTACAAGCCTATGAGGACACTGTACTCCTCGCCGTTCAAAATGTTTTAAACGCGGCTGAAAGTATGGGCTTAGGTGGGGTGATTTTAGGCTCAATCAATAACGACCCGGCCAAGTTAGTTGAAGTCTTGGACTTGCCTAAGTTAACCTACCCAGTTTTAGGCTTACAAGTTGGAGTCCCAGACCAAGCCCCCCAATTAAAACCACGTCTTCCCCTTGAGTTTATCGCCTTTGGCAATGACTACCCCAAGGACTTTAAGGCAAGCGACCTCAAGGATTATGATGAAGTCGTTCAAACTTACTACGACTTGCGCGATGCCAACCGGCGGATAGATTCCTTTACTAACCAGGTTATTGGACCGAAGTTAAGCGTAGCATCTAAGAAACGTGACGAGCAAGTTAAGGTTTTAAAGGCCCAGGGCTTGTGTCTAGATTTTAACTAAAAAAGTGCTAGCAATCAATGACGGACAAGATTGATTGCTAGCACTTTTTCTAGGTTTCAGCTGAAAAATTAGTTTTTTACTAACTTTGAATTTTATCTAGGTTGGATAGTAGGGATAATTTGTGCAGTAAAAAAGTTTGTCATTTTTTGAATTAATTTGCTGTTCGTTTGCGTATATCTATAATGAAGGGTAAATTATTCTCTTTGCCCTCCAAATTTTATATAATAAAGGAGAAGCAAATGGTAAGTAAGCAAAAAATACGGCAAAAACTGGCCCGGGCCGACTTTACCGACGACGTCATGTTTGGCTTAGTCATGTCTCAGTTAGAAATCTGTCGTAAGTTCTTAAAGGCAGTCCTACCCCAACACGATTTTACCAAGCTTAAAATCGTTGACCAAAGCCACTTAAAAACTGACTATCTGTCTAAGGCGGGCCGCTTAGACATCCACTGTACCGACGCTTATGGCAACCAATTTGACATCGAGCTACAGATGACCAACGAGCATAACGTTGCCCAGCGGTCCAAGTATTATCACGCCTTGATGGCCAACCACATGCTGACGGCTGGTGAAGAATATCAAGCCTTAAAGGCGACCTACGTCATCTTCTTGTGTCCCGCCAGTTTCACCGACGCCGACCAGGCCATCACCCATTACGAAATAGTCTCAAGGCAAGGTAACCACCTAAATGATGGAACCCACACGCTGATTTTAAATGCCAGTGGGAATTGGGCAGGCGTCAGTGACGAACTCAAGGGCATTTTTCAGTTACTCTTAAGGCAACCGGCTTCGTTTGGAAAGTTGGGCCCACAAATTATGGACAAAATTGATGAGATTAAGCACAGCAAGATAGGAGGGCGCAAGTATATGGAATTAACAGGAGCATTTTGGCAGGACGCTAGAGAAGCGGGTATCAAGATTGGTGAACGTCGTGGTAAAAAGGCCGGGATTAAGGAAGGGCGCAAAGAAGGACGTAAAGAGGGTCGCAAGCAAGGCCGTAGGGAAGGAACCGATGAAACCATCATCAAACTCATCCCCGACCTAGTGGCCCTGACCAATGATCGCCAAGCCGTCATCAATATCTTGATGAAGAAGATGAATCTGAACCAAGCCCAAGCAGAGAGCTACTACAAGCGGGCGATGGAAAGGGAAAAACGGGACTAGTTTTTGCCTAATTATGAACTAAGGCTAATGATAGCGTCAGCAAGAAATAACATTTATAATGAGTATTGAAAAGTCTCATAAATAAAGAAAGTGCTAGCAATCAATGACGGACAAGATTGATTGCTAGCACTTTTTTAAGGCTTTAGCTGAAAAGTTAGCTTTTTTAGCCGTTATTTAATTAAGGAGTCAAGGTTTCCTCGCTACCACTAGAGCTGGGGGTTAAACTGGCCTGACTTGAAGAAGCCTGGCTGCTGCTAGTAACACTGGTTTGACTAGTTTGGCTACTAAGCTGGCTGCTACTTGAGTTCAAACTGCTAGTGGCGTTAGAAGCACTGGCAGAGCTGAGTGAACTAGTTGCTGAGCTGGTGGTGGTGCTAGCAAAGCCTCCCAGGCGACTTGAACTTGACGCTGGGACGCTAAAGCTATCACTAGCATCGTCATCGTCTGCGGTTAGGTAGTAGTAAGTCTTACCGTTAATCACCTTAGTCGCAACGTCGCTAGGGCGGGCCCAGTCTTGGTTAGGCAGGCCCTGGGAGATGGCTTCGATTAGGTGGCGGTAAAATTCGATAGGTAACTGGCTTTGGGCCGAGGTTAGGTAGTGGTTAGGTTGGTAGGGGTTATCATACCCCATCCAAACGGAAACCGAAAAGTTTTTGGTGTAACCATTAAACCACGCGTCCATTAAGGCGTCACTAGGAAAGTTAGTAGTGACATCCGCCGGGTAAGCGTTGGTTCCGGTCTTGCCCGCCTGGTAGAAGTTAGGGATGCTGGCAGCCCGACCAGTCCCAGCTCCTGAGTAAATAACATCTTTGAGCATGGCGGTAATCATGTAGGCGGTTGAAGCTTGCATGACCTGCTTTTTTTTGCTGGTAAACTTCCGCGTCTCACCGGCTGGCAAGACAATTTTGGTGATGTAACTAGGCTCATAGTAAGTTCCCCCGTTAGCAAAGGCAGCGTAGGCAGCCGCGTTTTGCAGGCTGGATGAAGGGAGGCCAATCCCGTTTTGGAGTTCCAAGTTGTTCGGGTAGGTGAAGCCCAACTGGCTAATAAAGTTTTGAGCCCGGGTGATTCCGACCGCCTCTAAGGCCCTAATAGCCGGAATGTTTCGTGACTGGATTAAGGCATCTTGCATGGTCATTTTACCTAGGTGGCGGTTATCGAAGTCATGCAACTCCTTATCAGTCCCAGCGTAGGTATAAGGACCATCGTCTAATTCGTGATAGGTCGGCCACTCCAGGTATTCGATGGCCGGAGCGTAGTCGAATAAAGGTTTAGCAGTCGAAGCGTTCGTCCGGCTGGTTTGGACGGCCCGGTTAAAGCCAAAGGTGACGTTATCAACCTTGCGGGCCCCAATCATCCCTAAGATAGCCCCGGTCTTAGGGTCGACTACACTGGCCCCAACTTGGAGCTGGTCATTAGGGTAGGCTAGTTCATTTGAATTGGCTAGCTGGTAAAGCTTAGTTTGGACCTGCATATCCAGGTTGGTATAGATTTTTAAATCACTCCGGTAAGGATCATAGCCTGCCTGCTTAGCACTGCTTAAAACCTGCTTTAGGTAAGGGTCGGCTAAAATAGCCTTTTGGTTGGTTTGACTCTGAGCATGACTAGCTTTAGGCACCAAGCCTGAGCTAATGTCTTCATTAATTGCCGCCAGGTAGGCTGGCTGACTAATCTTCTTGTTAGCCAACATCGCCTTTAAGACGGTGTTTCTCCGCTTAGTTGCCTTTTGCAAGTCGCTATAAGGATTATAAGTCGAAGGGGCGTTGGGAATGCCCGCAATGGTTGCGGTCTGGGCTAGTGATAAGTCGGCCAAATCCTTACCGTAGTAGTATTTAGCCGCCGTTTGCATCCCGTAAATCCCGTTGCCCATAAAGACCTTGTTGACGTAAAACTTAAGGATGTCTGCCTTTGAGTACTGGTGGTCTAGCTGTAAGGCTAACCACGCTTCCTGGGCCTTGCGTTTAAAGGTCTGATCAGATTTCTTGGTTGAAAAATAGGAGAGCTTGATTAGCTGTTGGTCTAAGGTACTGCCCCCCTGCAAGGCCCGGTCGGGGTGCTTTAAGTCGGCCACAGCTGCCCCTAAAATTCTGACTGGGTCTAAGCCGAAGTGCTTATAAAAGTGGCGGTCTTCAATCGAAGTCACCGCGTCGGCTAGCTGGCTAGGGATTTCATTAGCCTTGACCGGTTGCCGCTTTTGCAGGCCCAGTGAAAAAATCTTCTGGCCTTGGCGGTCGTAAATCGTAGTTGTCCCGCTACTGATTAGGTAGTTATTGTCTAAGGCAGGCGCTTGTCTAGCATAAATAATAACTAAGCCGAGGACAAAGCAGATAAACACGATGGTTAAAAAGACCAGGCTGGTAATTAGGCGGCGGATTCTTCCTTTCCAAGTAATCTTGCGCTTGCGCTTTTTAGGGCGCCTTTTTTTGACCGGCCGTTTTTTAGGTTGCGGCCGTCTTTTAGCCTGGCGTTGAGGTTTTTTTTCCATGATAAAAAATACTCCCATTAAAAGTCTGAATATACAGTAACACAAAAGCGCCCAAGAAAAAAGCTTGACAGCTGGAAAACGTTTTTTAGAAAAAAGAAGTGGGTTTTTGCTTAAAAAATTTTTTTTTTGACCGATTTAAATTATAGAGATGGATATTTAGGAGGAATTTTGATGGATTTTATGGTTGTTGTTGGGATTTTAATGGGGGTCATCGCCGTTTTAGGGGGGATGATCGTCAAGGGTGCCAACTTAATGGTTTTTGTTAACCCCGAAGCGTTACTGATTATTTTCGTGGGGATGTTTGCCGCCGTAATTAATTCCTACCCCTTAAGCGATATTAAACGGATTCCCGGGATGTTTAAAGTTCTCTTTACTAACCGAGATTACAATCCAGTCGCTACGATTGAATCAATTGTAGAAATGTCTAATATCGCCCGCCGGGAAGGATTATTAGCGCTAGAGGAGCCGGTAAACCAAATCGAAAATGAATTTTTGAAGCGGGGCTTGGAAATGGTAGTTGATGGTATCGATGCCGAACAGATTGAAGAAATCATGTACACCGAAATCGAAGCGACTGAAGAAAGACACCATGCAGGCGCCGGCATCTTCAAGACCGCCGGGACGACTTCCCCAACCTTAGGGGTGTTGGGGGCCGTTATCGGTTTGATTGGGGCCTTAGGTGACTTAAGTGATGTCGATAAACTAGGGGAATCAATTTCTTCAGCCTTTGTGGCGACTTTATTAGGGATCTTCTTTGGGTACGTAATTATGATTCCGTTTAGTTCCCGTTTAGCCAGAAAGTCAGCAGAAGAAATTCAGGTAATGAATATTGCTTTAGAAGGTGTCTTGTATATTCAAGCTGGGCAATCGCCTAAGACTATCAAGCAAAAACTGTATTCAAAACTAGAACCAAAATTACGTCCAGAAGACGAAGAGTAGGAGTGATTGGAGATGAAAAGACGAAAGAAAAAGCGCGAGGAAGAAGAAGTCGGAGAAGGTTGGTTATTGCCTTACTCTGATATGATGACCTTACTATTATCCTTATTCATTGTGCTTTTCTCGATTGCCAAAGTGGACTCGCACAAGTTGCAACAGGTCTCAAGCGTCTTTAGTCAGATCCTTTCTAGTACAGGTTCAACCACGATTGCGACTAGTCAAGAGACGGCCATTGATAATGTGATTGACCTGGGGGATACCCCGAAAAAAGGTAAGGGGGGCGCACCTAACGTTAAAGGTGAAGCCAATGTTAAGAGTCAGGCTAACGTCAATACGATTAGCCAGGCGGAAAAAGCCGAAGCCCGCTTGCAAGCAGAGATGCAACAAAAGCAAACCTTTAACCAGGTCACCCAGGAGGTCAAAGCTGAGCTGGCCCAGGCCGGGATTCAGGGAAATTCGACCGTGAAGCAGGAAAAAGATGGGATTCATATTAACTTGGATTCTAACATCCTCTTTGATTCGGGGAGTGCTGAGCTGTCTGACCAGGTCCAAGCTGCTTTAAAAAAGCTGGTCCCAACCTTACAAAAGGTGCACACCTACCCTGTAATCATTGCCGGCCACACCGACAACGTGCCGATGGCTCATACTTGGCGCTACGCCTCTAACTGGGAGCTAAGTTCTGCGCGGGCAATTTCGGTCATGCATTTCTTCGTTAACAACGGGGCCTTCAATGAAGATGGGGTCTCAGTAGAAGCCTTTGCTGACACCAAGCCGGTTGCAAGTAACGATACCGCTGCCGGCCGGGCTAAGAACCGCCGGGTTGAAATTGTCATTCAAAAAGCAAAAGACCAGTCCTGAAAAGTAAGACAATATCCATCTAGATTATAAGTAATGAGAAGGAGAATAGTTGATGAATACTAAGGGCACCAAGAGTGTGGGGAGAATTATTATTGCCATCTTAATGGCGGTCTCCTTACTGTCAATCGTTACCTTAACAGTGGGAACATATAAAAGTACTAAAGACTTACTGATTCAACGAAATCAGCTGTCAGAAAAAAGTGCTGTAACGGTAGTTAATGATGAGGCAACTAACTTACGCCTCTCTGCCTTTAAAAAGGCCAAGGATATTCAAAAAAACGCGCTGTTTAACGGCGACTCTTACGATTTAGACCAAATTCAAAAGTTTATGGACAGCAACCAAACTGGTAATGACCGGATTGTCGGAGTCTACTTTAGTAATGATCAAGGTAGGGCAGTTGCAGGTTTACGTAAGTTACCTAAGAATATGGATGCTCGGACTAGACCTTGGTATAAGGGAGCCGTTGCCCAAGAAGGAACTGTTTACTGGTCTAAGCCGTATAGAGATATTAGCGGCCAATACGTTGCCACTGCTTCGTTAGCCTTTAGAAACAAGGCTAACCAACTAGGGGTAATTGGAGTTGACGTTTCTTTTAGCGCTATCAATGATACCATCAAGCATTTAAGCATCGGCCGGACTGGGTCCGTGACGATGATGACCAACCAAGGGGACGTTATGTCTTCTGAAGGGAAGGGTAAGAAGTATAAGGACGGAACAAATATTGCTAGTTCCGAAGTTTACCAAGCGATTAAAAACTCACCTAAGTTATCAGGTTTTGTTCAGCTAAAGGGTGGTAATAAGGTGTCAGAGGTTTACTTCAACAAGATTAGAGCTAACTCAACTTTATGGACCTTTGCTACCGTATCTAAAAATGACTTGGCTGTAGAAACACGAGCTTTAATCAGAAACTCAGCAATCTTAGTTGTCGTTATGCTAATAGTAGTCTTTGCCATTTCCTTCTTCTTGACTAAGCAAATCAAGGGGATGCTTGACAAGTTTGGCTCCTTCTTTGACAAGGCGTCTAAGGGTCAGTTGGCTAAGATTCCAAGTATCAAGGCCGGCCACAAGGCTAGTTTAGTTGATAAGTTCACCAATCCAGATGCAAATGGTTATGAATTTAACCGGCTAGCGGTTAGCTACAACCAGGTGGTTGACGGCATTAGCGCCATGGTTCACGGGTTGCAATCTGAAAGTCAACGGGTAGATGAAATGGCGGCTTCGCTCTTAGAACTTTCCCAACAAACAAGCAAGGCGACCGAAGAAGTTTCCCAAACGATTACTGGGATTGCCGAAGTCACGAGTACCCAAGCGGCTGAAACTGCCCACGGGGTTGATCAGCTCCATAAGTTGGCGGAAACGATTAGCGATATGCGCCAAAGCATCGTGCAATTACATGACCAAACTAACGATTCCAGTGCCCTAAACCAAGAAAACATGGACACCATGGATAAAGTTCATGCTAACTGGAACAACGAATTAGCAGAGATGAAGCAGTTGATGGAAAGTGTTAACGACATGAGCGCTAACGTTCAAAACATCAACCAAATCATTAACGTCATCAACGATATTTCCCGCCAAACTAACCTGTTAGCACTTAACGCTTCGATTGAAGCCGCTAGTGCCGGGGAAGCCGGAAAAGGCTTTGCCGTGGTGGCCGCTGAAATCCGCAAGTTGGCCGAACAAAGTAAGGAATCAACGGCTGAAATCGAAAAGATTATCGAAACTATTCGTCAAAAATCAGACGAAATGGTGGCCCAAACTAATAACTCAATTGAGGGTGGACAAAAGCAAACCGACTTAATCCTCTCTGCAATTAAGTCAACCACTGCTGTTTACCAAGGTAATAACCAAATGACTACTGAAGTTAACACCTTAGATACAGCTAGTGCAAGCATTGAAAAGGCGCAAGAACAAGTCTTGTCCAACCTGGAAAATATTTCCGCTTCTACCCAAGAAAACGCAGCCGGGACCGAAGAAGTTTCTGCTAACTCCGAAGAAGTCCTCGCTACGATTGAAGAATTTACTGGCCACGTAGCCGATTTAGCTAACATTGCTAAGGAATTACGCAAAGAAACAAATAAATTTAAAATTTTAGACTAAACTAAACAACCAAAATAAGATAGAAAAAAGGCACTGAGGATTTCAAATCTTCAGTGCCTTTTAATTAATACCAATTATGGCTAAGCCAGTGTTCCTTAGCCTTAACCCAGGAACCATAGCGGTTATGAACGTAGTTATTAGCGGTTTTTTCTTGGTTAGCTGGAGATAGGTCGCCCTTGAGGTAGGCGAGGTCTAACTGATACTTACCATAGTATTTTCCGTTTTTCGCCGTGTAACTGCCACTTGATTCGTGGGCGGCAATCCAAGCACGAGCTTCTTCTTCGGCTTGGCTAGCCAGGCTAGGTACGGTTGAATTAGCCTGGCTGGTAGTTGCATTAGCCACCGTAGTCACGGTGCTAGCCTGACTTTGGTTAGCCTGCACTGGAGTGCTTGCTTGGCTTGAACTTAAGTTGATGACCTGGCCAGGGTAGATCAAGTCAGGGTTTGTAATGTGATTGACTTTGACTAGCTGTTCCGTGGTTAAATTGTGGTCGGCAGCAATCTGGCTTAAGGTGTCGCCTGCCTTGACCGTCACCTGGGCTTGGTTAAGCTGCTGGCTAAAAGCAACTTGCTGGCTGCTTAAATCTTTTTTAAGCGCCGAGTTAGGAAACAGGCCGGTGATTGTTGCCAACTGACTTGCTGAAACTTGCACGCAAAAATTCCTCCTTTTGGCTACCAATTATAAGCCAAATGCTCAGAAAAAAATAGGACAAAATTTTTTCTTAATCCCGCCGGGTCCGTTGGTAAAAGAAGCCGGCCGAAAAAAGGGCAAAAGCTGCCGCCAGCAGGGAATAAAGCCAACTGGTGGCGCCCTGGTGCTTTTTTTTCTTAGCGAACTTAGCCTGAGGGGCGGTATAGCTAGCTAGCTTACCATCGCCTTTAGCTTGACTGGCACTGGGCATTTTAGCTTGGGCCGCCTTAGTTTGCTTAGCCACGGGGAGCGGCGTTGTGGGGTTAGCTTGGACTTGGTAGTTGGGCTGATAGCTGGGCTGGCTAAAGCTGATTTGCTTTGGACTAGGTGGAAAGCTGACGCTGGTTCTTTGCTTAGCCGTCCGTAAGGTAAGTGGTTGTGAAGTTAGGTGTTGCTGGCTGGTTTTTAACTGGTTAGTCAAGTTGGTAACGGTAGTTTGTTCTTGACTAATTAAGGTGGCTAATGTGCTGTGAAACCGAGCTACCAACTGGACTTGCTTAGCTTCTAATTGGTTTAATTGGCTAGTAAGTAAGTTAAGCTGGGCCGTCATGGTCGCTAACTCTTCTTTAAGGCTAGCTAATTTGGCGGCTAGCTCGGTTAAATTAGCCTCCAAGTTTGCTTGGGTCTTGGTTAGCTCAGCTAGCTGGTCAGTAATTTGCGCAAGCTTAGCGGTCAGCTCAGCTATCCTGGCTGTTAATTCATCTGGCTGGGCGCTTGCATTTGCTAACTGTTCCTTAAGGTCAGCTAGTTCCTGGGTCAACTCAGCTTTGTTAGCACTTAAGTCTTGGAGTTGGAGCTTGACAGCGGTTAAGTGGTCGTTAAGTTGGGCTTGGTTGGCTAAAGTTTGGTCTAAGTCGGTTTGCTTAGCGGCTAGCTGGGTCTTTAGCACGCCAATTTGCCTAGTTAAATTGGTGATGGCCTGGCTGGTTGTTAGCCACTCTTGGTAAGCTGCTTGTAAGCTAGGGTAAGTTACTCCAGGATCTAATAAGCCTTGGGTTTGGTTTAGTCTTGCTTGAAAGCTAGTCAAAAAACTTAGCCGCTGTTGGTGAGCGCTCAGATTTTGACTAATGGTTTGCTTAAGTGGACTAGCAAGCACCGTGGTTGGTGGGGCTAACAATAACAACCCAGCCCCACCCAAATAGGCTTTGGTCTGCATAAAAATTCCTCCCTAAAAGTCAATAAATTAATAATAAAATAAAGCGGAAACAAAAAGCAAACCAAAAACGTTTACACAAACTTAAGTTCTGAAATTATGTATATACAAATGTCCAAAAATACAAAAATATTAAAAGCTAAAATAACTAAAGTATATTAATGTATATAATTATTTTTTGGATAATATCTGCTACATAAACTTTTATTTAATTAGTTTAGTAAAAAATAACCCGATTAAACCCTTATAAAATCAAGGGTTATCCGGATAAACCCAAAGTAAGAGCTTAAACTCATTTCTAACCATATTAATGGTAATGATAATTTAATTATTATCAATAAAAAAGATTGGTTTTGCGCTAAGATTGTTATTGTAAAACCCAACTTCCTGGTATATACTGAAAATATAACGGGAACTTAGAAAAATAACCAAATAACTAAAAACTGTTTAGCTTTTGGTTGGTAAGAAAGGTGGGATTAAATGGTCGCAAGCGAGAGCACTTATAGCTTACTAAGACAAGCAATGGCTGTATCTAATCAGCGGGCAAGCTTGATTTCCTCAAACATTGCTAACGTCAACACGGCTAATTACAAGGCAAAGCAGATTGTCTTTGAAAGCCAGCTGGCCGATGCCACCCAAGGCTTAGCCTTAAATCGGACCCATAAGGCGCATATGGGTTACCTAGGGGCAAGCCAAGGAGCTTATGTAACTGCTAATAATACCGGTGCAGTTAAGGAAAATGGAAATAATGTTGACCTGGATAGTGAGATGGTTAACCAAGCGATGAACACTATCTACTACGAAGCTTTAGAAAAGCAAATTTCAGGCCGACTATCAATGCGCAATTACGTAATTAACAATTAAGGAGTTATTTAAGTGAGTATTTTTAACGGATTACAAATTAATGCTAGCGGGCTAGCCCTCGAACGCTTGAAACTAGACACGGTTTCGACTAACATCGCTAACTTAAATACTAACCAGACGAGAAACTCGGCCGCCTACCATGCTAAGTCGGTGGTTTTTTCCGAGAATATGAAAACAAGTCTTAATAACGGGCTGACATCTTCAGGGGTTAAGGTGCTAGGGATTGATGAAAACCTGGACCGTAACCTAAAGTATGACCCGACTAATGAAGCAGCTGACGCTAATGGTTACGTAGAGCAATCAAACGTTAACCTCTCAGATGAAATGGTTAATATGATTCAAGCGATGCGGACTTATGAAGCCAATGTGTCTGCACAAGAGGCCAATAAATCGATTTTGACTAAGGCTCTTGCAATTTCGAAGAATTAGGGAGGAATAAGCGATGAATCTTGGAGCAATCGATCCAAGTTTGGCGGCCTATCAGGCTAATTTAGGCCAGAGTTTAGGTTTAACTAAGGAGCAAGCAACTAGTGCCAAGCAAACCTTCAGTGACTACTTGGATAAGTCAATGGCCAGCCTAAACCAGTCGATGGCCGTAGTTAATGACGGAACGAAGGACCTCGTTTCCAGAAAGGCCGAAGACTTGGGCCAGATCATGGTAAACATGACTGAAGCTCAGTTGAACTTACAAACGGCGGTTCAGGTTAGAAATAAGGTTATTACAGCCTACAACGATCTTAAAGAAATGCAATTTTAGTTGACCGGGAGGATATGTAAGTGGATAAAGTGAAAGATAGCTTGGCTAACCTCGGGCAACGGTGGCGTGACTTAAGTCGCCTGGCACGGATTGCAATTATTTTAGGTTTGGTTAGTCTCCTGACGGTTGGGGGGATTATCTACTACCTCCAGACTAAGGTTGACTACGGGGTTTTATTTTCTAACCTCAGTCAGGCGGACGCTGGCAAAATTACCGAACAGCTAGAAAAAGAAAACGTGGCCTATAAGTTGGCCGACAATGGCTCAACCATCTTAGTTGATAAAACAAAGATTGACCAAGAACGAATTAACCTGGCGATGAATAATGATTTGCCTAACACGTCTAAGGGCTTTGATTTGTTTGATTCGACTAGCGTAATGACGACCGACCAGGATAGAAAAATTCTCTACCAACGGGCCTTACAAGGGGAATTGCAAAACGCAATTCAATCCTTAGACGCCGTTTCAGCCGCCAAGGTCATCTTGGTAATGCCAAATAATAGTAGCGTCTTTAGTGATAGCAGTGACAATAACAAAGCTAAGGCCTCAATAACCTTGACCTTGAAAAACGGCACGATTTCTAACCAAGCCGTTAGGGGGATTGTTTCCTTAACGACTGGTGCCGTTAACGGCTTAAGTCCTAGCAACGTGAAGGTAGTTGACTCGAACGGAAACGTCTTAAATTCCGATACGGCTAGCGGAGACGATAATACGGGTGGCAGCTCTAAATACATTGCCATGCAAAACAAATACGCTAGTCAGTTAGAAAAGAAGATCAGAAGCATGTTACAACCAACTTTAGGCGACACGAGCTTTACCGTTTCGGTTAACGCTAGTTTGGATTTTAACGCGGTTGAAAATAAGACGACGACCTACGCTAACCCGCAGGTTCGTTCGGAAGCAACCGCGGCCGGTGGGGATGCCGCTACGGTTTCATCAGCTCAGACCGCTAATGAAGCCAGCAACGTAGCTAACGTTACTAACCAACAAAATGGCAATAACGCTAGCTCCTCTGCTAGCTATAGTCATACTCAAAATAACGAGTTAGACACGAGTGTGACTAAGACAATCCAGGCTCCCGGCACGGTTAAACGGCTGACGACTTCTGTCTTAGTTAACCGGCGCTTGAGTCGGAAGAACCGGGCTGACATTACCCGGGCAGTGCAAGCAGCCATTGGCTTTGATGCTGGCCGTGGGGACGCGATTGTTGTGCAGGGAATGACCTTAAATAACAAGCGTAAAACAACGGCGAGCCCTAAGGCCACGACCGATAACAAATCCTTCCCATGGTTATACCTAGGAATTGGGGGCGTTATTTTAGCCCTAGTTATCGGCGGACTAACCTTCTTTATGATTAGACGCCGGCGGGCCGCTGAAGAAGAATACTATGACGATGATTACGATGTCGATGTCAGTGACGAAGAAACACCGACAGCTACTGAACAGGCGGATGAAGTTGAAACACCAGCACCAAGTCCAGTGGTCGAAGAGCCTAAGGTTTCACCAGAAGTTCAAAAACAACTTGACAGGGATGAACGGGCTCGCAATTACGCTATGGAAAATCCTGAGGTTGCTGCCGACTTAATCAAGGCCTGGATGAAGGATGAAACTAACCGCAAGGCAAAGAGAGGAGGTAAATAATGGCAGAGATGGACGGCTTTAAAAAAGCAGCAATTTTGATGATTTCATTGGGAACTGAAACCTCTTCGCAGGTCATGAAGCACTTACCGGCTGACGTGATTCAAAAGGTCAGTTACGAAATTGCTAACACGGATGTGGTTAGTCCTGAAGAAAAAGACCAAGTATTAAACGACTTTGTTAATACCGCCCAAGCCCGGCAATACGTCTTGGATGGGGGGATTGACTACGCTAAAAACGTTTTAAAACAGGCTTTAGGTCCCCAAAAAGCCAAGGAAGTCATTGATTTGCTCACGCAGATTCAATACCGGGAGCGGCCTTTCAATATCGCTCGTAAGGCGGATGAACAGCAGCTAGTCAACCTCTTGTTAGATGAACATCCGCAAACTATCGCCTTGGTTTTATGTTACATTCAACCTGACAAGGCGGCGCGGGTTTTATCTGAATTTCCCAAGGAATTACAGGTCGATGTGGCCGAAAGAATCGGGACGATTTCTTCAACTTCGCCTAAGATTATTCACCGCATCGAAAAGGTGATGGAAAGTAAGTTCTCAACTTTAATCGAAAACGACTCCGAAAAGGTTGGGGGTGTCAAGGCCTTGGTAGATATCTTAAACTCTGCCAGCCGGAGCACCGAAAAATCTATCCTGGGCGACTTGGAAAAGACCCAGCCTACTCTGGCCGGCGAAGTCAAAGCCAGCCTATTTACCTTCGAAGATATCGTTACCTTGGACAAGATGGACGTTCAAAAGGTATTACGCGATGTGGCCAACGATGTCTTAGCCTTAGCGCTTAAAGGTTCTAATGATGACATTAAGAACTTCATCTACGAAAACCTTTCTAACCGGGCAGTTGATAACTTGAAAGAAGAACTCGAATTCATGGGTCCAACCCGCTTGTCTGCTGTTGAAGAAGCCCAACAAGAAATTGTGGGGGTTATTCGCAAGTTAGACGAAGCCGGTGAGATCTACATCGGAAGAGGTGAGGAGGATGCCGTTGTATAACAACGTGGTTAAGCAAGGCGCACTCTTAAATGGCAAGAAAGCTCCGATTGTAACGGCCCAGCCTAAAAAGCACCCCCAGCAAGCCGATTTGTTGGCTGACGGCAACCTTACTCCGGAGGAGTTAGAGCTAAAGCGCCAGTCTAAACGCCAGGAAGCTAAGCTCAACCAGCTCCGCAGTGAAATTATTAGCCAAGCCCAGGCTGAAGCCCAGCAAATTAAAGACCAAGCCCACCAGGCTGGTTTTGAAAGTGGGCAAAAAGCGGGCTATGAGGCTGGTTACCAGGAGGGATTAACCGAAGGAAATAAGGTTGCTACCGAAATTGTTAACCAGGCCCAGGCTAATTTAGAAGCTGCTAATAAAGAAGTGAAAGACTTCGTTCAAACCGAAAAGCAGGCCATCATCAACTACGGGATTAAGATGGCGGAAGTGTTACTTAAGTCTGAACTCAAGGCTGATTCAAGTAAAATTTTGGCCTTGCTCGAGCCGATTTTGTTTGAACTAGAAAAGCCCGACCAGGTGATTATTGTTAAGGCTCACAGCCGTTATCACCAGGATTTAAACCAGCGCTTGGAAATTATGAAGCAAAATAGTAACGTCCGCTATGCCATCCTGGATGACAATAGCCTCGGAGTTGATAAGGTTGTGGTCGAATCGGATGAAGCCTTGTTAACCTTAGACATTCATGAAGAGTTGGAGAATTATTTTAAAGCATTAATTGAGAAGGAACAAAATGAAAATTGATTTTGACGAATTAACTAACGAGGCCCGCCTCCACCGTTTTTATTCTAAGTACGGTAAGGTTGCCGAGGTGGTCGGTTTGATTATCAAGGCCACCGGCTTAGAGGTTTTTGTGGGGGAGATTTGCGAAGTGCAGGTTAAAAACTCCCACAAGGTCGCGCTAACAGAGGTAGTGGGCTTTGTTAAGGATACGGTCTTATTGATGCCACTCGATGACCTAGAAGGCATCGGTCCTGGTTGTATAGTCAGGGCGACTAAGAAGACACTGCAAGTCAAGGTGAGTGATGGTTTACTTGGCCACACCTTAGATGGCTTAGGTCGCCCCTTTGATCTGAGTGATGTCGATACAAGTTCTTTAGTCGATTATCCGGTTATGCAAGATTCGCCAGATCCCTTTAGGCGCCAGCCCATCGCTAACATCATGAGTACCGGGATTCGGGCCATCGACGGCTTACTAACCGTTGGTGAGGGTCAGCGGATTGGGATTTTTGCCGGAAGTGGGGTGGGGAAATCTACCCTGCTAGGGATGATTGCTAAATACTGCCAGGCCGATGTGATTGTGGTCGGCTTGATTGGTGAACGGGGCCGCGAAGTCTTGGAATTTATCCAAAAAGACCTAGGGGAAGGTTACCAAAAGTCAGTGGTCGTCTGTGCGACCTCCGATATGCCACCGTTAGTTAGGTTAAAGGGGGCTCACACGGCGACTGCGATTGCTGAGTACTTCCGCGACCAAGGTAAAAAGGTGGTCTTGATGATGGATTCCGTTACCCGCTTTGCCATGGCCCAACGTGAAATTGGGCTGTCGATTGGTGAACCACCGACTACCAAGGGTTACACTCCATCTGTTTTTGCTGAGTTACCCAAGTTGCTTGAACGAAGCGGGATGTCTGATAAGGGGTCAATTACCGCCTTTTATACGGTCCTAGTTGATGGCGATGACATGAACGAGCCGATTGCCGACGCGGTCCGGGGGATTTTAGACGGGCACATCATCTTATCACGTAAGATTGCGGCCCAAAACCACTACCCGGCCATCGATGTTCAAACCAGCCTTAGTCGGTTGATGAAGGGGTTAGTTAGTGAGCAGCAGAGTAAGGATGCCAGTGCCCTGCGCGAAAACTTAGCCGCTTATGCGGACGCCAAGGATTTGATTGACATTGGGGCCTATAAAAATGGCTCTAACGCGGTCACCGACTTTGCCATTAAAGTTCACCACCCGATTGATAGTTTCTTGAAACAAGAAGTTAGCGAGTACTCAAGTTATGAAGAAACTGTCACGAAGTTGCACCAGTTATTTGATCAGACGTCAGTCTTATAAGCATAGAGGGGAATCGGAATGGAAAAATTTCAGTTTTCTTTAGAAAAAGTTTTAACCTACCGGCAACAATTAGAGCAAGAAGCTAAGCTTGAATTTGCGGCGGTTCAACGACAAGTCAACGAGCGCGAAGCCAAGTTAGACCAGATTGCTAAGGAACGAGCGCAAATGCTAACGGTCCCTGAACAAACATTAGGGCGCATGCAAATCCAGCACCGCTACTTGGCCCAACTTGAACAGGTCAGTAGTGAATTAAAGCTTGAAGTTGACCAACTGCAAGGTAAGCTAGACCAGGCCTTAGATGGCTATGTTAAAGCTCAACAGCAACGCAAGGTAATCGAAAAGCTCCGGGCTAAAAAGGAAGCCGAGTATCAGCAAGCGTTCCGGCAGGCTGAACAAAAACAGCTAGATGATCTAGCTAACCGCAAGCAATTAATCAGTTAAGGAGGTGAGTTAATGCTAAAAAATATCCCCCTAAATGTTGCTAACCAAACTTTAGGGACGACAGGTAATGACGACCAGACTACCCCGCTGGTAACCAGTGAGCAGGTCTTGGACTTTAGTAAGTTACTGGCCCAAGTAACAACTGAAACAAAGCCAGTGTCGTCACCGTTAGAAGAAACAACTAACCAGCAACAAGCCTTAAAGCAACAACCCTTAGATCAAGCCCAAGTAAAAGATGCACTAGCGCCTAAGGAAGTTGAGGTGGTACCGCTAGCCAGCTTAACTAATGCTAAGACTAGCGCCCAGTTAGAGTTAGAAGAACTAGGGCAAAAGCAGGCTGCAGTTGAAAAACAGTTACCGGCCGCTACCGTTAATGACCAAGTGAAGCCAGTTAAGGTGGCAGTTACAATTGCTGGTAAACAAGCGGACCTTCAGCCAGTTGATTTAGGGCAAAAGCCAACTACGCAGCTAAGAGAGCAACCGTTAGCCGTTCAGTTAGTTCAACCTGACTTAAAGCTAAAGCCTAATTTGACGGCCGTAAAGGTTAAGCAAAGTCCGACTAAAATAAGTGGTCAGGCTGATGAGCAAGTTGACTTGGGGCAGTTAGCCCTCTTAACTAGTGCAGTCTTTAAGGAAAACCTAGCGGTTGCTAATGGTCAGACTAATCTGAAAACTAACCTGCCTAGTCAAGTTCAAGAAATTAGCTTAACCACCGGCCAAACTAGTGAATTGGACAGCCTGGCTAATAAAATCGTCGCGGGCTTAAAGAGTGAAAATTTGAACGACCACAAGACCTTAACTCTGCAGATTAAACCAGAAAAGTTAGGGAAGATGGAAGTTAAATTTAAGGCGACAGCTGAGAACTTTACGCTTGAATTTAAGGTAGAAACTAAGGAAACTAAGGCCATCTTAGAAGCTGTTTCAGATAAATTACAAAAGATTATTGATAAGCAGCTGAGTCCGACTTTTAGTCAGGCCTTGAACCTGCAAGCTCCAAGCGAAGTTTTAAAGGTTAGTCCAAGCCAAACTGCTAGTGAGATGACTTTGGGTCAATTTGACTTTGACCAGGGTCAATCACAACAACGGCAATTTGGTCAAACACACCAGACTAAAAAAGCAAGTCCCAAGCAAACCGTAACTTTGGTAGAAGATAGTCCTGCTAATCCCCAAGTTACTGGTCAGGTTAGCATTTTAGTTTAGTAAATAATAGAGGAGAAAGTTATGGATGTTGCTAATTTAAGTGATGCGGTAGCTTCGTTAGCTACTAATCCTAATTTAAAATCGGCAAGCCAACAAGCACTTGCCAAGAGCAATTCTAAGTTAGATATGGAAGCCTTCTTAAAAATTATGGCTGCTTCGATGAGTAATCCTTCCTTTAGTGGGGATTCATCTTCTGGCGGTGCTAGCGGGGCGACCGATTACGTTTCCCAGTTAGCTCAGTTTTCAGTCTTACAAGAGCTAACCGACTTAGAAACAACCATTGCTCAATCAGCTGCTATTCAGCAGCAACAACAAGCCTTTGCCCTGATGGGTAAGAAGGTAATGCTAAATGACGGTCAAGGCTCAACAATCGAGGGCACTGTTAGTGGTGTTCAATTTTCAAAGGGTTATGCCAAGTTAATGGTTAATGGTCAAGCCTACTCAATGGGGAATTTAATCCAAGTAGGCGATGCCAAATAAATTATAGTAAATAATTAATAGTAGAGGAGATATTAATTTATGTTACGTTCACTTTTCTCAGGTGTTAGTGGGATGAAAAACCTACAAACCGATTTAGATATTGTCGCTAATAACATTGCTAACGTTAATACGACCGGGTTTAAATCCAGTCGGGTTCACTTTGCAGATACTTTTAGCCAAACAGTTGCTTCTGCATCAGCGCCAACTCGAGGTAACGGGGGGACTAACGCTAAGCAAGTCGGTTTAGGGGATCAAGTTGCTTCGATTGATACCAACATGACATCTGGGTCAACCCAATCTACTGGAATTGCCACTGACTTTTACATTACTGGTAGCGGCTTCTTTATGGCTAAGGATGCTAGTTCCGGGCAAACTTACTTTACCCGTGACGGGGCTTTCCAACGTGATAGTGCTGGTAACTTGGTTAACAGTAATGGTTATTTAATTCAAGGGGTTAATACGGTGGCTAACCCAATCTTATATGCTAACTATAACGAAAATAGTTTAACAACCCCAACAACAGTTAATGCCACCCAAGGGATTACAATTCCCCCAACTTTGACCTACCAAGGCCAAAATTATAGTTTTAATAGTTTCTCCGTTGATAGCAACGGGGTGGTAACTGGTGAATACAAGAATACCACTAATACTGATGCCGACGCGCAAAAGTTTGTTTTAGGGAAGTTTTTACTTGCAACCTTCAACAACGCGGCCGGCCTAGAAAAGCAAGGAAACAACTTGTATTCAGCTTCTAATAACTCAGGGACACCAATTGTTGGTGACGTTGGTCAAAACGGGGCCGGAACCGTTCAATCCGGGGCCTTGGAAATGTCAAACGTTGACTTATCAACTGAATTTACCAATATGATCATCGCTAACCGGGCTTACCAAGCCAACGCGCGGATTATCACTACCTCAGATGATATCTTGCAAGAATTAGTTAACCTTAAGAAATAATTAGGGGTGGACGCTTGTGATTAGATTGACCAGTTTTAAGGGGAAGACATTTTATTTAAATCCTGACCTCTTATATAGAATTGACGAAACACCGGACACTGTCTTGACCTTGACGGACGGTAAGAATCTGGTTGTGAAGGAAACTGCCAGTGAAGTGGTAGCTTTAATCATCACTTACCGGCAGAAAATTTACCGCCAACCGGTAACTAATTTAGTGGAAAAAGTAGGGGATTAAAATGGCAAAAAAAGTACCAAAAACAGAGGAACAACCGGAAGCAACACCAAAGAAAAAAGGGAATAAGCTAGTTTTGATTCTGGCCTTCATTTTATTAGCAGCTGCTTTTGGTTTTGGGGGCTCATACCTAGCCAATAAGTACATCCTGCCTAAAAAGGCGGAGGCTGCTAAAAATGACAAGACAACCATCTCTAAGGATGAAGTGTTAGTTCCAATTTCTAAGTTTGTGGTTAACCTTTCGGGCAATAGTAATAATAACTATCAATACATTCGCTTAAAGGTATCCTGCCTAGTAGCCGATAAGGATGCAAGCGAAAACCTAACTAAGTCAATGCCTTTAGTTCGCGACAGCGTGATTAGCGTGCTTAACTCTAAAACGGCTAATGACTTGTTAGAAGCTAACGAGGGAATTAATAATTTAAAGACGGCTATCAAAGATAAAATCAACCAGGAATATGGGCAAACGATTGTTAAACAGGTTTATATAACGGATTTAGTAATTCAATAAGTTAGAGGGGTCAGTAAATGGAAATGGCGTTAGCAGTAGTTAGGTTAATTATTGGACTAGTGGTGGTCATCTTTTTAATTAACGTTTTAATGCGCTATTTAAACAAGTACACCACCCAAAATAATGACAGTTTGCGGCTGGTTTTGCGGGTGGCACTTTCTAAAAATCTTAGCTTAGGAATCGTTGAGATTTTAGGGTCTTACTACGTGGTCAGCATGTCCGAGCAAAAGTTAGAAATCATTCGTCAGCTAGACGCTGAGGAAATCGAGCAATTAGAAGCTAACCTAGCCCAAAAGCAGGCGGCAAACGAACAGCAGGTAGAAAAGTTCAAAGAAATTTTTACTAAGGCCAAGTTAACGGTCAGAAAGGATCATAAGGATGATGAAGATTAAGGCGCGTCCAAGCAAGGTTTACCTCCTAGCACTTGGACTTAGTTTAGGCTTGTTATTGATGGGGCTTTTTCCTGAGGCCATCCACGCGGTAACGACTAACGAACTATCGTCTGAACTAAATAAGGCTTTAGGTGGTACCAGTGACACCAAGACGACGATTAACACCTTCGTCATGCTGACCCTCTTGTCTTTTTTACCGATTGTTTTGGTAATGACGACTTCGTTTACCAGAATCATCATGGTCTTATCCTTTACCCGGTCGGCTTTGTGAACGCAAACCAACCCGCCTAACCAGGTGCTAATGGGCTTGGCCTTGTTTTTGACCCTCTTTACGATGAAAACTACCTACACTAATATCTACCAGGACGCATACAAGCCCTATACTGAAAATAAAATTTCGCAAACCACGGCCTTGAGTCGGGCGGAAGGCGAGATGAAAAAGTTCATGTATAAGCAAACCCGCTCCAAGGATATTAAGTTGTTTTTAGACTTGGCCAAAGACAAGCACCGCTACCGCAAGGCCCAGGACCTGCCCCTGGTCAGCTTGGTTCCAGCCTTCGTAATTTCCGAGATGAAAACGGCCTTTAGCATCGGTTTTTTAATCTACATTCCTTTTTTGATTATCGACATGGTGGTCTCCAGTATCTTGATGTCGATGGGGATGATGATGTTATCACCGGTAATGATTTCACTACCGTTTAAGTTACTGTTATTTGTCCTAGTCGACGGTTGGTATTTGTTGGTCCAGTCACTAGTGGCAGGATTTCATTAGGAAAGAAAGGAGTAGGCGATGACAATTTCACTCGTGTTAACACTGATTCGGGAGGCATCACTAAGGATTTTAGTGGTTTCCGGTCCGGCCTTAATCGTCTCGATGATTGTCGGCTTGATTATTTCAATTTTTCAGGCCACCACGCAAATCCAGGAGCAAACCTTAACCTTTGTGCCGAAGTTATTTGCGATTTTTATAACAATCATCCTGGCAGGCAACTTCATGATTACGGTCTTGCTGGAATTTACCCGGTACGTGTTTCGGATGATCAGTCAGCTTTAAGAAGATGGACTTTGCACAAATATTAGGCTTGATTTTGTGTCGGATTTCGGCCTTCATCGTCTTAGCCCCCTTGTTTTCTGAACGGGGCTTTCCCAGGATGGCCAAGTTAATCGTGGCTGTCTGTCTGACCGTGGCTGCCTTTCCAGAGGTTACGACTAGTTACCGGGCAGTCTCGGGTGGTTTGTATTTACTGTTGGCTTTAAAGGAAAGCTTGTTTGGAATGGTGATGGGTTATATCAGTAAGCTCGTCTTTGATGCGGTCACCATGTCCGGGGTCTTCATTGACTTTCAAACCGGCCTCACGATGGCCCAGGCCTATGACCCGACCTTTCAGGTACAAAATTCGACCTACGGGAAAATTTATAACTGGATGGCAATTATGGTCTTTTTTGCCTTAAACCTTCACTTATTAATGATTAAAGGGGTTATGTATTCCTTTGAGATGATTCCCTTAGGGACGGCCAACATTTTAACCGGGTCGGTGATTGAAGGGATTGTCAAACTGTTTGTTAAAGCCTTTGCGATGGCAATCAGTTTAGCGGCCCCCTTGGTAGTGGCGGTCTTGGTGGTCGACGTTGTCTTAGGGGTAATCGCGCGGACCATCCCACAAATTAATGTCTTGTTATTAGGGATGTCAATCAAAACGATTGTGGCCTTAATTTTGTTTTTACTGGCCCTCCCTAACGTCGTTGACTTTTTACAGGCCAACTTACCGGCGGCCTATACCAACATTGTCGATTTAGTCAAAGCTTTAAAAGGACGGTGAGTAAGTGAATAACGATAAGTCTGATAAGACCGAAAAGCCCACCCCCAGACGGATTCGGGAGGCGCGCAAGGAAGGCCAGGTTGCTAAGAGTCAAGATTTAGGCGCAGCCGCCGTCCTCTTAGGCTTAGCCGGCTTCTTCATTCCGGCCTGGCAGTTTGTTATTCAAAACTACCTGCCCTACATGGTAGCTTCGCTGCAAAACCTGACCATTTACCAGGCACAGATGAATGACCTGCCTAAAGTGGCCTTACAAGCAATTTGGTTGGTGGTTTTGGGTTCGTTGCCCTTTATGGCGATTTCTCTAGGGATTGGGTTATTTATCAACCTCGTTCAAACCCGGCTTAATTTCAGTGTCAAGGCCATAAAGCCGGACTTTAAAAAACTCAACCCGCTAACCGGGGTTAAAAATATGTTTTCCATGCAGGCCTTGATGAACCTGGCTAAAACAATTGCCAAGTTAGCTGTGATTGTTTACCTCTGTGTTAAAAAGTATCAGGCGGCAATTTCGACAATCGCCCAGCTAAGCCAAATGGAAATGGGGCAGATTTTATACTTCGTCTTGCACTTTGCCCAGGAATTGATGCTCCAAATCGCCTTGGTCTTCTTGGTTTTAGGCGGGTTAGACTATATTTATCAACGCCATAGCTTGATGAAACAGTTGAAGATGTCTAAACAAGAGATTAAGGAAGAAGTTAAGCAAAATGAAGGGGATGCCAATATCAAGGCCCAACGCAAGGCGAAGTACCAACAGCTGCTCCAAAATGCGATTGCTAACGTTAAGGATGCAACGGTGGTCATTACCAACCCGACTCACTTTGCGGTGGCCATCCAATACGAAAAAGATGGCTTAGGGATTCCCCAAGTCATTGCCAAGGGGGCAGACGAGATTGCCCAGAGAATGAAGGCAGAAGCCAAGAAGTTAGACGTACCGATGGTGGAAAACGTCCCCCTGGCCCGGGGCTTATACGCCAAAGTTAAAGTCGGCGACGTGATTCCGGACGAGTTCTTTGGGCCGGTGGCCGAAGTCTTAGCCTTAGTTTACCAATTAGAAGAGGAAGCTAAGCATAAAATTTAAGGAAGGAAGTTTGTAAGTGGCAGGACAAAGCAAGAAAAAAGCTAAAGGTAATAAACTCCTCGCGGCGGATATCATTATTTCATTTGTAGTCGTAGGGGTGATTGGGTTAATCATCATCCCTTTACCGGCGGCGGTCTTAGACGTTTTAATCGTAACCAACATGGCGATTGCGATTAACATTTTACTAATTACTTTGTTTGCAAAGTCTGTCTTGGAATTTGCAACCTTTCCCACCTTACTGTTGATTACGACGATGTTTAAGTTAGGCTTGAATATGGCCTCCACCAGGTTGATTTTAACCGATGGGTCTGCCGGTAAGGTGATTGCGGCCTTCGCGGACGTGGTGGCCGGGAGCAATTACATTGTCGGAATTATCCTCTTTATCATCATCATGGTCGTGCAGTTGGTCGTGGTAACTAATGGGTCCGGCCGGGTAGCCGAAGTTTCTGCCCGCTTTACCTTGGATGCCATGCCCGGTAAGCAAATGGCGATTGACGCCGACTTAAACAGTGGCTTAATCACGGAAGAACAGGCTAAAAACCGGCGGAAGGATCTGCAAAGGGAAGCCGATTTTTACGGGTCCATGGACGGGGCCAGCAAGTTCGTTAAGGGTGATGCCATCGCCGGGATTTTAATCGTCTTGGTTAACCTTATCGGTGGATCGATCATCTTTAGCGCCAACGGCTCAATGTCAATCGTTGATGCTCTCGGGCAGTTTGGTAAGCTCTCCATCGGGGACGGCTTGGTGTCATCGATTCCGTCGCTGTTGATTTCGATTGCGTCTGGGATTATCGTGACCCGGTCTGGCAATGACGGCTCCTTTGGGAAAGACATTGCCGCCGATGCCATCAGAAACCCCAGCCTGTTTAGGATTGCCTCTGCTATCCTAATTATCTTAGGCTTGGTGCCGGGTTTTCCAACCATCCCCTTCATGGTCTTAGGGGTCGGCTTGCTAGTAGCTTCGACGATGATTACTTCTAACGAAGAAAAGAAGCAGGCGGCCTTTAGGCGGGAACAACAAAAGCTGGCCTTAGCAAAACGCAAGTCTAGTCAAGAAGAAGACGAAGACGTGGCTTCCTTCCAGGTTGAACCAATCGCAGTCGAAATCGGCTATGGCTTGGTGTCGTTAGTCGATAAATCGCAGGAAAATAGCTTGATGAAACAGGTGGTGGCAATTAGAAAGCAAACTGCCCATGAACTCGGGATTTTGGTTGCCCCAGTGAGAATCCGCGATAACCTCTATTTGGACGCCAATAATTACTCGATTAAAATCCGGGGCAATGAAGTGGCCTTTGGTGACGTCTATCCAGACAAGTACATGATTATCTCTAACGGGCAAGACGAATTCCCATTCCAAGGGATTCCTACCAAGGAGCCGGCCTTTAAGCTCGATGCCTTATGGATTGATGAGGCCGATAAGGAACAAGCCGACCTGCAAGGCTACACGATTATCGAGCCGTTAACCGTGATTGCTACCCACTTAAAAGAGGTCATTTACGGTCACGCTTCAGAGTTATTAGGGCGTCAAGAAGTTAAGACCCTGCTTGAAGGAATCAAGGCAGCCAATAACGTCGTCATTGATGAATTAATTCCTGATATTTTACGCCTCGGTGAGGTCGAAAAGGTCTTGCAAAACCTGTTGGATGAAAAGATTCCAATTAACGATTTAACCACGATTTTAGAAACCCTGGCCGACTATGGGACCGTTACGAAGGACACAGAAGTTTTAACCGAATACGTGCGTCAGGCCTTAAAACGGACGATTGCTAACAAGTATTCAGAAGACGGCCGGACCTTAAACGTAGTGACGGTTCACCCTAAGACCGAAGAAATGATTGCCCAAAGCATTCAAAAGACGGCCACGGGCTCTTATCCGGTCTTAAACCCAGATGCGGTTAACCAGGTTTTACAGGCGGTAGACAAGGTCCAAGCGCAACTGGCAACCAAGGAGCAATCCTATGTAATCTTGACCTCGCCAAAGATTCGGCTAGCCTTCCGGAAGTTAATTGCCTTTAACTTCCCTGACTTAGCCGTCGTCTCGTTAAACGAGGTTCCTAATGAAATCACGATTGAGGCCGTGGGCATGATTGAAGTATAAGGAGGGATGGATATGTATGAAGTTGATTTGGAAAGCCAGGTCTTAAAGTACCTGCCGTTAGTTGAGCGGATTGCCAGCCGGATTTCTGTAAAAAATACCAACTATGAGTATGAAGATCTCTACAATATCGGGGTCATTGGCTTAATCGACTCCCTTAAAAAGTATGATCCCTCTAAGAAAGTCCCCTTTGGTGGTTATGCTTCAATTCGGATTAAGGGGGCAATCATCGACGAAGTCAGACGCCATTCCAAGTTGCCCCGCTACAAGATGAATTTAATCAACGAATACTACCGGGCCAAAGAGGAACTAGAAAGCCAAGCCCAACACACTGCCAGTGACGAAGAAATTGTCGCTAAGATGGGCATCGATTTGAACCAGTTAGGTGAAATCTACGACAGTATGCACTACCTGGCTTCGGTCTCCTTGGAGGGAACCATGTTTTCCAAGCAAGAAGACCAGATTCATCTAGCCGACTTATTGGAAGATCAAACTGCTACTGACGCGGAAGAAAACCTGCTAGTAGCTGAGCAAAAGCAAATCTTAGCCAAGGCGATTAAGCGGTTGACTGAAAGGGAGCAGCTGATACTAAGTCTCTACTACCAAGAAGAGGCCACCCTTAAGGAAATTGCGGCCGTGCTAGACATTTCCATCGCCCGGGTCTCGCAGTTACACGGCAAAGCGATTGCTAAATTAAGGGCCGATATTCAAAAGGAGCTTAACCGTTAACGAAAATATATTTAAAACATACTCAAAAGCTATCTAAGATAGTCAATCAGAAAGTAAAAATGTGAGATTGACAAATTTTAGAACTTATGTTTTGAATTTTGTTTAAGAAAGTGCTATCATCTCTGTAATAGGAGGTGAGACCATGCTATGCGTACAAAAGGTTAGGCTATATCCTAATCAAATTATGAAACAAGTGCTTGATGATTTATGTGATTATCGCAGATATTGTTGGAATCAAGGCTTAGCTTTATGGAATGATATGTATGATGCTTCCTTAGTTTTAGGAGATAAAAAATTACGTCCAAGTGAACGTAAGGTTCGGGACGAATTAGTTGCTAACAAGGAAGATTGGCAGTACCAACTGTCGGCCCGTTGTTTACAGCTAGCCATTTCTGACTTAGGTAAAGCTTGGCAAAACTTCTTTAAGAAGTCATTACCGGATTGGGGCAAACCAAAGTTTAAGTCTAAAAAGACAGCCCGCCAAGGTTTTAAAACAGACCGAGCTCAGATTGTTAACGGTAAGTTACGGTTGGATAAGCCGCACGGGGTTAAAGCCTGGGCTGATATTAGTTTTAAGGGCGCTAATGATTTAAAGGGTGAATTAAAAGTTGTCTCGATTTATCGTGAAAACGGTAAGTATTGGGCTAGTTTACCCTTTGAAGTTAAGGTGACGAAAAAAGCTAAGACCGGACAACAGACAGCTGTTGATGTTAACGTCGGTCACTTTGACTATCCTGAAGGTCAAGTCAAAACTTTACCTAACAACTTAAAGGCCTTGTACAAACGCATTAAGCATTACCAACGCCTCTTAGCTAGAAAACGAGTGGCAAATGGAAAGAAAGCGACCCAAGCAAATAACTACGTTAAGACGAGAGCCAAGTTACAACGTGATTATCGTCGGGTTGCCAATATCCAACATGATATTGTCCAAAAGTTTACCACCATGCTAGTCAATAATTATGACCGCATTGCCATCGAAGATTTAGCAGTCAAACAGATGCAGATGAGTCATGTTGCGTCTAAAGGCTTACATCGGTCAATGTTTGGCTATTTCAAGCAGGTTTTAAAATATAAGTGTGAATGGTATGGCAAGGAGTTAATCTTAGCGGACCGTTACTATCCAAGTACCCAGCGTTGTTCTCAGTGTGGGCATGTTAAGACTGGCACAGATAAAGTCGGGCTTGACGGCAACAAGAAACACAAAACTAAGCATAGTGAATATATTTGTTATGAGTGCGGGGCAGTTATGGAACGAGACGAAAATGCCGTGAGAAACTTACTTGCTTTACTGTAAAAATAAACGGGGTGGGCTACACCCTTAAGCTACAAGAGTCAGTCACTGTCATTACCCCCAAGTTGGGATATGGGAATACTGGTGTTGACGGTAGTAAATAAAATTAGGAAAGGAAAAGCTATATTCTTTCTCAAATGTAATCAGTTACTATATTTGATTACGTTTGTTTACATTTATGTAGCAGCTAACAAATGATTAGAGGATTAGATACACTGCGCGCCGACTTTAACGTCTTACAGGCGCGGCAGCAAAACTTAAGTAGTAACGTGGCTAACGTTAATACTAGTGGCTACCAGCAAAAGCACTTATTTCAAGCAGCCCTAGCAGACGTTAGGTTACATAATTATGAAAATGGCCCCCAAAATGACCAATACAATGGCTTGGTTGGGGGAATTAGCTGGCACAACCAGATTAGTGGTGCCAAAATCGATACCACGATGGGGGCGTTGAAGCACACCGAGCGCCCGACTGATTTTGCGATTAACGGGGACGGCTACTTCGTAGTCCAAGGCCCTAATAACCAACAACTTTACACCAAGAACGGTAACTTCCGCTTAAACCAGCAAAACCAACTGGTGACCCAGGAAGGCTACCCGGTTTTAGGCGCTAACGGACAAGCGGTAACAGGAACAGCTAACCCCAACTTGATGGTGGTAACCTTTAACGACAATAACAATATCCAAAATCTAGGGGCTACTTACTACACCACCACCGGGGGCGTTAGTCAGGTGCAAAACCTCCAGGTGCAAGCCGGCTACTTGGTCGACTCTAACGTCTCAATGGCAGACGCGATGACCGAAATGATGCAGACGGTGCGTGAATTTCAGTCGAGCCAACAGGTCCTAAGTGCCACTAACCAGACTTTGGACAAGGCCGTTAATAATTTAGGGAAGGTGTAATAACTAATGGGAATCAATAACTTATTTGCCACTAATGTTACCGGCGTAACTGGCTTACAAAGACAACTTGATATTATTGCTAATAACGTGGCTAATTCAACCACCACCGGCTATAAGGCCCGCCAAGCTTCTTTCCAAGAACTACTGAACCAGGATGTAAAAGCCGGCGTTGATCCGGCTAGCCAACCGTTGGGGTTAAACGCCGGCCTTAACGTTACTAACCAAGCACCTGATTTTAAGCAGGGTAACCTAGAAGAAACCGGCCGCCAAACCGACTTAGCCTTAAATGGCCCGGGCTTTTTTGGCCTACGAGACGCTAACGGTAACCTCTACTTGAGTCGGGACGGGGCCTTTTCCTTTGATAGCGACCAAAATTTAGTTTCGGCACAAGGCTTAAAGGTGGAACTAAACGAAAGCCTGCCCAAAGCTCAGTGGCCTAAGGGGACTTTAAAAATTGGGCGTGACGGGCAGGTCTACATTAAAGAACAGGATCAAACCACTGCGGTGGGGCAGTTAGTTTTATACCAAGCCCAAAATAACGAGGACTTACTAAGTGTCGGTAATAATTTATACCAAGTAGCCCCAGGGCGGACTTTACAGTCGAATTTGACCGGGGCTAACGTCGGGGCGGTCATTCAAGGTAGCCTCGAAAGTGCCAACGTCGATTTGGCGGCAGAAATGTCCAATTTGATTATTGCCCAACGGTCTTATTCAATGAATACGCAGATGCTAAAGGCCAACGACGAATTATGGGAAGCAATTAACGCTTTTAGTCGCTAGCTTTAGGGCACACGGGAGAAGAGAAGATGATTAGGTTTAAACAAGTTAGCAAGACTTATGGTGAAAATTTAGCTTTACGCCAGGTCAATTTTGAAATTAAGCAAGGTGAGTTTGTCTACTTAATCGGGCCTTCGGGTGCGGGCAAGTCCACCATCATCAAGCTGTTGACAAGGGAAGAACTGGCAACCAGTGGCCAGGTAATCATTGGCAACACGGATCTAAGTAAGCTCAAGGACCAACACGTCTATAAGTTGCGCCGCCAGCTAGGCATCGTCAACCAGCAAGATGTGTTCTTAGAAAACCGGACCGTTAAGGAAAACTACCAGGCCGTTTTAGGAGCGACCGGGGTGGCTGAAACGGAGTGGTTGGCTAAGATCAAGCGGACCTTAGATCTAGTGGGTTTAGCCGCATACTTAGACGCTTACCCCCGGCAGTTATCGGTCGGGCAAAAAAAGCGGGTGGCCATCGGGCGCGCCATGCTCAACCGGCCGAAGATTTTACTAGCCGATGAGCCGACCGCTAACTTGGATCCTAAGACGGCGATTGACATTATGCGCCTCTTTTTTAGGATTAACCGGCAACAAACCACGGTCCTAATGGCGACGCACGATAGTACCATCGTTAATACCTTTATGCGGCGGGTGTTAGAACTGGAAGAGGGTAAATTAATTAGGGACCAAGCTGCTGGAAACTATAACGTTTTCGGAAATCCAAATGATATTTATATTTTATAATTAAACGCTTAACTATTTACCAAAACAGCCGATTAAATAAGTGGAAGGTTGTTTAAGAATTACTTAAACTAATTCTAGAATTGAGCGTGTATACACAAGTATACGAGAAAGGATTTTTGCCATGCAAAATGTATTTAGTCGTTTCAAAAAGATTAACGGAAAGTCGTTTATTCCGGTCGGGATTACCCTGTTAATCCTGGTTTGTTGTTATTTCTTCGTGATTAGTGGCAACGCCGATTTAGCTGCTAGTTTCTGGATTTTTAGTCTAGTCGTCTTGATTCTTCAAGCCCTAGGGATTTGTCTAGCCAAGATGTATTTCACGGGTGCGACCGACCAATCAATCGCTAACTTAGAAGACAAGATTGCCAAGGTTTCCCAGGGGGATTTACGCGACCTAGAATCAATGGTCACAGACGATAAGGAATCCATCGCCGGCCGGGTGCAAACTTCCCTTTTAGGGATTGCTAACGCCTTTAAGGGAATGGCAATTGGGATGAAGGAAGAAACTAAGGAAATCGAGCAAATGGTCACTAAGTTGGGGAATTTGACCGACAATGCTAAGGCCTCCATCTCGGATATTCGCGATAGCATCGCTGATATTGCCGACAAGTCAAACCGCCAAAACTCCGAAACAGACCAAACGGTTGAATACATCAACCAACTTGCAGATGATATCGACAGCATCAACGCTGATATTAGCCAAATGGTAGCCCGGGCCGACCAATCACGGGAAAGCAACGAACGCAACTTCAATTTGATGCATGACGTTGCTACTTCTTGGCAAGAAGACCACCAAAATCAAACCCAGATTGTTAAAGAAATGGATAACATGAACAAGGATATCCAAAGCATTGGTAACATCGTTAACTTGATCAATGACATTTCTGAACAAACCAACTTACTAGCCCTCAACGCTTCCATCGAAGCTGCCCGGGCTGGGGAAGCTGGTCGCGGGTTTGCCGTGGTGGCCGATGAAATTCGCTCATTAGCTGAACAATCCAGCAAGTCAACCAAGGATATTAGAGAAATCATTGAATCTATCCGGGACAAGTCAGAACACATGACAAATGACATTAACCGCTCTTACAAGAAGGGCCAAGAACAAAGCCAAGACATTGAAAAGGCCATCGGGGCAACACGGGAAATCACTGAGTTGGTTAATAGTTTCAATACGAGTCTAGATTCAATCAAGGGTCGGATGGCTGATGTGATTAAACAAAAAGACGTCGTAACCGAAGCTTCACAACAAGTGATGGACTCAATGACCTCGATTTCCGCCTCAACCCAAGAAGTTAATACCAACGTTGATGACTTCTACAAGATGGTCCAAGAACTTGAAAAAGATGTAGCTCACCTAAAGGATGCATCCGAAATCAAGAAATTAAACGCAGCCGCATTTATTACTGACTAGGCTAAGGGGGAAGAAGCTGTGGAACAATACATTGTGTTTACAAGTCATGACCAATTATTTTGTTTACCGGTGACGGTGGTTAGAAGAATCGTGGAGGCAGAAAACTTTGTGCCGATTCCAGACGTACCTGCTTACATTTTGGGCGTCTACGAATACGAAGAACAAATGCTACCTATCATTGACTTAAAGGCCAAGTTATTTAACGACCCCACCGTTAAAAATACCGAAAATAAGGTCATCTTATGCCAATGGCAAGAACAAACCATCGGGATTTACGTTGAGTCAATTCGCGGCATCATGATGCTTGAAGACACCGACTACGAACGGGAATTGACCAAGGCTAAACTCAAGCGCGGCTACATTGGCAAGTTTTTGAAACTCGATGATGAAGTGGTTATCTCACTTGAACTAGAGTACCTCTTCAATAACGAGCAAGCCCAGGAGTTAATGGATTCCGTGGACCAAGCCAAGGAAGATCAAATCTTAAACCAGCCAGCAAAGGATACTGAGGGCGATGATCAATAGTTCTTTGCGGGTCGGAATTGCCGATTATAAGGTAGCTAAAGCCCCGAATAGTTTGATTACAGTGGGGCTGGGTTCATGTGTGGGGACCTTTATTTATGACGAACGTTCTGGCGTCGGCGGGCTTAGCCACATCATGTTACCCGATAGCTCACTTTATACGGGCAGTTTAGCCTTGAATCCGGCTAAATATGCCGATACCGCCTTAGAGTTGATGGTAAAAGAATTAAAGCGTAAGGCTCCTTATGGACGCTTTAAGGCCAAAATCGCTGGGGGAGCTAACATGTTTGACTTTAATAAAACTCTAAAAAACGGTAATGTCGGTAAGAGAAACGTAGAGGCAGTGGAAGCAGAGTTAAGTCGGCTCCACATCCCCTTAATCGCTGAAAATGTCGGCGGTAACTCTGGCCGCACGATGCGGGTTAACCTTGAAACCTTCGAGGCGACAATTAGTATCGTGCACCATGATTCAATCATTTTATAAATAGGGGGGATTGTAATGATTAGAATTTTAGTGGTAGATGATTCAGCCTTCATGCGCAAGGTGATTACAGATTTAATTGCAAAGATGCCCGGCATCGAGCTAGCAGGCGTTGCCCGCAACGGGAAAGCGGCAGTCGATTTTGTTAAGGCTGATAGCGAGTTAGACCTAGTCTTAATGGACGTGGAAATGCCTTTGTTAAACGGCTTGGAAGCCTTAAAACAAATTAAGCAGTTCAGTAGCGTGCCGGTGGTTATGCTTAGTGCTTTGACCAACCAGGAGGTAACGATTGAAGCCTTAGAGTCCGGGGCGACTGACTTTGTCGAAAAGCCTACCAACATCATGGCCATTAAAGACGACTGGATTAGGGAATTTTTTGCCAAGATTAAGGCGGCCAGTCGCCAACAAAGGCGGCCGTTAAGTCGGCGACGGGAGGTGGCACCTACCGCTACGACCAGTGGCCAGGTTAAGACTAGCCTTGAGTTACGCCGGAATTTAAAGGCGGTCGTAATTGGTTCCTCAACCGGGGGGCCACGGGCACTCTTACACTTAATTACCGCGCTCCCGGCCCGGCTTGCGGTACCGGTTATCATCGTTCAACACATGCCTAAGGGCTTTACCAAGACCTTTGCAGAAAGAATGGATGCCGAAGCCAAGCCCAAGGTTAGTGAGGCTAGCGACGGAATGCTCTTGAAAAATGAGGTTTACCTAGCTCCCGGTGATTATCACATGGTCATTAAAGATGGGCGCTTGCATTTAAACCAAGAGCCAAAAATGCACGGGACCCGGCCGGCGGTTGACCCCCTGTTTGACTCGGCAGCTGCTTACTACGGCCAAAACTTAGTCGGCATCATCCTAACTGGGATGGGTAAAGACGGGGCAGAAGGAATGGGGACCATCCTAGCTAAGGGGGGTTACACGATTGCCCAAGACAAGGACTCCTGTGTCGTCTTTGGCATGCCACGAAGCGCCATTGAAAAAGGTGTGGTTAACGAGGTCTTAAGCCTAGACCAAATTCGGATAAAATTAGAGGAATTAGTGAGGTAGCGGCAGATGAGTGAACTAAACTTTGAATTTTTCAATGACTGGGTGGAAAAAAAGCTCGGGATTCAATTAAATTCTTACAAGCAAAAGCAAATGCAGCGTAGAATCGGTAACATCATGCATACGACGGGGGCTAAGACTTTAGAAGAGTATGCCCAGATTCTTACTAGGGACAAAGCTGCGCGGGATGCCTTTGTAGAGCATTTAACCATCAACGTCACGGAATTTTATCGCAATAAAGAGATTTTTGAGAGTTTTGAAGAAACGGTTAAGCAAATTATCTTACCTAAATACAAAATGCCTAAGATTTGGTCAGCCGCTTGTTCTATCGGGGCTGAGCCTTATACCCTGGCAATGATTTTAGATCAAAATCAAATTAAGGGTAAAATTATCGCCACCGATATCGATAAGGTCATCTTGGACAAGGCTAAGGCCGGGACCTACAAGTTAGCCGAACTAAAAAATCTTTCGCCTAAAGTTTTAGAGCGCTACTTTACTAAGCAGGATAATCTTTACGAGATTAAGCCCCAGATTAAGAAGTACGTAACCTTTAAGCCGCATGATTTATTAAAGGATAGTTATGAACCAAACTGTCATATCATCGTGTGCCGCAACGTGACAATTTACTTTAACTCAGATGCTCGTGATGAGGTTTACCAAAAGTTTAGTGACGTCTTGATGCCAGGGGGAATTTTATTCACCGGGGCGACCGAGACCATCTCTAACTGTGAGCAATTTGGTTTAAAGAAGGTTGATTCCTTTATTTATCAAAAAATCTGATTACGAGGAGGAAAAATAATGGCTGACGACAATAGTGTTTATCGTGACCTCTTCTTTGAAGAAAGTGACGACAACTTACAAGCACTAAATGACAATATTTTAGAGTTGGAACAAGAGCCCGATAACATTGACTTAGTTAACAATATTTTCCGGGTGGCCCATACTTTAAAGGGAATGTCTGCGACGATGGGTTACGATGTCATGACTAAGTTAACCCACAAGATGGAAGATATTTTTGACTTATTCAAGTCAGGCAAATTAAAAGTGACTAGCGACCACGTGTCCTTGATCTTTAAATGCTTGGATAAACTACAAGAACTAGTTGATGATTTGCGGGACGATAAAGAGTTAAGCGAAGAGCAAATCACCGACCTGTGGAATGAACTTGATCAAGTTGAAAAAGGGGTTGAAGGCAAAACGCCGGCGGCCCAAGCGCCTAAGGAAGAACAAGCTAGTGACGGCCCGAAAGAGCTGACGACTGACTTTGAAAAGGTTGAGGAAGCTGACTTAGACGTGATTAAAAAGGCTAAAGCCGAGGGCTACAATGCCTTTGCCATTGCGGTCAGAATCGATGCGGGCTCGCTATTAAAGGGGCCGCGGGTCTTTTTAATCATGGAAAAACTAGACCAAGAAGGCGACGTTATCCACTCCGAGCCAAGCACTGATATCTTAGAAGCCGGCGACTTTGAAACGGACTTCAAGTTAATCTACTTAACTCACGACAGCAAGGAACAAGTGGAAGAAAACATCAACTCCAACAGTGAGATTGACCAGGTGATTGTTGCAGACTTTGACCCAGAAGCTAAGCCAGCAGCTGCTGAAGCCGAGGTAAAAGAAGTAGCTAAAAAGGAAGCGCCTAGCCCCGCTAAGGAAGCTAAGCCTAAGGCGGCGCCGAAAAAAGCGGCTAAAAAAGATGCCCACCACAATAACCGTAATCAGTCAATCAGGGTTGACCTAACGCGGCTAGACAACTTCTTAGACCTCGTGTCTGAATTGGTGGTTTACAGAAACCAACTAGAAGACGCCGGCAAGCGCAACAACGCTGATGAAGTCCGTGATTCGATGGAACAAGTTTCTCGCCTAACGTCAGAGCTACAGGACTTAGTTTTAAAGATCAGAATGCAACAAGTCAGCGTGGTCTTTAGCCGCTTCCCCCGGATGATTCGCGATTTGGCTAACGAATTAAAGAAGGACATGGAGTTAGTCATCATTGGGGAAGAAACCGAGTTGGATAAGACGGTGGTTTCTGAATTATCCGAACCAATGATTCACCTGCTCAGAAACTGTGCCGACCACGGGATTGAACAACCTGAAGTCAGAGAAAAGCTCGGCAAGCCGCGGAAGGGTAAGATTACGTTGGCCGCCTACCAAGAAGGTAATAAGGTCATCATCACCTTAGAAGACGATGGAAAAGGTTTAGACCCTGAAGCCATCAAGGCTAGCGCTGAACGCAAGGGGATTAACACCGAGGGCATGAGCGAACGCGAAATCCAAATGTTAGTCTTCCACCCTGGTTTTTCAACCGCTAAGAAGATTACCGACATCTCTGGCCGTGGGGTCGGGTTAGACGCCGTTCAAAACAAGATTTCTGAACTGGGCGGGTCGCTAGAAATGGAAAGTCAAGTCAACGTCGGGACCAAGGTTACTATTAAGTTGCCGTTGACCTTATCCATCATCCAAGCCTTGATGATTTCAATTTCTAACGAAGACTTTGCCGTGCCGTTAGACGTGGTTGAACGGGTTGTGATGATTAAAGAAGAAGACATCTTACAAACCCAACAACAAGAAGTCTACCGCTTCCAAGATCAGTTAATTCCAATCGTGCGGACCAACCGCCTGTTGGGCATGCCTGAAATTGAAAGCAAGAAAAAATTTGCAATCATTGTGAAAATCAATAAGCAATACTATGGCATCTTGGCCGATGGTTTGATTGGCCAACAAGAAATAGTTATTAAGAAGATCGACCAAATGTTGATGAACATCAACAAGTACCAAGGGGCAACCATCCTCGGGAACGGTTCGATTGCCTTAATCTTAGATGTAAACGCAATTTGCAATGCACAAAAGGTGGCGAATAGCTAGTGGCGTACTCAGAAATTGAACTCGATGGCCTAAAAGAAATTGTTAACGTTGGGGGCGGCAACGCTGCGACCAGTATCTCCCAAATGATTAACTCGCGGGTGGATATGGATGTGCCTGAAGTAGAGGTTATGGCTTATGACGAGCTCTATCAAAAAATCATTGCCGACGACGTCGAAATGCACGCCGTTTTGAGTAAGATTGTTGGTGATATTGACGGGGCCTTGTTATTTGTGATTACCGATGAATCGGGTCAAAAGATTGCGAAGATGATGCTTGGCTCAGACGATAACCCAAGTAATGAAATCATTGCCTCAGCGGTCACCGAGTTGACTAATATTTTATTTAACTCATTTTTACGTGCGATTGGAGACATGTTGCAGATTCAACTCATTGCCAGTCTGCCAATTTCAAGGTATGATTTTTTTGGAGCGATTATCTCTAGTGCCTACATGGCCTTTGACCATTATGATGAACAAATCCTTGTTATTCATAATGAATTTACTTATAATAATGAAAGCCTAGACGCATCTTTATTCCTGATTCCAGGTGAAGGTGTCTTAGATAAGATTTTTAAAGCATTAGGAATTTGAGAGGAGAAATTTAAGTGGCAAAATCAGTATTAATCGTAGACGACGCGGTCTTCATGCGGATGAAGTTAAAGGATATCTTGGAAAAGAATGGTTATGAAGTAGCTGGTGAAGCGCAAAACGGCCAAGAAGCCTTTGAAAAGTACCAAGCAACTAAACCAGACTTAGTAACGATGGATATTACCATGCCTGAAGTAGACGGGCTTGAAGCTTTGAAGATGATTAAGGCCAGTGACGCTAACGCCAAGGTCGTAATGTGCTCAGCCATGGGGCAACAAGGGATGGTTATGGATGCAATTCGCGCTGGCGCGGTTGACTTTATTGTGAAGCCTTTCGACACTGAACGGGTAATTCAAGCGATTGATAAGGCCCTTTCCTAATTTTGGGGGTAACTTATTATGCAAATGATTCTTTTTAAAATGCAGGGCCAAAATTACTTAATCTCTGCAGACGACGTTGAAGAAGTAGTTGATACAATTCAGATCACTAAGGTACCCCTAGCTTCAAACTGGATTAAGGGTTTGATTAACTTGCGGGGGACGGTGGTAACGGTCGTCGGTTTGGCCGAATTATTAGGTATTCCTTCTTCTGATAATAACCTTAACATCTTAATCATGAAAAATGGTGAGGAACGAAAGGGCTTATTGATTGAAGAGGTAATTGAGGTCTTAGACATCGACCCAACGGAAATTCAACTTGGTTCTGACCAAGACGAAAAGCATATCAAGGGTGTGATTGCTTTTCCAGATAAGGTTGCCAACATTGTTGACGTAACGGACGCAATCTTCTAGACTTACTATGAAATAGAAATTGAATGGGGAGAGTTATTGTGGATCAAGTATTGTCCCAGCAAGAAATCGATGCCTTGCTGAACGCCATGAGTAGTGGCACGCTCGATGAACAAAAAATTGAAGAGGAAGCTCAAGAAGCTGCGAAAGTTAAAAACTATGATTTTAGGCGGCCGACGCGCTTAACTAAGGAATATATTAATACCTTACACATGGTCTTTGACGATTTTGCCAAGTTAAGTGGGACCCTCTTAGCTTCACAACTGCGGACCAGTGTCAATCTTAAGGTGGCAGCCATTGAACAGGTTTCTTATGATGAGTTTATTCACTCCATCGCTCGGCGGACACTAATTGGTCTTTTTCACTCGGATCCAATGAAGGGTTCACAGATGATTGAAATTAATCCTCAACTGTGTAATTTTTTGATTGAACTCCTCTGTGGGGGACAAGAGATTGGTAGTGATGATGCAAATGCCAAACGCAACTTTGAGATTAGGGAAAACTTCACGGACATTGAGTTATCAATTCTAGAAGAAGTGGTTACGGACTTAATGGGGGTTTACCAACAAGTTTGGAAAGATATTGTGGAATTTAACCCTGTCTTAGATACCATTGACACTAACCCCCAGCTGTTACAGACGATGTCGCCTAACGAGCCGGTAGTCCTAGTGACCTTTACGGTTGATCTGTTGGATAGGAGTACCTTTATTAACCTCTGTATCCCGTATATCTTTTTTGAAGGGATCTTAGATAAACTAAGTATCAGGAACTGGTTTGACTCAAGTAAGGATAACGATGAGGATGATTCAGCTGAACTCAAGCGCAACTTAAATGGGGTGGAGATGACCATCGAAGCTATTTTAGGAGGCGCCAAGATGGATTTAGCCGACTTCTTAAACCTAGAGATTGGTGATGTCATTAAACTAGATAAGAAGACCTCTGAACCAGTTGAGACTTATATTGGTGAACAGCCATTTTACACGACTAAGCTTGGGAAGCTAAGCAACGGTCAATTTGCAGTAGAATTAATAGATAAGATGGAAGGAGAAGAAGATTAATGAGTGATACCCTATCCCAAGCTGAAATTGATGCTTTGATGAACGGCGGTGCAACAGCTGAACCCGAAAAACCAGCGGAAACAAAGGAGGAGCCGGCAAGCTCAGAGGCAAGTCAAGTCCAAGCAAGTGAAGTTAGCACTGAGGCTAGCGGTTTAGATGAACAAGCTAAAAGCGACTTAATCGGGGAAGTTGGTAATATCTCCATGTCCCAAGCCGCCACCACCTTGTCTTCAATCTTAAACCACCGGGTGTCAATCACCACTCCGCGGGTAACCAGGATCCGCTTTAAGGACTTAATCGACGGCATCAAGGCACCTAAGGTGGCCACCACGGTTGAATTTAAAGAAGGCTTGACCGGGGTTAACTTGATGTTACTTGAAGTGCACGATGCTAACGTGATCGCCAACTTGATGATGGGCGGCGACGGGACGCCGGAAAACGAAGAGTTTACGGAGTTAGAATTGTCTGCGGTGGCAGAGGCAATGAACCAAATGATTGGTTCGGCGGCCACTTCGATGGCGACCATGATTAGCACTAAGGTCGACATCTTGCCACCTAAGGTTAACTTATGGGATGAACCAGGTAATATCAAGTATGACTTCATCGTTGATGACGAGGTCATCTACAAGATTTCCTTCTCCCTAACCGTTGACGGCTTGATTCAAAGCGAAATTATGCAAATCTTCACCGACCAAATGGTAGATGATATCGCCCAAGCGATGTTAGCCGATAAGGCGACCGTGGTTAATAACCGGGAAACTGCTACTAGTCAAAGTGAGGAAAGTAAGAGTCAGGCTCCGGCTGCTAGCCAGGCGCCAAGTCAAGCCCCAAGCCAAGCTTCAAGTCCAGCCCCAGCGCCGACACCAAAACCAACTCCAAAGCCTAAGCACCAAGAGCCGGTAGAAGTTCAAAGTCCAGAGTTCCAAAACTTTGAACCAACCCAACCTGCGGCTGAATCAAACGACAACTTGGATTTAATCATGGACATTCCGTTGAATCTAAGTGTAGTTTTAGGGCGGAGCAAAAAGACCGTCCGCGATATCTTGAGCTTCAATACGGGGTCGGTTATCGAGCTAGATAAGTTAACCGATGAACCACTAGAAATCTTACTTAACGGTAAGCTAATTGCTACCGGTGAGGTCGTGGTCATCAATGAAAACTTTGGGGTGCGGATTACAGACATTTTGTCTCCCAAACAACGGCTTGATTACATGCGTTAATAATTTTTTCAAAAGATTTTCAAAAAAGGTTAAACTTAAGGGTTTAACTTTTTTTTATTCTGCCGATATAATATAGTGAGGATATTAAATTCAGTAGCAAAGTTTGGAAGGAGGCAGTTGATATGAATATTCGTGGTGATTATAACAATTATCGCAATCTCTATGTAAATAAAGCAAAGCCGGCCTATTCCACGGCTGCTAGCCAAGAACCTGTGATGGGTTCCAAAGCAGCTAACGTTGAACTTTCTGAAACTGCTAAGAAATTAGGCCAACAAGAAACAAAGCAAAGTGGGACCTTTGATCAAGCTAAAGTCGACCGGCTCAAGGCTGCTATCGCTGACGGCAGTTATGAATTATCGGCTGAAAAAATTGCTGATAGCATGTTGCAAGCGATGAAAGGAAAGTAAGCATGGAAGAAAAGGAATTTTACCGGCAACTCAGCCAGTTTAAGCGCCTCTTACTTAAGGAAAAACAAGCCTTGATTAAAAACGAGGGCCAAAAAGTGGCTGACTTGTTGCCCCAAAAAGAAAAGTATCTTCCCAGCTTACAGACTTATACCGGACCACTTGGAGAACAAACCAAGTCATTATTAAGGGAAATCAAGGAGTTACAGGAGACTAACTTACTTTTGACCAAGCAGGCACTTAGCTTTGGTGAAAACTTAATGAAGTCAATTCGGACTAACTTAAAGTCAGACCAGGCTAACGTCTACCAGGATCAAAAGCGGAAGAATCCTTACCAACAACGACCCACTAATTCATATATCATAGACAGTCAAGCGTAGGAGGTTAGGTATGGTTGGTTTATTTGGAACATTAGGAACAGCAAGTAGTGGTTTAAATGCCAGTGACATTGGCTTACAAACGGCTGCTAATAACATTTCAAACGCGGGTACGGAAGGGTATTCGCGGCAAAGGGTTAACTTACATACTAAACTACCTTACACTTTGGCCGGGGTCGGTTCGATTGGGACTGGGGTTAAAGTTGATGGGGTTAAGCGGGATGTGAGTGACTACATTCGCCAACAGATTCGGGTGGCAACGTCTAAGCAGGCTTCGGCGACCCAGCGATCTACCACCTTGGGTAACCTGCAAGACATTTTAAACGAGCCCTCGGATAACGGGGTCATTAACCAGTTGGCTAACCTTTCTAAGGCCTGGACCTCAGTGGCTAACGACCCGGAGATGACGACCACTAAGAGTGTGGTTTTAGAGCACGCCTCAAGTTTTGTGGACGCCATTCACAACATGGCCTCATCGATTACGGATCTAAAGAATACGACCGTTAACGGGGTAGCCCAGGCGGCCTTAGACTTCAACAAAAAATTAGAAACCTTAAACGAACTAAACACCCAGATTTATAATTCCTATGCCATCGGGGAAACGCCTAACACCTTATTAGATAGCCGGGACCAAGTTCTTAAGGAATTAGCCGGCTTGGCCGATATTTCCACGGTGACCGATGAATATAACCGGGTATCCGTTTACCTAGGTGAAAATCCTCAGGCAGAAAACGTGGTCTTGGATTCAGCTACTAAGCAGGTAAATAACCTTAGCGTGGTAAGTGATAGCCAGGCGGGTAAGTCGTCAGTAATCGTTGATGGTGACATTACCGGTAAGCAGGTAGAATTAGCCGGGGATTATCCTGCTGGGACCTTGTTAATCCTAAAGCAAAATGCTAGCGGAGCTTACAGTATCTCTAAGGAAGCCCAGGTGGTCGAAGGGGACTTAGGTGGTTACCAAGACGCCTTGGCAGAAATTAACTCGGCGATGACGGAGTTAAATAATTTCACCAACACCATCGTCAAGACAGTTAACCTTGTTTACAATTCTAACGGTACGACCAGTCCCGGTAAGGCCGGTCTTTATGACGGCTTCTTTACGTTGGCAACTGACAGCCAAAACCCGGCGGTTGACTTTGAGGTTAACAAGAGCTTACTGGCTAACCCAGCATTGCTAAAAACTGGGACAACGGCGGCTAGTGGGGACAGTAGCATTGCGACCGCCATTGTGGCTGCCTTTGCGGCGCCGATTCCAACCGACGGTAGTGACGCCAGCATTTTGGCTGCCTATAATCCAGCTAACTTGCGCTTCAAGACCAATACCAGTGGTTCAACCTACGCAACCCGTTTTAACAACATTGTGACTACCAACGGGATTGCCAAGCAAAAGGCCGATAACACCCAGGCGGCACAAGATACCCTGTTGAACAGTTTGAACCAACAAGATCAATCTGTTTCCGGGGTTTCGATTAACGAAGAAATGGCCGATGTGATTCGCTATCAAAATGCCTTCCAAGCTAATGCCCGGATGATGCAGGTGGTAGCAGATTGTTTAGATACTTTAATTAATAAGACGGGGGTTTAAGCTAAATGAGAATTTCTAGTAGCATGACTTATACGAACTTCTTGAATAACTACCAGGTTAACGCCAACACCATGCAAGGCACCTTAGACCAGCTGGCATCTGGTAAGGTGGTTAACAAGGCCTCGGATAACCCCTTGTTAGTTTCAAAGATTATGGACTCAAAGGTGGCCTTGGCTAACAATGCGGCTTATGCCAACACGATTGCCGACGCCAAGTCCTGGACGGAAAACCAATACAGCGTCCTAAACCAGGTGACCAAGTCGATGAACCGGATTATCACCTTGATTACCGCTGCGGCCTCTTCAACCAACGGAATTGACGAGTTAACCGCCCACAAGCATGAAATTAACCAGGATTTACAAAACATTGTCGACTCCTTAAACACCAGTTACGGTGGCAAGTACATCTTTGCCGGCAAGAACACTGACACTAAACCCTTTGAAATGCAAAAGGATGCAAACGGGGTGTTAACTGGAATTAGTTACGGTGGTACTAAGGACGGCTTACCCCGTGAAATTTCCGCCGGGGTGACGGTTGATCTCTTTGCCGACGGCAGTAAGTTTATGCAGGTGACCGATAAGGAAGGCCAAACGACTAACTTAACCGATTTTGTGGCTAACTTGATGAACGCATTGGGCAACAATCCTAGCCAAAGAATCGATCAAGCTAAGTTAGGAACGGAGCTCTTAAGCCAAGCACAAGCATTTTACGATAACTTCACGACCGTGCAGACGACCGTTAGTGCTAAGGAGACCCGCTTGCAGGCAGCGGCTAGCCGAAATGAAACTGAAAAGACCAACCTGTCGACCCAGTTATCGGATGAACAAGATGTGGACTACGCCGAAGCTTACATGCACTACCAAAATCAAATGGTAGCTTATAAGGCCACCTTAGCAGTCGGCACAAAGATTTTACAAACAACTGTCTTGGACTACATGAGATAAGGTCCGTGATTAGGAAGTAAAGGGTAACTTTTCATGGCAACATGAGGGGTTGCCCTTTTTTAGTGGGGTGGGCAGATGAATAATTATAATATCGACAGAGTCGAGCGGGCTGAGCGGATGGTCAATGAGATTGCGGCGGTTGAAAAGATTCAAAAAATTGCCGATAGTCAAAATAACCAGGTCGAAAATCAGCTCCGCGACGAAGCGGTGGGCGAACAACGTTTAAGTCAACCGCCAATAAAAAAGACTAAAACCCAAAAAAGGCTTAAACATTCAGTGACTTCAACCGATATAGATAATGTTGACTTAGATGATGAATTCTTGTTAGAAATCATCAGGCGCTTACGGGACCGGTTTAAGTTAGCGGACTTAGACTTAGACCTCCGGCTAGAAAGAACCCTGCCTAGACAAGTAGCCTTATTGGTTAAAAGCAAGCAAGAATTGATCAAAATACTAAGTGTAGCGGAGCTAGTAGCTCTATATCGGCGAGAGAGTTTTAGTAAACAGGGAATTTCGTTAGACGAGAAAGGATGATTTATATGGCAACCAGTTCAATTTCAGCGGCAACCAGTTCAGCTTTTAGTGCTGCCACTAGTAACCTTAACAAAAGCACAACCGACACGGATAAGACAACTAGCAAGTCAAGCCTTACTAAGGCAACCGATGCTAGTATTAAGAACAATTTAGGAAAGTACACTGGGGTAACCTTAGACGTTATCGACCAGTTGATTGAAGCTGACCCGCTGTCAACTAGAAAGTCGAGCGACGAGGATTTAATTAAGAACTTAAATGAACAAACGACCGCTTGGAAAAACATTAGCTCATCTTTGAGTGACTTAAAGACCGCGTTAAATTACTTAAAGGATGACGACCAATACTATACCAAGGCCACCAGCAGTTCTAACCAAAGCGTGGCGACGATTAGCGCCTCAACCGCCTCAGGAATTGGGACCTACTCAATTAAGGTCAGTCAACTAGCGACTGCCATGAAGATTTACGGGGGAGTCCCTGCTGCTTTAGGAACGACCGATGCCGACAGCAGCCAAAAGCTTAACCTAACCGGCTCATTAAACCTGACTTCAAGTGTAGGAACGGCCACGTTAAATATTAACGACAGCCAAAACATCAACGACATTGCCACTGCGATTAACAAGTTGACGGTCACAGTCCAAGACGACAAGGGTAAAGACGTCGTTAAGTCCCTTGGTATCACCGCCACCGTGGTAGCTAACCACTTGGTCTTAAGCTCAGTGGCGACTGGTAAGGACAACACCATTTCGGTTTCTTCCACCGACGGGACCGCTGATAGTTTAGGACTAGGGAGCCAAGCTCACAGTGTGGCTGGGCAAGACGCCGTTTATAATATCGACGGTTACGACTTAACCAGTGCCTCTAATACGATTACTAACGCCATTAACGGGGCAACGGTTACGCTAACCGGCCTGTCCGCTAAGGAAGCCGACGGGACCTTGGCCGACACGACCTTAAACGTAACCCACGATACAACTTACCTCGAAGCCGCGGTAGAAAACTTCGTTAACAAGTACAACGCAACGATGAAGTATCTAAACGAATACACTAAGATTGATACTTCGACCGAAGACTTAGACGAAAAGCAAAACGGGGTCTTGGAGGATGATAGTGCCGCTAGCCGCTTGAAGTCTGAATTAGCCCGCCTAGCAGTTTCTTTAGGGGTCGATACCAACAGCAAGACCGGTGAAAAGATTAATAGCGGACTAACGTCTGGTCAGCTAGGAATCAGTGTCGATCGTGACGGGATTATGAGCATTGACGCTGAAAAGTTAGCCAAGGCCATCGATAATGGTAACGGGATTGAAACCATCAAGAACTTCTTTTATAATACAACTGGTCGGATTAGCAAGGAAGAACACGGTTACGTCACCGGATTTTTAGCAACCATCAAGACTTACACTGAACCCGATTATGTGCATAACACTAAGGGAATCATCAACGATAAGTTAGACATGAACGCAAAGGAAATCAGTAATTTAAACTCTGACGTAACCGACCTTGAAACCCGGTTAGCTGAAAAGCGGGAAAGCTTGATTAACCAGTATAGTGCGGTTGACGCTGCCATGGAAAAAGCCGAGGCCATGCTCAAGCAAATTGATGACTGGTTCAAGACAGACGACAATAACAAATAGTAGTCGGAGGTAGCCGATGGATGAACAACAAGCGGTCAAAGTAATTTTAGCCTCACTAGCCGCTTTTGATGGGAGCGCCCAGATGGCTTTAGAGATTGTTAACCAGCTAGAGCCCTTGTTTGCCCAGCTGCAAACTAAGCCACCAAAGCTATCAGAAGCTGAGTTACGCCAATTAGAGGCCGGCTATAACCACCTGCTTGCGGTCTTAGCAGCTGAAAGGCGGAAGTTAAGCAAGCAGCTAAGCGAACTGAGTGGTCCTAGGCAAAAACGGATCGTCAATGCTTACAGTAAACATCTGAAATCTTCAATGAAAATGACTTTTTAAGAAAGGATAGAACAAATGGTTTATGGATATGGCCCCAAGGCGGGGAAAAATGATTACCTTAAAACGCAAGTCTTTAGCGCAAGTCCAGCTAAGCTGACCTCGATGCTATTTGATGGGGCAATCAAGAGTATTAAGTTGGCCAAAATCGCCATTGATCAACGCGATATCGAAAAGGCCCATAACAACATTACGAACGCCGAAAACATCATTTACGAATTAGCTAACTCAGTTGACACCAAGGTCGAAAGCGAACTGCCCGGACAGTTGCTATCGCTTTATGACTTCATGAACAGTCAACTCCAGGAAGCTAATATTAAAAAAGACAAGCAAAAATTAGACCGGGTGTTAGACATGCTCACCACCCTAGCTAACTCTTGGAAAAAGATTGCTGAGTAGGGGGAGAAATAATGTGTAAGATGGACATAGCAATTTGTATTTTAACCAAGGATGAAGACGCTAAATTACGGCGCTGCCTAGACTCTGTTAAAGACGTTGGCGCTGAGTTAATCGTTATCGACAGCGGGCAAAACGAAAGCACCAAGGCCTTGTGCCAGGAACTTGCTGCCGAATATCACCCCTATGACTGGGCGGATAACTTTGCCTTAGCCCGCAACTATGCCCTAGAGCAAACTCTTAGCAACAACATCTACTTCCTGGATAGTGATGAATGGTGGGATGAAGAGGATGTGGGCTTTAACACGTCCCAGTTACTCAAATACTTTAACCGTCCTGACCTCGCGGAGGCTATTGGGATGGCCACAATCATTAATCACCGTCAAAAAGACGACGGCAGTGAAGAAGAAGTTGGTCAGTTAAAGCAACGGGCTTTTAATAAGGCTTACTTCCATTACAATAAGGATGTTCGGGTTGACGAAGTTTTAAGTTCAACTTTAGGTTTTGACAGCTTAGCCTTTAATTTAGCTAACGTAACTAGAGTTCACCACGACGGCTTTTTAACCGCAGAAAGTCGGACTAAAAAGAATGCCCAAAGGCTAGTCTTATCCCTAAAGGACTTAGAAGACCATCCAGGCGACAGCAAGGCCTTACTAACTTTAGCTGATTGTTACCGTGAAGGCGGTCAGCTGGAAGCGGCTAAGTTAGTCTACGACCAAGTTGTCTCAGCAACAACGGGTCGCGACGGGGCAGAACTATACCAAACGGTAGTTGATAGTGAAAATCTCCTGGCAGATTCACCTGATTACCACTTTATGGCTGGCGAAATTTATGGGATGTATCATGAAGATGCTAAAGCCCAAGCACATTTCGCTAAGATTTTAGCTTTACAAGATGAGGGCATCGATAGCACCTATGTTCCGGTTGCTCATTATTTTATTGGTAAGTTAGCAGAGGCAAAGGGAGACTTTGAAACAGCTAAAAAGCACTATCGGCTAAGCGGTGAATATCCAGATGCAATTGATGCCTTAGCGGCAATTTTATAAGTAAAGAAGGTAAACTGGTGAACACTCGTGATAGTAAGGAAATTCTTAATTTAATTACAACTTTAGAGGAAGCTAACGCTTACTTAGCCTCAAGCGAAGAAATGAGCCTCGAGCTGTTAGGGCAGGTAATAACCAACTGCTTAACGGCTAGTGACAATATTAGCCAAACGCTCCAAACCTTTGGCGAGCTCGACTGGTATCAAGCCGAGTTGGCGGCTTATCAAAGCTTGCTGAAAGACTTTTTAGCAGCCATCAGTCAAGCGGGTGAATTAGATTATCCAGCACAAGCAATTGAAGCAAGCTTAACTAAGCTGACCACTAAGTTAAGTGCCAAGCATAAGAAACAGGTGGTCTTTTTACCCTATAAGGCTTCAATGTGGGATTCATTAGCGTCGATTTACGAAGCAGCTTCAGCAGATCCGAGCTGTGATGCTTACGTAGTGCCAATTCCTTACTTCACTAAGGACGAGCATGGTAAGTTAAAGGACCTTCATTACGAAGGAAATTTGTTTCCTAAGGAAGTTCCAATCACTTCCTGGCAGGATTATCCTTTAGCAAAAAAGCGGCCAGACATTATTTATATTCATAATCCTTATGATGATGATAATTTAATCACCACGGTCTTACCTGCCTTTTATACGGATAAGTTGAAGCAGTACACAGACTTACTAGTTTATGTACCTTACTTCGTGAGTTTACATGAACGTAAGCACTATGAATACGCCTTAAATAAGGGAATTGAAAATGCTGACGTGGTTTTTATCCAAGATGAGGTGGTCAAAGCTGGCTATCAAGGGGCCTGGAAAAAGTTTGCCCAGGAAAATCCGACTTATCCTAAGGAGAGGTTAGAGCAGATCTTAGCTAAGATGGTGGCTTTAGGAAATCCTAAGTATGATGCCTTAAATAAAACTAACCCAAGTAATTACCCCTTACCTAGTGAATGGAAGAAAAAAATCTACCGGCCAGATGGAAGTAAGAAAACGGTGGTTTTCTATAATACTACGATTTTAGATTTAAATGCCGCTGAGGGGCAGATGCTTTCTAAGTATGCGGATGTGTTTAATTTCTTTTGGAAGCATCAGGCTGACTATACCCTCCTATGGCGACCACACCCTCTTTTAGTTGATGCGCTTCGCTCCCAACGACCTGCCTTACTGGCGGACTATTTACAGTTAGTAAGGCAATTTAAGGAAAGTCAGCTGGGAATTTATGATGATAGTCCTGATTTTTATTTAGCTTATACTTACGCCGACGCTTTTTATGGCGATATGTCAAGTATGGCAGAGTTATTCCGGAAGCTAAATAGACCGGTGATTAAACAAATTCCTACCTATCCAACTGAGCAGGTGCCGGCTGAGTTTGATTTAAACTTGGTAAAAGAGCACCTGGCCAAGCAAAAGTGTCTGGCGGAAGGAAAGTTGCCGTTGGCTAAGTTGCCAGCTTGTTTAGCAGCAAATACTCATAGTCAAAAAACGACAGACTATCATTTTGGTTTAGACATTCATCGTTATGTTATGAATTTAGCTAATAAATAACTAAGATTTTAAGTGGGCTACATTTCGTGGACCCACTTTTTTAGCGGAAAGGAAGAGTTATGATTTCACGTGCGCAATTCGAACTATTGACCTCCCTAGCAAAAACAGGCCCAATTAAGGTAGAAAAACCCCAAGCCCAAAGTGTGGCAGAAATTTTGGCAAAGGGATGGTTACTTAAGCGGGATGATTTACTTGAAATAAGTCCGAGCGGGCTTAAAGAACTTGAACCTTACCAAGTTAAGCAGGCGATTATTATGGCAGCTGGTTTTGGGTCCCGGATGCTGCCAGCCACCAAAGATACACCTAAGCCCTTGGTAGAGGTTAACGGTAGGCGAATTATCGAGACCTTGTTAGACGCTTTGGTTGCTGCAGAGATTAAAGACATTACTGTCATCGTTGGCTACCAGCGGCAAAAGTTTAAGAGCTTGTTAGCAAACTACCCCTTTTTAAAATTTGTAACCAATGATGATTACGTCAACTGCAACAATATTTCTTCAATGCTGAAGGTCTTAGACCGCTTAGATCGGGGGACTTATATTTGTGAAGCGGACCTATATGTAACTAACCCAGCCATAATCAGCAAGTATCAGTACGACAGTAACATCCTCGGCTATTATTGCCAAGAAACGACTGACTGGTGCTTTAAGCTCCAAGCTGGTTACGTGACTGATTATCGGCAAGGCAATACGGATTGTTACAATGAATACGGAATTTCTTACTGGACAAAAGAAGACTGTGCCCAGTTAAGGCAGGACTTACCTGCGGTTTACGCTCAGCCAGAGGGTTCCCAGCAATTTTGGGAATCAGTCCCCTTGAAGTGGTGCCAGGCAAACTATCAAGTCCGCCTTAGGGAGTGTCAAAAAGAAGACATTGTAGAAATTGACAGCTACCAGGAATTGCTTCAAATTAGACAAAAGTAGGTGAGCTAATGCAGGTAACAATTATTGGGGCGGGCAACGTCGGCACCCAACTGGCGGTTCATTACGCTAGTCGGGGAGCCACGGTCAAAATTTACAGTTCTAAGCCCCAACTCTTCCAAACGGAACTACAAATTATTGATGATGTGGGGACTATCTTAGCTAAGGGCAGTCCTCAGTTGGTGACGGATTCACTAGCAGCGGCCGTTAGTGGTAGTGAGCTGATTTTAATAACCGTGCCAGCTTTTTTGGTGGACAGGCTTGCTAAAGAACTAATTCCCCACCTAAAGGCCGGCATGAAGGTGGGGTTAATTCCCGGCAGTGGCGGCGGGGAGCTGGCCTTTAAGGAAGCTTTAGCCAAGGGCGTAGTAATCTTTGGCTTACAACGAGTTCCTAGCGTCGCCCGGTTGAAGGAATATGGGCACATTGTAGTTGCCAGTGGCTACCGACCTAGCCTTCACTTAGCTGCCTTGCCCCAACAAGCAAGTGTTGACTGTTGTCGCTTAATTAGTTGGGGATTAGGGATGCCCTGCTATCCGCTTGCTTCTTACCTAAACCTAACTTTAACGCCTTCTAACCCCATCTTACATACCAGTCGCCTGTATCGGCTTTTTAAGGATTATCGACCAGGTAAAGTTTACAAGCACTTGCCACTTTTTTATGAAGACTGGGATGATGAAACGACTAGATTATTATTTAAATGCGATACCGAGGTCCAGGCATTATGTCAGCACTTAAGTGAGTTTGATTTAAGTGGGATAAGGTCTCTCAAGGAACACTATGGTCAAGTAGAAGTGGCGGCATTTAGTGCCAAAATCCGCTCGATTGCTAGTTTCAAAGGGCTAAAAACCCCGGGGCTAGAAACGGCTGGCGGTTACCTGCCGGATTTTTCTTCCCATTACTTTAGTGCTGACTTTGCCTTTGGGCTCAAGCTAATCTTACAGGTTGGAAACTTAGCGCAAGTGGCGCTACCAACTTGCCAAATGTTAATGACTTGGTATGAGTCCTTACCACTCAAGCACCAGGAAGTTTCCTGTGCGCGCTATGGGCTTAACACGCGGGCCGATTTGGTAGCTTTTTACGGTCAATAGTATTGGTTTGAAAAATTAGTGTATTAATGCACTAATTCGGTGTCAGTGTAAACTTAGATTTATTCTCTTGCTTAGGCTGAAAAGCAACTGCTTTACGTCCATCTGTAATAAAAAAACAGCCTCGAATTGAGTTTGAGTTCAATTCGAGGCTGTTTTTATGGCTTATTTTAAATCGTGGTTGGTAAACCGACTTACATTACCAATGCTTTGACCGTTAACAAGGTTGGCCTTGAAGCTGACGTGATCTCCACTTCTAAGCAGGTTAGCCTTTGCAAAGTCATCGGTATCAATCGTGTAGACTACCGGGCTATTTTGTAAGGTAAACATTACCTTATTTTTATTGGATACAATGGCCACCCGGTCGATGGTCCCCGTAAGCTGCTTTAACTTACTATCCGGTGTATTGGCCGCCTTAGTGCCGCTATTTACTAAGGCCTGTCTGAAATCATCGAGGGCACTGATTGGCGAAGTTCCCGTACCATAGATAGATTGATCCTCGGCGTCGAGGTAATAGTAGCCTCTAATTGCATGGGTTTTGTCCAGAATGGTCATAATCCAAGTAGGGCGGCCGTCGATGTTATATAAAATAGGCATGTTGGCGGTCCACTGTTGAGCCTTATAATTTTGGTTGGCGTTACTCTTGGCCCCAGAACTATCCATGATGCCATTAGCCTTATAGTAGGTTAACTGGCCGGTCCGGGCATTAACCATGGAGTAGCCAAGGGCAGAATCGGATTTGGTATTTGGGTTAGTAAAGTCGGTGAAATAACTAATTGTCCCGTTGGCGTTAAAGATGGAGGTGACCCCATCTTCCGGGCCGTTATTAGTTGGCTCTTTCATATCAGTTTTACCTAGGAACTGATTCCAAAAACCGTGCTGGTAGCTGCCGTAGTTATTATTTAACTCGGCGGCTACGTCTGAGGTAATGCCTTCGTCAACGAATTTTGGTAAATTAGCTAGCTTGTAGGTCTTAGTTGTACCCGTAACGGCGTTCATCACAATTACCCGGAGCTTCTGATAATTAATCCGGTGACTCAAAAAGGCTGACTTATAAACGGTTTCCACCCAATAAGGGTTACCGTCGTTGTCAATTTCTAGCTGCGCCCCACCGTCACCGAGTTTTAACCACTGGGGGTTATTGCGGTAGAGTTTTCTTTCGGTATCCCGGCCGAAGTAGGCGCTAGTGGTGTATTTATAAGGTTTATGGATGAATTTCGGGGTGGCGTTTTGACTAGTGGCGTCAATCATAAAGTAGCCCGGAATCGTCTTAGCCTTAAGCATGGCAAAGAAGCCTTGGTATTCAACAGGTACGATGTAAACCGCCTTACCGTGGAGGTATTGCGCCTGAACAGTCCCCGCAATTTTATAGTACTGACTATTAGGCAGGTCGGAAACTGATTTTCTCACCCGGTTAAGAACAGTCTTAGGAGCTAAGGCAATCGGAGTCTCTCCCCGCTTAAAGGTCGGCGCCTGCTTAGAGCTGACTTGTTTAACTGCAATCGAATTATAAGTAGGTTTGACCGACAGGATGGAATGCAGCTCACCACCAGCCGCAATTAAGAGGCTGAGCGCAACCAGGCTGGCTGGCAAAGTGGTGGCAACCCAATTCTTTACTTGCTGATCAGCTGTAACTTTACCGCTAATAGAAGTTAACATTAAGTAGATTCCGCCCCAAACGGCGTTGCCTAGTAGGAGGGACAGCAAGTTTCTAGATGGTAGTAGGAAGTAGACTAGGGTAAATACCACCAACATTTCTAGTAGCAACAAAACTAGCGAAGCTAGCAGTTGCTTTTTATTCTCCCAAAATAGTGCTCTACATATAAAAATGATAATGGCCAGGCTACTATACATTAAGGTCATGGCTAACATAAGGATAAGCCTCCTTTAATAAATTATTTAGTTAATTATAGCATAAGTGAGGCTAGGGACTATAGCGGGAGTGACAAGGAAAATCAAAATAAAAGTCAGCTTCAAACTTGGGAGGAAGCTTGAAGCTGACTTACTTTATTTAGTTAGCAAGTAAGGGGTGGTTAGTCTTACCTTGTACTTGTATTTTGGTAGTCTAACAGTAATTGGTAGCGTCTAACCTCGTCTTCGTATATTAATTCCTTCAAACTGTAAGCCCGGTTAAGCTCAAAGGCATCCTCCAACAGTTGTGGTTGGCTGAGGGCGTACCTTAACTTAGTTACTAGCTCAACTAAATTACCGTGCTCAAAACTAGCTCCCGCCTTAGGAGCAAAGGTATCTTGCCAAATATCAATTTTACTGGTAAGGACGTAACAGCCATTGCGCAAGGCTTCGGCAATCGAGTTAGGTGAACCTTCCTGTAAGGAAGGTGATAAATAGATTTGAGCTTTTTGGTAGTGACGTTCTAGCTGAGCCTTGTCCTTAATCGGCCCCAATAGGAGGAGTCGCTTTCGTAAAGCCGGGTGAGCTTTGTAGATAGAAGCCACCAGTTCAGTGATTGTAGAATCCACTGGACCAATCAACTCTAGTTTCCACTCGGGAAAGTCAAAGCAAACGTTCATAAAGGCTTGGATTAAGAGGGGAGTGTTTTTTCGACCAGCTTCTTGGCTACCAACATTGATGATCACTTTGTCCTTGATTTTAGGAGAGAGTTATAGGTTGAAGTCACGCTTAAGGCTACCATTTCTAATTAATTCAACCGGGCGCCGCCACTTTTTGGCCAAATAATTTTGCATGGCAGATCCTTCGCAGGAAATAATGTCACAGTTTTTGATTAAGTAATCATATGGAGGAGTACTAGGATTGATTAGTTCACCCACCCATTGACTATTAGCATCCGCCTTTAAAATAATCTTCCCTCGATAATGTTCCTTAAAATATTTTACAACTGGATAGTAGGTACCATACATACCAAATAAGAAGAGAACGTCGATGTCCTTAGAATAATCCTTTAGGTAGGTAACTAAGTAATCAGCCCACTGTTCTAGTGGACAAGTAGGGACAATGTCAAGCTTGAGTCCAGGTAATTGGTCGAGGTAGGTAAATTCTTCTTTTTGAGCAGTCATTACGGTGACGTCATAGCCTAGGTGGGTCATAAAAGTATAGGGAATTAAAACGCAGTCTTTCAAAAGCTGCTCATTGCGGTAGGCTACATAGGGACAGAGAGCTAGTAGGTTAGCCATCAAGATTCCTCCTTAGATAATGCACTTAGGGTCTCATTTTTTAGTCGGTTAATTTGCTCAATTAGCTCAACACTAGCAAGGTCAAGGTAATCGTAATAGCGGTAGTAGTCAGCTTCTAAAGACAGGATAGCCTTTAACTTATCTTCAGCTGTTAGTGTTGTTAGTAATTCTAAACGCCTGTTGAAGTCGGTTCTTAATTCTTGGGCTTGGCTTTCTATACCCAGAATTCCTTTAGTTTGGCCTAGCCTTTCAAGATGTAACTCAGTGGCAGTTAGTTCAAAGAGGTGGCCGTCACGATTGAGCTTAGCCTTTAGGGCATCCAAGCTAGCAGCATCAAAGTTAAAATCAGGTCCTAAGATTAAACTAGAAATATAGGGGAGCTGATTTAAAGTGTCCCACTGTTGGGGGAGCAAGTTATAAGTTTGTTGGTTAGCGCCAGCAATCGTTTGATTTTGGTTGATTGCTAGGTGAAAAAAGAGATTCTGGTTGTTAAAGGCGTGAGCGATTTGACTCAACAAGGCGTCGAATTTATGGCTATTAGCCACAATAATTTGCGGACTGGGTGAGGAGCGTAGGTAGCTAAAGTATTGCGTTATCAACTTTTTAGCTAGATTAAATTCAGTGGGGGTTTTAAAGTGTTGACGCAAATATTCCAACACTGTTTGGTAAAGCTTATCTTGTTCCACCCTTCCCAAAGGAGAATAAGACTGACTGTAGTATTCAAAGCGGTAGTAATCTAAGTTAGTTATTGTCATTTAATTTACCTCGAACTTTCAATAGGGTTTCTAAGCGGCTGACTTGCTGTTCATAGCTTAATTCAGCCTGAACGTAGGCCCGGTTTAGTGTAAAGGCTTGTTGGCATAACTTGGAGTCAGACATTGCCTGTTTTAATTCAGCGGATAAGGCTACTAAATCATCATGATCAAAGCTAGCCCCGGCTTCAGGTGCAAAGGTATCTTGCCAAGCATCAATCTTAGAGGTGACTAGGTAGCAGCCGTTTCGGAGGGCTTCTGCGACCACGTTAGGACTACCGCCTTCAAGATAAGAGGCGGTTATAAAGATTTTTGCTTTGGCATAGTAGCTTTCTAAAAGTTTTTTATCGGCGATAGGACCAGTTAATAGTAGTTGCTTTTTCAGCTGCGGATTTAATTGGTAATAGCGTTCAACCAAAGATTTGATGGCTGGTTCGTAAGTTCCGATTAAGGCTAAGCGCCAAGCAGGAAAAGAAGGAGCCAGTTGAGCAAAGGTTTTAATTAGTGCGGGGGTATTTTTTCTGCCCGTTTCTTGGCGCCCAACGTTTACAATGAGTTCTTCTTTGGAGTTAAAAGTAAGTTGGTGATTGAAGTCGACATCCCGACTACCATTTCTGAAGAGGTCGATGGGCCGGCGCCATTTCTTCGCAAGGTAGTTTTGCATGGCAACTCCTTCGCAGGTGATAATGTCACAGTGGTGAATCAAGTAATCATACTGAGGAGTATTGGGATTGATTAGTTCACTTACCCAGTAACTATTAGCATCTGCTTTTAAAATAATCTTACCTTGGTAATGGTCTTTAAAATATTTTACGACCGGATAGTAGGTAGCGTACATGCCAAATAAGAAGAGAACATCAATCTCGTGGGGATAATTTTTAAGGTAGTCAACTAGGTAATCGGCCCATTGTTCTAGTGGACAAGTAGGGACAATATCAAGTCTGAGACCGGATAGTTGGTTAAGGTAGGTGAATTCTTCTTTTTGAGCAGTCATCACGGTGACGTCATAGCCTAGGTGGGTCATAAAGGTATAAGGAATTAAGACGCAGTCTTTTAGAAGCTGCTCATTGCGGTAGGCCACGTAAGGGCAAAGTGCGACTAAATTTTTCATATGTAATCTCCCTCGTAATATGCTTTCTAAAATATATATCGGTTATTATGGGTTTTTGTTTAAATTTTATTTTTTTTAGCCGATAAAATAATATAGAGATTAAAGAAGAAGAGGTGGAAAAATTCGATGCGAGTATCAGTTTGTATTATTGCTAATCAGTTACGGGGGGTAAAAAAGTGTCTAGATTCGGTGGTAAAGTGGGGGACAGAAATAGTGTTAGTAAATACTAACCCTAGCTTGACAGCTTTGAAGTTATTAGCTGACCAGTACCAGTGTAGCTATTACACTTACGACTGGAATGATGACTTTGCTGCAGCCAGGAATTTTGCGGCTAGCCAAGCTCAGTACGACTGGATTATGACACTGGATAGTGATGAATACCTACTGACGGGGTCACCCTTACCGTTTTTCATGGAAAATGATTTAAGCAAGACCGTGGGCACGGTAGCGCGAACAAGTTTTACTAGTAGTGATGAGCAAACGGGAGTCAGCCATGAAATTGAGGCTAGATTATATTCACGGAAATATTTTAAGTATCAAGGACTAGTTCATGAGCAATTAGTCTTAAGGTCAGCTACTCCAATAGAGGTTGACTATGTTTCAAGTAGGATTGGACTGGGACACACCGGCTATCATAATCTGGTGATGTTAGCAGCTAAATCATATCGCAATGAACAGTTATTAAAAAAAGAATTACTTACCAAACCTAAGGATGCCTACATTTACTATCAGTTAGGACGAAGTTATCTAGTGAGAAAGGAGTATGAGTTAGCCCTAGCGGCTTTTAAGAAGTCTTTAGCTAACCAAGTTCAAGCTAAAACTTATAGTTTAGACTGCTTGAAGGGTTTATTGACCACTTATCAAGCGTTAAAGTTGAATAATAACTTAGTAGCCGCTGCCAAGGCTTACCGGTCCTTGTATGAAGGTGATGGTGATAGCTTTTACTTCATTGCAGGCCTCTTTAGCCTAGCTGGCTTGTATAATCAAGCTGCTAGTTATTATGAAACCTGTCTGAGTTTGAATAATTCCCAATTTGCTGAGCGTAGGGCGGATGGTTATCAAATCTGGTTGAAGTTGGGGGAGGCTTATAGGAAGGCCAAAGCAATTGAACAAGCCGAGTACTGTTACCAACGTGCCAGTGATAAGATGGATGTAGACACCCTAATGCTGACAGGTAATAGCTATTTCAAGCAGGCTAACTATGAGCAGGCCAGCATGTTTTACCTTGCGGCTCTAAAACATGATCCCCAGGGCCTAACCTTACTAGAACTAGTTTGCCAGCTCTGTTTGACCTATTTGAAGGTTAAAAATTATGATCAGGCTTTAAAGGCCGCCTTAATCTTTAAGGATGAACTCAATGGCCAAGCGGACTATTTATTTACGCTCGGTAACATTTACCTGGCGCAAGGAAAATTTGAGGCGGCACTAGAAAACTACCGGCTGACGATTTTACGGGGCAATTCGCGGGATGAAGGCATTAATAGCTGGCTGTCTTACTACAACCAAGGGGTAATTTACGAGTACCAAAACAAATTAGGCTTAGCCCAAAAGGCCTACCAAAAGTGTCGCAACTATGAACCAGCCAGAAAGCGCCTGCAAAATTTGTACCCGACTAAGAAAGGATAAAAAGATGGACTTATCTGTATGTATCATTACTAAGAACGAAAATGAAAAGTTAAAACGTTGCTTAAAGTCACTTGCCTTTCTAAAGGCAGACATTGTGGTGGTTGACACCGGTTTTAATGATGAAACTAGAAAAATAGTTACGGAACTAAATGGCCGTTACTTTACCTTTGAATGGTGTGACGATTTTTCAGCGGCGCGAAATTACTCTCTAGAGCAAGCTTATTACGACGACATTATGGTGATTGATAGTGATGAATGGTTAGATGAAAAGGAGATGACTTTTAATAAGGCCGCCTTAGAGTCATTTATTCGCCGAGATTTATATACCCTTGCTTGTTGTTATCAGGTTAATATCGAACCCAATTTAGCCTATGGTGAATACCATGCGGTGGTACCCCGGATTTTTTCTAAGAAGTATTTTCATTACGAAGGTAAGGCCCACGAACAACCAGTACCTTTGATGAAAGATGTAAATAGTCGCACGATTACGGTTGAATTGAAGATGTACCATGATGGTTATGCAGGAGCTGGGGTGGTTAAAGCTAAGTCTAAGCGTAATCTTGCTTTACTTTTACAGGATTTAAAAAACGATGAACATAATATTTACCTGCTTTTCCAAGTCGGCATGAGCTACTTAAACTTAGAACAATATGAGCTAGCACTAAAATACTTTGAAGAAGAGTTAGCTAACCGCAATTTTAATTATAGCTACGTTTATGCCTATGATGTTTGCTATGGGTATTTAAAAGCTCTTTTAAACCTGGGCCAAACCGACTTAGTGTTAGCTAAGCTTACTTATTTTGCTAAGAAATTTCCAAATTTAGCAGATTTTTGGTATGACGCGGGTGACTTTTATTTGAAACTAAACCGAATCAATCAGGCTGTTGAAGCTTTCAGGCGAGCAGTAAAGTGTAGTCAGGTCACCTTAGTTGGAAAGGATGGGGACTTTGCCTACTATAACTTAGGTAAAATCTATGCTTATTTAGGAGATTTTCAGCAAGCTAGTTGCTACTATAAACAATGTTCTGCTGACTTTGGACCTGCTCAAACAGAATTATTGGCACTTAGACAAAGGCAATTTAGTCAAGCGGTAACAGTTTATATTTTAGACACGCTTAAGGATGAAAGGGCATTGATAAAGACATTAACCAGTTTGGAAACCCTTCCCTTTACTAAACTAGTCTTGAGTCAAAAAGCTTATCCGCAAGCTATTTTAGGTAAGAGTAAGTTGGTCCAGCTAGAACCAAGCGCATTGAATGAGTACCTCAAGCAAACGACTAATTATAGTTTAGTACTGTACAGTGGTGAAAGCTTAGTTGACTTAGATTTAGGTAAATTAAAAGCAGTTTTAGAATCTAAGCTAGCTCTTAGTGGTTATGGACTAGTCTTTAGCCCTAATCAAGTAAAGGTGCTGGGGTATCGGAGTTTCTATCATGAGTTACGGCTAGCCACAGGAACAGCTCATGAATTTCAAGCTGGTTTACTACAAGCGACTTCAGATACAAAGGAAGTGCTAATTCCGCTAACGATTGAAAGTCCAATTGAGGTCCGCGCTAGTTTAGACTTTAGTAAAACAAGTAGTGTTTATGCCACCTTACTATTTATTGAAGGAAATTATACCAATGCTTTAAAATACTATCAATCTTACTTAAAAGACTGCGATTATGGACTAGAAGAGAGTTTGCACAGTGTGGCTAATGCCATATTAGCGAGTGTTTTTAGCGACCAAATTGATTGGTTAGAGTCTTATTTAGAAACGTGGACGCAGTTTTACCAAAACTTTGCTATTTATCAATTTAGCTTGGGACATTATTTGAAAAAAATAGGTAAAAAACAAGCAGCACAGCAAGCTTTTAGGGAAGCCAAACGCCTGGCTAATTCCTTAAACCCAATTATTAATGAAGAGGATTAGGGGGAAAAGAAAATGAGTGATGAGTACCAAGCAGGGTTAGATGCTTTACAGGCTGGCAAAGTTCAGCTAGCCAAAGAGTTGTTTGCAGCTAGTGATGATGAAAGGGCAAGTGGTGAGCTAGCTAAACTAGCTACTCGGCAAAAAGACCAGTTGATTTCTGCTTGCCTAATTACTAAGAATAATCAAAGGACATTAGCAGAGTGTTTAGCTTCTCTGTACCGGTATAATTTTGAAATCGTAATTGCAGATACCGGTTCGACTGATAAAACGGTTGAGATTGCCCGCCAATTTACAGATAAGGTCTACCACTTTGACTGGGTGAATGATTTTGCTGCCGCCCGAAATTTTGCCGCTAGTAAGGCCAGCTTTGATTACATTTTAACTTTAGATAGCGATGAACGCTTAGTTGGTGGTAGCAAGGAGGAGTTACAAGATTTCTTTATTAACACTGATACTAAAAAGACGGTGGGACTGTATAAGGTTGTTAATATTTTAAGTAGTGGCAAAAAGCAAAACCAGGTGATAAACAATGTAATTCGGGTTTATGATCGACGCTACTGTAAATACTACTATCGAATTCATGAACAGGTTGGCTTGATTGCTGACGAAAGTGCTTTATTGGATACTAAGGTGTTAAAGTTTAGGACAATTCATTATGGGTATCAAGATGAAAAACTCTTGCAAAAAAAGAGTCAACGGAATGTAGAATTGTTATTAGCACAACTGGCAGTAACCCCCGACCATGTTTATTTTATTTATCAGTTAGCCAAAAGTTACTACATTTTAAAGAATTATCAGCAGTCGTTTGAATACTTTGCTAAGTTCTTTTTAATACAAAAAAATTACCGCCTTCAGTGGGTGAGGGACGGAATTGACGCTTACCTTAAGCTTTGTATTAAAACTAAGCGCTATGACAAGGCTTTAGAGTGTGTTAACTTATGCCAGGAACAGTGCCAAGATTCTTTTGATATGCTTTGCATCTTTGCAACGGTTTACGTTGTCACCGATAATGATGAACAGGCAATAAGAGCTTTAAAAAAAGCATTGACGCTCGCTTCGCCAGATAAGGGTGAATTTGGTTGGACCACAGCAGATGCTTGTAAGGATTTAGCTAAAATTTATGAGCGTCAAGGTAGGTGGGTTTTAGCTAAGGAAATGCTTACTAAGGTCGGGGATGAAAAGCTCAAATTAAATCTAGATCAGCAACTGACAGTAGTTGTTTTGGTCGATGAAGAAACAACCAAGCTAACAGCTTGTTTACAATCACTGGCGGTTTTAAGGGCGAACTATCTCATCCTTGTAAGGGGAACCAATCCGCAAACGATTACGTTAGCTCGTCAGTATAGTCAAGCTGTATATCACTTTAGTGGGCAAGAAGATGAGTTAGGGAATTACTGTTTAACTAAGTTAACCACGGATTATGGGCTCATAGTTCATGCTAATGAAAAGTTACTTGGAGCTGACCCGGATGTTTTAAAGCAAATTACTAGTAAAAAAGCCGCCATTGTGGGGCGGGTACGGATTAAAGTTCCGGTTAAGGGGGATGAATTCGGACGGCAAACTCATGAGTTAAGACTCTTAGTTAAGTCTTATTCTAAGTTTAACGGCCCTAACCTAACCGATATCAGTAGTAGAAAGCCTAGGCAGTTACTGAAACAAGTCGAGTTACCTTTAATCTTGGCTAAAAATTTGACCTATGAAGCTTATTACCAAAGCGAAGTAGCTAAGCAAACTAGGCTTAAAGCTAGTTTAAAGCAAAAACCTAATCCAACTGCAAGCTTTGAGTTAGCAGAAAGTTACTACCATTTTGAAAATTATGAGGCCGCTAGTCAAGCTTACCTCGACTTTTTAAGTGGTCCGCTTGAACTTGCTAAAGAAGAAACGCTAACGGCTGTCACTAATTTAATTTCGGCCTTAATAGAAGTTAAAGACTATCAAGGAGCATTTAACATAGTTACTACCTTTAACCCCTATTATCAAGGTCTATCTGATTTTCAGTTTGCAGCTGGACTGGCTTATATGAATATAGGTCAGTTTGCAGACGCTTTGACAGCTTTTGAGAATGCTAGAAAATTAGCTAATTCAGATTCTTTAGGCATTAATACCTACCTAAGTTACTATCAACAAGGGGTAATTCATGAAGCTATGGGAAATAAGCAACAGGCCTTGGGAGCCTATCGGTTAGCCGGTAAATATGAATTAGCTAAGGCGGGAGTAGAGCGCTTACTAAGAAAAAAATAATTTTTTTTGTAAAAAAGGGTTTAATAAAATTATTTGCTGCCGATATATATACATGTAAGGAGTTAAACAACTCTAACTAACAACAAACATTTGATTAGGAGGAACTTCATTATGCGTATTAATACAAATACTGCCGCAATGAACACATATACAAAGTACTCAGCAGCTGCTAACGCTAAGGCAAATGCCTTAGAAAAATTATCATCTGGCTCACGGATTAACACAGCTGCAGACGATGCTGCTGGTTTAGCAATCTCAAACAAGATGACTGCTCAAATCAGTGGGATGAAGCAAGCACGCTCAAACGCTCAAGATGGGATTTCCCTTCTTCAAACAGCAGAAGGTGCGCTTGAAGAAACTCAAAAGATGTTAAACCGGATGCGTGACCTTTCCCTTCAAGCATCAAACGGAACATTACAATCAGAAGACCGTCAAGAAATCGCTTTGGAAATGAACACTTTAGTTTCTAACATCGATGCTATCAGCAAGAACACTAAGTTTAACGGCTTAGGTCTTTTCGGTACAGGTGCAGCTTCAGGTTCAGGTGCTTCAGCTGCTGCAACTTCAACTAGCTTTAAGTTCCAAGTAGGGGCTAACTCAGGTGAAACAACTTCAGTTACAATCCAATCAATGGA
>NZ_AYYP01000072.1:138699-201155 GCF_001436215.1 Ligilactobacillus agilis DSM 20509
GCCTCACTTGGTTTATACAGTGTGGCTTCCCAAGTCGCTTCCCTTGCAACTTCTGGCAAGTCAACTGCCTTTGCAGCTTCATTTGCTGGGACAACTGCTTTAGGTAAGTTAGATGCTGCTATCAAGAAAGTTTCTGACCAACGTGCTCAATTAGGTGCTGCTCAAAACGGTTTATCTCATACGGTAAACAGCTTGGAAGCAACAACTACTAACTTATCAGCCGCTAACTCACGGATTAAAGACGTTGACATGGCACAAGAAATGACTAGCTACACAAGTTCAAACATCTTGTTGCAAGCTGCAACATCAATGCTTTCACAAGCAAACTCAATGCCACAATCAGTATTGACATTGTTACAAAACATCGGCTAATTATTAGCTTAAAACTTATCGAGAGGCTTAACTCAAAACGGTTAAGCCTTTTTTAATAATAGTGGAAAATTTGTTTTTGTCGTGCTTTGTTTCACTAGGAAACTGGACTATTTAAAAATCTCAAAAATAATTAAAAAAAGGGCTTTAAGATTTTTCTTTTCAACCGATATATATACATGTAAGGAGTTAAGACTTCTAGCTAACAACAAACAAACTCATTAGGAGGCAATTATTATGCGGATTAACACAAATACTGCTGCAATGAATACTTACACAAAGTACTCAGCAGCCGCTAATGCCAAGGCAAGCGCCTTAGAAAAATTATCATCTGGTTCACGGATTAACACAGCTGCAGACGATGCTGCTGGTTTAGCAATCTCAAACAAGATGACTGCTCAAATCAGTGGGATGAAGCAAGCACGCTCAAACGCTCAAGATGGGATTTCCCTTCTTCAAACAGCAGAAGGTGCGCTTGAAGAAACTCAAAAGATGTTAAACCGGATGCGTGACCTTTCCCTTCAAGCATCAAACGGAACATTACAATCAGAAGACCGTCAAGAAATCGCTTTGGAAATGAATACCTTAGCTTCTAACATTGACGCTATTAGCAAGAACACTAAGTTCAACGGCTTAGGTCTCTTTGGAAAAGATGGTGCAGCTTCAGGTACAGCTGCTACAACTACTAGTTTCCAATTCCAAGTAGGGGCTAACTCAGGTGAAACAACTTCAGTTACAATCCAATCAATGGATTCAACCTCACTTGGTCTTGCTACTTTAGTAAAACAAGTTGGTTCATTGGCTAAGGGTACTCAAGCTTCATTCGCAGCTTCATTTGCTGGGACAACTGCACTTGGTGACTTAGATAAAGCTATCAAGGCTGTTTCAGACCAACGCGCTCAATTAGGTGCTGCTCAAAACGGTTTATCCCATACAGTTAACAGCTTGGAAGCAACAACTACTAACTTGTCAGCCGCTAACTCACGGATTAAAGACGTTGACATGGCGCAAGAAATGACTAGCTACACAAGTTCAAACATCTTGTTACAAGCTGCAACATCAATGCTTTCACAAGCAAACTCAATGCCACAATCAGTATTGACATTGTTACAAAACATCGGCTAATTAAAAGGCTAACTTGTCCTTTGGGGCATAATGACTTGTTAATTACAACTAGGGACAGGGAATTTTTCCTGTCCCTTTTTATATCAAAGTTTAATGAAAGGAACAGAGTTCATGGAAACAGACTTACTGGCGGTATCGGCTTGTATCATTACTAGAAACGAGGCGGAAAAGTTGAGGCGCTGTTTAGCTTGTCTAAGCAAGTTGGTGGCTGATATTGTTGTGATAGACACGGGCTCGCAAGATGAAACGGCAGCCGTGGTGGCTGGAGTTGAAGTCGCCCGCTATTTTTATTATGAATGGCCGGATGATTTTTCCCTGGCGCGAAATTACGCCCTAAAGCAGGCTAAGTATGATCAAATCCTAGTGATTGATAGCGATGAGTGGTTTGCGAGCGCTAAGCTTGAACAAGTTAGGACTCAAATTGCGGATTTCTTTGCCAAGGCAGATTTGAGGACGGCGGTGGGCTCCTTTGTCCGGCTTAATCAGACCGAAAGTGGTTGGCAAGCTAGCCAATACTTGGTGACCCGGCTTTTTTCTAAAAAGTACTTCCGCTACCAAGGTAAGCTGCATGAACGACCAATGCCTTTGGCAGGAGAAAAGAAGCGTAAGGAAGTTAAGCTTGAACTGGAGCTCTTGCACGATGGTTACCTTAAGCCAGAAGTGTTTGAGCAAAAGGCTAAAAGAAACTTGCTTCTCTTGTTAAAAGAGCAGGGCTTACCGGCTGAAGCGGCTAAAAATCCTTACGTCTTATACCAGGTGGCTCAAACTTACCGCCAAACCGGGCGTAAGCAGATGGCCTTAGTCTATTTTCGCTGGTGGCTGTTGGCGGAAACTAACGTCGGCCAAAGCTATTTTCAAGCCGGCTTGGCAACTTACTTGGAGTTACTTTTAGAGTGCGAACAAGTTGAGTTTGCTTCCCAGTTACTGACGGCCTTTGGCGATTTGCAACTGGACGCCGATAATTCCTACTTGGCCGGGGTAATTTATAGTCAGGTGCATGACTTTGACAAAGCGGTTGCCCACTACCGACAAGCGCTGGCCTTAGGTAATGCTAAGCAAGCGGACCGCTCCGGGCAACTAGGCCAGTTGATGTTGGCTAACGCCTTGGAGTTAAGTGGTAAACCTAACGAGGCGGTGGTGCATTACTTTGCGGCCAGGTTAAACGGCCTAAGTGACCTCAAGCGCCTAAAGGAACGGCAGTTTGTGGCCGACTACTACTTGGCTTTGGATTTAGGGCAAAGTCACCTTAAGTTGGGCTTGTTTGATGAGGAAGGAAACTTAGTTGCTTCTCGAATCGAAGCGGTACAACTTAAAAATTACCAGCAAGTTGAAGCCACCGTAATGACCATCATTGCTAATTACCAGTTTCTTATCAGCGGAGTTGGCATTGCCCTGTTTGGCCGGGTTAATACGCAAAAAGGCACGATTGGCTTGGTAACGCCACTAGGCTATGAACAGCCCTTAGTTGAGCGTTTAGAAGCTAAATTTAACTTACCAGTAGTGGTAATTAATGATGCCAAGGCCGCGTTGTTAGCCGAGCAGACTATGGGGAGCCTAAAAGCAGTCTCTGATGGGGCCTTAGTTACCTTAGGGACTAGTATTGGGGGCGGAGTTATTTTGGCTAACCGCATCCACGAAGGCCGCCACCAGCTAGCCGGAGAGTTTTCCTACCTGGTACAAAATAAGCGCTTCTTATCCGAGTCCGCTTCGGCTGTCAAATTAATGACCGCTTTGCGGGATTTGCTAGGGGCAGCTAAGGAGATGACGGACCACCAGGTCTTTTTGGCCGCCCTAGAAAATCCCCTGGCTAAGGAACTGATTCAGACTTATAGTTATAACTTAGCCACCGTCTTGGTCAACCTGCAGGTCAGCTTTGACTTAGAACGGATTGCCATCGGGGGTGGCTTAGGCCAGGAAGAAAAGTTAATCACACTACTTAACCAGTCCTTCCTGGAAATTATGGGCAGCTTGCCAAACAATCCACTTTACCGGCCTGAATTAGTAGCTGCTAAGCTGGGTAATCAGGCTGGTTTGTATGGGGCTTATCAACTACTAACAGAGAGGATGAAACGATGAGGGTATCAGTTTGTGTTATTACTAAGGATGAAAGTAAAAAATTAGCTCGGTGTTTAGAGTCCCTTAAAAGCTTGCAGGGGCTTGTGGCAGAAGTCTTGGTCTTAGATACCGGCTCTAGCGATGACAGCATTCAGGTAGCAGAAAGGTTCGGGGCGAAGGTCTACCAACAGGCGTGGCGAGGCGACTTTGCCTGGGCGAGAAATTACCTGGCCAGCCAGGCTAAGTGCGACCTGGTCTTATTTTTGGATACCGATGAGTGGGTGGCCGGGGTAGACATTCCCGCTTTAGAAGCGCTCTTGGGCCAGGTCGATTTGCGGCAAACGGTCGGGCGAATCGTGCGCCTAAATCTAAATCAGACCAGTCAGACCCAGTCGTTAGAACCTAGGTTATACTTAAAAAGTTACTTTAACTTTGAAAGGAAAATCCACGAACAAGTCAACAGGCAGGATGGGGGTCCTGTCTACTACCAAGATATTCCCTTGGTTATCAAGCACGATGGTTATGCCAGCCAGGAGTTGTTGTTAGCTAAGGCCCAACGGAATTTAGACTTACTCTTAACGGAATTGGCCAAGCATCCCCAGGATTCCTACCTGCTTTTCCAGATAGGTAAGTCCTACTACAGCCAAAAGAATTTGGAGCTAGCCCAAAAGTATTTTGAAGCTAGTTTAAAGTTAAAACCAGCTTATAGTTTAGGTTATGTTTTTAACTGTTTAGAATGTTTGGTTTTAATCTTACTAGCCACTGAGCAGGTAAGTGCAGCGCAGCGGTGGCTGGCTACTTACCCAGAATACGAACATGACGGCGATTACATTTATTTACAGGCCCTAAGTTTTTTTGTAGAAAAAAACTATGATTTTGCTAAGAAATACTTTAATTTAGCCCTTAAACAGCCGATAGTAAAAGTAGCGGGTCGAAATAATTTTTTAGCTCACTATTACCTAGGGTTGGTTTACAAAGAGGAAGGCGCCCTGGGGTTAGCTAAGCAGCATTTAAGCTTAGCTGCAGATAAATTTTCACCTGCAAAAGAGGAATTGTTGCAATTATTGCAATAGGAGGAATTATTGTGGCACACAAAGGATATCGGTATACGCTTGATGAAAAGCTCCGTTATATTAAGTTGGTCAAAAAGGGTGCCACTACCATTGCAGTTGAAAAAGAATATGGAGTTGACCACCATAATCTTAACCGGTGGTTAGAGCGCTATGACGAACACGGAGTGGATGGGCTCTTACCCCGGCCTGTAAAGAGGTATTCGACTGAGTTTAAAATGTTAGTGGTAAAAAAACATCTGGAGGGCGCTTCGCTAGGCCAACTCCGCCAAGATTATGATATTTCCAATGAAGGGGTAATCCAGCGGTGGGTTAACCTTTATTCGGACGGTAAGCGCTTAAAAAACAAGGGGAATAAGAAGGCCAAGGGCAAGCAATCGCGTAAGACGACTTTAGCCGAACGCTTAGAGATTGTTAACTGGACGATTGATAACCATTATAACTATAATTTGGCGGTGGAGCACTTTAACGTTTCTTACACCCAGGTTTACTCTTGGGTCCGGAAGTTTAGCGACGGGGGCAAGACCGCCTTGGTTGATCGGCGTGGTAAGCGTAAGAATGGCTAGCCAAACTAAAAGAAAAAAAGATGTCAGTGTGATAGCTGGCATCTTTTTTAGTTAAGGAAAGAGGCTGGGAGAAGTCTAAAATTTAAAAACCGTTAGAAATCACATTACTAAAATGTTAATTTCTAGCGGCTTTTAATTTATTTAGGGGCGTAATAGGTTTGGTTATTAGCCTTAATGGTCTTGACGCTAGCTGGCTTAGTCCACTGCTTATTAACCTGACCTTGGGCAAGGTAGGTCATAATATCTTGGTAGAACTTTTGGGCAATCTTGCTGTCAGCTTCTGAAAGGTAGTGACCTGATTCGTAAGGCTTATCATAACCGGTCCACACTGAGATGGAGTAGTTTCTGCTATAACCATTGAACCAGGAATCCATTAAAGCATTATCGGGGAAGCTGGCTGGTTTTAAGTCGCTAGGGTAAGCGTTAGTCCCGGTTTTACCAGCTTGGTATAAACCATAGACGGCCGCATCATGGCCAGTTCCGCTTGGAGAGCTAATGACCTGTTCGAGCATCTTGGTTACAATATAAGCAGTAGAAGCTTTCATAACCCGCTTAGGCTTAGTCTTAAAGCTCTTAGTTTGGCCATTAGGTAATTCGATGCTGGTGATGTAGCTTGGTTGGTAGTAATAACCACCGTTAGCAAAGCAAGCGTAGGCAGCGGCATTTTGGAGGCTAGAAGATGGCAGGCCAATTCCGTTTTGCAATTCGAGCTTGTGCTTGTAAGTAAAGCCTAACTGCTCAATAAAGCTTTGGGCCCGCTTCATACCTACCGCCTGCAAGGCCCGGATGGCAGGGACGTTTCGGGATTGGACCAGGGCTTCTTGCATGGTCATCTTCCCGAGGTAAGTACCGTCAAAGTCGTGAAGAACCTTATTGGTGTCTGGGTAGACGAACTTGCTGTCGTCTAGTTCGTGCTGGCTAGACCAACCTAAGTATTCGATGGCAGGTGCGTAATCTAACAGGGGTTTGGCGGTGGAAGCGTTAGACCTGGTGGCTTGAACGGCCCGGTTCAAGCCAAAGGTTAGCTCGCCTTGCTTTCTGCCCCCAATCATGGCCACAACCGCCCCGGATTTAGGGTTGATGACGCTAGCCGCTACTTGCATTTGGTCGTTAGGATATTTTAGCTGGTCGGAGTTAGCTAGCTGGTAGAGCCGGTGTTGGGCAGCGGTGTCGAGGTTGGTGTAGACCTTTAAAGCCTTTTCGTAAGGATCATAGCCCTTAGCCCGTAAGTCGGCCACGACCTCTTTGAGGTAGGCATCTGCCCACAGGGCGTGTTTATGACTAGTTTGGTTTCTTTGGCTGTCATAAGCTAATAAGCCGGCAGTGATTGGCGTTGCCACCGCTTTTTGGTAGGCACTGTTAGAAATCTTGTTAGTTTGTAACATGGCCTTTAAGACCTGATTTCTTCTTTGGGTCGCTAAGGTTTGGTTAGCGTACGGGTTATAAGAAGAAGGGGCATTAGGAATTCCGGCTAACAGGGCGGTCTGAGCCAGGCTCAAGTCCTTGAGTGGCTTGCCATAGTAATACTTAGCCGCCGTTTGCATCCCATAAATTCCATTACCCATGAAGACCTTGTTGGCATAGAGGGCGAGGATTTCTTTTTTAGAGTAAATCCGGTCTAACTCAACTGCTAGCCAAGCTTCTTGAATTTTTCGTTCCAAAGTCTGGTCGGATTTCTTGGTTGAAAAATAGGAAAGCTTGATTAACTGCTGGTCTAAAGTACTACCACCTTGGAGGCTATTATCGCTTGCTTTAAAGTTAGCTAGGGCCGCGCCCAAAATTCTGATAACATCGAGGCCATGGTGGTTGTAAAAGCGGCGGTCCTCAATTGAGGTAATCGCCGCACTAGTTTGACTTGGTAGCTGGTTAGGCTTGATGACTTCGCGGTCGTCTACCCCTAAGGAGAGGAGCTTTTTACCTTGACTATCATAAATGGTAGAAGATGCGGTGCTGGTAACGTAAGCGCTGGTCAGTTTCGGTGCCTTTAAAATATAGTAACCACATAAACTTATCCCGCAGATAAGCAGTAGTAAGCAGATGACTGCCAGGCTATACCCAACTTTTTTTAAAAGTGAGGTCGGTGTGTGTTCTTTTGTCATAACTTTACCCCTTTGAAACAACTTTTTCAGTTATTACTTTAGCATAAGATGGAGATTTAGGGAAATTGCTATTTAAGGCTTAACACGGTATAATTATAACTTAAGAATAATTTAAAAAAGGGGCATTGCTATGCCGATTTATATTTGTTTAAGTCTAGCCGTGGTCCTCTTAGATCAGTTGATTAAGTATTTTGTCGCCACGACTTTACCACTAAATACTAGCCAACCAGTGATTTCTGGTTTGGTCTCGATTGCCCACATTAGAAATTATGGGGCGGCCTGGAGCATGCTAATCGGGCAACGGTGGTTTTTCATCATCATTTCACTGGTGGCTGTGGCGGTAATTGGTTACTACCTAAAGAAAAAGTGGACTAAATGGGGGTATGGCTTAGGGCTAGCCCTCTTATTAGGAGGAACTTTAGGTAACTTTATCGATCGCCTGCGTTTGGGTTACGTTGTCGATATGATTCAGCTAGACTTCATAAACTTTCCAATTTTTAACGTCGCTGACTGTGCCTTGACTTTAGGGGTAATAGTCTTAATTTTGACGATGATAAAGGATGAACAACTCAATGATTGAAGCAGTAGTAGAAAACGAAAGCGGGCGCTTAGATAAGGTGGCCAGCCAGCTTTTTGGCAACTTTTCTCGCTCGCAGCTTAAGGAACTCTTGGCAAGTGGTAACTTGTTGGTTAACGGCCAGCAAAAAAAGCCTAAGTATCAGGTTAAGCCAGGAGATAAGCTAACCTTAGTGGAACCCGAGGTTAAGCAGTTAGATTTAGTAGCTGAAAAGATGGATTTGGACATTGTTTACGAAGACGATGATGTCTTGGTGGTTAACAAGCCCCAGGGGATGGTAGTTCACCCTTCGCCGGGCCATGAAAGCCACACTTTAGTGAACGCCTTATTGTACCACTGCCCACTTTCGACCATTAACGGTACCTTTAGGCCGGGGATTGTCCACCGAATTGATAAGGATACCTCTGGCTTATTGATGGTCGCAAAAAACGACTTGGCTCACCAGTCACTGGCAGCCCAGCTAAAAAATAAGACCAACACCCGGGAGTACTTGGCCTTGGTTCACGGTAACATCAAGGAAGCTGAGGGCACGATTGATGCGCCACTAGGTCGTTCGCCTAAAGACCGTAAAAAACAGGCCGTAGTCGCGGATGGCCGCCCGGCAATTACCCACTTTAAGGTTTTAGACCGCTTTGGTGATTACACCCTAGTGGCCTGTCGGCTTGAAACAGGACGCACCCACCAGATTCGGGTGCACATGAAATATATTGGCCACCCCTTGGCAGGTGATCCGCTCTATGGACCTAAAAAGACCTTGCCAGGAGCCGGGCAGTATTTACACGCAGCCAAGTTAGGCTTCAAGCACCCGGTTACGGGAGAAGAGCTCTTATTTGAAGCGCCGCTACCGCCTTATTTTGCAGAAATGCTAAAAAAACTTGACAAGCGCCGTAAAATAAATTAACATGAGTACAACAAAAGAAGTAATCCTTTAAAATTAGTCCCGTGAGGCTAAGAAGGCAGAGTCTTATATGAGTACGGAAATACAAGGCATACGTCTAGGCACCTTAGTCACACACTGATATTGTTGGCTAAGGTGCTTTTTTTAAGGATTGAGGTCTAAAGGAGGAAACATAATGGCTAAGGAAATCTATGATTCAATGGCAATGAAACGGGCGTTAACCCGGATGACCTATGAAATCATTGAAAAAAATAAGGGGATTGATAACCTCGTTTTGGTGGGGATTAAGACCCGGGGAATTTACTTGGCAAAAAGAATTGCTGCCCGCCTAAAACAACTTGAAGGGGCAGACGTTGCAGTGGGTGAACTTGATATTTCTTTATACCGTGATGATCGCCACGTCGCTACTACTGACCAACCAGTTGTTAAAGACGCTAAGTTAGCAGTTGATATTACCGACAAGCATGTCATTTTGGTCGATGACGTTTTATTTACTGGCCGGACCATTCGTGCGGCTTTAGATGCCTTGATGGACAAGGGTCGTCCTAAGAAGATTAACCTAGCCGTGTTGGTTGACCGGGGCCACCGGGAATTACCAATTCGGGCTGACTTCGTTGGTAAGAACATCCCCACTTCCTTAAATGAACAAGTTGCCGTATACGTTGAAGAAGTCGATGGTAAAGATGGCATTGATTTAAAAGATTTAACTGAATAACTAACCGTTTAATTGACTCCAGAGAGAGCAAAAGGGTTACTACCTTAACTACGTTAGGGTAATTTTGTGCAAACCTGGGTCAAAAGTAATTGATCTAGGTTTTTTTATTAAGCAAATGAAGGGAAGAATTAGTTTTTATGACCAAGAATAATACAGAATTTAGAAACGACGAGGCAATCTTGGATGTGCAAGATAAGCCGAGCTTCCAACACTGGTTGGTTTTATCCATCCAACACTTATTTACCATGTTCGGGTCAACCGTTTTGGTGCCCTTACTAATCGGTTTAAATCCAAGCATCGCCTTATTTAGTTCAGGTTGCGGGACCTTAGTTTATATCCTTTGTACCAAGGCCAAGATTCCAGCTTACCTAGGTTCAAGCTTTGCCTTTATCGCCACCATGCAATTATTAATGAAAGATTATGGCTACCCAGCCGTTGGTCAAGGGGCAATCGCAGCCGGTTTGGTTTACGTAATCGTCGCCTTAGTTATCTCAAAGTTTGGCTCAAATTGGGTTGATAAGATTCTCCCCCCAGTGGTAGTCGGGCCGATCGTAATTGTGATTGGTTTGTCACTTGCTACTACAGCCGCTAACGACGCCATGCTTCACAACTCCAACTATGATTTGAAGTACTTCGCGGTGGCCCTCTTTACCTTGGCGGTCACCATCATCTTCAACATGTTCTTGGGTGGGTTCGCTAGCATGATTCCGGTCCTTTTAGGGATTATCTGCGGCTACATCCTAGCCGTCCTAGTCGGCATTGTCGATTTTTCAAGCGTCGCGCAAGCTAAGTGGTTCTCACTTCCAGCCTTTGACGTGCTCGGGGTTAACTACCACTTCAAATGGTACCCAGCCGCCATCATTACCATGGCGCCCATCGCCTTCGTGACCATGACCGAGCACATGGGACACGTGATGGTTTTAAACAAATTGACTAAGCGGAACTTCTTTAAGAAACCAGGTTTACACAGAACCTTGCTAGGGGACGGGCTTTCCAGCGTCTTGGCCGGGTTTGTCGGGGGTCCGCCAACTACATCTTACGGTGAAAACATCGGGGTGTTAGCCATGACCAAGGTTCACTCAGTTTGGGTCTTAGGTGGGGCAGCCTTGTTTGCAATCATCTTCAGTTTTGTCGGCAAGATTTCCGCCTTGATTCAATCAATCCCAACCCCAGTTATCGGGGGAATCTCCTTCCTTTTATTTGGGATGATTGCTTCTAACGGGATGCGCATCTTAGTTGATAATAAGGTTAACTTCGAATTAAAGCGCAACTTAGTTATCACCTCAGTGATCTTAGTTGTCGGAATTGGTGGAACTTACCTCAAGTTAGGCGATTTCCAATTAACCAGCATTGCTTTATCAACCTTATTTGGAATCATCTTAAACTTAGTCTTACCACAACAAGCAGTTAGTGAACGCAAAAATTAAGGAGCGATAATCGTGGTCAGTTTAAAACATTTTGTTAGTGTTGAAAACCTAGGCGAAACGGAGGTAATGGCTCTCCTAAAGCGGGCGCAGGAATTTAAAGCCGGCAAGCAACTTGAGTTAAGTCAGCCGGTCTATGCGGTCAACATGTTTTTTGAAAATTCAACCCGGACCCACACTAGCTTTGAAATGGCAGAAAGTAAGCTAGGACTTAAGGAGTTGGCCTTTAACCCGGCCCAATCCTCAGTCAATAAGGGGGAAAGTTTATACGATACCCTCTTAACGATGGATGCTTTGGGGGTGGATTTAGCAGTAATCAGGCACTCAAAGGATAATTACTACCAGGAACTAATCGACCTTAAGGCAGACCAATACTTAAATCTCGGTATAATTAACGCTGGGGATGGCAGTGGCCAACACCCCTCCCAAAGCTTACTCGATATGCTGACGATTTACGAAGAATTTGGACACTTTGCTGGCCTAAAGGTAGCCATCATCGGCGACATTACTAATTCGCGGGTGGCTAAGAGCAACATGCAACTTTTGACCAGGTTAGGGGCAAAAGTGTACTTCTCGGGGCCGAAGTATTGGTATAGCCATGAATTTGATAGCTACGGCCAGTATCTAGATGTTGACGAACTTTTACCCCGTATGGATGTCGTGATGTTGTTGCGGGTCCAACACGAACGCCACGCTGGTGATCAAAATGAAGCCGGCTTTTCCGCGGCTGCTTACCACGAAAAATACGGACTTAACCAAGCGCGCTACGCCAAGTTGAAACCACAGGCAATTATCATGCACCCCGGTCCGATTAACCGGGACGTTGAGTGGGCCAGCGAACTGGTCGAAGCGGACAAATCTCGCTTTTACCAGCAGATGCAAAACGGGGTCTTTATCCGGATGGCAATGATTGAAGCGGTAATGCGCGGCAGAAAGTTAGGGGGGCTTAACTAATGAAGACTTTATTACAAAACGGCTTAGTTTACCATGACGGCCAACTTACTAACCAAGATGTATTAATTGAAGGAGATAAGATAGTAGCTTTGGGCCAAAATTTAGGTCAACTAGCACCCGACGCCAAGGTGCTTGACGTCAGTGGCAAGTTGGTGAGCCCGGGCTTAGTCGATGTGCACGTCCACTACCGGGAACCGGGCTTTACCCACAAGGAAACGATTAAAACCGGTTCGGCTGCGGCAGCTCACGGAGGCTACACAACAGTTTGTGCGATGCCAAACCTAAATCCGGTCCCTGATCAACCTGAGTTACTAAGCCAGTTAGTTGAAAAGAACCAAGCTGACGGCAAGGTGCATATTAACCAATACAGTGCCATTACCAAGGGTTTGAAAAGCGAAGAGTTAGTCGACTTTAAGGCGATGAAAGAAGCCGGGGCATTTGCCTTTAGTAACGACGGGTGCGGGGTACAAACCGCTGGCGTGATGTACCAAGCGATGAAGCAAGCGGCTGCATTAGACATGGCAATTGTTGCCCACGTTGAAGATAACTCCCTCCTTTTCGGTGGGGTAATGCACGCCGGCAAGCGGGCCGAAGAATTAGGCTTACCAGGTATCTTAGGCATCAGCGAGTCATCACAAATTGCCCGTGACTTGCTGCTAGCCAAGGAAACAGGAGTCCATTACCATGTTTGCCACGTTTCTACCAAGGAAAGCGTAGAGTTAGTTCGCTTGGCTAAGGCGCACGGAATTAACGTGACCTGTGAAGTAGCTCCCCACCACTTACTATTAGCCGACGAAGATATTCCTGCCAACGACGGTTACTACAAGATGAATCCCCCATTGCGGGCTAAGGAAGACCAGGCGGCGTTAGTGGCCGGCCTATTAGACGGGACGATTGACATGATTGCTACTGACCATGCCCCTCACAGCATTAACGAAAAGACCGGTGACATGAAGCAAGCGGCCTTTGGAATTACCGGTAGCGAAACAGCCTTTGCCTTACTTTACACCAAGTTTGTCAAGCCAGGCATCTTCAAGCTCGAACAACTATTAGATTGGATGAGCCTAAAGCCTGCGCAAGCCTTTAAGCTAGCAGCCGGCAGCCTACTACCAGGGAGCTTGGCTGACATCGCCGTGTTTCAATTAGACCAGGCATCAGAAATTAAGGAAAGTGATTACCTCTCAATGGGGGTTAACACTCCGTTTACAGGTCAAACAGTTTATGCCAACACTTATTTAACCTTAGTGGCAGGGCAAGTTGCTTATCAAAGGGAGGCTAGATAAAAATGGAACGTTATTTAATTTTAGACGACGGGACGGTCTTTAAGGGCGAAGGCTTTGGTGCCAAGAATACTACCACCGGGGAAGTAGTTTTTACTACCGGGATGACCGGTTACCAAGAAGCGGTCACGGATCAATCTTACGCCAACCAAATTTTAGTATTTACTAACCCCTTGATTGGTAACTACGGGGTTAACCTAGATGACTATGAATCCTTAGAACCTGACTGTAAGGGGGTTATTTGTCGCGAGGTGGCGCGGGTTTCGACTAACTGGCGCAAGCAAGACAGTTTCCCCCATTTCTTAGAGCAAATGAACATCCCCGGCATCAGTGGGATTGATACGCGGGCCTTAACTAAGAAGTTACGCGAACACGGGACCATGAAGGGCAGCATCATTGATGCGACCGATAACTTAGAACATGCCTTTGACCAACTGCATGCGACCGTTTTATCTGACCGCCTAGTTGCCCAGGTTTCAACCACTAAGCCTTACCCTAATCCAGGCAATAAGCACAACATCGTGCTCGTGGACTACGGCAGCAAGCACAGTATCTTACGCGAATTAGCGGCCCGGGATTGCAACACCATCGTGCTGCCATATACAGCCACGGCCGAAGATATTTTGCGCTTAAAGCCAGACGGCGTGTTACTTTCAAACGGCCCGGGGGACCCAGAGGTTATGAAGGACGCCGTTGAAATGATTAAGGAAGTCGAAAAGCACCTGCCAGTCTTTGGGATTTGCTTAGGGCACCAATTATTAGCCCTAGCTAACGGGGCCAAGACCTTTAAGATGAAGTTTGGTCACCGGGGCTTTAACCACCCGGTAAGAGAAATTGCCACCGGCCGGATTACCTTTACCTCCCAAAACCATGGCTACGCGGTCGATCCTGCCTCAATTGACAATACCCAATTGATTGTGACCCACAAAGAAATCAACGACGGGACGGTGGAAGGAATTAGACACAAGTATTACCCTGCCTTTTCCGTTCAATTCCACCCAGACGCAGCACCAGGCCCATCCGATGCGGTTGATATTTTCGATGACTTTATGCACATGATTGACATTAAGAAAGGGGAAAAGACGAATGCCTAAGCGGACAGATATTCATAAGATTATGGTGATTGGCTCAGGTCCAATCATTATCGGCCAAGCGGCTGAATTTGATTATTCAGGAACGCAAGCTTGTATGGCCTTACGTGAAGAAGGCTATGAAGTAGTCTTGGTTAACTCTAACCCCGCTACCATCATGACCGATACCGAAATTGCAGACCGGGTTTACATTGAACCACTAACAGTCGAATCAGTTTCTAGAATCATGCGCCAAGAATTTCCGGACGCACTCTTACCAACCTTAGGGGGCCAGATTGGTTTAAACCTCGCGATTGCCCTTGCTAAGACCGGGATTTTAGACGAGTTAGGCATTCAGTTACTAGGAACGAAGCTTGCTGCTATTGATCAAGCCGAAGACCGGGAAAAGTTCAAGCAACTGATGCAAGACTTAAACGAACCAGTTCCTCCTTCTAAAACGGTGGGCACGGTGGCTGAAGCCCTTGAGTTCGCTAAGGAATGCGGCTACCCCGTAATCGTGCGGCCTGCCTTTACCATGGGGGGCACCGGTGGTGGTTTGTGCGACAACGAAGCCCAGTTAAAAGAAATTGTGGCTAACGGTTTAGACCTATCCCCAGCTACCCAATGTTTGATTGAAAAATCAATTGCTGGTTTCAAAGAAATCGAATACGAAGTAATGCGGGATAGCGCCAACAACGCGATGGTTGTTTGTTCGATGGAAAACTTCGACCCAGTTGGGATTCACACCGGGGATTCAATCGTGTTGGCTCCGACCCAAACCTTATCAGACCGGGAATACCAAATGTTGCGCGACTGTTCGCTAAAATTAATCCGGGCCCTAAAGATTGAAGGGGGCTGTAACGTTCAGCTAGCCTTAGACCCTAATAGTTTTGACTACTATGTCATCGAAGTTAACCCCCGGGTTTCCCGTTCGTCTGCCTTAGCTTCCAAGGCAACTGGTTATCCCATCGCCAAGATGGCGGCTAAGATTGCGGTGGGCTTGACGCTAGATGAAATCATCAACCCGGTTACAGGTACAACTTACGCCGAATTTGAACCAGCCTTAGACTACGTGGTGGCTAAGATTCCACGCTGGCCATTCGATAAGTTTGCCAAGGCTAACCGGAGATTAGGGACCCAAATGAAGGCGACCGGTGAAGTCATGGCTATCGGGCGTAACGCCGAAGAAGCCATCCAAAAGGCCGTCCGCTCCCTAGAAATCGACGAAAAGGACCTCTTAGCCGACTACGTTCGCGCTGCCAGCGATGACACTTTGGAAGAAAAGATTGTGCACGCTCAAGACGACCGAATCTTTTACCTAACCGAAGCCTTTAGACGGGGCTACTCCTTGGAGGAAATTCATGAGTTAACTAAGATTAACCTTTACTTCCTAGATATCTTGAAGCACATTACCGAACTAGAAGTTGAGATTTGCAAGCACCCTCATGATGCCCGGACCCTCAAGCAAGCTAAGCGTTACGGCTTTAGCGACTACACCATCGCTAAGTTGTGGAATGTTAGCCCAGCAGAAGTCCGGGCCTTCAGAAAGGCTAAGCAAATTCTGCCAGTTTACAAGATGGTTGATACTTGTGCGGCTGAGTTTGAATCCCACACCCCTTACTTCTACAGTTCCTATGACCAGGAAAATGAAAGCCAAGTCAGCGACCGTAAATCGGTGATCGTAATCGGTTCTGGCCCAATCAGAATTGGTCAGGGGGTCGAATTTGACTACGCTACCGTGCACAGTGTTAAGGCCCTCCAAAAATTAGGCTACGAAGCAATCGTTATTAACTCTAACCCAGAAACGGTCTCAACCGACTTCTCTGTTTCAGACAAGCTCTACTTTGAACCCCTTACCTTAGAAGATGTCCTAAACGTTATCGACTTAGAACAGCCTGAAGGGGTAATCGTTCAATTTGGGGGGCAAACGGCCATCAATTTGGCTGAAGGCTTAGAGCAAAATGGGGTCAAAGTCTTAGGGACAACCGTTGAGGACTTAGACCGGGCCGAAGACCGCGAGTTGTTTGACCAAGTAATCAATGAACTTGGTTTGAAGCAACCAATTGGTAAGACCGCAACGACTCACGAAGACGTTTTGAAGTCCGCCCAAGAAATTGGTTACCCAGTCTTAGTGCGGCCAAGTTATGTTTTAGGTGGCCGGGCAATGGAAATCGTCTATAACGAAACCGAGTTAGAAGAATACTTGGCCCAAAATGCTCCGGCTGAAATTGAACACCCAATCTTGGTCGACGCTTACCTGGAAGGACTAGAAGGCGAAGTGGATGCCATCTGCGATGGTAAGGACGTCTTGTTACCAGGGATTATGGAACACATTGAACACGCCGGGGTTCACTCCGGGGATTCGATGGCGGTTTACCCACCACAAAGCTTTAGCCAGGCGGTTAAAGATCAAATCGTAGACGCAACTAAGAAGTTAGCGGTGGCCTTGAAGTGTGTCGGGATTATGAACATCCAATTTATCATCCACAAGGGCGAAGCTTACGTCTTAGAAGTTAACCCACGTGCTAGTCGAACCGTACCATTTTTAAGTAAGATTACTGGGGTGGAGATGGCGCAAGTTGCAACCCGGGTCATTTTAGGTCAAAGCTTGCAGGAACAAGGCTTTGAAAGCGGACTTTACCCTGAAAGCGACACAATTCACGTCAAAGCCCCTGTCTTCTCCTTTAGCAAGTTAGCCGACGTTGACAGCTTCTTAGGCCCTGAAATGAAGTCGACTGGGGAAGTAATGGGTAGTGATCACACCTTTGAAAAGGCCCTTTACAAAGCCTTTAGTGGGGCGAAGATGACCTTGCCAGATAACGGGACCATCCTACTTACAATCGAAGACCAAGATAAAGATGAAGTCTTGCCACTAGCCAAGCGCTTTAGTAAGATTGGCTACCGGATCTTGGCAACCAGCGGGACCGCAAGCTTCTTGCGCGAAAAGGGCTTGCACGTCCTAACCGTAAGCAAGATTGACCAAGCAGATGCAGACCACGAAGGTATTTTAGAAGTACTGATGGCCGGCAAAGTCGATTTAGTAATCAACACCATGGGCCATGACCAAGAAGTTGCTTCCGACGGCTTTGTCATTAGACAGACTGCTATCGAACACAACGTGCCGTTAGTAACATCGCTTAACACGGCCGATGCCTTGCTTAAGGCCTTAGAAAACCGTTCATTTGCAACAGATGCACTTTAAGGAGGAAATATCATGCGTTTAGCCGTAAACTTACCAGGATTAAATTTGAAAAACCCAATTATGCCAGCTAGCGGGACCTTCGGGTTTGGGGACATCCCTAGTGCCAAGAAGTTTGACCTCAACCAACTAGGGGCCTTGGTAATCAAAACCGCCACGGTTGAACCCCGGGTCGGTAACCCTGACCCTAAGATTGCCGTAATCGATAACGGGGTCCTAAATGCGGTGGGCTTGCAAAATCCTGGGATTAAAGCGGTGGTCAATGAAAAATTACCTGCTTTAAAAGCTAAGTACCCGGACTTGCCAATCATTGGTAGTATTGGGGGCTCCACTGTTGCCGACTACGTACAAGTAGCTAAGGAATTGTCGGACTCACAGATGGTATCCGCCTTGGAACTAAACATCTCTTGTCCTAACGTTCACGAAGGGGGGATGGCCTTTGGAACCAGTCCAGAGGTGGCCCGGGAGTTGACGGAAAAGGTTAAGGCCGTAGCGACCGTGCCGGTTTATGTTAAACTTTCTCCAAACGTGACAGATATTGTGGCAATCGCCAAGGCCGTTGAAGCCGGTGGGGCCGATGGGTTGAGCATGATTAACACGGTCTTAGGGATGCACATCGACGTTAAGACTAGAAAGCCGGTCTTAGGCAACGTAATGGGTGGTTTTTCGGGTCACTCAATTAAACCAATCGCTATTCGGATGATTTACCAAGTGGCTCAAGCCGTCGATATTCCTATTATTGGGATGGGGGGCGTCCGTTCCTGTGACGACATCATCGAAATGTACTTGGCCGGAGCGTCAGCCGTTGAAATCGGGACGGCCCACTTCTACGATCCGCTAATTTGTCCACACCTAATTGAAAAATTACCTGCTAAGTTAGACGAACTTGGCATTAGTAGTTTAGAGGAATTACGGGCCCAAGTAAGAAAGGAACTGAAAAATGAAAATTAAGCGACCATTAATTGCCTTAGATTTTCCAGATGGCCAGGCAGCCTTGACTTTCTTAAAGCAATTTCCTAAAGACGAACAGCTCTTTGTTAAGGTTGGGATGGAACTGTTTTACAGTGCCGGTAGTGACTTGGTGTTACAACTTAAGGATTTAGGCCACGATGTCTTTTTGGATTTGAAGTGCCACGACATTCCCCATACGGTTGAAAGTGCGATGCGGGTTTTAGGTAAGCTGCATGTCGACTTGACTGACGTTCACGCTGCCGGTGGCTTGCAGATGATGCGGGCAGCCAAGGAAGGGCTATTAGATGGGGCCGCTGGCTACAAGGTGCCTAAGTTAATTGCAATTACCCAGCTAACTTCTAGTGACGAAACCCTAGTGAAAAATGAACAGCTCTCAGCGGTTAGTTTGAACGAAAGCGTCCTAAACTACGCCCGGTTAACTAAGAAGGCCGGCTTAGACGGGGTAGTTTGTTCGGCCCACGAGGCAGCCGCCATCAAAGCGGCTACTAGTCCCGATTTCTTACGGGTAACCCCGGGAATTAGACTGGCGGATAATAGTAAGGACGATCAAAAGCGGGTCATGACCCCTGACCAAGCCGCTAATAACGACGCTAGCGCAATCGTGGTTGGGCGCGCCATTACTAAGGCCGCCGACCCCGTAGCTGCTTATGACTTGGTTAAGAAATTATGGGAAGGTGAACAATAGTGGAGACAATTGCAAAGGATTTACTAGACATTAAGGCGGTTAAACTCTCTCCGCAAGCTCCGTTTACTTGGGCTAGTGGCATCAAGAGTCCCATTTATTGTGATAACCGCTTAACCATCAGCTATCCAGCCATCAGAAAGGCGATTGCTAAAGGGATTGCGGCCTTGATTAAGGAAAAGTGGCCGCAAGCAGAAGTGATTGCGGGGACGGCGACCGCTGGCATTCCCCACGCTGCTTGGATTGCAGCCGAGTTAGACCTACCTATGGTTTACGTCCGCTCTAAGCCTAAGGACCATGGGCGCGGCAAGCAAATTGAAGGGGTCTTACCTGCGGGCGCTAAGACCATTTTGATTGACGATTTAATCTCAACTGGTGGCAGCGTCTTAAAGGCGGTAGCGGCAGCCCGCAACGAAGGTGCCGATGTAATCGGGGTTGCAGGTATCTTTAGTTACCAATTGGCAGCAGTCACAGAAAACTTTGCCAAGGAAAAATTAGAATTTGTAACCTTAACCAATTACGGTGAACTATTAGACGCAGCCATTAAGGCCGACTATGTTTCAGCTGATCAACGTAGCGTCTTAGAACAATGGCGGCAAGATCCAGCTCACTGGACCGGTGCCTAAGTAGCAAAAAAGAGCTCAAAAATGAGCTCTTTTTTAGTTTGCCTAAGTTAAAGTAAAGCTGGTAACCAGCTAAGAGTGACTAGATTAGCCAAGACTCGGATAAATTCATGCTCTAATTTTGGCTGTGGTTTAGTAATCACGCATAGCAAGTAAAAACTGGGCACGAACATCCTTCGTACCCAGTGAGTCTAGTAAGGTTAAACTTGTTGATTGTCACCGATGGCGTCGATTTTATTTTGAGCTAGACTCTCAATGATTAGCGTCGCTGTTTCCTCAATCGACTTGTGGGCAACGTTAATCTGTAAGCAGCCCAACTTGCGGTATAAGTCGGTAGCAAAGTCTAATTCAGCCTTGATGTTATCGACGCTTGAGTAGGCGGTATCGGGATTCAATCCGTATGAAATCATCCGGGCCCGGCGGATGTCATTTAAGACCTCCACGTCGTTGGTGAGTCCAAAGATGCGGTTCTTATCCACTTGATAGATTTCGTCTGGAATCTTGGTCTTAGGCACCAAAGGTAAGTTGGCTACCTTATAACCCCGGTTGGCTAAATAAAGGGACAGGGGAGTCTTAGAGGTTCTAGAAATTCCCAGTAAGACGATGTCAGCCTTGGTGAAGCCACTAGGATCCTTACCGTCATCGTAGTTAACCGCAAATTCAATCGCTTCAATGCGGTTAAAGTATTCTGTATCGGTATTATGATTGATACCCGCTTTATGAAGAGGTTCTAGTCCGGTTAAATTCGCCATGGTATTTACCAAGCCGGAAATAGCGTCGATGCAAGCCAGGTTATTTTCCTTACAAAAATCGTTGGCTAAAGCGGACAGCTCTGGTTCTACAAAGGTATGAACAATAAAGGCTTGGTTGCGCTTAGCCTTGTTCAAAATCCCTTGCAAAATTGAGCTGGTTCTGATTAGGGGGAACTTTTCTACTTGGAACTTAGCGTCAGGAAATTGGACTAAAGCCGCTTGGGCTAGGTTAAAGGCAGTCTCCCCTAAGGAATCGGAAATGATATAAAGATTTACTTCTTTTTGGGTCATGAAATCACTCTTTCTTTCTGTAATAAAGCGCTTTTACAATAATAATTATACAATAGGAGTAAATAAAAGCATAGTAAGAAACGAAAAATCTAGGTTAGCGAGCAGAAAAATGATTGTAAGTCTATGCGTAAAATTTTTCTCGGTGAATAAAATACCTGCTAATGATTGAATAGCTGCTGCAACCAATACGCCGGCCAACAATTCAGAAACGGTATCAACTAAGCGGGTTGATAAGTCAGCTGTAACGTTGACTACTACTGATGAAACAGGGATTACTAGTAGTTCGATAACTAATGACAAAATTCAAACTTTGAGGCGAGTTTCATAATGAACTTAGCCACTAGTTGTTAAATTAGAGTTTTTTATTTGAAATCTTTTTCAATCTATTATTGACGTTAAAACTATGTTTAGATATAATAGAAAAGAACTGTTGAAGTTTGTGTACTTATACAATTTAAGACGGTTACATTTAAGCTCGGAGGGAGGGAAACAACCATGTCAAAAACAGTCGTTCGTAAAAACGAATCTCTTGATGACGCTCTTCGTCGCTTCAAACGTTCCGTTTCAAAAACAGGTACTTTGCAAGAATATCGGAAACGTGAATTTTACGAGAAGCCAAGTGTAAAACGTAAGAAAAAGTCCGAAGCAGCTCGGAAGCGTAAAAACAAGCGTCGTTTCTAGTTTCTAGAGGAGGCAGAAGTGATGAGTCTATTAGAGTCATTACAAAAGGATATGGTCGCTGCTATGAAGGCTAAGGACAAGGCTAAGTTAAGCACTGTCCGGATGCTTAAGGCAGCGGTAACTAACGAACAAATTAACGTTGGCCATGATTTAACTTCTGATGAAGAAGTTAGCGTCTTATCTCGTGAGTTGAAGCAACGTAAGGATTCTCTTGAAGAATTCAAGGCTGCCGGACGTGACCAAGCAGTTGCTGATTTAGAAGCAGAAATTGCGGTCGTTGAAAGTTATTTGCCAGAACAATTGAGCGTTGATGAAGTAAAGGCCGTTGTTGAAGAAACGATTAAGGCGGTTGGAGCAACATCGAAAGCTGATTTTGGTAAAGTAATGGGCGTCTTGATGCCTAAGCTCAAAGGTAAAGCTGACGGTAAGTTAGTTAATGCTACTGTCAAAGAATTATTGCAATAATTTGACACGGGAGGTTGGAAGAAATTCCAGCCTTTTTCTTTTGCTTTTGTCACCCTTATTAATGTGTTAAAATAAGCCTATAAGTACGGTTTTTAAAGAGGAGACGTTTTTTTGACAGTAGAGAAACTAACGGAAAAAGAATTTCAACTAGCTAATCCTAACTTGCAACTAGGCTTGTTTGGGATTAATGATAGTAACCTCAGGCTTTTAGAAGAGGGAAACGACGTCTTAATTAAGCCTTTCGGTGATCGCATCAAGATTGAGGGTAAGGCCGATGACGTTGCCACTGTAATTGAAATTATGCGCCAGCTTGAGGCCTTGTTAATGCAGGGAATTCATTTAAGCGCCGCCGACATTGTTTCCGCCCAGAAGATGGCGGAGCGGGGAACCTTAGAGTATTTCCAAGACCTGTACACCGATACCTTGCTTAAGGATAACTGGGGGCGGGCAATTCGGGTTAAGAATTATGGCCAGCGCCAATATATCCAAATGATTAAAAATAATGACTTGACCTTCGGAATTGGGCCAGCCGGAACCGGGAAAACCTATTTAGCGGTGGTGATGGCGGTGGCTGCTTTGAAGCGCCACGAAGTGGACCGCTTAATCCTAACCCGGCCTGCGGTTGAAGCCGGCGAATCACTAGGTTTTTTACCAGGAGACTTAAAGGAAAAGGTTGACCCATACTTGCGGCCCATCTATGATGCCCTCAACTCAATTTTAGGGACTGAGCATACCGAGCGCTTGATTGAACGCGGGGTAATTGAAATTGCCCCCCTAGCTTACATGCGGGGCCGGACCTTAGACAAGGCCTTTGTAATTTTGGATGAAGCGCAAAATACCACCCGCGCTCAGATGAAGATGTTTTTAACCAGGTTAGGCTTTGGCTCAAAGATGGTCGTTAACGGCGATAAGACGCAAATCGACTTACCTAAAGGCCATAGCCAGTCAGGCTTAGTTGACGCTGAAAAGACCCTCCAAGGAATAAATCACATTGGCTTTGTTCACTTTGACGCGGCCGACGTGGTTAGACACCCCGTGGTTTCAGCAATCATTAACGCCTACGAACAGCAAAAACAAGTTGACGAAAAGAAAGGGTAAGGTTAGATGGATTTAGAAGTATACGATGAAACGCAAAAGGTTAGTCCAGAGATGATTCAATTGATTAAGGACGTTTTAGATTTTGCGGGTAACTACATTTCTTTACCTGCTAATACCGAAATGTCCGTAACGTTGATGGACAACGAGCGCATTCATGAAATTAATAAGGAATACCGGGGGGTTGATAAGCCAACCGATGTGATTAGTTTTGCGATTGAAGAAGAAGATCCAGACGAATTACCAATCATCTTACCGGAAGATAGTGACTTTGAGATTCCTAAAAACATTGGGGATATTATGGTTTCTATGGATAAAGTTTACGAACAAGCCGACTACCTAGGCCACTCACCCGAGCGTGAACTGGGCTTTTTGGTAGTCCATGGCTTCTTACACCTCAACGGCTACGACCATATGAAGGCTGAAGACGAAAAGGTAATGTTTGGCCTCCAAAGGGAAATCCTAGACGCTTATGGCCTCAAACGGTAGTCCTAATAATTGGAAAAATCGCCACTTCTATCAGGCGTTAAAGTTTGCCTTGGTCGGATTGGTGACCGCTTATCAAGAAGAACGTAACGTCCGCTTCCATACACTAGCTGTCATCTTGGTCGGGGTGTTAGGCTGGTATTTTAAGGTGAGCGGCAGCGAGTGGCTCTGGTTAGTCCTAGCGGTTTTTGCGGTTTTATCAAGTGAGATTTGGAATTCAGCCTTAGAAAATGTCGTTGATTTGACAACGGGAGGTAAGCGCGACCCGCTCGCCAAAAAAGCCAAAGATATGGCAGCGGGGGCAGTTTTACTGGCGGCTATTTTTGCCTTAATTGTCGCCGCGGTTATCTTCCTACCTAAAGTAATGATGTTATTTTATTAATTGAGAAGGGGTTTTTTTGTGACAGATACATTTCACTCAGGTTTTGTTGCGATTTTAGGTCGGCCTAATGTAGGTAAGTCGACTTTTTTGAACCAAGTTATTGGTCAAAAGATTGCCATTATGAGCGACAAAGCCCAAACAACGAGAAATAAGATTCAAGGAATTTACACTGATGACCAGGCCCAAATTGTCTTTATTGACACACCTGGGATTCATAAGCCGCATTCCCGCCTAGGAGACTTCATGGTGGAATCGGCTCTGTCAACTTTAAATGAGGTCGACGCCATTTTATTTATGGTCAACGCTACCCAAAAGCGGGGCCGGGGTGATGACTTTATTATCGAACGGTTAAAGAATGTTAAAAAGCCAATTTATTTGGTGATTAATAAAATTGACCAAATTCACCCAGACAAGTTACTCGAAATCATGGATGATTACCGGCAAACCCTCGACTACGCAGAGGTCTTCCCAATTTCTGCTTTACAGGGGAATAATTGTCCCGAATTGGTGGCCTCTTTAATTGAGACCCTCCCGGTCGGGCCCCAATTCTATCCAGCCGACATGGTCACCGACCATCCGGAAAGATTCATTGCCGGGGAGTTGATTAGAGAAAAGGTCCTGGAGCTAACGCGTGAAGAAGTACCCCACTCTGTGGCAGTAGTAGTTGACCGCATTAGTAGGTCAGACGAAGAAAAGGTTCAAGTTCAAGCCACCATCATCGTTGAACGGAATAGCCAAAAGGGTATCATCATCGGTAAGGGTGGTAAGATGCTCAAAAACATCGGGGTCAAGGCCCGCAAGGATATTGAACTAATGTTAGGTGACAAGGTGTACCTGGAATTATGGGTAAAGGTCATGCCTAACTGGAAGGACCGGCAAATCGACTTACGTTCACTAGGTTATAAGCAAGACGACTATTAATTGCGGGTGATAACATGGCCTTACACCAAGGAGAAGAATTTCGGGGAATCGTTGTTTCCCGTAAAAACTACCGTGAGCGTGACATGCTGGTGAAAATCTTGACCGACCGCTTTGGTTTTAAAACCTTCTTTGTCCGCGGGGTTGCTAAGCGGGGGTTTAGCATGGGGGCAGCTATCTTGCCCTACGCTTACGGAACTTACTTAGGTTCAATTAGCGACGAAGGCCTGTCCTTTATCACCAACCCCAAGGAAGTCGAGCAGTTTAAGCAACTCAGTCAAGATATTGAACTCAACGCTTACGCTGCTTACATTTTAGGGCTAGCGGAGCAAGCCTTTATGGGGCAATATAACCCCAGCTGGTATCTAAATGTCTACCAGGCTTTAAGTCTGATTGACCAGGGCTTTGACCCCGCGGTAATTACCAACATTATGGAGGTCCAGTTTTTAGCCTGCTTTGGGGTGATGCCTAACTTGCGGACCTGTGTAATCTGCCAGCAAGCCGCCGGCTCCTTTGATTACTCTGAAAGTTATGGGGGGCTCTTGTGTGAAAAGCACTGGTATTTAGATCCCCACCGGCTCCACTTGGACCAGCGGACGATTTACTTTTTACGCCTTTTTTCAGCAGTTGATTTGAGTAAAATTAATTCAATTGAATTAGAAGCCAAAACAAAGGTCAATTTGCGCAAGACCTTAGATGAAATTTATCGTCAACAAGTGGGTGTTTACGTAAAGGCTAAACGTTTCTTAGATCAAATGGCCAAATGGCACTTATAAATTGCAATTCATCTTTCTTTATCTGAATCCCTAAAAGCGGTAAAATAAGGGTGACAGATTGAGGAAGGTGATTTTTTATGAATAATGAGCAATTAACTCAGGCAGTTCAAGACGCGCTTGCCCAAGCTCAAGGAATTGCCCAAGTCAGAAAGCATCAAGAGATAGACATTGCTCATCTCTTTAAGTTTTTAATCCAACCAGGGGAGATGGCCCGTGATATTTATCATGAAGCTGGAGTAGACGTGGCTAAACTGGAAACCGAAATTGATCGCCAGTTGGATCAAATTGCGGTGGTTGAAGGTAACGTTAGCTACGGCCAAAACCTTAGCAGTAACCTGTATGCGCTACTACAGGCGGCAGAAAAACTGCGCCAAGAGTTTGGTGACGATTTCATTGCCATTGACACCTTATTGGTGGCGTTAATGACTTTGAAGTATCAACCATTGAGTCAATACTTGCAAAAGCAAGGGCTGGATTTGGCCAAAATTAAGGCGCTAGTTTTGAAATTACGTGGGGGTGAGAAAGTGACTTCAAAGAATCAAGAGGAAGGTTACAAAGCCTTAGAAAAATATGGAGTTGATTTAGTAAAACAAGTGCGGTCTGGTAAACAAGACCCAATCATTGGCCGGGATAGTGAAATCCGGGATGTTATTCGGATCTTATCTCGTAAAACCAAGAACAATCCGGTTTTAATCGGTGAACCCGGGGTCGGGAAAACCGCGATTGTCGAAGGGTTAGCCCAACGAATCGTTAGAAAAGACGTCCCAGAAAATTTACGGGACAAGACCATCTTTTCCTTGGACATGGGTTCACTGATTGCCGGGGCTAAGTACCGGGGTGAATTTGAAGAACGTTTGAAGGCCGTGTTAAAAGAGGTAAGTAAGAGTCAAGGTCAGATTATCCTCTTCATCGATGAAATTCATAACATCGTTGGGGCTGGCAAAACCGAAGGTAGTATGGATGCCGGCAACCTCTTAAAGCCAATGCTAGCCCGGGGCGAGTTGCACTTGATTGGGGCAACTACCCTCGATGAATACCGGCAGTATGTCGAAAAGGATAAGGCCTTAGAGCGGCGCTTCCAAAAGGTAATCGTCCAAGAACCAAGCGTGGAAGATACGATTTCCATCCTGCGGGGCTTAAAGGAACGCTACGAAATTCACCACGGGGTTAAGATTCACGATAACGCCTTGGTGGCCGCTGCTACCTTAGCCAACCGTTATATCACCGACCGCTTCTTGCCTGATAAGGCTATCGACTTAGTCGATGAAGCCTGTGCCGAAATTAGGGTTGAAATGAACTCGGTCCCTAATGAATTGGACCAGGCTAACCGTCACTTATTGCGGCTGCAAGTCGAAGAAAGTGCCCTTAAAAAAGAAGACGACCCAGCGTCTAAAAAGCGCTTGGAGGAAATGCAGGCTGAATTAGCTCAGACCAAAGAGGAAGTCCAAAAGCTGAAGTTACGCTGGGAGACTGAAAAGAAGGATATCCAAGCAATTTCTGACAAGAAAGAAGAATTGGACAAGGCCCACCATGACCTAGAAGCCGCTACTAACGAGGCAGATTACGAAGAAGTGGCCCGCCTCCAAAATGCGGTCATCCCGGCTTTACAAAAGGAGTTACAGACTTTAGAAACTGCTAACCAGGCTGAAGGCAAGTTGGTCGAAGAATCTGTTACCCAAAACGAAATTGCCAGCGTCATTTCCCGCTTAACCGGGATTCCAGTGGCTAAGTTAGTCGAAAGCGAGCGCTCCAAGTTACTTAACTTGCCAGCAAGCCTTCACCAACGGGTGATTGGTCAAGATGAAGCGGTTGACGCGGTAGCAAACGCTGTCTTGCGGGCCCGCGCCGGCCTTCAAGACCCAAGCAAACCACTAGGTTCCTTCATGTTCCTTGGCCCAACCGGGGTAGGGAAGACCGAGTTAGCCAAGGCTTTGGCTGAAAACCTCTTTGATTCAGAAAAGCACATGGTCAGAATCGACATGAGTGAGTACATGGAGAAATACTCCGTTTCCCGCTTGGTCGGGGCTGCTCCCGGCTACGTTGGCTATGAAGAAGGGGGCCAGTTGACCGAAGCAGTGCGGCGTAATCCTTATACAATTGTCCTTTTAGACGAGGTTGAAAAGGCTCACCCAGATGTCTTCAACATCCTACTCCAAGTCTTGGATGACGGTCGCTTAACCGACAGCCAAGGCCGGACGGTTGACTTTAAGAACACCATCTTAATTATGACCTCTAACCTTGGTTCAGACATTCTCTTGGACCGGGCTAATGATGAGGCTAAGGTTGATGACCAAACCAAGCAAGCGGTCATGCAGCTGGCCCGGCAACACTTTAAGCCGGAATTTCTGAACAGAATTGATGACATTATCATGTTCACCCCGCTAGGACTTAATGCGATTGAAGCGATTGTCGAAAAATTCATTACCCAATTGTCTAAGCGCTTGGCCAACCAAGATATTAGCCTAGAAATTAGTGACCCAGCAAAGTTGTGGATTGCTAAGACAGGCTACGATCCAGCCTATGGGGCCCGGCCACTAGAACGGTTCATCACTAACCACGTCGAAACCCCACTAGCTAAGGAAATCATTGCCGGTAAGGTCATGCCGCACTCAAAGGTAACTATTACTTTAGGTCAAGATAATAACTTAATTTTTGCGACGGAAACAACCGAATAAGGATTAATATAATAAGGCTCTGAGGAAGCTTATTTCTTCCTTAGAGCCTTATTTTAGTATATTTAATGTGTATATTTGATTTACATTTTTGTGTTAGGTCGGTGCAACGCTAGATTTAACGTTTTTTTATTTCTATAACAGTTATAAATCAAAAGTTACTTTAACTTAAAAAATAAAAACCAAAAACAAAACAAGGAATTTTTGATTTTTGCTGTGGGGCATCATTTTCAAAAGATTCTAAGAAACCAACGAGTTTTTCTTAGAGTCCTTTTTAATAAAGCTTGATTCAGAAATCTTTTATCGCAATTTATTTTTTAGGGAATCTCACATAGGAAATGAAAAAACTCCAGGTGCAAAAACGTTCACACCCAGAGTTTTGTGGAGACACAGTTGTTTTTGCTTGGTTGGCTAGTAAAAGAAAAGCGTATCTTTAAATAGGAACAGAATATACAGTTGTTCGACAATCTGATGGCAGCATTCTTTATCAACCTAAAGATGGTTATGATATTTGGGCTGATAGTAGTTTAGATAATTTTGATTATGCAACTGAGTTGCAAAGAGAGTATCTCGATTTAGGATATAATCCACGAGAGGTTAAACCGGTCGGGAGGGAAAAATTCAATGATGGAAGTTCATCAAGGCGATATTATTGTGGTTGATGCAGAATCCCATGCCGGTCGAGAAATGGGTGGTCATAATGTGGTTGAAGGTAATATCAGACGACATTTTTTGGTAGTTAGTCGTTATGAGTACAATAGACGCTCAAATTTAGTTTGTGGTTTAGCAATAACACATAAGTATGATGATTCACCTTTTAGGTTTCCGATTGCTGATTTTGAAAGTGGGACTAATGGGGATGCGTTATTATTGCAATTATTGACATATGATTTTGTAGCTAGAAATGGCAAAATTATTGGTCATATTCATGATGAAGGTCAACTTAATCGTATTATTAAGCAAGTAAGTAATATTTTTTCAAAAGAAATAGGCTAGTTTATAAATTGACACAAAAGCCCTAACCATAAAAATTGGTTAGGGCTTTTGTGCATTTACTTATACTTGAATACTAGTCAAAGATAGCTGAGGCTTGATTGCGGCTTTGCTTAGGACTGACGTGGTAGTAAGCTAGGTACTTCTTGTAAAAAAACGACCGGTTACTAATTCCCACCTGTTCAATAATTGTATTAACCGGCAAGTTAGTCTTGGTTAGCAGTTTGTGCGCTTGCATCAACCTTTGCTCAGTTAAGACGGCGGAAAAAGTTTGCCCAATTTCGGCTTTAAAGAGGTTACTGAGGTAGTTGCGGTTATAAGAATAGCGCTTGGCTAGCTGGGTTAGTGAGATTGTTTGGTAGTCGCTAGCGATGTCAGCCAAAAGCTGTAAGGCCAACTTTTTTTGCGCACTTTCCTTAGGGCTAGGTTTGATACTTAAGCTTCTAATTAACTGGCTGATGAGAATGTTGAGGTAGGATTTGATAACTAGTTCGCTAAACTCAGCTTGCTCATAATACTCAGTAATGATTTCATCTAGGAGCTGACTAGTTTTAGGATTAGCTTGGTGGGAAAAGACAATATAATCCGGTTTACTGCTAGCCTTAGCAAGTAAGAAATTAACCAGGACGTTATGTTGGCCCTTGAGTTCCTTTAAGAGGTCAACACTTAGGTTATTATTTTGAAATAAGATGTTGATTAACAAATCGTTTTCTCCTAGAGCTTGGATGGAATGAGAGGTGCCGATATCTAGAAGAATTAGGTCACCTTGATTTAAAGTAACCATTTTGCTGGCAATCACTTCCTTAGCCTGGCCTTGCAAAACGTAATTTATCTCAAAGAAAGTGTGTTTGTGGTTAGGGTAAGCCGCAAAGCGATTGTGCTTACTGAGGTAAATATCTTGATTTTTGAAAAAGTAGTTGGTTAAAGTCCGACTACTTTTTTCTTTGGAGTCAAAAGCGGCTTGGGGTAAGTCTTCGATAAAGGTTTGGTTTCTACGTTGCTGCTCCTCTAAGGGCGTAAGTGCTAGGAGCTGGTTTAAAAGTTTATTATTAAGCATAAGTCACCTGTAAATTTGTTACTTTTTTAGTGGATATATGTCATTGTAGCACCTTTTTGTAGCGGTTACAATTAACTTGTAAAATGATAACGGAACTTAAAGAAGGTGTACTGATGTGAATAAACACTATATTGCTGTTGATATTGGTGCTTCCAGTGGTCGCTTAATGTTGGCCAACTTGGAAAATGGAAAAATGACACTAACAGAAATTCACCGCTTCAAAAACGGCTTTAAACAGGTGGCTGGTCACGACCGCTGGGATATTGATCATCTGGGAGCTGAAATTATTGCCGGTTTAGCTAAGGTCAAACAAGCCGGCATTGACGAGGTAACCCTGGGAATTGATACCTGGGCCGTCGATTATGTCTTGGTCGATGAAGCGGGGCGTAAGTTGGCGGACCCGATTTCCTACCGGGATTGCCGGACCAAGGATGCGATTAGCGAGCTGACGGCTAAGATCTCTAAGGAAGAGATTTACCGCAAAACCGGCATTCAGTTTCAAGAGTTCAACACCCTTTACCAATTATATCGTGAAGACCAAGCCCTCTTGAAACAGGCGGCCAAGATTATGTTGGTCCCTGATTACCTAGGCTACATACTTACTGGCAAGGCCGTTACGGAGGTGACGAACGCCTCTACCACGCAAATGCTAAATCTACGGGCGGGCTTATTTGATAGTCAGCTGCTAAGCGAGTTGGGCTTACAAGCAGATAAGTTTGCCCCCTTAGTTGATGCGGGGACCTACCTTGGCCCCATTAAAGCCGAGTTAAGAAGCAAATATGACTTACCGCAAGTTAGGGTTGTTACGGTTGCCAGTCACGATACGGCTAGTGCGGTGGTAGGCACGCCGGCTGTGGGTGATAACTGGGCCTTCTTATCTTCTGGAACCTGGTCGCTACTGGGCACTGAACTTAAGGTATCCGAAAATGGGCCGCAAGCTTACCAGGCAAACTACACTAACGAGTGGGGGGCTTACGGGACCTACCGTTTCTTGAAAAACATTATGGGGATGTGGATGGTGCAATGCATTGCTAAAGAGTACCAGGGTCGTTATTCTTTCTCACAGTTGGCGCAGCTAGCTAGCCAGGTCGAACCCTGCCAGCAATTTATCGATGTCAACGACGACCGGTTTTTGAACCCACCTAGTATGATTGAAGCTCTCCAAGCCTATTGTCATGAACATGGTCAAAAAGTCCCCCAAAGCCCGGGCGAACTGGTCATGGCCGTTTACTCTAACCTAGCCCTTTATTATGCCGACCAGCTAAGTCAGCTAGGACAAATCTTAGGGAAGCAACTGACTACCTTAAATATCGTGGGGGGAGGCTCTAACGTCGCCTTATTAAACCAGTTGACCGCCGACTTAGCCGGAATTAAAGTCATTGCCGGCCCGAGTGAGGCGACCGCAGTCGGTAATATCTTAGTTGCCATGATTACTGACGGGGAGTTAGCCGACTTGCCAGCAGCTAGGAAGTTAGTGAGGGATTCATTTGCTTTAAAGACCTATCAACCTAAACACGATTACGCCCAAGCTTTAGTTGGGTATCAACATTTCAAGGAGGAATTACGATGACAAATGAACAAGCAATCCACCAAGCCTATGAGTTAGCCAAAGAAAGGTACCAAGAACTGGGAGTCGACACCGAGGAAGTATTAGCTAAGTTAGCTCAACTGTCCCTTTCCATCCATTGTTGGCAAGGCGATGACGTCCACGGCTTTATCAACCCCGAAACTGATCTAAAGGACGGGTTAACGGTTTCCGGCTCTTATCCTGGCCGGGCTAAAACGCCAGCTCAGTTAACCGCCGATTTAAAGCAAGCGCTAGCCCTAATTCCTGGGCCAAAGAAAAAAGTAGCCCTGCATACCATTTACGCCGTAACTGACCGCAAAAAGGACCTGGATGAAATTGGTCCCGAAGACTTCAAGTATTGGGTCGATTGGGCTAAAGAACAAGGGGTTGGCCTCGACATGAACGGGACCTTTTTCTCCCACCAAATGGTTAAGAATAACTTCACCTTAGCCTCGCCAGATAAAGCTGTTCGCGACTTTTGGATTAAGGTTGGTAAACAGTCGCGTCAGATTGCTAATTACTTTGGGAAGGAGTTAGGAGTTCAAGCCGTTAACAACTTCTGGATTCCCGATGGCTTTAAGGATAACCCTATTGACAAGCTCAGCCCAAGAAAACGGTTAATGGAATCCCTGGATGAAATCTTAGCCGAAGAATTACCGGAAGCAAACACGATCGAAGCGTACGAAGGCAAATTATTTGGGACGGGAATCGAGTCATATACCGTCGGCTCCCATGAATTTTATGCTAACTACGCCTTAACTAGAAACAAGCTATGGACGATTGACGCCGGGCACTTCCACCCAACGGAAGATGTCTCAGATAAGTTCTCCAGCTTCTTATTATTCGGCAAGGGCTTGCAGTTGCACGTATCCCGGCCGGTTCGCTGGGACTCAGACCACGTGGTGATTTTAGACGACGCTTTAGTCCGGATTGCCCGTTCCCTAGTAAGGGATGACTTACTAGCTAAAACCAACGTTGGCTTGGACTTCTTTGATGCCACCATTAACCGAGTAGCTGCGTGGGTAATCGGCGCCCGGGCCACACAAAAAGCCTTCTTGCAAGCAATGTTAGCCCCAATTGCCGACTTAAAGCAAGCGGAACTAGCCTTTGACTTTACCAAGCGTTTGGCCTTAACCGAAGAATTGAAGACCTACCCAGTTGGCGCCGTTTGGGATGAATTCTGCCTCCGCCATGACGTTCCGGTTGGAAGCACCTGGTTAAAAGTTATCAAAAACTATGAAGATACTGTGTTAGCTAAAAGAAATTAGGAAAGAAGAGATTGATAATGACCAAATTTGCCGATTCAAAGTATGTGAAAGCTTTATGTGACATCACCTTTAGGTCCTATGACCACGGGTGGGATGAAAGAAACGGTGGTAACGTCAGTTTACGCTTAACTGCCGCAGAGTTAGCCGAATTTGATGACTTAACTGAAGTTAAGCGGACTTATGACTTAGGGTTTGACGCTAGCGAACTAGCCGGCCAGTACTTCTTAGTAACAGGTTCCGGCCGCTACTTTAGAAATGTGATTAAGCGCCCTGAACTCGACAGTGGCTTAGTTAAGATTACGGCGGACGGCTCACAGGCTGAATTATACTGGGGCTTTGAAGACGGGGCCAAGCCAACCTCGGAATTTCCAACCCACTTGATGTCACACATTGCCCGCCTAAAAGTTGACCCTAACCAACGGGTGGTCATGCACTGCCATCCAACTAATTTTATCGCCTTATCCTTTACCCAAGCTTTAGACGAACGCAAGCTCAGTCGGCTCTTATGGCAAATGCAGGCCGAATCCTTAGTGGTCTTTCCAGAAGGGGTCGGCATTATCCCCTACATGACCCCTGGTACCAACGAGATTGGCGCAAAGACTGCGGCTAAAATGACAGACTACCGGGTGGTAATGTGGCCCCACCACGGCATCTTTGCAGTCGGAGCTGACCTAGACGAAACCTTTGGTTTAATCGAAACCGTTGAAAAGGCCGCCTTAATCTACAGCCAAATTATGGCGCAAGGCGGGCAAATCAAGCAAAGAATTACGGATGACCAGCTAAAAGAATTAGCCCAGGCCTTCGGCGTTGAAGCTAACCCTAAATTCTTAGCCTAAAAAAATCAAATTAACACCATCCCCCTGCTCGTTGATAAGGTGCGGGGGATGGTGTTTGTATTCAAGCATGACTACAGTAGTTACTAACTTTACTAAGTTTTGGAGTCATCTCTGGCTACACAGGTTAGTAAGGTTAGGAAATCGTGTGCACACTGGTAGATACATTTTTCCTAAGGTGTTTAATTACATACTTTAGAGACTTTTATGGCATAATCTAAGTGGAGGTGCGAGTTTATGGTAACTAAAAAGCAAGATCAAAGCACGGCTGATAAACAGTCGGTTCAAGTAGACGAACAGGCTCAGTTACAAGCAAACTTTTTAAAAGCAGTCGCAAAACTACCTACCGTAGTAGTTGACACTGAGGAAAAAGCACGGGCTTTCTTCGAAGATGACGGTGGCTACTGATAGAATGGAAAAAACGGCTCTGATTAAAACTTTGGGTGTATCATTTTCAAAGGATTCTAAGAAAGCAACGTGATTTTTGGGCTAAGCATCTTTGTTAAATTGAGTGATGGGTTCCGATAATTCTACAGTGTATACTAAAGATATACAAGGAGGGATTGACATGACTATTAAAGTTCGTAGAGTAGGTAATTCAGTGACGTTAACCATTCCTAAGTCGTTCAACATTTCTCCAGGTGCTAAGTTTAAGGCCGAGCTTAAGGACGATAGTTCAATTGTTTATCGTCCGAAACATAAAAATCCCTTTGAAGGGCACTGGTTTAAGGAAGACTTGCATCAAAAAGATGTGCTGAATGATTGTGAGGTACTGGATAGTGAGTGGAGTTAGAACGGATTATCTTCCTCATAAAGGTGATATTGTTACCATTGATTTTAATCCCAGTTCGGGAAGTGAGATTCGTAAGCGCCGGCCCGCTTTAGTGATTAGCAATTCACAGTACTCATCTTTAACGAGATTAGCGGTAGTTTGTCTCATCACTCATGCGCCAAATAATCGTTTAAGGCAAACTGGGCTGTTCGTAGAAGTTAAGAACGATCATGTTGATGGAGTATTCAATCCATTGTAATTCTATACTTTTGACTATCAAACCCACTCAATGAGATACCTAACAAAAATTGATAATATTGCACTAGGTTAGGTCCCACAAGTTGTGCGTGATGTGATTAATGCTAAAGAGGAGTAGCTTAGATAAATCCATTCTGTGCTTACAAATGGACCCTATCCATGGGTGCATCATTTTCAAAGGATTCTAAGAAAGCCCCGTGATTTTTCTTAGAGTTCTTTTTTAAGCTTGGCTTCAGAAGTCTGTTACCCCCATTTATTTTTTTAGAAAATCTCTCATAAAAAATGAAAAGACTCAGGGTGCAAAACCGTTCACACCCAGAGTTTTTTTTGCTATTGATTTTTGGGGATGGTTAACCTAAATAGCAGCGGGAAAATCAGCCCAACTAAAATTAAACTGGATAAGAAGGCTAACCCATAACTGTGGGTAGCGTCTAAAATTTTGCCTCAGATAAGGCCTTAAAAATTTTCGCCCGTTCTTGGTCTGCTGGTAATAGTTCAATAGTCATAGAACTATGGTATTTAGTGTGGGATGATTTGTTAAATGGTGGGGAGGTTATTAGGTAATAACCCTGATGGGGATTTGCGTAGGATATAAAGTATGGGGTAAAATTATCTGTATAAGGTCGATGATGAAAACCAAGCCAATTTTGAGTACTTAAAATTCTAAAATGCTTTTATATAGACATTTTTTAGTCCCTCCCTACAAGTGAGGGCAATCCTGGGTTTTCAATTAGAATAAAAGATTAAACGCTATTCACCACATAGGTGGGGGTGTATTTAATTTCAGATAGTTCTTCGATTAGTAACATTGTTTCATATAAGGTGGAAAAGGAGGGTTATGATGAATTTATCTAATGCTGCAAAGGTCTTATGGGGTAAGAAAAAAACAGATAATGGTCAACAGCTTTGGTTACCGCTGGTAGCACATCTAATTGATACTAAAAATGTCATTAACTGGCTTTTTAACCATTGGATTTCCGATGGACAAAGAGAAGTTATTTGCGGAAATTTGTCGGAAGAAAAAGCACAACAATTAGTAAACTTTCTCGGCTATAGCCATGACCTGGGTAAGGCAACGCCAGCTTTTCAAATAAAGGAATCATATAATCAAGATAAATCGTTAGACAAAGAAGTAGTTGAAAAGCTAATAAGAAATGGTTTTGACGGATTAGATTCCCTTGTTTTAGCTAGTGCTAAGGAGTCACCGCATAATAGGGCGGGGGAGGCATTATTAGAAGAGTTCGGTCTAAATAAGAGTGTTGGGGCAATTATTGGCGGTCACCATGGGAAGCCGGAAAATATAGCGCCGAGAAACCAAATAAGAGATTATTGTTCCAATTACCGGCAAACAACTAATGAATCTGAAGCACAGAAACATTGGCAAAAAGTTCAAAAAGAGTTAGTAGACTATGGACTAAGGTTAATAGGGTTTACTGATTTAAAAGAGGTTCCAAAAGTTAATCAGCAACAAGCAGTTTTATTAACCGGCTTATTGATTATGGCCGATTGGATAGCATCTAGTGAGTATTTAAATGATGATATGAGTAAGCCGATGTTTCCAACAATTGACATCAACCAGTCGTTTGATGATTTAGACATGAACGCTAGGTATCGGCGAGCAATTAAAACTTGGAAAGCCCATGAAGATACTTGGGAGCCTGAACGGGTTACAGATATACCAGGTCACTATCAGAAGAGATGGGGATTTTATCCAAGACCTGTTCAAGAAAAAATATCAGAAATTATTGGAGAGGCGACTGATCCAGGAATAGTTGTTATCGAGGCGCCGATGGGAATTGGAAAAACAGAGATTGCTTTAACAGCTGCTGAACAATTGGCATTTTATAGCGGTCGAACAGGTCTTTATATGGGCTTACCAACACAGGCAACAAGCAACGCTATGTTTACACGTATCAAGAATTGGCTTGAAAGTGTAGGAAATGAAGAAGGTAAAAAATTATCCATCAAGTTAATGCATGGCAAAGCTCAGTTTAATAAAGAGTATACAAATCTGATTAAGGCAGAAAACATAGCTTCCGATGGTGATAGTTCTGAATCAGTCGTTATAAATTCTTGGTTTTCGGGGAAAAAGTCTGTGTTAGATGAGTTTACAGTTGGCACCGTTGATAACCTCTTATTAATGGGCTTGAAGCAAAAACACTTGTTTTTAAAACATCTTGGCTTTAGTAATAAAGTTGTTGTAATCGACGAAGTACACGCATATGATGCTTATATGTCTTCGTATTTGGATAAGGTATTAGAGTGGTTGGGAGCGTATCACGTTCCAGTTGTGATTCTGTCAGCAACTTTACCTAAAAAGCGGCGCAATGAGCTATTACAGGCATATTCGCTAGGTAAATTTGGAACAAAGAAATTTGAAGCAGCAAGTAATTGGCAGGAAAATCAAACATACCCATTGATGAGTATGCTTGATAACAAGAATTTGGTGCAAGTCTCGGATTTTGAAAAACAGGAAGTCAAAGATATTGATGTTTTTAGGATGACTGACGACGAGCAAGAAGTGATTAATTTTGCCGTGTCTAAAATCGAAGATGGCGGTATAGCAGGGATAATCGTTAATACAGTTAAAAGAGCCCAGGCTTTGGTAGAGCTTGTACCAGATGGTATTCAAACGATGCTTTTGCATTCTGCATTTTTGGCACCTGATAGATCTGCATTGGAAGATGAGTTGCAAGGAAAAATCGGTAAAAGAGGTAGTCGTCCGGAAAAGCTGATAGTCATAGGGACGCAGGTGTTAGAGCAATCATTGGACATTGATTTTGATGTGATGTTCACCGATATTGCACCTATGGATTTGATTTTACAAAGGGTTGGTCGTTTACATCGCCATAATATTGAGCGGCCTAAAAAGCTTGAAGTTCCACAGCTTTATGTTATGGGAGCGACAGAGTATGGTTCGTACAGCAGTGCCAATGAAGCCATTTACGCAAGATACCTTTTATTAAAAACTGACCATTTTCTAAGTGATAAAATCACACTGCCGGATGACATTTCACCGCTTGTTCAAAGTGTGTATGATAAAAATACTGATTATCAAGATGATGAACTTGCAAAAGCTAGAAGCGTTTTTGATGCTGATAAGGAAAAATCCGAAGAGAAGGCCGGAAAGTTTCAAATTGAGGACCCTAAATCTAGGAGAATTATCCATGGTTGGCTTGGTATGGCTCAACTTGGTATAGATAAAGATGAAGTAAGAGCTCAAGCAACAGTTCGTGACATTAAAGAAACCATTGAGGTGATTTTACTTCAGAAAAGAAAAGATGGGTACTATTTGTTAGATGGGCGCAAAGTATCTGACTTGGAAGAAAAAAATAGGGATAAGATTATCGCTCAACAAGTGATTAGACTGCCAGTAGTGGTCACCCCAAATATAGGTAAGTCTATTAATTATCTAGAAGGCATTACAATAGATAAGTTTAGAGCTTGGCAGCAAAGTATTTGGCTAAAAGGTGCACTAGCTTTAGTATTAGATGAACAACAAAAGACAGATTTTAACGGCTGGAATCTTTCTTACTCACCTAAGTTAGGTTTGCGTTATGAAAAGCAAGATAATGGCTGCTAATTTTGTTAATTGTGTATGGGGCTGAGAGTGATTGCGTGATTTTATCTGAAGGCTTATATATGTAGTTATACTAGCCATTTCCCCACACTGGTGGGGGTAATCCAATTTACAGTGGCAATTAAGGTGGAAACAAACATTTTCCCCACATCGGTGGGGGGCAAAAAATACTTGCGCGATTTAATTCAAAGGGTTAATATATGTTTGTAACCGTTTTTAAATAATATTTATAGTGGTAATTATATTTAAAAATGAGTCAACACAGACATAGTTAAGTTCTAACTTTCTCACATACTGAAGAAAGGGGATGAGAGTTGTGATTAAACCAGATTTTAACTTGGTCACTGATCCTTGGATAAAAGTCACGGATAGTCAAAGTAATAAGGAAAAGCTAGTATCTATGGCGGACCTATTTAAAAATGCGCAGAACTATCGAGCTTTAGCTGGCGAAATGCATGCACAAGACCTTGCTATTCTAAGAGCACCTTTGCTGGCTATTTTAACAACTGTGTTTAGTCGTTTTGACGCAGCGGGTGAAGCTTATGACTGGTTAAACGTTGATGAAGAGACGTGGACGGCATCTTTAGCAGATGATGAAGTCGATATCGATGATGTACAAGAAATCTTACTAGAAACCTGGGAAAATATCTATCAAGACGGTAAATTTCCAGATAAAGTAGTTGAATATCTTGATAAATATAAAGAAGGCTTTAATCTCTTTGGTGAAAATGCTTTTTATCAAGTTTCAAGTGATGTTTATGATCGTATGGTTCCGACCAAAAACAAACTATCAACCGGAACGGGTAAGGTGGCTGTTAGACAGATTAACCGATTAATTTCGGAAAGCGGAAATTCACCTTCCATTTTCTCGCCAAAAACATCCTTAGCCAAGGATGAAATAACGTTGCCCGAATTTGTTCGGTGGCTGATAACCTACCAAAACTTTGCAGAAGTTGGTGGTAACGTGCCTAAGATTAAAAAGTCCGGTTCCGGGGACAGTGGCTGGCTATACAACATTGATCCAGTGATAGTTAAAGGGGAAAACCTTTTTGAAACGTTGATGTTTAATCTGGTTCTAAGACCTGAAGATGAGGATGAGATTTTACAGCACCCTTATTGGGAAGCAGATAAAATAACTTACTTTTCTAAGAGAGTTGATAACCTGCCACCAAATAATATTGCAGAATTATATACCAATGTGGCTAAGATGATGTATATTGATTGGAAAGATGGTAAGCCAACGATTTACGTTGCTAAACTGACCAAACCAGATACAACTAATGCCTTTATTGAGCCGATGACCACCTGGAATTATAACCAAAAAGAAGGTAGCTATTATCCAAGAGTTAAGCAAAAAGAGCGCTTAAGCAGGAGAATGTGGCGTAACTTCGGTTTTTATATAAAGAGTTCAAACGACGGTGACCACGAACCTGGAATAGTTAGATGGATAGATAAACTGAAAGAAAACGATATCTTGCCAGAAGACATGTTGGTAAACTTAGAAACCATTAACTTTGTAAAGGCGGATACCAAAAATCAAGCTCCATACTTTGAAGTGTACGATAATATGAGCATCAATGTGGGCGTGCTGTTTGATAGAAATCAAGCAACGTTTTGGCCTAAAAAGATTGAAGATACAGTGATAATGACTCAAAAAGTTGGCGATGATTTTTGGAGATTTGCACGTAATTTAGGTGAATTAAGAGGGTTGAAGGATGCACCCCTTACAGACTTTACCAATAAACTGAGCGCAGAATTTTATGATCAGCTCAATAAACCATTCAATAATTGGTTAGCAAGTCTACGTATTGGACAGGAGCCAGATGATAAGATTATGGAGTGGAAGCAAATTCTAAAAAAGGAAGTGGCAAAAGCTGGCAGTCGTGTCTTGCAATCAGCGACACCTAAGGATATTGTTGGTCGTAGAAATCAAGAAACCAAAGAAGTAACAAACATTTTCGTCCTATATAATCGAATGCAATACTTTGTTAGAAAAGACCTTGAATAATAATTTAAGGAAGTGAAATAGATGGCAAATGAAATCGCTACAACAACAGCTCGAATTATTAACAAATTGTATGGCAATGGTGAACAAGATAAAGCAGTGTTGGCTAGTTTACGCGCAGCTGATACGATTGACAGCAAGCGTGCACAAGCTGTTTGGCCAGTGATGTTTTCAGAAATGTCTGAAAAAGATATAAGTAATGACCCAACAGGCAGACCAACTTACGCTGAAACAGCAATTTATGCGGTACTACGGTGCTATGCAATTCATCAACAAGCGGTGGAAGAGAGTGTCTATGCTCAATCATTTAGTAAAGATAAAACTAAAAATCCTGAGGGAGTAACATTCTTTAATGCATTGGCTGGATTAAGAACTAACGATGAAACTAGAGTGGCGCTTGATAGAAGAGTACAAGCCCTTTTAGCAAGTAGAAATCTCGCCAACACAGTCAAGTCAATTACTCAATTAACACGTATTTTAAAATCAAGTAATCGAGAGTTAAAGGTTGACTATGCCCAGTTAGCACAAGACTTATTTCTCTTTGAGACCAGTTTTGAAATGGCTAACAGGATATGTCTAAAGTGGGGCCAACAATATTATTGGCAACCTTCTAAAGAAGCAAGTAACAGTGAAGATAAGAATTAGTGAGGTAGAAAAATGATTAATGACAATTTATATGTAGAAGCTCATGTTCTCCAACCTGTACCGTCATCAAATCTTAATCGTGATGACAGTGGCTCACCCAAGACAGCTATTTACGGTGGGGTACTTCGCTCACGTGTTTCATCTCAAAGTTGGAAACGTGCTACTCGGATGGATTTCCGAGTAAACAGTGAAGGCGCTGACTGGCTTGAAAGCCACAGAACCAAGAGGGTCGCCCATGTTTTGGCTGCCAAGCTATCAGAAAAGGATCCTTCCTTAGATGAAGATATGGCATTATCCAAAGCTGTTGATGTTTTAAAAACAGCAGGGGTTAAAACTACTAAGGACAAGAAGTCAGGTGAATATTTGACAAGCGCTTTGTTTTTAATCAGTAATGGTGAATTGGAAAAATTAGCAGAATACGCTACTAATAATGAAAAGGATGATTGGGACAAGAAGGAACTTAAGCAAGTTATTAATAGAAACCAATCATTGGATTTGGCTTTATTTGGTCGGATGATGGCAGATAACCCAGAACTTGGTGTAGATGCTTCAGCTCAGGTTGCACACGCTATTTCAACTCATGAAATTGTACCTGAATTTGATTATTATACAGCCCTTGATGATGACCAGGCGGAAAATCAATCAGGTTCAGCTATGATTGGAACTTTAGAATACAATTCAGCAACGCTTTATCGCTACGCAAATATTAATGTTAATGAGTTGGCGCAAAACCTGGGCAGTGAATTAGCTGTTAAAGGTGTTAAACAATTTATCAAGAGTTTTATTACTTCAATGCCTACAGGTAAGCAAAACACATTTGCGAACAAGACCTTACCTCAATATGTTATGGTAACTGTTAGAAAGGATACACCTGTTAACTTAGTGTCTGCCTTCGAAGAACCGGTTAAGTCACGTAATGGATATGTAGAACCATCTATCGAGCATTTAGAAAATGAATTCAATGATTCGTTACAATTTGTTGAAGAACCATTGCTGACAGCAATTGTAACTAAGAAGCAAAATAAAATTGATAAAAAAGTCGCCAACTTAAACGAACTTCTTGAAAAGGTATCTGAGGTATTGAGAAAAGAGGTTGCGGATGAAAGTAATAACAATTAGATTAACCGCACCATTTCAGTCTTATGGTAATCAAGCAACTTTTAATGTGCGATCGACCAACTTGTTTCCAACTAAAAGTGCGGTTGTTGGGATGGTTGCCGCTGCGCTTGGTTATCGTAGAGAGGATACCAGAATTTCTGGTTTAAATGACTTGGCTTTTGCGGTAAGAATTGACCAAGTAGGGTCAACAACAACTGATTTTCAAATTGCGAAATATGATGCCAAGAAACCTGGAAAACTTACTTACCGAGACAATTTGCAGGATTATGTTTACGTAGTTGCCTTAGGCAGTGAAGAGATAGACTTAATTGATGAAATCAATTTTTCATTACATCATCCCAAATTCCAATTGTTTTTAGGTCGTCGCTCTAATCCGCCGGCAGGTGTTCTTAGGACTGAAACTTTTGAAGCAACCACAACAATAGAGGTTTTAAAAGACAAATTGCCTTGGCAAGCCTCAAAGTGGTATCAGAAGAAATATAGTGCACCAAATTTTGAAGCGGAATTGTATGCAGATGCTAATCTTTTACCTGGAAATCCGAATTTTATGATGCAGGATATTGCGGAATCTTTTAATCCACGTAATCGACGCTTTAGCTATCGCAGTGTCGCAAAAGCTAGGGTGACTTTAGTTAATCCGCAATCACATGAGCATGATGCCTGGGAAGCTATGTAGAGGAGTGATAATATGTATTTATCTAGAGTAGAGATTGATACTCTTAATCGGCGAAAGATTAAAGATTTATATCATCTAGGTGCGTACCATAATTGGGTTGAAACGAGCTTTCCCAGTGAGATTGAAAATAGTGAGAGGTTACGGCACTTGTGGCGGATTGACCATTTGCGCGGCAAGGATTACCTGCTTGTCGTAAGTCCAGAAAAGCCAGATTTAGGTATACTAAGTAGGTATGGTGTTGACGGTACGGCTCAAACCAAAGATTATAGCCCCTTCCTAGAAAAACTAAGAGAGGGGCAGAAATTAAGATTTAAGTTGGTGGTAAATCCTGTATACCGGATGTTTGTTCCTGAAAAAAATACAGTCGGTAAACTCCGTACAGTAGCACCAAGCAAGCAAAAAGAATGGCTGTCAGAAAAGGCTAAAAAATTAGGATTTTCGCTTGAGAATAATAGTTTTGATGTTACAGGTCGCGAGTCATTAGCTTTGTACAAGAAAAATAATCGCCGTGTTAATTTAAGCAAGGCAACCTTTGAAGGTGTACTTACTGTTACAGATTTAGAAGCATTCAAAAAGACGCTTACCCGAGGCATTGGTCGCGAAAAGGCATACGGTATGGGAATGTTAACGGTAATTCCTTTTGGTTAAAGATTAGTTTTCGTACGAAGGCGGTGATAAGATGCTGAAAAAAGCGGAACTACAAGAATTAGGGCGAGTAGGGGATAGAATCAGTTTCTTATACCTTGAACATGCAGTTATAAATCGGCAGGATAGCGCGATTAAAGTTATGGATAGTCGAGGAACTGTATTTATTCCTGCGGCCCTGGTAAACGTATTGTTGCTGGGACCAGGAGTAGATGTGACACACAGAGCTATGGAGCTAATGGGTGATTGTGGCTTATCGGTTGTATGGGTAGGAGAACACGGCGTTCGGCAGTACGCACATGGTAGAGCTTTGAATCACTCTTCATTATTGCTAGAGAAGCAGGCAAAGCTAGTATCAAATAAGCGTTCACGGTTGGCAGTTGCTCGTAAGATGTATCAAATGAGATTTCCGGATGAGGATGTATCTAAGTTAACCATGGAATCTTTACGTGGCAAGGAAGGATCCAGGGTGCGCAAAGCGTATAGAGAGGAATCTAAAAGAACTGGCGTTGCTTGGAGTCACCGTGAATATAGAATTGATAATTTTGAGTCAGGAACTCCTATTAATAAAGCTTTAACTGCTGGTCACCAAGCTTTATATGGACTATGCTATAGCGTAATCTCTGCTTTGGGTGTTTCCCCAGGGTTAGGCTTTATTCATACAGGTAATGATTTATCATTTGTTTACGATTTTGCGGACCTTTATAAAGCACAATATTCAATTCCCATCGCCTTTGATATAGTTGCTAAATATGGCAATGATAAAGATATCTCAACATATACAAGACTCGCAATGAGGGACGTATTTAAGAAGAATAAGCTAGTTGTTAAGATGGTAGCTGATTTAAAGTATTTGTTAGATGCCGAAGATGATGTAGCGGACGGAAAGGTGATGAGCCTTTGGGATGATAAAGAAGGGCTAGTGGACTTTGGTGTACAGTATCATGAGTATAAAGATGAGGGTAAGGATGAGGAAGAATGATTGTTATTACCTTATCTAAGGTACCAAAAGCACTACGTGGAGATTTAACTAAATGGTGTCAAGAAATCCAAACTGGTGTCTATGTTGGACGATTTAGTGCACGTATTAGGGAACAACTGTGGATGCGTATTGAAAAAAATATAGGCAACGGAGAAGCTACCATGGTTTATAGCACTAATAATGAGTTGGGATATAACTTTAGGACAACTGTTTCTACCAAAAAAGTCGTTGACTTTGATGGAATTCCCTTGTTGATGCAGGTGACACCTAAGAATGAAGCTGTTAAGCATGGATTTAGCAATGCAGCTAAAATCCACCGTGCTAAGAAGGCACAAGAGAAATTGATGGTTAAAAAATCAGTAACAAGGGCGGTATATCCAGACATTGTAGCAATAGATATAGAAACAACTGGTTTAGATTGTACGCAGAATAGCATTATTTCAATCAGTGCCGTACGTAAAGTTAGTAAAGAGTATAAAACTTTTAATCGGTACATAAAAATCAGTACATCTATACCTGAAAATATTGTAAAATTAACGGGTATTACAGATACATTATTAGTCAACGAAGGTGTTGAACTGATAGATGGACTTAAGGATTTAATAAGTTTTTTAAGAAAATCAATTGTTGTGGGCTACAATGTTAGATTTGATTTTGATTTTTTACATGCTGCGTGCAAGCAAGTAGGCTTAGACTTACCTGCTAATCGAGTGGTTGACTTGGCAATGCTCGTAAAAAAGGATAATGAATTTTTAGATAACTATCGCTTTGCAACGGTTTTAAAAGAATATGAGATTGATAATACTCAACCGCATAATTCTCTGTCTGATTCTATGGCGACTTACGAACTTGCAATCAAACTGATTGAAAATGGTTGTTTACGAATTTAAAAATACCGGTTTATCAACGTTTTTTTAGTCTTCTCCCCACACTAGTGGGGGTAATCCTCGTGTATTGCCACTCGATTGAGTTTTCCAAGACTTCTCCCCACACTAGTGGGGGTAATCCTCATGGTAATGTCTTTTAATTCATCTATTTCTTCTTCTCCCCACACTAGTGGGGGTAATCCAATCTCAACTAAGGGTGGGGCAGAATTGATTGACTTCTCCCCACACTAGTGGGGGTAATCCTTATCTTCGTCCCCCGACCTGACGATGGGATGTCTTCTCCCCACACTAGTGGGGGTAATCCTCTGATGTCGCAGCTCTTGGCTAAGAATCAGACCTTCTCCCCACACTAGTGGGGGTAATCCCAAGAAAACCTATTCTAGGAGGGGTAAACATGACTTCTCCCCACACTAGTGGGGGTAATCCTACGGCTAGCGCAAAGGTATCACAGCTAAATCACTTCTCCCCACACTAGTGGGGGTAATCCTTATCACAGACGAGACACACCACTCGTTGGCTAACTTCTCCCCACACTAGTGGGGGTAATCCTCATACTTAGTCCCCCAGTTCGTAAGTGATAACCTTCTCCCCACACTAGTGGGGGTAATCCTTATCGAAAATAAAAAAGGAGCAAGCCTAGTTGCTTCTCCCCACACTAGTGGGGGTAATCCTCGCGAATACCCAGTTACACTAGAAGGACGTGAACTTCTCCCCACACTAGTGGGGGTAATCCTTACTCATTCAGTGTCCATGATGTCATAGACCGCTTCTCCCCACACTAGTGGGGGTAATCCCTACGCCCTCAAAATCAATGCCTTCACGGAAATGCTTCTCCCCACACTAGTGGGGGTAATCCTAATTTAATTGTTGCCCGGGGTAAATCAAGTTACTTCTCCCCACACTAGTGGGGGTAATCCCTAATCGTTGCTGTTTACTCGTCAGACCAAGCACTTCTCCCCACACTAGTGGGGGTAATCCTATCCTTCCAAGTCAAGGCCATTACTTCGCCAACTTCTCCCCACACTAGTGGGGGTAATCCTAAAAGAACGACCATCCGGGAATTGCACTAATTCTTCTCCCCACACTAGTGGGGGTAATCCTTTATAACTGTGGGTGACGTCATCGACGGAGTTCTTCTCCCCACACTAGTGGGGGTAATCCTTAAAATAACGCCAATAATAGCGACAACAACAGCTTCTCCCCACACTAGTGGGGGTAATCCTTGTTTGTCATCAACAGATTTAAAGATGAGATTCTTCTCCCCACACTAGTGGGGGTAATCCTCTTAGCCTTAACCTGGGACGACATTAACTTTGCTTCTCCCCACACTAGTGGGGGTAATCCCTGGAATCTACACAGGTATGCGGATAGGTGAAACTTCTCCCCACACTAGTGGGGGTAATCCTGAGCGTTGACGGCGCAAGCATACCTAGTGATGCTTCTCCCCACACTAGTGGGGGTAATCCTTAAAGCTAGTAAACAAGCTAGCAACAGCACAACTTCTCCCCACACTAGTGGGGGTAATCCTTGGGCGAATATGAAATTATTGAATACCAAGCTCTTCTCCCCACACTAGTGGGGGTAATCCTAAATCTGTAAGTTCAAATGTTGTCGCCGAAGGCTTCTCCCCACACTAGTGGGGGTAATCCTTATAAAGAACCAATGAATGAGCGTAAGGTTGCCTTCTCCCCACACTAGTGGGGGTAATCCTTTTTACAGCTCGTTAATTCTGTAAACGAACTACTTCTCCCCACACTAGTGGGGGTAATCCTGAATGTGTAGCATACCAAATTTTACCCACATTCTTCTCCCCACACTAGTGGGGGTAATCCTTACTTTGTGATTAAATCAAGCGTGCCTAATCTCTTCTCCCCACACTAGTGGGGGTAATCCTTACTAGTTCGTTCATTCCTCATCCCTCCTAAGGCTTCTCCCCACACTAGTGGGGGTAATCCTAATAAGTCAGCGTAAAATTGTGCTCACCTACACTTCTCCCCACACTAGTGGGGGTAATCCTGCTTTGTCCCCCATAATCAAAACTAGTGCCGACTTCTCCCCACACTAGTGGGGGTAATCCTCCACCTGCCTATATTTTGTGGATTTCCACTGTCTTTTCCCCACACTAGTGGGGGTAATCCTGTAGTGCTTGAGGAAATCGAGCGTTACGCCAACTTTTCCCCACACTAGTGGGGGTAATCCTTACTTTTCGCAGACCTGTACCCATATGTTACCGCATAGGCTCTTTATCCCATGCTTCACTATGTTTCCATAGTGTTCAGACTATCTTTTCATCCCTAAAAATGTGTACAAAAAAAGCGGGCCTATTAGCTCGCTTTCTAAAATTTCCTTGCAATACGTATTATTACAATAATCGGACTAAGTATAACAACTATCACTATAGTAAACTCAATAAACTTATGAAGTATCTCATCTAGTAGTGAGGGGTAAAAGATTCCACCAATGAATCCTAATATCGCACCAATAATTATGCAAACCGTTGTTATTCCATCACCCTTTTTCCACTTATAAGGTTTCATGGCTATTTCCTCCGTTATCTATTTAGGTACACTTACTTTAGGGAGTTTTGCCTTCGTGGGAATTTCAGCATGAATAAACTCTTATTTTTAGCCTACTTTTCCTAGTCGTTACACCTTCCTAACGTTTCCGCTAGGCTTGGCTCGGGATCAACATGTTATAATAATCAATTTACTAGCAGTACTTTTCATGCTCATTATATCATAATTTAGCCTTCCCCGAATTAACAAAATAATTTTTCAAAGCGATTACTCGCTAAGCGGCCAGTTTTACCAAAGCCTTGTCTGCTTCTAAACCTGCGTTACTTAAGACACCCATCGCACTTGCTGTTTCTGCTAGAGTAAATCCCGCTTGGTGAGCTGTTGAAGATACATAGGACATCCCTACACCTAGGGATTGGAAAGAAGTAGAGGTAACATCAGCTGAATATGCTAGTGTATTGACAGCCTTCTTCGTTTGTTCTGTCATTTCTTTAGCAGATGATAATTGCTTACCATTCTTATCAACCGTCATACCAAAGCCTTCCAAGGTTTGCGAGGCAACTTCAACTACATCCGAAAATTCATCACCTGATGCAATCGAACCTTGCAGCTCAGTGTTCATCGCCCCTATTGCTTGTTGACTAGTATAACCACGTTTTACCAATTCTAAATATGCATCTGCAATTTCTTTTTGGGACTTCCCATACCTGAGAGAATATTTCTCACCATCGGCTTGCATTCTAGCAATCGCTCTTGTTGCCTCAGCAACACTTTCACCACCAGTTACCAAATTATTTTTGATAACATTATACTGGCTATTTAATTCTGATGCCTTGTTGGCACCCTTTATTAGCACACTTTTCCCCACACTGGTGGGGGTAATCCTCGCCGTAACCCTTGAGGCTGTAAGGTTTATAGGGTATAATAATTTTAGAAAATGAATTTTTTCTACTATTATAAATATAAGGAAAAATGGTAAGGGAAAACGAATGTTTGATAGCAAAAATAGAGTTCGTGAATTACGATTAAATTACAAGATGACCCAAGATGATTTAGCAAATATTTTAAACGTTAAAAGGAATCAAGTTTCAAGGATTGAAACAGGTCAAAGGGCTTTAACCCTAGAAAACATGTGGGTTTTAGCTGATTACTTTCATGTAAGCATTGATTATTTAGTTGGTAGGGATGATTATATATAACTTATAGATAAACCATAACTATAACTTATATCTTCTCCCCACAGTGGAGGGGGTAATCCTTATGGTAGTAGTTATTATGACCTTGCGCTGGTACTGGTGGTAGCTTGATTGGCAAATGATATAATAATCTTATCAATGACCCAGTAGGAATGGAAATTTTACGCAGAAAAGGAATCGCACCTACTCTAAGTGTTATTACCTACACACCAAGAAATTATTGGTATGTGGCAGAAGAAAAAAACAGAAAGAGCTTTCACATTTCTGTTATTCAATATGGCAATCCGTGGTATGAATGGGATTGCGATTCAATGTGATTCGTTAACTAGACAAGCTAAGCATACCTACTTTGTACGCAATGATACGGATAATGCACTAGCGTTAAACATTTCCGAATGGGTCGATGATTTTGATTTAGACTAAAAAGAATTTTTGGGAGGGTTCGGGTATGGGTTATGACAAAAAGAAAAATAACTTACGTAAATTACGAACAGAGCGTGGTTTAACGCAACAGCAATTAGCAGACAGGATAGGTATGAGTCGGGTGCAAGTTGCAGACATGGAACGAGGACATAAAAGCATCACAAGCGAAATGGCATGGAAATTAGCTGACTATTTTATGGTAAGTATTGATTATTTGCTAGGCAGAGCTGAATACAAGGAGATTAACTATGGCGAGAATTGAAACAAATTTATCTTTATTAATTATGATACTATAAAATCACTACTTCCCGCCAAATAACAGCGCTTAGACCAGCAACTCTAGTCTGCAAAAATTTACTATTTGCGACAACAGTAACCGGGACAAAAGCTAACGCAATCTGGGACAGCTTAGTCCAAACAGCTAAGTCGAATGGACTAAATGTCTATAAGTATCTCAACTACATCTTTTCGTTACTAGAACAGCAAGAAGTTGATATTGAGGATTATTCGCCATGGAATTTTAAAGTTAAAGAAAAGTGTGCAAACTAAAAGGCCGTAAATTCACATTTTACCTGTGATTTTACGGCCTTTTTTGGCTCTGCCCAAAACTTTGTGTGCATCATTTTCAAAGGATTCTGAGAAACAAACGAATTTTTCTTAGAGTCCTTTTTATTAAACCTTGATGCAAAAGTCTTTTACAACAATTTGTTTTTCAGAGAATTTCTCATAGGAAATGAAAAGACTCTAGGTGCGAAAACGTTCACACCCAGAGCTTTGTGGAGACCCACTTTTTTCACCAGTGATGTCGATTACTTAGAATCTAAAGCTTAGCAAAGGATTCTAAGAAACCTATACACTAGTTTTTCCAATCTTTTAAAAATAGTATTTTGGAGAAGGTTGGCTAGATTCTTCATCAAGTATATACAGGTCCTAAGGGATACAGTAAAATAACAACGTATAGAAATAATGAATGGTGAGTTGAGAAATGATTAGCTTTAAAAAGCATGTGAAAAATGATAGTTCCTGGTACTTCCCAGGGGGAAAAGATTTACAAATGGAATCTGGTTCTAATGCCAGTTTAGAGATGTTTAAGGATAATCCGTTGGATTCGTTAGCCAGAGAAATTTGTCAAAATTCTTTGGATGCTGCGCTTGAGGGAAGTAGTAAGCCAGTTCGAGTAGAATTCAAACTCTTTGAAGTTGCAGCTGAGCAGATTCCAGGCTATTTAGAATTACGCTATGAAATTATAGCTAAGGCAATGAAACAATGGCCTAACGAGCAAAAAACAATGATGATGCTCCGAAAAATGAAGAAGCTTTTACAGGATGAACGAATTAGTATTTTAAAAATTAGTGACTACAATACAACTGGCTTACGCAAAGAAAATTGGCAGTCACTGATAGAACAGGTCGGTTCGTCCGTGAAAAGCGACGATTCTTCTGCTGGTTCTTTTGGAATTGGTAAAGGGGCTCCGTTTGCCGTTAGTGATTTGCGGATGGTCTTATATAGTACGTTAGCTAATGAAGGCATCCAATCGATTGGGGTAATGAAGTTTGTATCATACGAAGATGGTGTAGGTAATGATAAAGTAATTACGCAAGGAATTGGTTATTATGGAGAGCATGGAAGTAAGAAGCCGTTTGCTAAAAAGTTTAGTCTAGAATCCGAAGTAGCCCGTAAAGATACCGGAACGGATATCTATATCGTTGGTTTTAATAAAGACTTGCTAGCTAATTGGACCAAGGAAATAACTTATTCCTTAGCGAATAACTTTTTATTTTCATTTTACATGAATAAACTTGAAGTGGTTATTGATAATAGCATCTTGCTCAATTATGACACTGTTGGCAAGGTGATAGAAGAGATTCGCGCTGACAAGAAGTTACTTAAAAAATATGAATACCTTCCTGGCTATTACGATGTTTTACAGGATGAGGAACGTAAGGAATTTAAGTTAACGGGGTTTGAAGAGTATGAGATTAAGGATGGTGAAGCCACTTTATATACCTCTAATAAGGGTGATGATATTAACCGGCGGGTCTTAATGACTAGAAATGCGGGCATGAAGATTAAAGATTTAAATCGGATTAGCTCGGTTCTTAAATTTTCTGGGATATTCTACGCTCACGGCGCTAATATTAACCGCATCCTTAAACAACTAGAAAACCCCAACCATAATGACTGGTCAAAGGATAGAGCAGCTAAGCCTAAAGAGGCAGCAAAATTCTTAAAGGCTATGAACCGGTTCATAAAGGAGACCATTAAACAGACCTACACAGAAAAGGTTGCCGATGAAGTTGATGCTTATGGGGTGAGTGACTTTTTACCCGAGGATATTAATTCAATTAGATTAAACAAGAATGGCAGTAAAGTTAAGCATGGTGCAGTAAACGTAGAACTTGGCGAAGTCCGAAAAAAGGCGGATACCGCTGTAGTTCGAGAATATTCAAGCTCTGGTGGTGATGGTGTAACTAAAGGAGCCGTTGGCGAGGGTAACAGCTATGGGACCGCCTATGATGGCCTTGGAAATAAAGGGGGCCTAGGACTAGGAAATGACTTTGGTTATGGAAACAGACCGGGTACCAATGGCCCAGCTGCTGGTAACGATATGTTTATCAAAAATGGTAATCGTCGTCGCAAAATCACCACGGTAAAATATCGTTGTATAGAAATTGATTATACCAAAGGGTTGTATCGAATCTTGATAAAACCGGAGCAAGTATTAGAAAATATCAAAATTGTTGTTGATAGTGTTGGAGATTCGGGTTCTAAAGATATGGTCCAACTAAAAGAAGCTAGTTATCATACTAGCAATTTGCCAATAAAAGCATCAAGTTTATATATTGAGTCACTAAAAGCAAATCTTTGGCAAACTATTACAATCAAGCTAAATCGCAATACGCGTTTGAAATTAGAGGTGGAAATCTATGCAAATCGTTAACAGTATTTATCCTTACCCCGTGCTGTCGCTTGACGATGACGATTATATCGCGAGCTCTAGTTTTGAAGTAGAATTTTCACTTACATCAGCAACAAGTTTTAAAAATGCCAACGTTCACTGTAAATTTAAGTTGCATGACCAATCACTAGAAGACTTAATTAAGCGGGGGTTAGCTGGTTTTTATCTGCACGTTGAAAATAGTCGGGCATCCTACCGAAAATTGTATGCCATTGAAATTGGAACAAATACTTTTGACTTAGAGATTGATCCCAAATTGATGAGACAAAAAGTCGAACTGTCAGGCTTTTTATTGGCTAAACAAGAAATTAAGTATCATCAAAGTGAATCCATCAATAGCGAACTTTACGGAACAAACTATGTTTTTCCAACTTTAAATGTGGGGGACCCACTGGCAGTAGCTTTTACTACTAACGTAAATATCGATGATACTGATAGCTTTAAGAGTGTAACATCCATTATTAAGGTCGCTAAGTCTAAGTCAGATTGCATGCTAGTCGATCCAGATGGTGAAATTGTATATGTTTATCTTCCAGAAAAGCAGTATGAACAGTATGTGAAATATCAAGGGATGCAGGAAGTAATTTTAACCATGGTAATTCTTCCTGCCTTAACCCAGCTCTTAAATTACATGGTAATATTCAGAAATGGCGATATAGACGGGCAAAAGTGGTATCAGGTAATTGAAAGAAAAATTAAGAGCCTAGATTTAGATTTACAGGATTTAATGAAGCAAAATGTTTCAGCCTTAGAATTAGCACAAAAAATCTTAGACAATCCACTGGAACGAGCTTTTATGGAGGTACAAGGGGTTATTGAAAGTGAAGATTAAAACATGTGACGAAGTTTTTTTAGAAGAAGTAAAGCGAAATTTTGATATTGAGTATATTGATTTATACCGTAATTTGGACAAAGCAGGGATTCAAAAGTTATTTGCCAATGAATTTGTTTACGAAACACCTTATGAATTTGAGTATCGAGAGTTAACTGACAATTTACCTTATAATGAACTGTACATCTACAATATTAAAGCGACATATGAACCAATGAAGTTTTTATCTCCTGTACAAGCAACAAGGGAAGAAATGTGGTTTACCATGATAAATACTGTTTATCTTGATTATTTATTGGATTATTTGCAAACCGTAACCCAGTATAAGAACTTTGATGACAAAATTAAAAATGCCATTTTTTATAATGGTTCAAATATTAGAAATCAGCTAATTCAAAGAATTTCCCGTTACTGGTGGATGGGTTATCGAACCTATGATGACCAAAATAAGCAAAATCCATATTGGTTGACGGAATTCTTCTTTGATAGCGATGGTGCAGGTAAATCTATCGCTTTTTTTGCTAGTAAGTTGACCAATAATAAGGAAATTGCCCTAGGTATCATCGAGGGAATCTATTTTTCTCAAGATAAGGTTCGTAATAGAAAGGAAATATATGCAGCTGTTAATAAACACTTAAATGCGATGGGTGGCGTTAGGATTTTAGATATTATGTCGCGAGCAGAAATTAAGCACGAAACGCTTAAATACATTGACTATATCGTAGCTAATCCGGAACTTACCCCTGTTAAAGACCGTAAGCGGATTTTCAAGAAAGATTAGCTGGTTTGTAGAACTAGATTTATCGTAAGAGAAAATAAGCTAGTTGCTGAATAATATATTGATAGTTTTGCTTATATAAGTGTATTATTTCATAAATTCCACCTGCCTATTAAAGTGTTTTAGTAGGAAGGTGGTTTTTATTAAAATAAGATGGGGTCAGGGATGGCTCTTAATAATTGTTGGTCGGTGGGGAATTTGCTAAAATAAAGATAAATAATTGTTCTTTTAAAAGCAGTTAGGAGGAAAAATAGATGGATAGTGTAAAGTATCAACCAAGCCGGCATATTATGGATTTTCATTTGGCAGGTTTTGCTTACTGTGATGGGTTAGATGTAATTGAGGAATTAAAGTTAGGGCAAACTGTCCAATTGGTCCGGGAAGAAGGTAATCCGCATGATCCTGACGCGGTGGCTGTCCTTTACAAGGATACTAAGATTGGTTATGTTCCCGCTCAGTATAACGGTCTATTTAGCACTTTGTTGTACTATGGCCACGGCGATATTTTAGAAGCTCGGATTCAGATGGTGAACTTAGAAAGCCATCCCGAACGCCAATTCCGGGTGGTGGTTAAGGTGACGGATGCTAGAAAGTAACGTGGCGGTTAATTGGAACAATCCAATATTTTTGCTAGAAATTTAGGAGAACCAGATGAAGAAGATAACAGGGTTGTATCATGAGTATTTGCCTAATATCAGTGGAATGGCAGGCTGGTATTATGATTACGACACTAACCTTTTAGATAGCAAGTCTAAAGCAGCACCATTCGCTAAGAAGTTACTATTATTTCACGCAGAGACCCAAGAAATTTTTACAGTGTATGAAGCAAGTGAGCAGCAGGTAATTTCTAATTTTGCGGTCCTGGAGTACTATCAAGGTAACCTTTATTTTTTAGTCTTAGAAAAAGTAACTGAGCAAATCCTAATAATGAGTTATGAATTTGTTAGTCGGCAGGTAACAGAAGTAGCTCGGATTGCGGCTGCGGGAATTAACTTTGCACGCCTAGCGTTTTATGTTGCTCCGGTTCTTTTAGCCGTTCAAGATGATTTAAATCACCGCGTAGAGATTTATTATCCGCAACGATTGAGTTTACCACTGGCAGAGGACGAGTGTTTTGAATGTCAAGAGGGCGAAAAATTTTACTTTTCCAAATGGTTAGCTGATGAGTCACTTGCGCGCCGCAATGCTTACCTGGTGAAAGATGCGCAGGGAAAAACCATTGCAGAAGGAAGCGGCCGGATTACTCGCTTTGAAAATGGAGAATTTATGATGATTTGATAGTTGCTGGCTGTACTAGCGTTTTACGTGAGGTGTTGAAATGGATAACCTAGCAAGGGTTCTTGAAGATGATGAAAAGTTTATATCCCTGCTAAAGATAATTCAGTCTTTTGAGCTTAAGGATTGTTGGCTTTGTGCGGGAACTATTCGAAATTATATTTGGAATGTTCTTAGCGGAAAAGAGGGCTTTAGTGACGCTCACTTTTCAGATGTAGACGTTATTTTCTTTGATAAGAAGCTATCATATGAACAAACCCTTGCACTAGAGGCCCGGGTCAAGAGATTATACCCCGAGTACAGGTGGGAAATCAAAAATCAATATTATATGCATATCCATAGTCCTAATACGGAGAAGTACACCAGCTCTAGGGATGCTGTTTCGAAGTTTCCAGAAAAGTGTACTGCCATAGCGGTTAGACTGAATTCCAATCATAATTTGGAACTATACGCACCGTATGGAGTGGGGGATTTAGTCAATTTTAAAGTAACGCCTACTCCTTATTATGCTAGTGACGCAGAAAGAAGCTTAGTTTATAACAACAGGGTTAAAAAGAAAGCGTGACGTAAGTTTTGGCCGCAACTGGTTGTAGAGCTTATCTAATATTTATCTTTAGAAAAGCTAAAACTAAAATCTAGATGGTGTAAAGACCATATAAAAAGTGCTACCATTATCTTAGGTGCTAGTTAGATAAATTAGCGTCTTAAAGTAAACAACAACCTAGATTTTTAAACACTGGAGGAGTTATTTTGGAAGAACTACTATCAAATCCGTTAACATATACTATTGTGGGGATGGTTATTCAACATGCACTAACTCCCAAGATTAAATGGCGCTATGGAATTGCCGTATTACCGGTTATAGTAGCTATATTTGGTATGTATTCTGCTTTAAGTCAGAGAACTTCTTTCTTAGGGCTTTTGGGCTACTTTGCCATCGCTGTTATTTTCTTTCTCATGGCATACACATCTAGAGAGAAATTACGGCAGAAAAACAAATCCAAGTAGTTGCTTACCTACTATAATTGTTAATTGTAAATACATATCTTTACGGAAGAATCCTAAGAAACGATTACGGTTTGCTTAGGATTCTTTTTTACCCTAAATGCTTTCGTCTCGATTTGCTTTCTCAATGGCGAAATTACTTGTAAGTTTAATGGTTGAATGGTTTAATTAATTGACCAATATAACAGAGGTGACTTGAGATGGATAAAGACAAGCAGTTAGCCGCATTAAAACAAGGCTTTGATGAGTTGGCGGACTTATTCGTAGCTCTAGGTGATGAGACCAGACAACACTTAATAATGACCCTATTTGACCTTCCTTGTAAGCAGCAAGGCGGAGCGCGGGTAGGAGAAATTACCGCCAAGACGCACCTGAGCCGGCCGGCCGTTTCGCATCATTTGAAAATTTTGCGCTTAGCTGGGGTGGTTGGGATGCGTAAGGAAGGAACGAAGAACTATTACTACCTGGAAACAGAGGGAACCCGGTGGCAACAGTTAGCTAGCCTAAGTACCGATTTAGTTGAATTACTCAAATACTTGAACGAAGGGAAAGTGAAATAAAGTGAACAAGGTCTTAGTGATTTTAACAAACGTAGCTCAGTATGGGACCAGTGCCGAGCAAACAGGCCTTTGGTTAGCCGAGGCCACCGATTTTGTAGCCAAGGTTCAAGCAGCCGGCTTTCAGGTTGACTATGCGAGTGCTAAGGGCGGCGCAGTCCCCCTCGATCCCCGCAGCTTGAAAAAAATTTACCGCTCACAGGAAGTAGATGCTATTTATCAGTCGAATGATTTTCAAATGCGCGCTTTGCGGGTAAGTTTGCCGATTGCTAAAGTCAATCCGAAAGACTACCGGGGAATTTATTTCACAGGCGGAAACGGGGTCTTATGGGACTTTCCTAATAATGCCGACTTTGAAGCAGCGACTAGACAAATTTACCAACAAGGTGGGTATGTGATGTCAGTCTGCCACGGCTTAGTGGGACTAATCTTTCAACGGGACGCTAAGGGCCAACCACTCATAGCGGGTAAGAAAGTAACTGGTTTTACAAGCACAGAGGAAGTTTTAAGCGGTAAGTTATTCAAAGTTCCCTTTATGACAGAAAGGGCAGCCAAAAAAGCGGGAGCTCATTTTAGCCAACGGCTACCGTTTACAAGTTATGTAGTTTAAGACGGCCGCCTGATAACGGGCCAAAACCCAATGTCGGGTCACAAAGTGGCACAATTATTTTTAGAAAGTGTAGGTAAAAAATGAAAGCAGCGTATATCACCCACTATGGTCAGAAACAATTAACCTTAGGCCAGTTACCTAAGCCTAGCATTACTCAGCCTAAGCAAGTGCTAGTTAGGGTTTTAAAGGCTAGCGTCAACCCTGTTGACTTAAAAATCCAAGCTGGTAACCTAAGGCCGTTGCTGAAATTACCCATGCCTTTGGTTCTAGGTAATGACTACGTAGGGATTGTTGAGGCAATAGGCACGGCTGTTACTAACTTTAAGGTGGGCCAAAAGGTTTTAGGCCGAATTAGCAAACAAAGTATTGGGACCTTTTGTGACTACCTAGTCGATCGGGAAGCTAATTTGGCCTTACTTCCACCAAACTTAGATTTAAAACAGGCGGCAGCCCTACCGTTAGTCGGGTTGACAGCCTACCAAGCCCTGTTTGACAAAATGCAGGCTAAACGCGGCCAGTCAATCTTAATTCATGCCGGAGCAGGAGCTGTGGGCAGTATCTTGGTTCAACTGGCTAAAATGCAGGGGCTAACGGTTATCACTACGGCTAGCCAACGCAATCATGCTTGGTTAACTACTTTAGGGGCTGATCAAGTTATTGATTACCGCCACAGTGACTTTACCAAGGTGTGTCCGCCCGTTGACTATGTTTTTGATACCATTGGTAAAGAGACTCTGTTGCAATCCTTTGAGGTTGTCAAACCTGGCGGCAAAGTTGTGTCGGTTGCAGGCCTACCCGATGCTAAGTTTGCTAAGGCATACGGGTTAAACCTTATTTGGCAGGGCTTATTTAAGCTGGCTAGCCATAAGATTACGCGTGCTAGCCACAAAGCACATGCAGAGTATGAATTTCTCTTTATGCGACCTGATGGCCTGCAGTTGCAACGCTTAGCTGAGCTTGTGGTTACTGGGCGGTTGCAGATTAGGGTTGCCAAAGAATACCCCTTTGAAGAAATCCAGGCCGCCTGTGATTACGTAGCGACAGGGCATGCTGACGGCAAGGTAATTATTAAGTTGACAGATTAAGAACAAATATTTGTAGATTATCACGAACGGGTGTACTATTAAGTTATTGGTACACCTGTTCGTTTTATTTTGTTAGGAGGAAGATTTATGGTTAAGGAAAAAATTTATACTAAGACAGCGCTAAAAAGAGAATTTGGGTTGACTGATAAATGTTTGGCTTACTTGCCCCCGGCAGACAAAATTTGGTACGGGCGCTACAAGAGCCAGCGTTACCCAGCCTGGAGTGAGTCCTTAATTCAAAATTTTTTAGCGCAAGATGAAGTGCAACTCTTGTTGGTGATGGCAACTAAACGGCGGGCTAAGCGCCAGCAGGCGGCTCAAAAAGCAGTTGTTACCAAAACTAACGCCTTACTAGCCGAACTAGCTGACATTAAGGTTCAAGTTGAGCGTTTGCCTAAGAAAAAATTAAAGTGCTTAACCCAAGCGAGTTTAGATGACTGGTACATGTACCGGGAACTTAACTACCATAGTTACGATGAATTTGCCTATCACGAAGCCACTGACTGGGACATCGTTAACTACATCCGCCATAACTTAACTAACTACGATGATGAACTAACTAGGCTAGCTAACCGAGTGGGCCACCAAGAAGGGTTTAAGTTAATTAGTCGCAAAATCTATGCCGAGATTTTAAAAGTCTACCCAGAGTATCGGACTACGATTGAAAAGCAGTTGCAAGAGCATTTGTCACGGTAAAAAATGACTAGGTGATTTTCAGTTACTTTCTTTAATTTACTTACTTTTCGTTCTTTCATCATTTTATCTATTTTGAGGAAAGTTAAATTGCGTAATACCGGGATATCAAATTTTGCGATTTGATACTTTCCTAATTAAATGCTATTATTTAAATAATTAGGAAAGTACGTTTATGAGCCTTCAGAAACGTTGAAAGGACGGGGTTTTCGTGGTTTATAACTCACAACCACTTCGAAGTGAAGATCAAATTAATGACGTTTTATTTTACTTGCGGCGGACTCGCTATCCCGAACGCGATACCTTTTTATTCTTGTTAGGAATTAATACCGGGTTACGCTGTTCGGACTTGCTCAATTTAAAGGTTGGAACTTTGCGTCACAGCAAGCGTCCAGAGATTGTTGAAATTAAGACTGGTAAAAAGAAGACCTTATTTTTAGATGCGATTTATCCTAAGGTTGAGCAGTATATTAAGGATAAAGCTGATGAAGATTGGGTTTTTCCTTCAAGTCAAAATCACGGGGCCAAGCCGGAAAGCGTCAATAATGTTTACAAGCTCTTTAAGCGCATTGATGCTAACTTAGGCAATATCGGTTTTACAACTCACAGCATGCGCCGGACTTTTGGTTTGTGGTATTATCGGAAGACGCATGATATTTTATACTTAATGCGCTTATTTAACCATTCGAGTGAAGAAATTACCAAGAGGTACATTGGAATTACGGACGAAGAATTAGGTGATTCTTTGCGCGAATTTAAGATTGGTTTTTAGTGCTGAGAGGCGCGTTTTAAGGTCGAGTTCGAATTACAGCTGAATAGTTGATGGTCAGAATGCTTTAAAATCAAAATTCAAAAAAGGTCTCTAAGTTAGCTCAAAGATTAGTTGCTAACTTGAGATCTTTTTATTTAGATTCAAATTAAAGTTGTAATTGGGTGGCTGGGACAACAGAAAGTATCAAGTGAGTTGCAAAACAAAAAGTTTAGTCACCAAAGTATTTACTGATGAAAGTTTGCAAAAAGGCATGGGGGCAAGCCGGGGCGCTTTTTTGCTTTTAATACTACTTTCGATAATGTATATTATGTAAACTAGGAAGATTAAAAAATAAGGGCAAGCCCCCTCTCTTTTTTAGCATCTAAAAAACCACTAATTACTAAAACTTAGCTAGTAATTAGTGGTTGTTAGCATTAATTTAGATAATTAGCGTAAGGAATCAGCTGCATAAATTGGGTGTGCATCAGTGAGTGCTTGCACTTGGTTTTTAACCGAAGCTAACACTTGGTCATCAGTTGGATTTTCAAGTACTTGGATGATTAACTCAGCAACTTTAGCACAGTCAGCTTGATCAAAGCCACGACTAGTAATTGCTGGTGTACCTAAGCGAATTCCGCTAGTCTTAAATGGACTCAAAGTTTCAAATGGAATTGAGTTTTTATTAACGGTAATATTAACTTCATCCAGTAACTTTTCAGCATCTTTACCAGTCAAGCCAAAGCCGCGAACATCGACTAGTAATAAGTGGTTATCGGAACCACCAGAAACTAACCGGGCTTTCTGGCTAGCCGCAAAAACTTGCGCCATCGCCTGGGTATTGGCAATGATATTTTGACCATAGGTCTTGAAATCAGCAGCTAAAGCCTCGCCAAAAGCTGCAGCTTTCCCGGCGATTACGTGTTCTAGCGGACCACCTTGGGTGCCAGGAAAGACGTTGCTGTTAATTTTTTTAGCCAGTTGCTCGTCATTGGTTAAAATCATACCGCCCCGGGGGCCACGTAAGGTTTTATGGGTGGTAGTAGTCGTAATATCAGCGTATGGAATTGGGCTTGGATGCAAACCAACGGCGACTAAACCAGCAATGTGGGCCATATCAACCATTAATTTAGCCCCGACTTGATCAGCAATGGTCCTAAACTTAGCAAAATCGATGGTCCGAGAGTATGCACTAGCACCGGCCACAATTAACTTAGGTTGGTGCTTTTCAGCTAGAGTTAAGATGGCATCATAATCTAGCATTTCCGTTTTAGGATCCACTCCGTAGCTAACAAAGTTATAGGTTTTACCACTGAAGTTAACAGGCGAACCATGGGTTAAGTGCCCCCCTGCCGCTAAATCCATTCCCATAATGGTATCCCCTGCTTCAACTAAACTGAGGTAGGCGGCTGCGTTAGCTTGAGAACCGGAGTGAGGTTGCACATTAACATACTTGGCCCCAAATAATTTTTTAGCCCGATTGATGGCCAAATTTTCTACAATATCAATGTATTGGCAGCCACCGTAATAACGCCGGCCTGGGTAACCTTCCGCGTACTTGTTAGTTAACACACTACCTTGGGCGGCTAAAACGTTTTTAGAAACAATATTTTCAGAAGCGATTAACTCAATGTTTCTAGCCTGGCGCTCTTCCTCTAATTTAATCGCATCAAATAATTCAACATCTAGGTCTTTAAAATCCATGCTAATGCCCCCTTCTTGTCTTTAAGTTAATTTTAGCATATCGGCTTTTATCATGGTATAATTAAAAAAATTAATTGAAAGGCTATTACTATGAAAATTGTAGTTTCTAGTGATAATTACTTAGACGTTAACCGGATATCACCAGCTGAAGCCCTAGCTTTTCAAGCCCAGTATCTTAATCAAATTAAGGCGGATTACTACTTGTTTGCGGGGGATATGTTTAATGATTTTCTTAAAACTAAATCCTACCTGGAAGAATTAAATGATTTAATTACTGGCCAGGTCTTTTTTATTGCGGGTAATCACGACATGCTAAAAAATGTTACTTTTGCCCAGTTAGAAAGCCCCCCCTTTCGCCTTGCTATTTACATAATCAAGCTTATGATTTCCCCAATTCCGCTGGGCGGTTGATTGCTAACAATGGTTGGTATGACTATAGTTTCAGTCCCCAATTAGATGTTGAAGAAGTGGGGTGCTGGAAAAAGGCCTACTGGGTGGACGCCGGTGTAAATCAACCTCTGAGTGACTTAGAGCGGGTCAACTACCCCTCACTAAAGTGAGAGGCTTGTAGTTCACGACCTTACGGTCAGTG
>NZ_AYYP01000012.1:0-18407 GCF_001436215.1 Ligilactobacillus agilis DSM 20509
CAGAGTAAGATACAGAATTTACATATTTCTGTGTCTACTCTAAAGGGAGCATATCACTTCTTACATGCTTTTAATTTAAATAACGCTAAATGAGCTATTTTCCACTATTAGATAGTTCTTGAAGAGTGGTAGTCACTTAACTAACCTATGATTACAAACTAATCTTGAATATTAGTAATTAATTTGAAGGACTTTTTAGCTAGCATTGGAATAACTAATTTATTTGTTCGATAGGGTTGTAATTGGTGTAGTGAATTAAGGGGCGGATGTGAGTTTATTTCCACTGTTGATTGAAGAAAATGATGTTTTATTGGTGGGGTGGTGGATTCGACTTTGGTGCGGGAGTACATACTAGGAATATGGCTACCAAAAGTAGAATTTTATAGAAGAAATTGCGTGAGCTGTTGGTTTTTACATTAAGAAAGTTAGGGGGAATCAAGGAAGGTCGCAAGGAAGGCACCGACGAAACGATTATCAAGTTAATTCCGGACCTATTTGCCCTAAGTAACGATCGTCAAGCTGTCATTAAAATCTTAATGAACAAGATGGGCTTGGGTCAGGAGCAAGCAGAAAGCTACTATCAGCGGGCCATGGCGGCGGAGCCAAAAGAGAAGTAGTAAGTATGGGGTAAGAAAATAGAAAACCGCCCTAACTTTCACATTCAACCATGAAAGTTAGGCGGTTTTTTTGTGATATGAATTCAAAGGTTAAAATGAACTAGTCAAACGGGAAATTAACTAGTTTAATTTAGGTCAGCACCGTTGGTCTTGATGACCTTTTGGTACCAGTAGAAGGAATCTTTGCGGCTGCGGGCAAGTGTTCCGTGGCCTTTGTCGTCCTTATCAACGTAAATAAAGCCGTAGCGCTTGGACATTTGGCCGGTACCGGCAGAAACAAGGTCGATGCAGCCCCATGGGGTGTAACCCATTAAATCAACCCCATCTAAGACGACCGCCTTGCGGACTTCCTCTAAGTGCTTTCTCAAGTAGTCTACCCGGTATGGGTCGTGGATGCTACCGTCGTCTTCTACTTTATCAACTGCGCCTAAGCCGTTTTCGACGATGAAGAGTGGCAAGTGGTAGCGGTCGGTTAATTCGTTTAAAGCATAACGTAAACCAACGGGATCGATTTCCCAATCCCAGTCGCTCTTTTCGACGTAAGGGTTAGGGACCACTGCTTCTGTTGGGTCAGCTAAATCATCTGGAGCAACTTTGTCAGCTGAAACTACCATTGATTGGTAGTAACTAAAACCGATGTAATCAACAGTTCCTTCTTTGAGGACGATGCGGTCTTCTGCGGTAATGTCTGGTCGGAAGCCCTTGCGTTCAATGTAAGCTTCGACGTTAGCTGGATAGTAGCCCCAAGCTTGAACGTCTGAGAACCAGTTGCGTCGTTGGTCTAGGCGTTGAGCCAATAAGACATCAGCTGGTTTTGAACTAGCAGGGTAAACAGGAGTGAAGTTAATCATCGTTCCAATCTTGAAGTCAGGGTTAATCTTCTTACCTTCTTTTACGGCCAAGGCACTAGCAACCAATTCGTAGTGAGCGGCTTGGTACATTTCGGCTTCGTTATCCTTATCGTTGTTTAAAAGCAAGCCGGAGTTAGTGCACATTAGGAAGTCATTGTTAAAGCTACTTTGATTGTCAATTTCATTAAAAGTCATCCAGTACTTTACTTTATCTTTGTAACGTTTGAAGCAAGTAACTGCAAAACGAACAAAGAAGTCGATAACTTTCCGGTTGGCAAACCCACCATAGGCTTCCACTAAGTGGTAGGGCATTTCAAAGTGGGCCAGGGTAATCACTGGTTCGATTCCATACTTATGACATTCATCAAAGAGATCGTCATAAAATTTTAGGCCGTCTTCGTTTGGTTCGAGTTCGTCACCATTAGGGAAAATTCGGGTCCAAGCAATAGAGGTTCTGAAACACTTGAAGCCCATTTCAGCGAAGAGCTTAATATCTTCACGATAGTGATGATAAAAGTCGATGGCATCGTGATTAGGGTAATTTTTACCAGGAATAACTCCGGCTGTAATTTCGCGTGGAACTTTGTTAGCACCGGCTGTCATTACGTCAGCCACACTGACACCCTTACCACCTGCTTGCCAAGCACCTTCTAGTTGGTGGGCAGCCACCGCCCCACCCCATAAGAAGCCAGCTGGGAATTGTAACTTAGTCATTAAAAAAACCTCGCTTCCATTTTTAAAACGTTTTCTACACTGTTAGTATATGTTGTTGGTACAAATTAGTCAAGTCCCAACTAAAATAAATTAAGCTAACCTAGCAAAAAGCGCTTAAGCTTGCTATTATAAAGGTAAATAGATAAATTTTTGGAGTGATTAAAATGGCAAAGGAAGATAAAGAGCGTCAAGATAAAATTGATGCGTTAGTAAAGCGCTTAGATAATATGAGTGATAAGGACTGGGAAGCAGAACACAAGAAGAATGTTCAAGTTTGGATCCAGAATTCACTTACAAAAACAGTCCCACTGAAAAAAGATTAACTAAGTGTATTGTTATGGGGGTGATGTAATGAGGGTGCATATCACAAATATGAATGGCCAGGCCAGCACGGCTCAAGTGGCTCAAAATATGGTAGCTAAGATTGCTAGAGAGCAACTAGGCTTTACGGAAATGGGAATTTATAACTATAACGTGGCAAGCGATAGCCCGGATAAATTAAGTGGACGCTTAGATGGAATTATTGCTGGCTTAAGCGTAGACGACGTAGTTATTTTACAAAGTCCTACCTGGAACGGCGCAAGGTTTGAGCATTTATTGCTTGACAGAATCAAGGCCTATAGGAACGTTAAAGTTATTGTTTTTATTCATGATGTAGTTCCGTGGATGAACGCTGATGCATCCGGTGAGTTGACTAATTATATTAAGTTATATAATCGGTGTGATTTAGTAATTAGTCCTAATCAGAAGATGACTAACCGCCTACGGGAATGTGGCTTAATGGTAACAAAGGTAATTAACCAAGAATTTTGGGACCATCCAGTGGCGGTTGATTCAACTAAGGTTGCGCCTTTTGCTAAACGGGTAACTTTTATTGGGCTAGGTAGTACTAAGCCGTTGATTGAAAACTGGGATTCTGAGCAAGTTAAGTTAGTTTTAACCACCGACAAACAACCAATGGCAGCGGATAAAAATATCGAGTTTATGGGCTATCAGTATGATTATAATTTGCTGGGACGGTTACGCCAGCAAGGTGGATTTGGGTTGCTTTGGAATGCGCTTCCGATTTGGAGAGAGTATATGCAGTATAATACCTCCTATAAATTGAGCACTTATCTAGCTGCCGGTTTACCAGTGATTACTAGTCCAAATATTGCGCAGCGTGAAGTTATTGAAGCTAAAAAACTAGGGTTGTTTGTTAATTCTGTTGATGAGGCGGTTAGACAAATTGAAAACATGACGTCAGCTGAATACCAAGAAATGAGGGCTGGGGTTGAGGAATTTGCCCACCTAATTAGAAATGGTTACTTCACTAAACGCATCCTAACAGAGGCAATTTTTAACTTGTTTTATTAACGGAAGGGATATTTAGATGACAATTTATAACTTTAACTTAGGGATTGGTTGGGCTAATAGTGGGGTTGAATATGCGCAAAGCTACCGGGCCAAGTTGCTTCGTGAGCTGGGCCAGGAAGCCAAGTTTATTTTTACTGACTTAATTTTAAGCGAAAACATTGAGCACCTGACTGCTAATCTAGGCCTAAAGGATGAAGAGGTTATCTGGCTTTATTCGTATTTTACGGACGTTAAAATCAGTCCGACTACCTATACTTTAGCCGACTTAAAGGCTAGTTTGGGGCAAGAGGTGGTGAAGGAAGTCAGAAATGGCAAGGCAGTCTACCTTTACTTGGCCCCTAAAAATAGCTGGGTGGCGGCTTACCTTAAAAATAGCCAAAGTGACTTGGTTGAACGGGCGGAGTTTGTTTCCAATAATTGCCTTTACCGTAAGGACTATTACACTTATACGCGCCTATTTAGCGAGTACTATACCCCCCGCGATAACCGGGCTTATGTCTACCAACGACGTTTTTTCAATGAAGACGGTAGCGTGGCTTACGAAGAAATTATGGACGGGGACAGTCCCCAAATGTTTCGTTTCCCGGATAAGATTCTCTACTCAAAGGCAGAATTTATTGACTACTTTGTTAGCAAGTTAGCCTTTAAAGCTGGAGACATTTTATTGCTAGACAGATCTAAAGGTTTAGGCCAACAAGTCTTTAGGAATAAGGGCGAAGCTAAGCTAGGGGTCATGGTTCACGCAGACCATTTTAGTGAACACTCGGTAGACGATGACTACATTTTGTGGAATGATTACTATGATTATCAGTTTACCAATAGTGAAGCAGTGGATTTCTTTGTGGTGGCTACTGCGAGCCAACGCGACTTGTTGTTAAAGCAGTTTGCTAAGTATGAGCACAAGCAACCGAAAGTGGTGGTAATTCCGGTTGGCAGTGTGGATAAGCTCCGCCACCCGAAGGTGCCCCGGCAGCCGTTTGCCTTAATAACCGCCTCAAGGTTGGCACCCGAAAAGCATGTCGACTGGTTGGTTAACGCCTGCATTCGTGCCCACAAGGAAATTCCCGATTTAACCTTGGATATTTATGGTGAAGGCAGCGGCAAAGAGCAGTTAGAAAAGCTAATTGCAAATAACCAGGCCCAAAAGTATATCCGCTTAAAGGGCCACCAAGATTTAAAAGAGCAGTATGTTAACTACACGGCCTATATTACGGCTTCAACCACGGAAGGCTTTGGCTTGTCGTTACTCGAAGCGATTGCGTCGGGCTTACCGTTAATTGGTTTAGACGTCCGGTATGGGATGCAGACCTTTGTGGATAACGGTCAAAATGGGTACGTTTGTCCTTGGTCAGACTCTATGGGAGCCCCTAGGATTGTGGATAACTTAGCTTTTGCAATCACTGAGCTCTTCAAAGCCGATTTGAGCAAGTTTAGGGAACATTCCTACCACAAGGCGCAATCTTTTATGGAAGCTAACGTCCGAAAGGCTTGGGCGGAATTGATTGCTACGGAAGGGGGCTTAGGTCATGCTTAATTTGTTTGCTAATTATAATGAGCAAGCTGAGTTGCTCTACCATTCCCTCCAGGCTGCAGGTTACAGTCACCCGACCGTTGTTTTAGAGGATAATGGCTTTTTGCCTGCCGAAGTAGAGTCGCCTTATAAATACTTTGTTGAAGCGACTCAGCGTTCAACGACCGGCAAGCCTTGTTTCTTTAACCAGGTAAAGGTACCGGCCCTGTGGGAAATTAAGGGCGATGCCAAGGGAGCTGGGGTCTACTATTTGGATGAAAAGCGGGCTAATATCAACTATCACTACCCTAAGGATAGACGCTTAGTCGAAAGAGTTACTTGGTTGGACCGCCAAGGAAACGCGCGCTTTGTAGAGCACTATAATCAGGATGGGTGGATTTTTGCTAAGACGAGCTATAACCTCTTACACGAGGCAATCACCACGGCTTACTTTACCCAGAGTGGGCAAGAAGTAATTGTGGAAAACCACATTACCCATGATGTCACCTTGAATTTCCAAGGTAAAATCTATAACTTCCCCACTAAGTTAGACTTTGTGCTATACTACCTAAACTTTAGGCACTTTGAATTAGACCGAATTTTCTATAATTCTTTGGCCTTACCGTTCATGGTGGTTTTACGTTTACCTCAAAATGGGTCAGATGTCCTCTTTTGGCAGGAAGGCTTAGGCGACCAGGTTCCAGGCAACATGCAGTTGATTTTCAACAACCAAGCTAGGCGCACGAAGAAGATTGTGGTTACAAATGAAGAAGTATATCAGAAGCTGCGGTCATTGGTCGGGCATAACCAGCGTAAATTAATTAAGTACTTACCTTATGTCTACCAAGTCTTTAGGCATAACCTCCTGCGACCGGTCAGCTTTACCTTAACTAATACCGATAATTTATTAAACTTTGAGGAACTGTTAAAGGCGGCCCCGGATATTACCTTCAACGTAGCGGCTTTGACTAACATGTCCAATAAATTATTAGACTTGCTTAAGTATCCCAACGTGATTTTATATCCGAATGCCAATCAGGCCCGGCTTAACCTCCTCTGGCAGGGGGCAGATATTTACCTCGACCTTAATGTGGGTGAGGAGGTCAATAATGCTAGTCGAAAGGCCTTCGAAAACAACATGTTAATCCTCGGGTTTGAAAATTCGGTCCACGACGACAAGCTGGTCGATCCAGAAAGTATCTATGCCACCCCAAACTACAAAGCACTGGGGAAAAAGTTAAATGAAATAGCTAATAAGCCTAACTTGATGAAGGACCTACTCCTTAAGCAGACTAAGGCTGCCCGGGCGGCTAACATTAGTAAATACAAAAATATTTTAGACTAGGCAAAACGCCTAAATTCCGGTGGAAAGCTGGAATTTAGGCGTTTTTTTGTTAGGGAAAAATAAGGTTGCCATTCAACTAAAAATGAAGGAAGCTGTAGAAATGGTACTAAAAATCTGTAGAAATGACATTGTGAATATTGAAACAAGTAACTATAATGAGGTTGAAAACGTTAACAAAGAGGGTTTTAGCATGAAGATTAAAGCTGCAGTTGTTCCTGAAGTTGGAGCACAATTTGAAATTAGAGATAACATCGATTTACATGAAGTTGGGCCAACCGACCTGCAAATTCACATGGTTGCTAGTGGGATTTGTCACTCTGATGAGGCCATCAGAAAAGGGGATGCCTCCTTGGGTTACCCGGTTATCTTGGGACACGAGGGTGCTGGGATTGTTGAAAAGGTTGGTTCTGAAGTAAAGAATTTTGAAGTGGGTGACCACGTTATCCTGTCATTTTATTCTGACGGGACCTGTGATAATTGTTTGAAGGGGATGCCAACAAAATGTCGTTCTTACGCCCAATACAATTTGTCTGGAGTAAGGGCCGACGGTGAAGATCATTTCCAAGAAAACGGCCAACATATTTCTGATATGTTTAACCAATCATCATTTACTACGACCACAGTGGTCGACCAACGTAATGCTGTTAAAATTGATAAGAGTTTTGATTTGCGGAAAGTTGGGCCGTTAGGCTGTGGTTATGTAACTGGATCTGGGACAGTGCTTAACACCCTCAAACCTAAGCCAGGAGACACAATTGCAGTTTTTGGGACCGGAGCTGTTGGCTTAGCTGCTATGATGGCTGGTCGCATTTCTGGCTGCATTAAAGTAATTGCGATTGACATTGTGCCAGAACGGCTTGAATTAGCAAAAGAGCTAGGGGCAACCCACACTATTAATAGTAAGCAAGAGGATGCTGTCGCTAAAATTAAGGAATTAACCGGAGGCTATGGGGTAGATTGGACGGTTGATACCACTGGGTTACCAGCCGTAATTAAGAACGCCATTGCTGCCTTAGCTCAAGGTGGAACTTGTGCTGCAATTGCCGTCACCCCTCACCTAATTGAACTTTCGACTTGGAATGACCTGTGCGTAGACGATAAGAAGGTGGTTGGTGTTAATATGGGTGACTCAATCCCTCAAATTGACATCCCACGCTTGCTTGAATTTTACAAGTTAGGCTGGTTTGATTTTGATAAGACTGAGAAGTTTTATGATTTTGAAGAAATTAATCAAGCTAACGCTGACTCCGTTTCAGGTAAGACCATTAAACCTGTCTTAATCATTGATAAGGATTATCGACCAGAAGCTTAAGTTAATAAAAATCATCCCCCGCCTAGTGGTTTGCAATCAGAAAACCGCTGGGCGGGGGTTTTGTTATTTAGATACTTTGTTACGGTTCATTAATTTTAAGAGCCATTGGATTTCGCGATACTCTGCGCTATTAGTTTGCTTGGCTTGTTCTAAGACATAGGCATCCTGGGTCAAATTATGATGTAGTTCGCCTAAAAATGATTTAGGGTCTACTTGAGCAGCCAGCATGTCTAAGGCCCGGTAGCGAAAGGCGGTTAAAATATCCATATCGCTCTTTAAAATTTTAGGACTCTGGGTAATGTTGTTAGTTTGGTTGACGCGGTAGGTGTAATTATCTACTAGAAGACCTACGACTTTGTTGGCGCCTAAAAAGGTCCGCAAGGAATTGGGCCCATCTTCAAAGTAGAGGTTAGGGATGAAAGGATTTTGTAAGTAGAGTTCTTTTTTACCGAGCTTTCCCCACGGATGCACGTAGCAGCCATGGCGAAAGGGTAACTTCTCATCTGGCATTGCAGCCGCTTGTTTAGCGGTGAGCTCGTAGACTTTGCCTTTGACTTCGGGTTTTACGTTAAAGTAAAACATGCCGGCCTGCTGATCAAGAATATTAAACTCCGAAAAAACCAGGTCGGCTTGATAATCTTCTAAAGTAGTGACTAGTGCTAGTAAGTAATCCTCGGCCACAAAGTCATCACTATCAATAAAAGCAATCAAATCCCCCCGAGCATTTTTAATGCCAATATTACGGGCAGTAGAGACTCCTAGCCGTTCGGTTAGATGGACTACCCTAATCTGTGAGTTACTGGCATAACAATCACAGATTTGACTAGATTCATCGGTGGAACAGTCGTCTACCAACAAGAGTTCAAAGTCGGTAAAAGTCTGTGCCAAAATAGAATCAAGACACTGCTCGAGGTAGGTGGCAGCATTATAAACAGGAATAACAACACTAACTTTCATGAAACTTCCCCCTGTTACCTTATATTATCTAATTTTGATAACGGATACAAAAATCATTTCTAGTTAATTGTTACATTTTTAATAAATTATTTATTGAGGAGTTATAAATTAGTCATCGCTTAAAAATAAAGATTGATAACTAATTGATAATTTAAAAAAATTTTACGATTCCTTTAAAAACGAGTACAATTAAATAGATAAATATCTTTTTAGACTTAAGGGGGCATTGCCATGGTAGCTGATGCAACTTACTGGGCGGAGTGTTTACGGCAAGGAGAAATCAGTTTTAGCGAGTTAGTGAGTTTGATGCAAAAACGGGTAGCCAATTTAAATGGCCAACTAAATGCTTTAACTAGTTTTAACCCAGCCTTAGCCCAAGCGGAATATGAACAAAGTGATTTTGAAGATAGCTTATTTGCCGGCTTGCCGGTTCCTGTAAAAGTGCTAGGACCCGACGCACGGGGGCTGGCTAATAGCGGGGCAGCACGCTTGTTTAAAGATAGTGTGGCTACGCGGGATTCTAACTTCATTAAGCGGGCTAAAAAAATCGGCCTTATTCCGATTGGAACGACTAACGCGCCTGAGTTTGGTTTTAAAAATGTTACTGACTCATACTTGTATGGTGACTGCCATAATCCCTGGGATTTAGCTAGGACTCCGGGTGGTTCTAGCGGCGGGGCGGCAGCCGCAGTTGCCGCTGGCATCTTCCCCCTGGCACTCGCTAGCGACGGGGGTGGTTCGATTAGGATTCCAGCTGCCTATACTGGGTTGATTGGGTTAAAGCCTAGCCGGGGGACAATGCCACTTGGGCCTAATGGCTGGCGGTCTTGGCAGGGAGCCGCGGTTAACTTTGCCTTGACAGTTTCATTACGCGATACTAGAAACCTCTTCTACGGTTTAAGGAAGCAAGGGCCAACCGCGCCCTACCAACCAGTTCAGGCAGAGTGGTGCCACTTTTTAGAAGATAACTATGGGAAAAGACCCCTACGGGTAGCTTTTACCACCGAGTCGCCGGTCAAGACTAAGGTTAGTCCAGCTGCTAAGCAGGCTGTTTTAGCGGCGGTTAACTTTATGGAAACCGAACTTGGTTATCAGGTAAGTGAAGCCCAGCCACAGGTTAACGGCAGGGAATTGATGAACCAGTATTATCTGATGAACGGAGCTGAGACTGCTGCAATGTTAGCCTCCTTTGAAGAACAGCGCCAGACCAAGTTAGCTTTTGAGGAAGTAGAACCATTGACTTATGCCCTGTATCGCTATGGACAAAATATTCCAGCGGCGGCCTATGTTAACTCGCTCAATTATTGGGACCAAACTGCTTATCAAGTCGATGAATTTTTTAAAGACTATGATCTTTATTTAAGCCCCACTACGGCCCAGGTTGCCCCTAAAATTAGCGAACGAGAGGAACTGTTAGCTCCGGCCCTAGTTAGTTTTGAACCACTTTCCCTAAGCGAACATGCAGAATTAATTTACCAAATGTTTGCCCCCAGCTTGGCTCAAACACCCTTTACCCAGTTGGCTAACTTGACAGGTAACCCAGCAATCAGTTTACCCACTGGCCTAGATGAACACCTTCCCCTGGGGATTCACTTTATGGCTGCTAAGGGGCGGGAGGATTTACTATTTGAAGTCGGTCACGAATTTGAACAGGCCGGTCGCTTTAAGTTACCACCATTTTATGAATAAAATTTGATTTTATTTTGAAAAGGCGCAACTATTCAAAAAATAGCTAAAAAGTTATAATGGAGATAGCAATTGATGAATGGAGGGATTAAGTATGGAAGTTAAGGTTACCGTAGTCGTAATTGATCGGGGTTCACCACAAGTAAAGCTGACTAAATGCTTGGAGAGTGTAGCTAAACAAACATTAGTTGATAAGGAAATTTTGTTAATTAGTCCCAAAACTGAGTTGGATGCGGCGGTTGACATGCACCTTGTTCAACCAGCTACTGTTTCCTTTAGCCAACTTTTAAGGTTAGTAGCTAAGTATGCGCAAGGAGAGTTTATAAGCATACTTGAGGCAGAAAATTTCTATTTAGATGAGCAGGCCCTAGCCAAGAACTTGGCTGACTTGGCAACTAATAAGGCTGATTTAGGGGTGGCTCCGCTAGTGGTTTTAGACCAAGGCACCTTTTATTTTAAAACCAATCCAACTAACGTTCATAAGTTAGTAACGACTAACAATATTATCCCCTATATGCGCCTTTTTGAAGCCTTCCGCTATGTTCAGGGAAGCTTATTTAGCCGCGAATTGTTAGTGGATGTCTTAGCTGAACAAGCAGTTAAGACGGAACAACAACTACTATATTACTTAGTTCATGCTTGTCAAAAGGCAGTCTTGCTTCCTGAAACGCTCTGCTGTTTTGTCCTAACGGAAGACCATCAGTTGCCGGTTTTTAAATGGGAGGAAGACTACCAGTATTCTAATGCACAAAGTTTTGTGCAAGCAATCAAGCAAAGTGATTATCATGAGGAAATTCTAGACCGAATCCAGCTTACGATTGGGGTTCGATGACGGCTTGATTTTGCACCTAGAAGCCCTGGTCCACTCGCTTGATAAGAATACGGATACGCCCATAGACCTCTACATTATCTATGCCAGCTTAACGGCCGAGAGTATTTCCCGGGTGAAGTTTATCAACGACAAGCTAGAGGCGGTTACTTTAATTCTGCGACCTATTCCTAAAGAAAGTAGACAATTTATCGAAAATATTAATATGGATAAGGCCCGGCTGCCAATCGGGACCTACTTTAGAATTATTGTGCCCGAAGTATTGACTGATTTAGAGCGGGTAATTTACCTAGATACGGATATGGTTGTAAACGCAAGTCTGACACCCTTGTGGCAAACGCCATTAGAAGGTAACTTCATTGGGGCATGCGAAGACAGACTAGTCTTTTATCACCGGCGGGTTAACGCTGAGTCCGTCCTGTTTGGAAAGCAGGGTGAGCGCTACTTTAACGCGGGCATGATGCTGATGGACTTGAAACTGATGCGGCAGTACAGTACCAGTTTTTACAGTGCCCAACTGGCCTTAGATACGGCCGACGTCATTAAGTATGCCGACCAGGACGTTCAAAATCTGTATTTTTACGGGGCCAATAAGCAAATAGACCTTACTTATAACTACGGCTTAGAATACGTGCAGTATACTGACCGGCCTTTAAGCGAAGTTGCAATCATCCACTACTATGGTTGGAAGAAGCCCTGGATGAATATGGTTACGGAAACGTTTATGCACCCTAGCCGGCGGCCGGCTATGCACCTTTACCGCCAATATCATAACGAGATGAAGGCAATCTTAGGCGATAACCCTGACGTAATCTCGGTGATTTTAGCTGCCGACCAAGCCCAAAGTGGTGAATTTGAACGGTGTTTTGAGGGCTTTTTAACCCAAACTTACACCAACTTAGAACTTTTAATTGTGACCGCTAAAGGCTTAACCTCAGACTTGCAAACTTATTTGAAAACTATCAAACCTTATTACCCTAATATTAAGGTGGTAACGGGGACGATGGCTCAAGCAGTGAAGCAAAGTCAGGGAAGTTATCTGTATTTCTTTAACCTCGATGATTTACTTTCGGAAAAGACCGCGTTAGCCCAGCTAGTAGCAGCTTGTCAACAAGGAGTCCAGGTGGTTTATTCAGGTTATCAACGCTTAGACCTCCAAAAGAAAGTTATCTACTGGCAAAAGCACCGCTCTAATGAGGTGCGGGCGTTAAGCTTGGCTGAACACCAAAAGGCGGCAACTGAGCTAACTAGTTTAGCTGGGCTGTTAGTGACCAAAGACGTGGCTGCTGAGATTGTTAGACAGTCGGGGGGAATAACTAGCGCCGGGCTACTAAAAGCTGCCACTAAGGCGGCATTTGTTGACCGAGATTTATGGATACAACTGGTAAGCAGGCAGATTTAGCTAAGTGCCTAGATAGCATTAGCAAGCAAACTTACTCTGATTATGAGCTACTCTTGGTTACTTCAGAAGAATCCTCCCTAGTTGTGCCCCCAAGTGTCACCCAGTATGAGCTTTCAGGTCAGGTGGATTTGGCTAGGACCATCACGCTTGCAAAACAACATGCTGACGGCCAGTTTGTAACCTTTATGCAGGCTAGAGATTTTATTTTGGAGGATGATGCCTTAGCAAATTGTCTACAAGAAGTTGATAAACGTGATGTTGACTTGGGGATGGCAAACGTGGTGAGGTTAGCGGACGATAAATTCTATCTAAGTGATCACCACTTGGGAAATTATGGACTAATCAACACCAATAATCTCATCCCTTATATGCGTTTTTACCTGGCCTTCCGTAATATTTGGGGCTTGTTTATTAATAAGGAGTTATTAGAAAAATTAGCCGCCCAAAATCAAGGCCAGCGGGTCTTATACCAGGCTGTGCATCTAGCTAAAAAAGCAATCATTATGCAGAGTAAATTTTACTGCTTGGTTGAAGCGGCCGATAATCAAGTGGAACCGTTTAGGTGGCAGACTGACTATGAGTACTCGGAGGCTAAGCGCTTGGTTAGTGAAATTAGGGCGCGCGGTTATCAGGCCCAGATTCCTAAGGTCATCAACGTCGCCTTGTGTATTGATGATAACCTGGTTAAACGCTTAGTGCCTTTGATTTATTCGCTAGCTAAGAATAACCGGGAGCTGAATTTGTACCTGGTCTACTACCGCTTAAGTTCAAGTAATAAGGATTACTTACGCCAACTGGCAACTAACTTTAGTAACCTCAACTTTCATTTGCGCAAGTTGACCAAGGAACTCCACCAATTCATTGAGCCGATTAATCTATCGAAGATCAAGCTGCCGGTAGCAACTTATACCCGGGTGTTGTTACCCCACATCTTGCCGGAAGTTAAGCGCATCATATACCTTGATACTGATACCCAGGTGTTAGCCAGTTTAGAAGAGCTTTGGCAAACAGATTTAGAGGGGAACTTTTTGGGAGCAGCTGGCGATAGTGCGCCCTATATGCATCGGAAGTTAGGGACTTGGCACAGCATGTTCGGTGACCAAGGGGATAATTACTTTAACTCGGGGGTCTTGTTAATGGACCTAGAGTTAATGCGTAAATACCATGTTGCCTTTAAAGTGATTAAGGAAGCACTAGATACAGCCCAAATCTTTGTCCAAGCAGACCAAGATGCTCACAACCTTTATTATTACGATGCCTATAAGCGCTTGGATTTAAAATATAATTACGGTAGCCCGCTGTTCGAATACGAACCGTACCCCTTAGAGGCAATTACTATTTTGCACCACTATGTGTATAAGCCGTGGAAAGATGGAGTGCTGGAGGAAGCAGATTCGTTAGTGTTAGCGGCCCTAAATACCTACTACCAGGCTAAGCGGGAAGCAGATGAATTGTTAGGCAAATGGCCTGATAAAATCTCAGTAATTGTGGATTTACGGCAGAATGAACGAGCTGATCTAAAACGCTGCTTGGGTGGGTTGCTCTACCAAAGTTATACTAACCTTGAAATTTTAGTCTTGACTAAGGGAACGTTGACTAAGCAGCAAGCAGAATTTTTGGCCGAATTGCAACCCTACCACCGGCTTGAAATCGTCGAGGCTAGCCAACTAAAAGAGGCTGTGGCTAAGGCTAGTGGAGCTTACGTCTACTTCTTGAATATTAATGACCTCCTGTTAAAGGAAGATGTGTTAGCTAAATTCTATCAAGTGGCTAACAGAGGAGCTGATCTGGTTGCCAGTGATTACCAGCGCTTTGATTACCAAACCAAAATGATTTACTGGGTTAACAAGGAAGAGCAGGTAGCCTTTTTAGGCGCAACTAACAACCAACAGTACCAACGCGAGTTGGGAGAATTAACTGGCTGGTTGGTAAAAACTAGCTTGGCTAAAGAGTGTTTAGCTAGTGGAGTTAGTGAGCAACTGGCAGCCAAGTTATTGCGACAAGAAGCTAAGCAAGTCGCAGTTATTAGTGAGCAGCTATGGCTAAAAACATTTAACAAGTAAGAAAGGAATTTATAATTAATGGACTTACCAGCATTTGGAGTGGAAGAATGGTTAAACAAATGGGAAACTAAGGCCAAGTATGATATTTCGCAAAGTTCGATTAAGTCCTTAACCTTAGAGGAGTTGATTGGGCTAGACGGGACTAAGGTGGCAGACTTTTTTGCGCGCTACGCTAATACCAATTTGGATTATGGCGCGATTGAAGGTTCAGCCGAGTTTAAACAGCTGGTGGCTGGCTTGTATCGGCATGTAGAAGCAGATAACATTTTACAAATGAATGGTGCCACCGGCGGGAACTTTTTGGCCCTGTATGCGTTAGTTAACCCTGGTGACCAGGTTATTTCCATGCTACCTTCCTACCAGCAACTATATGATATTCCCAAGTCACTGGGAGCGGAGGTTAAGTTTGTCCGCCTGAAAGAAGAAGCAAATTGGGATTATGATTTAGACCAGCTGGCCAAATTGGTAACACCCCAAACTAAGTTAATTACTTTGAATAGTGCCAACAATCCGACTGGGACTTGGTTGAAAGCAGACCAGGTTAGACGTTTGGCTAAAATTGCGGCTAGTGTGGATGCTTATGTCTTAGTCGATGAAGTTTATGAACCCCTGGAAGCCAGGGAGAACTTCTTGTCGATTGTAGATGCCTATGATAAGGGGATTGCAGTTAGTTCGCTATCTAAAACTTACTCGCTTCCGGGTCTACGCATTGGTTGGACTGCTTCTAACAAGGAAGTAGCTGATTTATTTAGAAAATATCGGGACTATACCACGATTTGTGGTGGGGTTTTGAATGATGCTTTGGCAGTGCATGCCCTTAAAAATAAGGATAAAATCTTAGCCCGCAACCGGAAGATAGTAGCCGAAAACATGCAGTTAGTCAAAGACTGGGTTGCCTCTGAACCTAAGGTAGCACTGGTGGAACCAGAGTCTGTTTCAACGGCCTTTATTAAGTTGGAGCTAAAAGAAGATGATTATCGTTTCTTTACTAGGTTAGTTAAAGAAACCGGGGTCTTACTGGTTCCTGGGGCGGCCTTTGGTTTTCCAGGTCATGCCCGCTTGGGCTATTGTTGTCAAAAAGAAGTTTTACAAGCAGGACTGCGGAGGTTATCGACCTTTTTACACCAACAGTGAGGAAGTGAGCGGGAGTGGAAGCAAAGATTTCACTAGTATTGTTAGCTAATGGGAGTCAAGCCGCCCTAGATAGGTGTTTAGACTCTTGTTTTAGGCAAAGCTATTCTGAATTTGAATTACTTGTCTTTACGGACGAAACGGTGCAGGTTGCCCGCGAGGATGAACGTCTCAGGGTTTATGAGACCTCGTTAGCGGATCCAGGTGCCTTAAGGGTGGCCGCCCTAAGACGGGCGACTACTGACTACCTAATGTTTTTAGAGGCTGCTGATTTTTTGGTGGGAACGGATGCGCTAGCTATTTTTATGACCAGGTTAGCCGAGCAGCAAAGTGACCTAGCCATAACTAACCTTGTTTTTTATAAGGAGGCTGAGTTGATCTATCCTTTTTCCCGGGCTAAGACCAGGCCGATTACCGTCAATAACTACTTGTTATGTGCTCGTTTGTACGGTGGTTTTAGACGACTAGGGGGAAATCTTATTGCTAAGGACCTTCTAACTCGGTTGGGTGAACAACTAGGAACGTTAGCGACGCAAGATTTATATTTAAAATTATGCTTACTGGCTAAGCGGCCGGTTTATCTCAGTGATGCCTGCTATGCTTACAGTATTGAAAACGGCCGGCAACTCCCCGCTTTTAGTTGGCAAGCGGATTACCATTTAGGACCGGCGGCTGGCTTAGTTAAGCAAATTCAAGCAAGTCATTACCAAGCAAGTGTCCCTGAGAAATTAACACTAGCTGTTTGTCTAGATGAGTATAGCGCCGGTAAGGTTGATGTCTTGCTTTATTCGCTTGAAAGAAACAATCCAAGCGGAGGAGTAATTTACCTGATTTACGAAGAGTTAACACCACAGACTAAGGCTTGGTTAGTTAGACTGGGGCAGGGCTTTGTTAACTTTAAGTTGGAATTTATCAAGCTCTCCTTACTTGACCGTCACTTACTTAATAAAATCTCACTGGCGGGTAACCATTTACCTGTGAGTGCTTACTACCGAATATTATTGCCTAACCTCTTACCTGAAGTAGACCGGGTACTTTACCTAGATTATGATACCTTAGTAGTTAACGATTTAACGAGTTTATGGCAAAGCGACCTGGAGGGACACTTTCTTGGTTGTATTCGAGATTTAGGGGTAACTATAAAGAATGGTTGGAGTAATGATTTATTAGGAAAATACGGGGAAAATTATTTTAACTCCGGGGTCTTATTGATGGATTTAGCATTGCTGAGAAAATACAGTCTCACCAGCTATTTTTACCAATTTATCCTAGAAGCTACCGACTTTTTTGTTTTAGGTGATCAGGATGCTTACAATCTTTACTTTAAGGATGCGGTTAAGTACTTGGGGGTCGAAAACAATTATGTCTGCAAGTTATTTAGTAGCGACTTAGCTAGTGAACACCGAAAGCTACAGGAAATTAATGTTTTGCACTTCCTAAGTGCTGAAAAGCCTTGGCGTGATGCTAGCAATTATCCTAAAGAAATGTTGCCTGCAGTCACTAGTTATCGTAACTACCGCCAGGAGTTACGGGCCAAATATAATTTAAAGGCGGAACAACCGGCTTTAACCGTCTTGGTGTTAGTGACTACTGCGTTAGAATTAGACCGGTGTCTCGAAAGCATCTACTACCAGGACTACCCTAATTTAGAACTAGTAGTGGTTGATATGAGTGAAGCTGCAGCAGTTTTAACAAGCTTACAAAAGTATCAGGCAATCTATGGGGACATTAAATATTGCCAGGCTAGCTCGACGACTAATGCAGCTGAATTAATTCAAAGCTGGGCTAACCAAGCTAAGGGTGAGTTAATGACCGTTATTTCTAGCAAAGATTGCTTTAATAAAAACGAACCGTTTAGGCAAATGGTGAATTACTTACAGCAGGAACAATTAGATTTAATCGGGTCGATGCATATGCGTTACCTAACTGAAGATGGATCTTTTAGGGTCTTTCCGGTTAGTGGTGAGTTTGAAGATACTGGTAGCCATAGCATTACTGACCTGGTGGCAAGTTATGCAGGTGAGTATCAACAACTTAGTGGCTTTATTTTTAAACGGGAGCTACTAGCTACTAGCGAGCCGGCTACAAGTGAACTTGAGCTAGTGAAGAATTTACTTGCGGCTAGCCAAAAACGTGCTACCTGGAAGGAGTATGCTTGGATTTTAACAGTTAAATAACATTAGGAAGCGGTTTTTACGAAAGGATTTTAAGAAAGCAATGTACTTCTTAAAATCCTTTATTTAGTTTGGAGCCTTAGTAAAAAAAGTTGCAACTTTTTTGAATTAATCGCCGGTTATTTTGCGTATATCTATAGTGAAGGGTAAATTATTCTCTTTGCCTTTCAAATTTTATATAATTAAAGGAGAAGCAAATGGTAAGTAAGCAAAAAATCCGGCGCAAACTGGCCCAGGCCGACTTCACTGACGACGTCATGTTTGAGCTGGTCATGTCTCAGTTAGAAATTTGTCGCAAATTCTTAAAGGCGGTCTTACCGCAGTTAGACTTTACTAAGATTAAAGTCGTCTACCCAAGTCACTTAAAAACCGACTATTTGTCTAAGGCAGGCCGCTTAGACATTCACTGTACCGATGCTTATGGTAACCAATTCGATATCGAGCTGCAGATGACTAACGA
>NZ_AYYP01000012.1:18417-52587 GCF_001436215.1 Ligilactobacillus agilis DSM 20509
CAACGTCGCTCAACGGGCTAAGTATTATCACGCCTTGATGACCAACCACATGTTAACAGCCGGTGAGAACTACCAAAGTTTAAAGGAGACCTACGTTATCTTCTTGTGTCCCTTTAACCCCCTTATTACTGAGCAACAACGAGCGGTTGGGCACTATCAGATGATTTTTGAAGAAGGAGATTACTTAAATGATGGGACCCACACCTTGATTTTAAACGCCAGTGGTGATTGTGAAGGCGTCAGTGATGAACTCAAAGGAATTTTTCAGTTAGTATTGAGGCAGCCGGCGTCATTTGGCCAGTTAGGAGCGCAAATTATGGATAAGATTGATGAAATTAAGCACAGTAAGACAGGAGGGCGCAAGTATATGGAACTAACAGGAGCATTTTGGCAGGACGCCAGAAACGAAGGTCGAAAAGAAGGAAAAAAGCAGGTATTAAGATTGGTGAACGTCGTGGTAAAAAGGTAGGTCGTGAGGAAGGACGCAAGGAAGGAACTGACGAAGCGATTATCAAGTTAATCCTCAAGTTAATCCCGGACCTGGTTGCCCTAACCAATGACCGTCAGGCCGTCATCAAAATCTTGATGACTAAGATGAATCTAAGTCAAGAACAAGCAGGCCATGGCAGCGGGTCAAAAAGGAAAGTAAGTGTTCTTCTTAGCAGGAGCAAACTAAAAGGTCACCTCTAGCAGCGCTAGTTGGTGGCCTTATTAGCTTTAATTGTAGCTATTAATTAACCCTTGTGTTCCTTGGTCGCCAAGCTTGCAATCATCAACCATTACTTGGTAGAGGCGTTTGGCTTCCTTAGTGGCTGGTAAATCAAGGTTCATTGCTGCGGATTCTTCAAGTGCAATTCTTAAATCCTTTAAGAAATGACGGGAGAAAAATCCCGGTTTGAAGTCGCCGGCTAAAATCCGCGGACCGTAGTTGGATAAGCTCCAGTTAGCCGCTGAGCCTTTGGAGACCGTTTCGAGAACCTTCTTAGGGTCGAGGCCAGCTTTTTTAGCATACAGCAACATTTCAGTTAAGCCGGTCATGGTGCCAGCAATCATGATTTGGTTAGCCATCTTGGTGTGTTGTCCGCTGCCGGCGGGACCGAAGTAGTTAACTGCTTGACCAATTTGGTTGAAAATTGGTTCAACCTTAGTGAAGGTTGCCTCAGCGCCCCCAACCATAATAGTTAGGGTGGCATTTTTGGCTCCCACGTCTCCACCGGAAACAGGCGCATCTAAGACTTCAATCCCTAATTTTTTGCCTGCAGCATAGAGTTTAGCCGCTAATTTTGGCTTGCTAGTAGTTAAGTCGACTGCAATTTTACCCGTGGCTAGGCCAGCAAAGACTCCATCGTCACTAAAGTAGACATTTTCTACATCGCTAGGCATTCCGACCATAGTAAAAACCAGGTCGCTTCTAGTTGCAACTTCCTTAGGGCTGGCAGCCCACTTAGCTCCGAGGGCGACCAGGTTATCGGTCTTGGCCTTAGTCCGATTGTAGACGGTTAGGTTGTGACCGGCTTTAATCAAATTTTGGGAAATAGCGTTACCCATTACTCCGGTACCAATAAAACCAATTTGCATAAAAATACCTCCCATAATTAAAGTGCTTACAACTTAATTATAGGAGGATAAATTTAGTAAAACAAATAACTAATCTTCACTGATGTGTTCTTTAACTTGCCTAAAAATCATGATGATGTGCTCATCGGCTAGCTGGTAGTTGACTTTTTGACCAGCGCGAATGCCTTTAACAAGACCAGTTTGGCGTAAGATTTTTAATTGGTGGGAGATAGCAGATTGTGAAAGACCGATAGCTGTGGCAATTTCTGTGACCGAGAGCGTCTTATTGAAGAGTAAGTATAAAATGCGGTAGCGGGTCTGATCGCCAAAGGCTTTAAAGATTTCTACACTCCGTTCGGTTTCTTCATCGGTTGGCAAGAAGTGGTTGCTTTTTTCCATATGATTTAGATTAAACCTTTCTAAATTAGTGATTAAACTAATTTTACGTCAAAAAATTTCTAGGCGCAAATAAGACTATTGACTTACCTGCAAGCGGTGTTATACTTTAGTTAGATATATGAGCATGTGTTCATAAGTTTAGGTAAAGGGGGGCTAAAAATGGTACTAACATTCGAGCAATTAACTAAAGAGGAACGACTTGATTTAAGTCAGATTGGCTTAAGCCTGCTCTTAGTGGTGTTAGCGCGGTTTTGTCTTGGGGACACGCAGTTGGCAGTCATTGTTTACATAGGGGCTTATTTAGTAGCCGGGTTTCAAATTATCGTAACGGCCGCTAAAAATATTTGGCAGGGAGATTGGTTTGACGAAAATTTCCTAATGACGCTAGCAACATTGGGGGCGCTTTTGATTAAGCAATACCCAGAAGCCTGCGCCGTGATGATTTTCTACCGGTTGGGAGAGTTTTTTCAGGAACGAGCGGTTGCCAAGTCGCAACGGGCGATTACGTCTTTACTAGACTTGCGACCTGACTTTGCGAGACTGGCGGGTCAAAGTGAGCAGATTGATCCTGCCCAGGTAAAGGTTGGCCAAGTAATTTCAGTCTTACCAGGTGAACGAATCCCCCTAGATGGGATTGTTACCCAGGGAACAGCTTACCTCGATACCGCTGCCTTGACAGGGGAGTCTAAGCCAAGACCAGTAACTGTAGGGCAAGAAGTTTTAAGCGGGATGGTGGTACTATCTAGCAGTATCGAACTGCGGGTTACTAAGAGTTTTGGTCAGAGTACGGTTTCCAAGTTGTTGGACCTAGTCCAAAACAGCAGTCAGCAAAAGGCTCAGACTGAAAACTTCATCCGCCGGTTTGCCAAGCGTTATACTCCGGTAGTGGTGCTATTAGCCCTAGTCTTGGCCCTCCTTGGCCCCTTAGTTAGCGGGGGACCATTCCAAACTTGGCTTTATAGGGCCTGTGTTTTTTTGGTAATTTCTTGTCCCTGTGCTTTGGTAATCTCAATTCCCCTGGGCTTTTTCGGTGGAATCGGAGCAGCTTCACGTGCAGGGGTACTGATTAAGGGCAGTAATTACCTAGAAGCCCTAACCAAGGTGACAACGATTGTTTATGATAAAACGGGCACCCTAACGGAGGGAAAATTTAAGGTAAGTCAAGTTTTACCGGTTGAACCGGACCAAGCTGAAAAGCTAATCACCCTAGCAGCGCTAGCGGAAAAGGATTCACCTCACCCTGTTGCCCAGGCAATCGTTGCTAATTTCCCGGGAAATATTGCCACTTATAAAGTCGATCAAGTCGAACAACTGGTAGGTCTAGGTGTAAAGGCCCTTTATGAAGGCCACACGATTTTCTTGGGTAATGCTTGCTTGATGGAAAAACAAAAGATAGCCTACCAAGCTGTGGCTGCCCCCCAAGCCACTGTCTGTTACCTAGCATATGATGGTGTTTACCTAGGTGCAATCTTAGTCGCTGACGAATTGAAGAAGACCACCAAGCAAGCTTTAGCCAATTTGAAGCAACTAGGCATTAAGCAGCAGTTGATGCTGACTGGAGATAACCAGCAGGTAGCAACTAAGGTGGCAAGTGAGTTGGGGATTGGCGTCAAAAGTGAGCTCCTTCCGCAAGCAAAGGTTGCTGAAGTGGCTAAGCTAAAAGAACAGCTCAGTCCAACGGAGAAGTTGGCCTTTGTTGGCGACGGCTTAAATGATACCCCAGTTTTAAAACAAGCTGACATCGGAATTGCGATGGGAGCCTTGGGGTCGGATGCAGCTATCGAGGCAGCTGACATTGTCTTAATGAACGATGAGTTGCTAACGTTGACCCAGGCAATTTTGATTGCACGTAAGACTAAACGGATTGTATGGGAAAATATCAGCTTTGCCTTAATCATTAAGGCTTTGTTCTTACTACTAGGTTTATTTGGGTTAACGACGATGTGGGTGGCTGTTTTTGCTGACGTAGGGGTAACCTTGTTGGCAGTAGCCAATGCGTTAAGGTTAGTCTTAAAGTAAATGAGTTGAAAATCCTCACCTTTCTCTATAAACTTGGCCGATTATTTAGTATAATCAAGTTAAGTATTCGGCTGTAAGCGAATTCGGAAGGTGGGGTGTTTTTGTGTGAAAAAGATTGTGACAATAATTGTTGGGTTAGTGTTATTAGGAGTGGTTTTTTGGTTTGGGGTTGTCTATTCAAATAACCGCAATCACAAGCAAATCCCAACGGTAGCTATGGTTACCGACGGGGGCGGTGTCGAAGATGGTTCCTTTAACGCTGCGACTTGGAAAGGGTTAGTAGAATGGGGTAAGGAACATCATGTAGCTAAGGGACCAAATGGTTATACCTATGCGCAGTCCCTTTCCGATGCTGACTTTTTCCCTAATATGGATAAGTTGGTCAAAAAGGGATATAACACGATTATTGCGACTGGCTACCGCTTAACGGATGCGATTAAAAAAGCTTCCCAAAAGTATCCGGATACTAACTTTGTGATGATTGATACCGTAGTTAAGCGTCCTAATGTGGCATCGGTTCAATTTAGGGATAACGAGGCAGCTTTTTTGGCAGGCGTAGCCGCTGCTTAGACTAGTAAATCCAAGCAGGTCGGCTTTATCGGGGGGACCGATAGTCTGGTTATGGCTGTCTTTTACAAAGGTTTTGTTCAAGGAGTACATACTGTTGACCCTAATATTAGGATTAATAAAAAGTACGTGGGCACTTTTTCCCAGCCTAGAATTGGCCAGTCTTTGGCCGCAGCGATGTATGATAACGGAGTTGATGTTATTTACACTGTAGCAGGCGGTTCTGGTGAAGGGGCCTTTACTGCTGCCAAGGCGGTAAGAAAGAACCTTGGACGTACGGTTTGGGTAATTGGAGTTGACCAAGATCAAAGCGAGCTGGGCGAGTATGACGGTGGTAACGTCACCCTAGCCTCGACTATAAAGCGGGTTGATGTTGCGGTTAAAGATATGGCTAACAAGGCGATGACTAAGAAATTTCCTGGAGGCAAGACAATCTATTATGATCTTAGCGACCGTGGGGTGGACATCGTTAATACTAGCTTGCCTAAAAGTACCTGGAAGTTAATCCAATCATACAAACAGCAAATTATAGCCGGGCAAATTAAGGTGGCGGGTCGGCAAAGTTAGGTCTGTCACTAAAAATTAATCTAAGCAAACGAGGTTTATTCTATGCGAATCTTAACGTTAAATTGTCACTCACTGTTAGAGTATGAAGTCAATGAACAGATTCAAGAGTTAGTTGATTTTGTTGTTAGGGAATCTGTTACAATCATTGCGCTACAAGAGGCTAGTCAGTCAATGAAAAGTCCACTTCTTTCACAGACTGAGCTATTGGGCAGTGGTTTTGTTCCTCCTAGTGAAAGTGATGTACCTGTTAAGGTGGACAATTTTGCCTATTTATTAGTAAGAGCGCTTAGGAGAGTTAAGTTAAAATTTGCTTGGTCATGGACGGCCAGTCACGTTGGTTATGATAAGTTGGATGAAGGTATCGCCCTGCTTAGTTTGAAGCCACTGCAAGCAGTCCATGCTCCTGTAATCGTAGCTAAGCCAGAATTTGCGAGTTATCAAGATTACCGCCGGCGGAAGCTATTGCTAGCCAAGCTTGCTGGCAGCGGTAACCTAACAATCGCTACCGGACACTTTGATGGCTGGCAGGCCGAGATTTTTGAAGCGGAGTGGCAACAAGCGTTGAGTCACTTTGATTTGAAAGAACCAGTCTATTTAATGGGTGACTTAAATGTCGATGCTGAACAAAATGATTGCAGTTATCAAAAAATCTGTCAATCCTTCCAGGATACCTATGAATTAGCAGTCGCTAAGGGTGATGGGCTAACAGTTCGTGGGGCGATTGATGGTTGGGAAGATAGTCAAGTTGGAAAAAGAATCGACTATATTTTAACGACCGCTAGTAATGAGGTGCTTTCTAGTCGTGTTTGCTTCGACGGCCAAGATTCAGCCCGCATCTCAGATCATGCCGGCATCATCGTTGAGGTAGCAGATACCCCTAGTTTAGCTACAGTCAAAAAACGTCAACATTATACTGCTTAGTGTTAGAATTAAAGTTGAATTAATTTACAGGAGGGATTTTAATGGCAAAGAAAATTGCAGTTATGATTGCAGATGGTTGTGAAGAAATCGAAGCCTTAACACCAGTCGATGTCTTACGGCGGCTAGGCCAAGACGTTGATATGGTAGGGTTAAAGGATCTAGCAGTAACAGGTGCCCACCAAATCAAGTTGACCTGCGATAAAGTTTTAGACGATAGTCTCCTTGATTATGACATGGTGGTCTTACCCGGTGGTTACCAAGGGGCTCAGAATTTGCGCAACAGCGACCAGTTAATGGCGCTAATGCAAAAACGGAACCAAGCCGGTAAGTGGAATGCAGCCATGTGTGCAGCGCCTATGGCCTTTGCTAGGTACGGTTTATTAAATGACAGTGATTATACTTGTTATCCAGAGATGGAAAAAGAATTTGCAAGTGACGTAACTAATGGTCGGCACCATGAAGACATTGTAGTCGTTGATTCGTCCAAGCATATCATCACTAGCCGGGGGCCTGCAACCGCCTTGGCATATGCTTATAAAATTGCTGAGGTCCTCGGAGTAGACCCAGCCCCTCAAAAAGAGGCCATGCTTTATAATTTCTTGGCAACTAATATTTAAGTTTAATGAATAATAGCCCTAGCTTGCGGTGAGTCTGCAAGCTAGGGCTATTGTTTTTTATTAGTTCTTAATAAAGAAGCTACTGATGAAGGCCAGTAGGGCCCATAAGACTAGGCAGAAGAAGGCGGCAGTAAAGGAGCCACCGCTAAGTTGGACGACTGCCCCAATCATGATAGGGGCGAGGAAGCCGCCTAGTTGTCCCCCGAAGTTAACTAACCCAATCGAAGCACCGTAGTTTTTGAGGTTAGGCGTTTGGGCAATGTAAGCAAAGCAGCTTGTGAAAGCTAGGGCTTTGAAGAAGAAGGTCAGCACTTCACAGACAATTACCCAGGTTAGAGCAGTGGCTTGGTACATCCCAAACATAAAAATTAATGTTCCTAAGGTGCTGAGGGCAATTAGGAGCTTAGCTTGGTTTTTAAAGAGGTGAACTAGTAAAAAGCCGCTGATTAAGGCCGCAATCCCACCGGCAATTGTAGGTAGGGGGACCAACCAGGCGATATTTTTGAGGTTTAAATGCCGTTTGGCTAGCAAATAAGTCGGCATCCAGGTATCTAACCCCTTGGTCACGACATTAAGGCTCAGGCCGATAATGATGAAACTGATGATTTTAGCGTCGGCTTGCTTCAAGCTTAGCTTTTGTTTAGGTGCGCTTGAAATGGAAAATGTTTGGCTAAAGGGCCGTTCGTAGTAACAGTAACTTCCTAGGATAAGAAGCCCCAGTAAGCCTAAGGCAAAAAAGGCGCCCCGCCAGGACCACTGACCGATGGCAAAGGTAATTAAAAAGGGCGCGATGGTTGCTCCGGCATAGTTGGATGACAGGGTGATGCTGGTAGCCTGTGAGCGTTTAGACTTTGGATAGGTTTCAGAAATTTGCTTTAAAGCTGCGGCTGGATAAGGACCCTCGGCTAAGCCAAAGGCAAACCTAATAATCAATAGGGAAAGTAAAGACCAGGCCAGCCCGGTGGCAATGGTGAGTAGTGACCACAAGCCTAGGGTGAAGGCGACCATTTTCTTACTACCTAGTTTATCGACTAGCCAGCCACCCGGGATTTGCATGAGGGAATAGCTGAAGAAAAAGGCGCTGGCTAGGCTGCCTAAAGCGGTGGGACTTAGGTGGAAGTCTTTGCCGATATAGGCAAGTGAGATATTTAACACGGAGCGGTCGATGAACAGCAGCATATAAGCTAGGTAGATTAAGCTTAAGGTTATTAGACGACTAGTACTTTTTTTATTCATGGTAAAACTACTTTCTATTAATTTTTAAGGTAATGGTTGAAAAGCTGGTTACAGTTTGATTGAGGTAAGTTTTTGCTTGCCAAACATGAATTGTTCGTCCAAGCGAAAGGGGGCTTGCGATTACGGTGAGTGTTTTTCCAGCTTGAGCAGCCTTTAAATGGTGGGTCGTAATGTCGAGTCCCACGGGGAATTGGTCAGGTTGACAGTAGAGGTTAGCCCCTAGGCTAGCGGCACTTTCTGCCAAGACGGCGTTTAGACCACCATGAAGGAGGCCATAAGGTTGGAGGTGCTTAGGCTTGATGGGCATGGTTAAGCGGACCTCGGTTTTAGAGAGCAACTCTTGGTTAATCTCTAATTCTTCTAATAAATTCATGGTATCACCCCTTAAATATATTGCTAACAATGTTATAATAAGAGCGGTTCAATTATAACATTTTTGTAAGGATGTGGATTATAAATGTCAAATGTAACTTGGGAAAAAATCAAAGATTATTCTGAAATTATTTTTGAACGGATAGGAAAGATTGCCAAGATTACCATGAACCGGCCGGAAAAACTTAACGCCTTCACCCCGGTAACGGTTCAAGAGATGATTGACGCTTTTACTATTTGTCGCGACGATAGTTCGATTGGGGTCATCATTTTAACTGGGGCTGGCGATAAGGCCTTTTCATCCGGGGGTGACCAAAGTGTCCGTGGAAACGGGGGCTACGTTGGCCCAGATAAGATTGCCCGCCTAAACGTTTTAGATTTGCAACACCTAATTAGAATTATCCCTAAACCAGTGATTGCCATGGTTAAAGGCTGGTCCGTCGGGGGCGGTAACATCTTACAGTTAGTCTGTGACTTAACCTTGGCTGCCGACAACGCTAAGTTTGGTCAAACCGGTCCTAAAGTAGGAAGCTTTGATGCAGGTTACGGTTCAGGTTACCTAGCACGGGTAATTGGGCACAAGCGGGCTAAGGAAGTATGGTTCTTAAACCACTTCTACACGGCTCAAGAAGCCTATGAAATGAATTGGATTAATAAGGTGGTTCCACTTGCAGACTTGGAAAAAGTTACCTTAGAGTGGTGCCATGAAATTTTGAAGAAGTCACCAACGGCAATCCGCTTTATTAAGGCGGCCATGAATGCAGATACGGACGGCTTGGCCGGTTTACAGCAATTTGCAGGGGATGCCACCATGCTCTTTTACACTACTGATGAAGGTAAGGAAGGGCGCGATGCCTTTAATGAAAAGCGCGAACCAGACTTTGATCAATTCCCTAAGTTTCCTTAAAATAAATGGAAAACTGGCTCAAAAAAAGAATTGCTTTAAGTCCCACTAAACTAGCAGTGGTCACCCCAGAAACTAAGCTCACCTTCAGGGAATTGGGCGACTTGGTTTCTAAGCAGATGGGCTTACTGGCAAAGCTTGTCAAGAAGGGGACGCACGTTGGGGTGTTGACCAATAATAATTTGACGGGTTACAGCTTAATCTTGGCGCTGCAACAACTAGGCTGTGTTATTGTCCTTCTCAATAAACGCCTAGCTGCGCCGGAACTTCAATATCAGCTAGCAGACGCTGAGGTGGAACTATTAATTTACGAAGATGACTTAGCGTTGGTAGACCTAACGGGGCTTGAGATGGTAAGCTTTAGTGAACTTGCTAACCAGACTAGCGAAGCTTGCCAAGGCCTAGCAGAATTTAAGCCTGATGAAGTCACTACGATTATGTATACCTCGGGGACGAGTGGTCGGCCTAAAGGGGTCTGCCAAACCTATAATAACCACCTCTACTCAGCGTTGGGTTCGGCCTTGAATCTTGGCTTAACTACTGAGGATAACTGGCTATGTGTGGCGCCTTTATTTCATATTAGTGGCCTGTCAATTATGATGCGGTCACTGATTTATGGCATGACGGTGACCCTGTTACCTAAGTTTGACGCTGACGAGGTAATGCGGTATTTAGTGGCAGCAGATATTACCGCGATTTCAGTGGTGCCAACCATGTTAAAGCAACTACTAGCACTGGGGCAATCTAGTTTGAATCCAGCCTTTCGCTTCTTCTTACTAGGTGGGGGACCAATTGATAAACCTAGCTTAGAAAAATGTCAGGCACAAGGGTGGCCGGTAATTCAGTCTTATGGGATGACGGAAACAGCGTCTCAGGTTGTGGCCTTAAGTTTTAATGACGCTGCTAACCACCTCGGTTCCGCGGGCAAACCGCACTTTTTCATCCAGTTAAAATTCGCTAGTGACGGGGAGATTATGCTTAAAGGTCCTAATATTAGCCCAGGTTACTATCACCAGGCATTAAAAAACCAGCGGACCTTTGTTGACGGTTGGTTTAAAACCGGAGACATCGGGAGTTTAGATCAAGATGGCTACCTGTATGTAAAGGGGCGGAAGGGTGACATGATTATTTCCGGGGGAGAAAATATCTTCCCACGGGAAATTGAGGATTGTTACCTTAAACTGGCTGCGGTGGCAGAGATAGTGGTTGCTGCTAAGGAAGATGCTAAGTGGGGCCAGGTGCCGGTGGCGTTTATAAAATTAAAAGAGGATATTTCCCGGGAAAAGTTAGTGACCTATGGTCGTAAGTTCCTGGCCCACTATAAGGTGCCCAAGGAATTCTATCTAGTTACCGACTATCCCCGGACTGCCAGTGGGAAAATTCAGCGCTATAAATTACTGGCGCAGTTGGCAAAACTACAAAAAATTGTCTAAAATTTAAAATTCTTAGTAAATCTTTGGAAAAATTTAAATGTAGGCGTATACTTCAAGTGTAGACTAATTTGTGACGTGCAACTTAATTTTAAGTTGGACGCAACAATTAAGGATATGTTAAAATCTAGCTTGGTTTAAGGTAACTAGGATGAAACTGTGCACTTGTTTGCTTATTTATAGCCTAGTTACCGTTTAAGAATGTAAATTAAAACGGGAGGGGATTTCTATGAGTATTGTGACTTTGGCACGCTTCCAATTTGCGATGACGACTATTTTCCACTTTTTCTTCGTACCTTTTACAATCGGTACGGCTCTAGCAGTCGCAATTATGGAACTTTGTTATGTTAAAACAAATAATGAAGAGTATAAGAAATTAACCAAGTTCTGGGGTAATATCATGCTCTTGAGTTTTGCGGTGGGGGTTGTGACCGGGATTATCCAAGAATTCCAATTCGGGATGAACTGGTCTGATTACTCACGGTTTGTTGGTGATATTTTTGGGGCACCATTGGCTGTTGAAGCATTGTTAGCCTTCTTCATGGAATCAACATTCTTAGGTTTATGGATGTTTACTTGGGATAAGGTCGGCAAGAAGCTACACGCAACTTTTATTTGGTTGGTAGTAGCAGGGTCAATGTTGTCTGCAATGTGGATTTTAGCCGCTAATAGTTTCATGCAACACCCAGTTGGATACACTATCCGTCATGGCCGGGCCGAAATGACCGACTTTTTAGCACTTATTACTAACTCACAGTTCTTCTATGAATATGGGCACGTAATTACCGGGGCAATTACCATGGGTGGGATTATTGTCGCTGGTTTGGCTGCCTTTAGATTGTTGAAGAAGGACAAGTTATCGGCTACAACTACTAACCTTTACAAGAAATCAGTGCGTTTGGGCTTAGTGATTTCATTAATCGGTTCAATTTCCGTAATGGGGATTGGTGACTTACAAATGAAAGCCTTACTTAACGACCAACCAATGAAGTTTGCCGCTATGGAAGGTGACTACAAGGATTCTGGCGACCCAGCTGCTTGGACAGTGGTTGCTTGGGCTAACGAAGCCAAACACGAAGAAGTCTTTGGGGTTAAGATTCCTTACATGTTAAGTATCCTTTCTTACGGCAAGCCATCCGGTTCAGTTAAAGGGATGGATACCGTTAATAAGGAATTAACGGCTAAATATGGTAAGCGTAACTACTATCCAATGGTTAACACGCTGTTCTATAGTTTCCGTTTGATGGCGGCCTTCGGGGTCTTGATGTTCTTAGTATCTGCTTTAGGACTCTTCTTCACACGCAAGAAGAATCCAATCTTGTATGAGAAGAAGTGGATGCTATGGATTATGGGTCTGACAACCTTTGCCCCATTCCTAGCTAACACTTTTGGGTGGATGATTACCGAATTTGGTCGTTACCCATGGACTGTTTATGGTTTATTTACCATCCAACAAAGTGTGTCACCAAATGTTTCTGTGACCTCATTACTAATTTCTAACACGGTTTACTTCTTGCTCTTTACTTCCTTAGCAATCACGATGATTGGCTTAGTGGTTAGAGAATTGAAGAAGGGGCCGGAATATGAAGAAGAACAATTGCGGGCAGTAACTAATGCTTCAGTTGATCCATTTGATAAGGGGGCGTTTTAGATGAGTGGTTTACAATTCTTTTGGTTCTTACTAATCGGCGTCTTATTTTCAGGTTTCTTCTTCCTAGAAGGTTTCGACTACGGGGTAGGGATGGCTGTTCAGTCACTTGCTCACAATGAAGAAGAAAAAGACCAAATCGTTGCGACGATTGGACCGGTTTGGGATGGTAACGAAGTGTGGTTACTAACTGCTGGGGGGGCAATGTTTGCTTCCTTCCCATACTGGTATGCAACTTTATTTAGTGGCTACTACCTCATCTTATTGATTATTCTCTTTGGTTTAATCATTCGGGGGGTATCCTTTGAATTTAGACACAAGGTTCCAGTTGAAAAGAAGCAACGTTGGAACTGGACTTTAAGTATTGGTTCATGCATGGTACCTTTCTTCTTAGGGGTTATGTTTATTAGTATGGTCCAAGGAATGCCAATTGATGCTAACGGCAACATGTCAGCTACCTTTACAGACTACATCAACGTCTTTTCTGTCGTTGGTGGGGTGGCCGTAGTACTTTTGACTTACCTCCACGGCTTGAACTACATTAGTTTGAAAACTGAAGGTCCTGTTAGAGAACGGGCTCGTAACTACGCCCAATTCTTATACTGGGTACTTTACCTAGGCTTGGTAGTCTTTGCGGTCTTACTCTTCTTTATGACCGACTTCTTTAAGCTTCATGCAGCTACAACCTTAATTACTCTAGTAGTCATTGTTTTACTAACAGTGATTGCTCACCTAGCTGTCTTTAAGCGTAAAGAAATGACTGCTTTTATTGCTAGTGGTCTTTCCCTAGTGAGCGTGGTAATCTTGCTCTTCCAAGGGCTCTTCCCACGGGTAATGATCAGCTCACTTGGTTCTAAGTATGACTTATTGATTAAAGATGCTTCATCAACTCCATATACTTTGAAATTGATGTCAATCATTGCAATCACCTTGGTTCCATTTGTATTAGCTTACACTGTGTGGGCATACTACATCTTTAGAAAACGGATTAAGCAACCAGTCATTGTAACGGGGGAAAATAATGGTCGATAAAGCGATTATGCGCTTGTCGGGTATTCAGAAATTAATGGGATTGCTTGCGGGGCTTGATGTCTTGCAAGCTTTCTTTATTATCGGACAAGCTTACTACTTGAGTAGTGCAATTACCGGCCTATGGTCGGGTGAAAGTTTAACAACACAAGGTCCGGCAATTGGGCTATTTGTCCTCTGCTATTTAGGCCGGCACCTAATCAATTACTTCAAGGATGAACGGCTAGATAGTTACGCTGCAACGCAAGCGCGCTTATTACGGCGTCAGTTGCTCACCAAACTCTTTAAGCTCGGACCTCAAATTGTTCAAGAAGAAGGTACCGGGAACGTAATTACCATGGCCTTAGATGGGGTTAGCCAGGTGGAAAATTACTTACACCTGATTTTAAACAAGATGGTCAACATGTCGATTATTCCATGGATTATCCTTGCCTTCGTCTTTTATCTCGATTGGCAATCAGGGCTAGTATTACTGATTGTTTTCCCCTTAATCATCATCTTTATGATTATCTTGGGTTATACGGCTAAGGCTAAGGCGGACCGGCAGTATGAATCCTACCAACGTTTATCTAACCATTTTTTAGATTCATTACGTGGGATTGATACCCTCAAGTTCTTTGGTTTAAGCAAGCGTTACGCTCAAAGCATCTACCGGACCAGTGAAAGTTTCCGCAAGGCAACGATGAGCACCTTAAGGATTGCGATTCTATCTACATTTGCGTTAGACTTCTTCACGACCCTGTCAATCGCGGTGGTAGCTGTCCTGTTAGGATTGCGGTTAATCGACGGGCGGATGGAGCTTTTCCCAGCCCTAACCGCTCTAATCCTAGCGCCGGAGTACTTTTTACCGGTGCGTGACTTTGCTAATGATTACCACGCGACCCTTGACGGTAAAAACGCCATGCAAGCCATTCAAACTATCTTGACTAAAGAGGAAATCAAAAAAGAGCAAGTTAAATTGCCTACTTGGAGTGCGGATTCAGTCCTAGAGCTAAACAATGTAGGGATGGCCTACGGTCAAAAGGAAATCCTAGCGGGGACCAACCTAAAGTTTAAAGGTTACCAAAAGGTGGGGATTATCGGGATGAGTGGTTCCGGTAAATCAACCTTAATCAACCTTTTGAGTGGCTTCTTGCCTGCTAAGGAGGGTCAAATTAAATTGGCCGGTCAAGAGGTAGCTAACTTCGACCAAGCTGATTGGAAAAAGCAGTTACTCTATATTCCCCAAAACCCCTATGTCTTTGAGGGCAGCCTACGGGAGAATTTGACCTTCTATACCCCTAATGCTAGTGAAGCAGATATCCTTGAAGCTATTAAGGTGGTTGGTTTAGACGAGCTCTTAGCTGAACTGCCCCAGGGGTTAGAGACTAAGATTGGAAATGGCGCCCGGGCTTTAAGTGGGGGCCAGGCGCAAAGAATCGCGCTCGCCCGGGCCTTCTTGGATAAACAGCGGCGGGTAATGATTTTTGACGAGCCAACTGCTCACCTAGACATTGAAACTGAACTAGAACTTAAGGAAAAAATGTTGCCGCTAATGGCCAACCGCTTGGTCTTGTTTGCGACCCACCGCCTCCACTGGTTAAATCAAATGGATTTGGTGGTAGTTTTGAATGAAGGTCAAGTCGTTGAAGTGGGACCTTATGCTGAGTTATTAGCCAAAAAGGGTTACCTCTATCAGCTTAAAAATGAAATGGGGGGTGGAGTCAATGAATAAGGTAGCGTTATTTAAGCAACTTCAAGGCGATAAATGGGTGAAGCCCTTTTTGAAACAATATAAGAAAACCTTGTATTTGGCCCTATTTTTAGGGTTCTGCACCTTCTTTTGTGGGGGGGCATTGATGTTTAATTCGGGCTATTTGATCAGTAAGTCGGCCTCACATCCAAGCAATATTTTGTTGGTTTACATTCCGATTGTGCTTACCCGGGCCTTTGGGATTGGCCGCCCAGTATTTCGCTATGTCGAACGCCTAACCAGTCATAACTGGGTTTTAAAGATGACCTCCAACCTACGGGTGAAGCTTTACCGCATCCTAGAGCAAGATGCGATTTTCTTCAAGCGTGATTATAGCCTGGGGGATGTAATGGGGTTGTTGGCCGAAGATATTAACCACCTCCAAAACCTTTATTTACGGACGATTTTTCCGACCGTAATCGCCTGGCTCTTGTACATCTTCATAGTGATTGCCTTAGGCTTTTACTCACTATGGTTTGCGCTTGTCATGCTCTTTTATTTTGGAATTATCCTCATTGTCTTTCCTTTATGGTCAGTGCTAGTTAACGGGGCCCGCCAAAAGCAAGAGAAGGTCCTAAAAAACGAGCTCTACACTAACCTCACCGATAATGTTTTGGGAATTTCAGATTGGATCTTTAGTCAACGGGGCCAAGAGTACGTTGAACTACATGAACAGGCTCAAGCCGACTTGTATGCCGTTCAAGCTAAACTACGGAAATTCAATAACTTGCGGGGCTTATTATTTGAGCTAACCTACGGGGGGATGGCCTTAGTAACCTTGCTATGGGCTAGTGGTCAGTTTGTTGGTGACCACGGGGGCGCAGCCAATTGGATTGCAGCTTTTGTTTTAGCCATCTTTCCTTTAGTCGATGCTTTTGCCGGCCTACCAGCTGCTAGTCAGGAAACCAATGTTTATGCCGACTCGTTAGAACGATTAAATAAACTGCCAGACCAACGGGCGGCTAAAGAAGTCAGTGAGTTGCCACAAGCACCTTATGACTTGATCGTTAAAGACTTATCATTCCAGTATGGTAAAAACCAAAAAGAAGTGCTGACTGATTTGAACTTAACGATTAAACGGGGACAAAAGCTGGCTATTTTAGGGCGGAGTGGTTCTGGTAAGAGTACCTTAGCCAACTTATTACGTGGTGACCTCAAGCCTACCAAGGGCCAAATTACCCTCGGCGGTGTGGATGTCAGTGTCCTAAATGAACAAATGGCTGATTATATTGGGGTCATTCAGCAAGCGCCATATTTATTTAATACGACCTTAATTAACAACGTCCGGTTAGGTAATGAGGATGCTAGCCCTGAGGATGTGTGGGCAGTGCTTGAACGGGTTGGACTTAAGAAGATGGTAGCTAGTTTACCAAAAGGCTTAGAGACAATGGTCGATGAAGCCGGCCTCCGCTTTTCTGGCGGGGAACGGCACCGCTTGGCTCTAGCTAGGATCTTACTTCAAGATACCCCGATTGTCCTCTTAGATGAGCCGACAGTTGGGCTAGACCCAGTAACGGAGCAGGCCCTAATTACGACCTTTATGGAACAGTTACAGGGCAAAACCTTGATTTGGATTACCCACCATTTGAAGGGAATCGAACAAGTAGATAAAGTAATCTTTATTGAGGATGGTCAGCTAGAGATGGAAGGTAGTCCAGAAGAATTGGCTAAGACCAGTCCTCGCTACCAAAAGCTAAAGGCGATTGATGACGGGCGCCTTTAAACTAAAAGTCACGCATGGAGATTCATGCGTGACTTTTTTAGTTAGATTTTACGTTTAAGTAAATGGTTGGTTAGTTTAGTAAGTTGCTTTTTGGTCTGAGACTTAGGTAGGCCCTCAATATCAACCAAGGCTTTGTGGGTAAATTTGCGGGCGACCTCACGAGCAGCATCGACTCCGCCTAAGGTTCTGACTAGGTTAGCGACGGCCTGCATATCTGCCAACTCCATTTGGTTTTGTTTATCTAAGTATGGTTTAAAAGCTGCCGGCTCTTTTTTTAGGGCCAAGAGCAGTGGAAGTGTATAGACCCCAGTATTTAGGTCCTCGATGACAGGTTTATTGAAGTCGGCCTGGTTAGCGCTGTAGTCCAAGATATCGTCTAGCATTTGGAAGGCTAGGCCGATATTAAGCCCGATTCGCCCGGCCCGGCGAACCACTTCGGGGCTAGCCCCACTAAAGTAGGCACCTTCTAAACTGGCCAGGCGAAAAAGTTCGGCCGTCTTACCAGAGATTGACCGTAAGTAATCGCGAATTGACTGGGTTTGGTTATAGCGGAGCTGCATTTGGTCTAGTTCGCCTAGTAAAATCTTTTTCATAGCGGCTGCGTTAATCTGCATATAATGAGAACCGTTCATAGTTTCTAAGGTCAAGTCAAAGAAAATGGTAAACAATAAGTCACCAGTATAAACGGCGATGTTTTTCCCAAATTTAGCTTGGATAGAAACCGTGCCACGCCGTAAGGGGGAGTCGTCAATAATATCATCATGGATTAGGGTCGCCATATGTAAGATTTCTAGGGAAGCGGCGATTTTAGTTAGCCGGTCTTCGTCTTGATTGGGGCCAAAGTTGGTAAATAAAAAGAAAAAGGCCGGACGCAGGTACTTACCCCCAGCCTGAGCTAGCTGGGCGACCGCCTGGGAGATTTCTGGATTACGAACTTGGACGCGTTGTTCGATTAGGTTTTTAACTAGCGCAACTTGCTTTTCTAAAACAGGGTATGTTTTCCAATATGATGACATGAATAAACCTCTTTACTAACGTTTAGATACAAGTTTAATTCTACCCGTTTAAAAGCTTAAAAGCTAGTTAAGAAATTAAATTGTAAACGATTTTAATTTGGCAAAATATTTTTCAAATTTAAGAGATTGCTTTATAATAATTATGTAAAAGTTTTATTGAGAGAAGGGTACTTGAAGATGACTGTCCCAGTTTTTTTGGAATTGGTCGAAATGAAAGCTAAGACGGCCAGTGTTTTACCCTTTTTAATTGGTCTTTGTTTTAGCTATTACTACTATGGTACGGTCCATGTTGCCTATGTTCTCATGTATTTTGTGGCCATGTTTTTATTTAACATGTTCGTCGACATTTGGGATAACTATAATGATTATCACCGGGCGGTCGATGTTCATGATTACAAACAAAATACCAATATCATTGGCCGTGAGCACCTATCTTTAGTCCAAGTCAAAACAATAATGGCTTGCTTTTTTATTAGTTCACTGTTGATAGGGTTAGTGCTAGCCTGGCTAGTAGGCTGGCCCCTGTTGATTATGGGGGGCTTTTGTTTCTTGGTGGGCTTACTTTATTCGGCTGGACCTAGGCCGTTATCGAGCCTGCCACTAGGTGAATTTTTCTCTGGGTTTACCATGGGCTTTGTAATCAGTTTAATCTGTGTCTACCTCAACACCTACCAAGATTTTGCTTGGACCTGGGCGAATTTAGGGCGGATTTTGCTAATTGCCTTGCCTAACACACTGTGGATTGCTAATTTGATGTTAGCCAATAACCTGTGTGATAAGGAAGAAGACGAAAAAAATCACCGCTACACCCTGGTCCATTACATAGGCTTAAAGGGTGGGCTATGGCTGTTTGCCGGGGCCAATGTCGTAGCTTTATTAGCAATTATTGGAGAGTTTTTATGGGGGCTTGCCCCAGCTACAGTTTTGCTGAGTTTACTATTGATTCCATTTATCTACAAGCAAACTAAGTTGTTGTGGCAAAAACAAGTAAAAATGGAAACGTTTATCTGTGGAGTAAGGATTCTTGCAGTGGGTTCTTTAACCCAAGTAGTGACTTACTTAATCGGAATTATATTGTAAAGGAGTTCGTGCTGACTATGAAGGAAGTATTAGTATTAGGTGCAGGTTATGCAGGTTTAAAGACTGTTCGTAATTTGCAAAAGGAAAGTGGAGATTTCCACATCACTTTAGTTGATATGAATGACTATCACTATGAAGCAACTGAGTTACACGAAGTTGCTGCTGGTTCTCAACCAAAGGATAAGATTACATACCCGATTAGAGATGTCTTAAACGACAAGAAGGTTACCTTCTTACAAGACGAAGTTACTAAGATTGACCCAGCTAATAAGTTGGTATCAGTTAAGAAGAATGGTAGTCTCCACTATGACTACGTGGTTGTTGCCCTAGGTTTTTGCTCAGAAACATTTGGTATCAAAGGGGCCCAAGAAAATGCCTTGCAAATGGTTGACATTGATACTGCCGAAGCAATTCACCAACACATCATCGCCATGATGAAGAAATACAAGGAAACTAAGGATAAGAACTACCTCAAGTTACTTATCTGTGGGGCTGGTTTTACCGGGATTGAATTAGCTGGGGCTTTCGTTGACGAACGCAAGAAGTATGCCCAAATTGCCGGCGTAGATGAAAGTGAAATCGAAATTATCTGTGTAGAAGCAGCTACCCGGATTTTACCAATGTTTGATGATGAAATGGCTCAATACGGGGTTAACCTAATTAAGAAATTAGGGGTTAACTTGATGACGGGCTGCATGATTAAGGAAATCCGTCCAGGGCAAGTTGTTTACGCTAAGGGCAAAGATGATCCAGAAGAACATGTAGTAGAAGCAGCTACAATCGTTTGGACTACTGGTGTCAGTGGTAGCCCTGTTATCGGTGAATCTGGCTTTGAACAACGTCGGGGTCGGGTAATGGTTAAGCCTAACTTAACTGCCCCAGATTATGATGATGTTTACATTATCGGGGACGTTTCCGCATTAATGGATTCAGCTTCTAACCGGCCATTCCCAACTACTGCTCAAATCGCAACCCGGATGGGAGCTCACGTAGCTACTAACTTAGCTCACCAATTAAAGGGAGAAGCAACAGAAGACTTCGACTTCAAGTCACTAGGGACAGTTGCTTCCGTAGGTAACACCCACGCCTTTGGGGTGGTTGGTACTAAGAAAATCAAGGGGTACCCTGCTTCCTTTGTTAAGAAGGCAATCATGAACAAGTCTTTAGTTGATATTGGTGGTTTGAAGGAATTATTAGCCAAGGGACGTTTTGATTTGTACCACTAAAAAATGTCCCGACGTCAAGATTGGGGGAAAAGGCTATGAAAAAAACGTTGATAGTTTCGTTAGCAGCCTTAGCCTTAGTGTTAGCGGGCTGTGGTAACCAAGCGGAGAATCAAACGCAAGCTACTAGCAGCGATAAGGTTTCCACGAGCCAAAAGAAGCAAGCACAGACTAAAAAAGCAAGTTCTACTAGTAGTTCAAGTTCGGTTTCTAGTCAAAGCAGTAGTGAAACAGGTAGTAGTCAAGCTCAAAGTAGAGCTACTAGTTCGAGTGCACCTGACTACTCTGGTCAGGTACAGATTTCAGCAACGCAAAACTTGCAGCGGCTAGGCCAGTTTAATTACTTGCTAAAGTATAACTTAGGTAAGGAGATTGTGCTTCCTAATAATCCAGGTTATAACGACGAAAGTAAGAAGTTAAACGTCTGGTATGAAGGTGATGGCAACAACTATAGTATTCACTACAGCCAGGCTGCCAGTGGTCAAGACTTTAACGCTAATAGTTTGCGTGATGTGACCGATTATGCCGTCTTTACCAAGAAGACCTATGGTTCCGCTAGCGAAGCCCAGGCTGAGATCAATTACCAAACGACAGCCATGACCCAAGGTCTACCTAAGGTTAACCTGGGGTATGGAATTATTGGGACGATTGATTCCGGGGCAGGTCAAAAGTACTTGCACTGGAATGAAGGTCGCTGGTCTTTAGGTGTCCACGCAGTGGCAGTCAATGGTGAGGATCCGGTACCAACTGCCCGCAAAGTAGTGGAACTGTTAGAGCAGTATTACTTACCTGCTCCGGATAATTATGGATCTGGTAGCTTTAGTGTAGCTAGTTCTAGTGGCCAACAGGCACCTACCTTAAAGTGGCAGGCTGGTAATAGCGTTTATAGCCTGGAAGCCAAGGATTTAACTGTATTAGTTAGAATGGCTTCAACTGTCAAATAATATAAGAATGACCTCTACGTTGAAAACACAACGTAGGGGTCATTCTTATTAGTGTTGGTTTGTAATCTCAATGACATTTTTTATTTAAGTTTATTTAATGTAAATTGAATAAAAATGCTAGCATAATAATTATAGATAGTGTATTATCCTAGGAGTGCTAATATATCGTGCACTAAGAAACGTGAAAAGCCACGCAGCGGTGGCTTATAAAACAAGGGGGTTAGATTGTGAAACAAGCAATTATTTCATTTAATAACGTCATGAAGTCTTATGACGACGACGTGCCAGTTTTGAAAAATATCAGTTTTGACATCGAGGAGGGGAAGTTTTACACCTTACTGGGGCCTTCAGGGTGTGGTAAGACGACGATTCTCCGCATGATCGCAGGTTTTTCAGAGCCAACTAAGGGAGACATTTACTTTGAGGGAAAACGAATTAACAAGGTTCCGGCTAATAAGCGCCAAGTTAATACTGTTTTCCAAGACTATGCTTTGTTCCCACATATGAATGTATTTGATAATATTGCCTTTGGATTGAAGATGCGGCATTTACCTAAGGAACAGATTGAAACCAAGGTAAAAGAAGCTTTGAAGATGGTTCGCTTGGATGGTTACGAAAAGCGCGGGATTAATGAGATGTCAGGGGGACAAAAACAACGGGTGGCGATTGCCAGAGCGATTGTTAATGAACCTAAGATTTTACTATTAGACGAGCCGCTTTCAGCTTTAGACCATAAGTTAAGAACTGATATGCAGTATGAATTGCGGGAATTGCAACGGCGGTTGGGAATCACCTTTATCTTCGTGACCCATGACCAGGAAGAAGCTTTGGCCATGAGCGATGAAATCTTCGTCCTCAATAACGGATCAATCGTTCAAAGTGGAACACCGGTTGATATTTATGACGAGCCGATTAACCACTATGTGGCTGACTTTATCGGGGAAAGTAACATTGTTGATGGAACCATGATTGCAGACGAATTGGTCGAATTTGTCGGGCACCAGTTTGCCTGTGTTGATGGGGGGATGCGTCCTAACGAACCCGTGGAAGTGGTGTTACGTCCAGAAGATTTGACTTTGACTAGCGTGGAAGCGGGTAAACTCAAGGTTAAAGTCGATACCCAACTCTTCCGGGGAGTTCACTATGAAATTATCTGCTATGATGAAGCAGGTAATGAGTGGATGATTCATTCCACCCATAAGGCAGTTCCTGGACAAGAATACGGCTTAAACTTTGAACCAGAAGACATTCACGTTATGCGTTTCAATGAGTCGGAAGAAGATTTCGATGCCCGGCTTGAAAGTTACGAAGATTAGGGGGGCTAGTTATGAAGAAGATGCAGACCCTCTTTGCCATCCCATATTTTTTATGGTTGGTACTCTTTGTTTTTGCGCCGGTGGCGTTAATTGTCTTTTACTCATTTTTAGATCCCCAGGGTCACTTTACCTTAACTAATTATCAGACCTACTTTGCTTCGGGCAAGTATTTGCTGATGACTTTTAATTCGGTGTGGTATGCTTTTTTGATTACGATTATCACCTTAGCGATTAGTTACCCCACCGCTTATTTCTTAACAAAGTTAAAGCACAAAGACCTTTGGTTGTTGTTGGTTATCCTTCCAACCTGGATTAACCTCTTACTGAAGGCCTATGCTTTTATCGGCATCTTTGGAATTCACGGGGGCATTAACCGCTTCTTGGGCTTTTTTGGCCTTGCTCCGCACCAGCTCTTATTTACAGATGCTAGCTTTTTGATTGTAGCGATGTATATTGAGTTACCCTTTATGATTATTCCGATTTTTAATGCCCTAGAGGAGCTAAATCCTTCCTTGCTTTCTGCTAGCAAGGATTTAGGGGCTAATAGTGCGCAGACCTTTTGGAAAGTCATCTTGCCTTTATCCATGAATGGGGTTAAAAGTGGAATTCAAGCAGTCTTCATTCCTTCTTTATCCCTCTTCATGTTGACGCGGTTAATTGGTGGTAACCGGGTAATCACATTGGGGACTGCGATTGAAGAACACTTCTTAGTGACTCAAAATTGGGGCATGGGTTCAACCATCGGGGTGGTTTTGATTATTGCCATGTTTATCGTGATGTTACTAACCGGTGAGAAAAAGAAAGGGGGTAAGTAAGGTGAAACAATTAAAGTGGTCAAACTTGTATTTAACCCTAGTCTTTATCTTCTTATACTTGCCCATCGCCTACTTGATTTTTTACTCCTTCAATGCTGGCGATTCGATGAGTAGCTTTAAGGGCTTTTCCTTGGTTCACTTTCAAGAGTTATTTGGTGATACCCGCCTCATCATCATCTTGCTTAACACCTTTATGTTAGCCTTTTTATCTGCCTTAATTGCGACAGTGATTGGCATCTTTGGGGCCATGAGCATTTACTACCTCAAGAAACGGGCAGCTAAGACAGCGATGCTTTCGGCTAATAACGTCTTAATGGTTTCACCTGACGTTATTATCGGGGCCAGCTTCTTGATTTTCTTTACCTTTTTAGGTAATCTTTTTTCTGGCTTTGGCCTTGGTTTTACCACGGTACTGTTATCGCACATTGCCTTCAGTATCCCGATTGTAGTCTTGATGGTCTTGCCAAAATTACAGGAAATGAATGACTCAATGATTTCGGCCGCCTATGACTTGGGAGCTAATAATTGGCAAATCTTAACCAACGTTATCTTGCCTTATCTAACCCCAGGAATTATCGCGGGTTACTTTATGGCATTTACCTATTCGCTTGATGATTTTGCCGTGACCTTCTTCGTGACGGGGAATGGCTTTACCACTTTGTCTGTAGAAATTTACTCACGGGCGCGGCAGGGGATTAGCTTAGAAATCAATGCCCTCAGTACCTTAGTCTTCCTCTTTTCCTTGGTGTTAGTGGTGGGCTACTACTTCATTAGTAAAGATAGTCGGAAGCGCCGCGGTAAGAAGAGAAGGGGGGCGTTACTTAAATGAAAAAACTCCGTTCACTTTTAATTGGCATTATTGTTATCATTATAGTCTTGGTGGTAGGGGCCTATGAACTCAATAAATCGACGGGCCAGGCCGGAGCAAAGATTGTTAATATTTATAACTGGGGTGATTATATTGACCCGGCTTTAATAACTAAGTTTGAAAAGGAAACAGGTTATAAAGTTAACTACGAAACCTTTGACTCTAACGAGGCGATGTATACCAAGATTCAGCAGGGAGGGACTAGCTACGACATAGCGGTCCCAAGTGAATATATGGTGGAAAAGATGAGAAATGACCACCTCTTAGTCAAGTTAGACAAAAAGAAGTTACCTAACCTTAAATACATTGGGAAGGAATACTTAAACGAAAGCTTTGATCCCCATAATGCCTATTCAGTTCCTTATTTCTGGGGAACGCTGGGTATCATTTATAATGATAAATATTATCAGGCCAGTGATGTTGATACTTGGGCTAAGTTATGGAATCCGCGCTTTAAAAATCAAATCATGTTTATTGATGGAGCCCGTGAGTTTATTGGAATTGGGCTCAGTAGCCTAGGTTACTCGCTTAACAGCACCAATGATAAGCAGGTTGAACAGGCCTATGAAAAATTGAAATCCTTAACTCCGAATGCTAAGGCAATAGTTTCCGATGAAATTAAGATGTACATGGTTAACGGGGAAAGTAACCTAGCTGTAACCTACTCTGGTGAAGCGGTGGATATGCTGTCCAAAAATAAGCACCTTCACTATGTTATTCCAGAGGAAGGAACCAACCTGTGGTTTGATAACATCGTAATTCCTAAGGGGGCTAAGAACTTGAAGGGGGCTTATGCCTTCATTAACTTCATGCTCCGTCCGGAAAATGCCGCTCAAAATGCTGAGTACGTCGGGTACTCAACGCCTGATGAAGGGGCGTTGAAGTTATTGCCTAAGTCAGTAACTGGGGATAAACAATTCTATCCAAGTAAGCAACAGTTAGCTAAGATGGAAGTTTATAAGAACTTAGGGCCTAAGTGGCTGGAGCGCTATAACGATCTGTTCTTGGAATTAAAGATGTACCGGAATTGATTTTAAGAAAAGCTTAGGATTTTATCGAACTTTCCTAAAAAATTGTTCACAAAATCTTCACTTCCACTCGGTATAGTATAAGCATACCCAATAAATAAAAAACTTTTTCATAGATATTTCTTCCCCTAAAAGAAATAAATACTCCTTTTGAATAAAGGTCTCGTACTAAGGATAATTCCTTGGTGCGAGACCTTATTTGTTTAGGGCTGCAAACAGTGGTAAATCGAAGGTATAGTTGACTCCGCCCTTGGTGTAAGCAGTAACGTTTGACTGGACTAGGACGGCCTGCTGCCCGTCAGGACTGATGGTAACCGAAGTTTCGTCCCCTAACTGGGTTCCGTGTAAATGATAGACGCCAGACTGAAGGTGGTAAAAGCCGGCACTATAATAGGGAAAAGCAGCAGTAGGTGGCTTATTATAAAGGGTGGCTGTTAAGTTTGGAGCCAGTAGCTTACTTTGTAAAAAGGCGGCTAAGAGGTAATAAAGGTCACGACCATTCATGGCTACCTGTCCAGCTCCGTAGTTATTATAAGGATTATAGTCTGTTTGGCTAAAGAAGCCACCTCTTAGGTAGGAATAGCTTTTAAGGGCGGTGGCTTGCATTAAGTCCAAGTGGATGCCTAGTGGGGTAGTTATGGCTTGCTTCAAAAAAGTAGCATAGGATTGACCGCTAACTTGGGTGATGATGCCAGCTAGTAAATTATAGTTGTAGGAAGAATAGTGCCAGCTGTTAATATTTTGCGGGTCAATCTTAGCCTGGTGTACCAGGTCTGTTAGGTAAGTCTGGTAAGAGTCATAGTGCTTATGTAGAGAAAAATAGCTAGTATCAAGGCCTGAACGGTGATTAAGTAGCTCAGCTAAGGTGACCTTGCTTGCTCCAGGTAGATTAGGATAATAAGTGGCTAAGCGGTCAGTTAAAGCTAGCTTCTTATTTTGGGCTAAAAGAGCGATTAATTGAGCGGTAATGGCTTTGGAAACCGAACCAATCATATATGGGGTAGTAGCCGTGTTTTTGACTTTAGTCTGGTAATTTTGGTAACCATTTGAAATTTGGGCAATAATCTGACCATTTTTGACCAGGGTAATAGTCCCGGCAAAATGTTTCTGTTTAATCAGTTTGTGTGCCAGCTTAATGGCGTGGGTATTAGGGTTAGTTTGGGCCTTGGTAGTTATAGGATTACTTACAAGCAAGGCCACCAAGATAAGCATCAAGTTAAACTTTTTCATGTTGAGCCACCTTAAATTAAATTGCCTTTATTGTAGCAGGTAAAGTTAAATAATCATTAACCAGGAAAGAAAAAATTACTAAAGCTAGCTAGTTGGTAAATAGAAATTGTTGGCGCTATAATTTACTTAAGAAATCAACTAGGTAGGTGAAGCTTAATGACCCCCTTAGAATTTATTCCCGCCATTGCGCAGCAAAAACCGACTAATCAAGATGCCTGCCCCTTTTGTAACCTGGCCAGCCTGGAGAAAATCATTGATCAAACGGGTGATTTCTTGTGGTTGGATAATAAGTACCCGACCATCAAGGATACCTACCAAACCCTGGTGATTGAAAGCCAGGAGCACCTCGGAGATATTAGCAACTATTCCTATGCTTATAATAGGCGCTTATTTAATTATCTTTGGGACTGTTTTGATAAGTTGCAGGCCACCGGAGCTTACCAAAGTGTGGTAATGTTTCGTAATTTTGGGCCAAGGTCGGGGGGCAGTTTGCGCCATCCCCATACCCAAATTATCGGTTTTGACCACGTAGATGCCTACGAGCAACTTGAGGAAGCTAATTTCTTAGGAAAAGAATTATTAGCGGAAACGACGGCCAGTCCTGAAATTACCCTTTCTCGTCAGCCTTTGATAGGTTTTAGTGAATTTAACGTGCTAGTTTCGAAGCGACAAGCCCTAGCCAAGTTAGCTGATGGGGTGAAAGAATTGGTCGGCTACCTAATGACGGCATATTTTAACGGGCGGTGTGATTCCTATAACCTCTTTTTTTATGAACGGCCAGGAAAGTTTATCTGTAAGGTGGTTCCCCGCTTTATTGCCTCGCCTTACTACATTGGTTATAAACTGCCCCAAGTTGATGATGCAGTTAGGCAAGCGGAAGTGAAAGCAGAATTTTTCGCTTACCGGGCGCAATTAAGAAAGGATTTGTTAGATGAAGAAGCGTAACTTATGGTTGGGCTTGGGTTGGTTTGTCCTTGCCTTAGCGATTGGAGCCGTGCTAATGTACCGTTTTACACATTCAGGCCATATGGGGATTGGGCCCGTTAGAAGTTTTAAGCTAATGGCTTTAATGGTGGCGGCTTTAGCGGCTGCAATTTACCAGTTTAATAAATAAGGCCTGGTATCTCTTCCAATTTTGGGTGAGATACCAGGTCTTATTTACTTACTGCTTACTTACTTTTGATAAATAGGGCTAATCCTAAGCCACAGAGCTCGAGAACTAGCATGGTATAACAGACGTAACTAAAAGCAGTTAAGGTTGCGGCTAGGTGTGTTAGGCCTAGCAGTTGTTGGTGGTCACTAACCTGGGTGAGGATGATGGTTGCTAGGGCAACGCCAGCGGAGCCTAGCACCTGCCGGACGGTCGTAATAACAGCTGTTCCATGTGAAACTAACTTGGGAGAAAGAAAGTTAGAACCGAGGGTGATAGCAGGCATCATTACAAAGGCGTTACCTCCTTCGATGATGGCAGCACAGATTATCATCAAGGTTAGTGATTGAAAGGAGAGCAGGTTACTTGTTAAGTACCAACCACCGCTAATCATAATCAGTCCAATTAAAATGGTGGGTTTGAAACCAAGGTGGTCGGCTAATTTACCGGCTAAAAAATTAAGGAGACTTAAAAAGACTGCTCCAGGGACCAGGGCTAAGCCTGAAATAAAGGGCGATACCCTTAGGACACCTTGATAATAAAGGGGAAAGATAATGGTGACTACGATTAAGGCAATGTAGGAACAAGCGGTTAATAGGAGGGCAAGGTCATAGTTGAAACTCTTCAAAACCCGTAGGTCTAAAAGGGGACTAGTAGCTTGTAGTTGCCGGTAAACAAATAAAGCTAGTAGCACTAAACTGACTACTAATAGACCGAGGTTAACTTTGAGATTACCTGTTCCCTTAGCCAGGCTGTTAAAGACATATACTAACCCAATTAAACCAAGCGAGAAGAAAACAGAATACCAATCTAATTTGCTGGGATGACGGGGCATGACGTCTTTAATGAAGCCACTGGCTGCTAAAATAATAACCAGGGAAATAAGGGAGATGAAGACGACAAAGAGGCTTTGCCACTTGAAGAATTTCAGAATTAAACCGGAAATAATGGGGCCACAAGCTAGCGCGGAGCCCATGACTAATCCGGCAAGCCCCATGGTACTACCACGTTTGGCTGGCGGGGTAATTGTTAGGAGGACCGTTTGGTAGGAAGGAAATAAAATCCCGACAGCAAAGGCTTCTAAAATGCGGCCAAGCATCATGATGGCGAAGCCAAAACTTTGCAGTTTTAACGGGGTTAAGACAATAATTAAGGACCCCAAGTCAAATAAGATGAGGGCTCCTAGAAACATCGTTTTGAAAGAAAAGTTATTCAGCAACCAGGGACTTAAGGGCATACTAATGCACATTACGAGCATAAAGCCGGTAGTAAGCCATTGGATAGTGGCTGCTGATAAGTGAAAGGCACTCATTAAGGTGGGATAGGCAGTCGACAGGGCGGATTGACTAATCGACATATCTAGATCCATTTTTAAACACTCCTAAATAATAAAAATTATAAATTAATCCTTTCGGTGTCAATTATAGGAGCAATTTCGATAAATGTAAATATAACTAGTTTTTAAAACCAGAGAAATTCTAAGTAGCGTTGGTTTTGTTCTTGCCAGCTAGCTTCGTTGTGTTGACCATACTCTTGTAAGTAGAAGTAGGTTTTAGCCCCCTTTGCCTGCAAGGCGGCTTCGAGGCTGAGATTGCGTTTGACGGCCGGAGTCTGGAATGGGTCAAGCTGATTTTGGTTTGCCTGGGCTTCGAGTTGCCCGATTGAAAGGTAGAAACGCGAATCGTCATTAAGTTCTTGCTTACTAAGGTTGGTCATCAGTTCTTCAAAATTAAAGCTAAGTGCAGACGATAGGCAGGCCATCTTAGAAAAGTAATTATTAAAGGCAATTCCTGCGTAAGCTGCCATTAAACCACCCATACTAGAGCCGGCAATTCCGGTTGCTTCTCTAAAGGGATAGGTGCGAAATTTTTGATCGATATAAGGCTTTAGTTCTGAAACTAACCAATTTAAAGTCTCCTTGCCGTAAGCTTCTATCTGGCCAAAGGGTTCTTCGAAAAATGAGTAGGGAGAATACTCGGCCAAACGTTGGTTACCTTGGTGGCTACACTCAATGCCTACGACAATCATTTTTTTAGGCCAAACATCAAGAAAGTCTTTTAGGCCCCAAGAGGTTCCAAAGCTAGCTTCGTAATCGAAAAACAGGTTTTGACCATCGAAGTAATACATGCAGGGATAAGCTTCTTGGCTTTGATAGTAATCGTCAGGCAAATAGATATGTAAAGTGCGACTAGAGTTAGCAGGAGTAAAGGGAAAATCTTTAGTAACAATCATATTGACGACCTCGCTTTAGTGTTGTTGCCTTAATTTTAGTTAGCTAGGAAAAATTTAGCAAGTAAAAAAACAGTGACTAGCCTTGAAGTGAAGGCTAGTCACTGTTAAGCTTAGCTACGAGCGGCATTCTTTCTGCGCTCGAAATCGATAAACTTGAACTTATCTGGACGCTGGTAGGAAGTTGTCAGTTGGAATAACCGGGTGTCATCCAAATAAGACATACTTCGAATCACAGCGGCATAGTGATCATCTGTTAGTTTGAGAATTTTGGCAATCCGCTCAGGTACCCGTTCAACGGTAATCTCTTTTGTTGAATAAGAGATGTTAAGGCCTAAGGTTCTCTCGAGGTAACTGTAAAGTGAATTGATTACATCTGCCTTGGTGATGATGGGAACGGCTTCTTTGAACAGGAACTCTTGGTTTAGCACACTGGGAATATTATCAATATAGCGCAAGTGTTCCACGTAGTATGAAGGCGCCCGCCTGTTTAAATTATGTCCCCCAAAAGTAGAAGGCGATGTCCGTTCACTTAGGTTTAAAACCTCAATGTCGCTAGACTTACCTTGTTGCTTATCGAAGTCCTTAAAGCTTACCACCCCAGAAATAGGGAAGGTAAAGTTTTGAACGTCTAAGACAAGTGACCCCTTGCCCCGAATTTTTTGAATCAGCCCTAGGCTAGTTAACTGAGCTAACGCTTTCCGGACTGTTTCACGAGAAGTACCATATAACTCACACAAACGATGTTCACTAGGCAAGTAGTCACCAGGTTTATATTGAGCAAAACGAATTTTTTGAATAATATCTTGTGCAATAATTTCTTTTTTTGATTGGACTGGCATGTTACTGATCCCCTTTAGTATGAACAATATCATTATATGCCAATTTAATTAGCTAGACAAGTTATAGACCTTAAAATAACGGTAAAGTTAGGGGAGTTAGATTTACTTAGTGTACAAGTTATTGGGCGGAGTTGGAGGTCTTAATAGCAGCCAAAATGGAGAGGATAATTTTACTTACTATTTTTCAGAGTTCTTTTCCAAAATTCACACTTTCTTCACAAAATAAGTGTACTATACAAGCATAGGCTAATAACCAAAATAAACTTTTTTCATTTACTTATCTCCCCTATAGATAGGAAATGATGAAGAAAAATTACTGTTTCCCCTAACAGTGATTTTATTACTCCTTTTTTCACCGTAACTTCTCCTGGTTACGGTGTTTTTTTAGGTTGGAAATATTTTTAGGTATTTCGTGATTATCCAAAACTCTTTACAAAAAATTTACACAAATTATATATACAAAAAGTAAGTTAGTTGCTATAATTAAAAAGCAGACTAGGAGAGTTTCCAGTTTTGTTGGCGGATTAACGCTTTAATTAGGGAAATTCTACTTGGTCTATTTTTTGTGTAAAACTTATTCTTATGAAAAGAGGTGTCTGAAATGGAAATCAGAAAAGTTACTTTATTCAGTCCAGTTCACTATGCAGCGTTAGCTTTACGCGAGGAGGTACTAGGCTCCAAACCTGACCTAGAGTTAGAAGAAAAGTTAACCGTATTTGTAGCAATTTTAAATGGACAAGTAATCGGGACAGCGGCGGTACAACTATATCCTTTAGGTATTGCTAGAATCCGGCAGGTGGCGACAGCGAAAGCAGCGAGGGGCCAAAATGTTGGGACCATGTTGATGGATGCTTGCGAGGAATACGCCTTAACCAAAGGAGCTCACCAGGTGGTGTTAACGGGACGGCAAAGTGCAAGTGGTTTCTATTACAAGCGGGGTTACGAACAATTTTTATTACCTTTTTCTAGCCACGGCATTGACTTTTTATGGATGAGAAAGGGACTAGCAGTTGAGACGGAAGCCGAAATTGCCTAACATACAAAGGATTGATTATTATGTCAGAAGACAGTAGGTAAAAGACTGAGACGAATTAATTTGTCTCAGTCTTTTTTGCTAGGAAAACTTAAAAATTTCATTAAATCTTCAAAACTATTTGGGACAATGTGGGTAAATTAATTTGTAACGTTAGGACGGCATAAAAAATGAAAAAATTACTAAAAATTTGGCTCGTAGTTATTTTATGTTTGGTGCCTAGTCCCTTAATCTACCTCCTCAATCGGGGGGAAGGTAAGATTTTGTGGGCAGCCAGTTGCTTTATTCTAGCCTATTGTTGGCTTTTGTTGGGAATGTGTCTGGCGGTTAATTACCACCACGTGCTAGCTTGCTTGGCTGTGGATGAGAATAAATTTAATCTGAAAGTTAAGCACTGGCCGCCTAGGATACGAGCGCTACTAGCTAGTTGCTACTATGTTTGTGATTTTAAGGTAAGACGAGGAATTAAGTGGTTGTTCTTTTTACTCCTGGTAGTTTTGTGGGGAGTGATTCAATTTCAAGAGGTATTTACCAGTAACGTCACCTTTATTTTGGCCCTCAATGGCTACACCTTTGTCGGGATTATTATTTATATGGCCAAGTTATTGTTTGGTTCTAATTTAGATGAAGAGTGGTTATATCACGAAAATAAATAAGTCCGGACTACCAGGAGAGGTAATCCGGACTATTTTAAAATTAGCTAAATAAACTTTGAATCCAGGCGATTAATTTTTGGAACCAATTTTGAGCGGTCTCGCTAGCTTTTTTGGTATCGAGGCTGCTTGCCCAGTCCTTAGCCTTATTCATCAAGTTGCCGGTTGAGTTCTTAACGTTGTTGATGGTATTACCAACGTTAGAAACGTACTTGGAACTGGATGAAATTGGTGAATTTTGGAAGTTAACGAGGACGTTAACGATGTTATTGACTTGGTTAGTAGTCGTTTGTTCTGAAATTCCCCGCTTAGCTAATGCTTCTTCCAGGAGTTTAGCGATTTGGTCGGTAGTTAAACTGTTACCGTCTTGTTTTTCTTGGGCGATTTGCTTAGTGGTATCACCGACGGCTGCCATTAACTTACCAGGATAGGTCTTATCATCTGAGTTAGCGTTAATGGCATCTTGGGTAGCATCTAGCATCTGGTTGGCGGTGGCAGTATTAGTCGTATTTAAGGTAGCACCATCAGCGGCAAAAGCTTTATAAACCCCAGTTAGGGCAGCTTCACCAGAAACAGGACGGTTAGCTGTGACAACGATTGTCACGTCAGTAACCCCGGCCATTTGGGCAACGAGGGCGTATTGCTGAGCGGTTACGGTTGTAATGTTATTGCTACCATTATAGTCCTTAATATTAACTTTCACCCCAGAACCAGGATCTCCTGGTGCAATCGCAACGGAACTGATCATGGCCGCGTCCGTTGTGTTAGTGGAATCAGAGATATATTTACGGTAGTCGCTTGCAGTTGAGGTGAGCTTCTTGAAGTTAGAATCTGTTCCTAAGACATTATCTAAATCAGCGTAGTGCTCAGATGCTACCCCGGCCCCATAGACTACGTATGAACTGTTAAGGGTATGAGTAGTGGTGCTTTGACCATCAGCCTTAGCAAGTAGCGGGACACTCAAACTTGCAAGCAAGATAGCCAGCAGTGAATAGGTAAATCGGCGTAATGATTTAAACATCATAACTACCTCCTTTTTATGTTATTAACCTACCTTAATTGTAACACTAAGAGGCGTTAACCAAGATTAAGATATTGGAAAATAAAACTTAGTGAATTCCTAAGAAGAAGACTAAGATTACGGGCGCGTTGTTTAAGACATGCAGGGTCAAGGAGGCGCTTAAATTTTTGGTATGTTTATAAACAAAGGCCAAGGTCCAACCTAAGGCCGAGTAAAGCAGGGTCCCTAAGATATTAAAGTTTGAGTGAGCTAGACCAAAGAGGAGTCCGCTGACAATAATAGGTAAGAAAAATTTTTGGGGCCAAAATAGTTTCATGAAGATACCTCTGAAAAGCATTTCTTCGCATAAGGGTGCAAAGATGCAGGCGATAATCACAATCATTAAGGCGGTGGTCTGGTTATGACCCATAGCCGCCCTGATGAGGTTATCATTTTTGGTATCCGTTTGGTGATACAACCACTGGCTTAAGTCAGCGTAAACTAGTTTAATCATGGTCAGAGCAAAGTAGCCCACGATAATAGCGACCCAGTCGTTTTTACTCAGTTTGTGGAAGGCGTCCTTTTTAAGCACCCAAAAGTAAAGACAAATCAAGAGGGCATAGAGTCCAAAGAAGGCTAGCCAGGCGAGGGCTTTTTTGCCAGGAAGAGTGGCTAAGCGTAAGCTGATTTGTGGCACGAAGAGTGCAACGGCTAGCAGTCCAAAACTGATAGTTGCTAGCAAGAATTGTTTTAGTTTCATTATTATGGCCCCTTTCAATTAGCTGCCTTTAGATTAACAAATTTTACTATAAAAGACTAGTTTGTTTAATTTTTGTGAAAGGCTGGGGGCAAAACGTGCTTTTTAACCTGAAAAAAGTTATACTTAGTTTACAGATAACTCATAACACAAATAAAGCTGGTGCGTAAGTGCCGGCTTTATTTGTTAGTAGCAAGGCTCATTTTACAAACTGAAACTTGAAAGCAAAAAAGAGCATAAAAATTCTCTATTCTCTTGATATAAG
>NZ_AYYP01000013.1 GCF_001436215.1 Ligilactobacillus agilis DSM 20509
GACCGCATAGTCTATTTTATATATTTAAACTGTATACTTGACAGGACATAGTGCCATGATGCACAGGTTTTTTGTTCTATGGGTGTTTTAACTGGTATCTAGCAATCCCGATAATTCCTACTAAGGAAATAAATACTAACAAGATAAATAAACTAAAAGCGGCCAAAAAATAAGAGGCAGGCAACGCATTGATAATTGGGTCTAACTTAGGGTCAAACAGCCAATCATCATTTGCAAAAAGTAACCGGTGAAAGGTGACAAAAAATTTATTGAAGTTAGTAACCATGAGTGTCAATACGACCACCCCTAATGAAAGCAAGTAATAGCATGGGGTAATCAAGATAAATAACCGTCGCTTTTGCCACAGGCCTTTTAACCACCAACAACTAACTGGAAAACTAGTAGCTAGAATCAGATAATTTTTAAAGAACAAGGCCTTGACCTCGGTAAAGTGGTGCATGGCATTAAAAGAAGTTGGCAGACCTAAATCTAATTGCTGCACCCACGGATAATTTAAGTAAGCTAACAGGCGTTGATACGTTGTTATTAACTGGTGATTGCTGAGTCCTACTTTTGAACCTAAATCTTGGTGCCAAACAAAGTAGTAATATAAACCCCTGAAGTTAATGGTAATGGCAATACAAGCACTGAAAATTGCTAAATAAAACACTACCAATAGTAAGCCCTCTGTTAGTTTTAATTTATTCATCAAAACTCCACTCATCCAGGGAATCCAGTTCATAAGTCGGCTTAACGTCCATTTTGGCAACTTGTTCTTTGGTAGAAACTCCGGTGTAGACTAAGAGCGTATCAATGCCAAAATTAATTCCCGCCTTAATGTCAGTCATATAGTTATCGCCTACCATAATTACTTCATCTTTGGACAACCCAATCTTTTTAAGGGCCTTTTCCATAATAATTGGTTCAGGTTTACCAATGTAAGTTGCCTTTTGTTGGGTCGAACATTCAACCAGAGCAATAACTGACCCAGCACCTGGAACCAAGCCCCGTTCATTTGGTAAGTTAGTGTCTGCGTTAGTCCCAATAAACTTAGCCCCCCGCTTAATGGCTAAAGTTGCTAATTCAAATTTGTGGTAGGTCACGTCATAATCAAGCCCCACAATCACATAGTCTGGCTGGTATTCCTCAAAGCGAAAACCCTTATCTAATAAGGCTTGCTTTAACCCTAATTCACCAATCGGATAAACTGTTCGCTTCTTTTCATCTAAATCAGCCACATAATCAGCTGTCGCTAACGCCGTTGTATAAATGTTTTCAGGGCTAACATGAATATCGAAATTGGTGGCTAAATTAGTAGCTACTTCCTCCGGACTTTTAGTACTATTATTGGTTACAAATAAAAAGTCCTTCTTTCTTGCCTGGAGTTGCTCAACAAACCGTTTAGCTGCCGGTATCTTAATTTTTCCTTTGTAAATTGTACCGTCTAAATCAATCAAATATCCCTTGTAATCTCTCATTATACTTTTTCTTAACCTTTCTGTCTAATTGTAAAATGCCGTTTTTTACCTGGTTTCTTGACGTTATTAGCCCTTGCTGGCTTAAATTTCCGGGGCCGTTTCTTCTTTAACGGGTAAACCCGTTCTTCTAAGTAGGCCTTATCCTTATAGCGTCGTTCACGCGCCTTGCGGTTAGCCGGCTTCTTTTTGGCACTTGCCGGAATCGGTTCAGGCTTTTGAACATCTAAATTTCGCAAGACAAAGTAGGCACAGCCAAAATTGCAGTACTCATACAAGTAATCCTCTAAGCGGTCAATATTTTGGCTAGGGCTGCCCTTCTTGCTACCGACCTCATAAAAACCATGCAAGCGTAACTGATCATAACCCCAGTCACCAACAATATAATCATATTTAGTTAAAATTTGGCTAAACCGTTCTTGAAGTTTTTCAATTTGAAAGCCCTGACGATAGTTTAACAATAACACATAAGGATGACCGTCTATCGTCATTTCTGTTTCGCTTTGCATCCTTATTTCACTAGCAAAGGCTTTGATTGTCTCGGCTTTTCTTGCTAACTGTGCTTCGCGCCGAACCTTCTTTTCAGAATTCAAACACTCACTTCCTCAAATAATATTTATTTTCAATTTTACACCGAATTTAGGCTAAAAAAAAGCGTTCCGCCTAAAATGCCGAACGCTCCCATATTACAGTTTATTTTGTCCTTTGAAGACGGAGTGCCATATACAGGCCACCAAACCAAATTAATGCCGCTAATAGCGCATAAAAAGTAGTTTGATCAAAGCACATGATGACCCCTACAAATGCTAGGAATAATAAAATTAAGTAATTAGCTACTGGAAAGAGGGGTAACTTAAAGCTAACTGGATTTTCTAACCCTTGTCTTTGCAAACTCTTCCGGTAGCGCAAGTGTGCCAAGACAATTGCTCCCCAGATAAATAGGAAACATACGGTCGCCACGCTAGAGATAAAGGTAAATACCACACTTGCGTTAGGGACAATAAATTCTGCAATTACTGCTAATGCAATTACCGCCGCAGAAAATATCAACCCGTTTGCAGGCACCTGTGTTCTGGAAAGACTACTCATTTTTCGCGCGAACTTTCCTTCTTTACCATAATTCAAGGAAAATAGCATCCGCCCAGTTGAAAAGAGTGAGCTATTGCAAGCGGAGGCTGCCGCAGTTAGGACCACAAAGTTAATCACCCCGGCAGCGGCACTAATTCCGATGTCACCAAAAACTTGAACGAAGGGACTATCAGTAGTGGAAATCTTAGTCCAAGGATAGATTGACATTAACGCTAACAGTGAGCCAACGTAGAAAATAATAATTCTAGTTGGAATTTCATTAATTGCCTTAGGAATTACCTTAGTTGGATTTTCTGCTTCAGAAGCAGTAACGCCGATCATCTCAATCCCGATAAAGCCAAACGTCACCATTTGAAATGACATTAAAAAGCCCTTGATACCCTTTGGAAAAAAGCCACCATAATTAACTAAATTGCCTAAGCTAGCGTGACCTAGCGGTGTTTTAAACCCTACAATCACCATGACAATTCCCGCCATGATTAAGGCAACAATAGCCAAAATCTTAACTAACGCGAACCAAAATTCGGTTTCCCCGAATAAACCAACTGTTATCAAGTTCAAGCCTAACAAAATAGCAATCGCAATTAAGCCTGGCAACCATCTAGGTATATCGGGAAACCAATACTGAATGTACATCCCAGTTGCAGTAACATCGGCCATCGCAATAGTAATCCAACAGATCCAGTAAGTCCAGCCAGCCACAAAACCGACTTCTTTCCCTAAATACTTAGCAATAAAGTCAATAAAAGAATGGGTTTTTAAATCCGAAAGCAACAATTCTCCCATCGCCCTCATTAATAAGAAGCAAATTCCCCCAGTTAATAGGTAAGCCAAAACAATCGATGGTCCGGCTAAGTGGATAGATTTACCTGATCCTAAGAACAAGCCGGTTCCAATCGTTCCCCCTAAGGCAATCAACTGAATGTGCCTGCTCTTCAATTTACGTGCATATTCTTCTTGTGCCATGATTTCTCCTCACGTTTCATTTTATATACAAAAAACTAGTAGTTTTAAACTCCGGCGGACAAGCAAGTCCCTTGAAGTTTACAACTACTAGCCTAACATAGATGTTACATGTAGTAAAACTCAACTATTTCATCTATAAGTGAATTTATTTCATCAAACTATTTCTTTCCCACTGATCAATCTGCCCTAAGAAGGCTTGGAACTGCTCCTTGTGCTTAAAACTAGGGAAGTCTCCTAATAAGATTTGCTTAGCCTGCTTAGCGCCGCTTCCATGCTTTTGCAATAATAAAATCGCCTTTTGCCCCCGCTTACTTGCAAATAAATCTTGAGGTAAGTTCAACATCCCTTGCAAATAGGCATTAGCTTGAATATAATCTAACAACCCCTTAGCCTCAGGACTTTCAAATAAGCCTTTAGGCACCACAAAGATTCCAAAGCCAGCCGGTTTCAACTGGTTAACAGCTTGCTCAATCAGCAAGTGATGCACGTATGAGTGACCCTTTTTTGCCCGCGTTTTAAATTGAGTTACCCGTTCATCCAAGGGATAATAGCCAACTGGCAAATCACTAACTACTACATCAACCTTCGGTAACAATAAACCATCTAATGCATCTTGGTGAAATAAATCAACCGAGATTTGTTCAATCTGAGTGGCCATGCTAGCTAAGGTGATTAAAGTATCGTCATTATCTACTCCGTAAGCTTGAATCTTAGGCCAGCCATTTTGATTTAACTTTGAAAGAATGGCCGTTAAGAGGTTACCGGTACCTACAGTTAAATCTAACAAAGCTAGCCCTTGTTTTTTAGGCAAGACCTTTTCCAAAAGATATTCCACCAAAAAGCCGATCGTGTCTGGAGTCATTTGGTGGTTAGCTTGAATTTTTTCTTGCTTGTAAGCTTGAAGTAGCAGTAACTGCATTACTTGCCGCTGCTGTTCGGTAGTTAGACCGGCCAATTGAGCGTTAGCATATAACTCTTCTAGCCGCGTTTTTACTTCAGCGGTGGGAAGGCCGTCTTCGACGTGAACTTCTTTGGCCAATAAGTTGTCCCCTGTTTCAATTAAAGCGTCCAGATAACTAACTTGTAGTTCCTTTTGAAGTAATGCCACCGCTTCTTTTAAGCTCGTAAATGTTTGCTCGATTTTCTCAATTCCCACAATTGTCACCTCATACAAATTTTCCTTGTATAAGTTTAACGATTATTGCCTTGATTTTCAAGAAAAAGCCCTAGTCGGCTGCAGGATAAGTATAAATCCACCCATTCTTCAATGTTATCCGATAATCGTTTCCTTGGTTAGCAGCCCTCCCTAAATTTGTTTGTAGCTGCTCCTTTGGTTGTAACCGATTAATCCTGGCCAAATTATAAATTGACCTTGCTTGGCTCTCATAGCTAATTTGCCTGTAAAGTTGTATTTGAAACTGATAGTACAGGCACTGTCCCAATAATAAACTACTGATGAGCATTAACAGTAACGCCCCGCTTAACAATAGATTAGCCTTCATTTTTAGGGGCCTGTTTTTCTTTGAGAGGCTTAGCTTTTGCAAAGACCACTTCACGTTTAATCACCTTTCCGTGTAATTTAACCTCTAGATCAAGCGTATAATTTTCATCATGCCACTTAGTTTTAAAAGCTTCTACATCAAACAACAGGGGCATATATCCTTGCCCATCTTGATTTAGCCAAATCTTATTGCGTTCATACTTGAGTTGGTAATTAGCTTGACGAGGGGGACTGTAAAAAACAACGTTACCAAACGACGTCCCTTTATATTCCAAGGACAAGCCACGAGTCTTTAACACGCTCACTAATTGCTCGACTTGGGCTAAATCATCTTGGCGGACACTACTTAGGTTGCTTTTTAGATTAAGCATAAATCCCATAAATAAACTCAAACCAATACTAGTGACCACTAAGGCGATAATAGTTTCCAATAAAGTAAAGGCCTTATGCCTCTTTTTGGACCGTAACTCCATTAACCACAATCTTATCTAGCCCCCCTTGTTTACTGGCTAAATACTGCTGTTCACTTTTATCAGCTAAACTTTGATAGTTAATTGCCTCACGAACCGCATCTTTTCTGAGTGGTTCAAATTGAGTTTGCACGCCGATAAAGATGCTCATCCCTACAATGCCTATCAATAATCCGACTAAACTATCCGCTAAAATGAAACCTTGTTTACTTCGTAACCTCAAGCCGATACCTCCCTCCATATCCCACCTGTGGGATTAATGTATACTTTACTTGGTGAAGCTTAGAATAAAACACGACCTTCATGAACTTAGTCCCCCCATTTTTATAAAAATCAGCGTAAGCAAACTTAGTCAAAACCTGGAGACTAGGAGGCAATGTTATAATTTGACTGTGCCGCTTTTGCCCCCTAGTATTTTCAGCATAGTCGCTAAACTCTATTTCCTTACTATGAAATGCTACTTCCGCAACACACCCTTTCCTCTCGGCAGTTATAGCCGTTTTAGACCAAGCCTGGTTAAATGTCCGCCAAAATTGTTGTTCTTGATAAGAAGCTATCATTGTTTTGACTGGAAAAAAGCCTATCAATAGTAGCACTGAGACCAAAGCCAGAACAATTATCATTTCAATTAGGGTGAAGGCTTGCTTGTTATGTTTAACCTTCATCTAACTTATGCTCCCTAATTTGTTTTACCTGACTAGCAGTTAAATAATTAGCCGCCTGTAGTTCTTCAAGGCTTACACTAGTAGCTTCGGGATTATCACTTAAATACAGCTGCCTTTGCGTGGTCAACTCTGTTTTTAAGGCCTCATCGCTAATACTGCCCGCGTGCTTCTTTTGGTTACTAACGTTTGGAATCACAATCAGTAATAATAAACTGATGATAAATAGTACCACTGCCATTTCAATCAAGGTAAAAGCTGATTTTGTAGAATTTTTTCTCATCTGTAAAGTCCTCCCATATTCCGATATAAAGGTAATAAGATTGCTAGGTAGGTGCCAATAATAATGGCTGCAATCACTAAGAATAACAAGGGTTGTACTAGGTTAATTAAATTATCCAACTGTCTTAATAACTTTTGATACGCTAGCTGTGAATAAAGTAAAATCTCCTTACTTAACTCCGCTTGAGTTTGACCTTTGCTAAAAAAGAAGACTAACTCCGGCGGGATAAACGGGTAAAGAGCAATAAATTCCCTTAATTCATCTCCTTTTTCTAACCACAATCTTAATTGCAAACCCAATTGATACAGCAACGACTGCTTATCAAAGTCTCCTAAAAAATAACAAATTTGTTGAAAGTCCATCCCACTTTGTAAGAGCAAACCTAAATTGAAGCTCAAGTAATAGTAACTGTACTGGCGGTAAAACTTACCTATCAAAGGGAGTTGACTGTACCAATGGTGCTTAGTTAACGTTGGTTGCTTTTTCCACCACCAAAATAACTTGCCTAAATACACCCCAACTATTACTAAGATCACCGCTAAACAATACCCACTTAGCTTTACCCAATTAATTTGGCCTGCAGGATTAGGCATCATCCCAAATTGTGCAAGCGCCGGTCGCAACCAAACATGCACAGCAACAATTATCAGCACTAATAAGCCCAATAGTAATAGGGGATAGATTAGTAGGGATTGCAATTTTGCCCTTTGAGCTATCCGCCTTTTTAAAAGTTTGCCTAACTGAGCAATGCTTTCATCTAACTGCCCATGTCTTTCTGCTATCAATAACTGGTAGTAGGTTGCCTGGGACACATAATCCTTTAAAGCTAAACTCAACTGCTGCCCCTCCTCTAATTTGGCCAAGATTTCAGTTAAAGCCGAGCCTTGCTTATTATTTAAAATCACTAAGTTACTCATTGCTTGTTTTAAGGAAAAACCCGCCGCAAGTAAATCGGCCAAGAGACTGAAAAAATCCGCCTGCTTTTTTAAAGTCCAGCGCTTAACCTGCTTGGTACTTCTTTTGGATTTCCAAGCTAATCCATTTGTTTTGGTAACACTTTTCAAGACGCTGCCCCCATTCTGTCGACATCCTTTGGGTCGGTTTAGCCGTTAACAGTGTCTGATTATCGACTTGATCAAATAACACCTTGACGCTCCCATCACAAGTCGGTATCAAACGTTGGTACGAAATTAACTGTACCGTTTGGTTTAAATCGGCACGACTCAACCCTAGATTTTCTAAACGTTCCACTACTCCTAAGGCACTTTGCGCGTGAACCGTCGTTAAAATTAAGTGCCCACTTAAAGCTGCCCTAACCACCGCTTGAGCCGTCCCTTCATCGCGTACTTCTCCAATGATAAACACGTCTGGGTGGTGGCGTAAGGCTACCTTTAATAAGTCGGCATAACCCATTAAGGCCTTGTCATTTACTTGCAGCTGTAAAAAATCGGGCTCGTAAATTTCAATAGGATCCTCGATACAAAGCACCTGCTTATCTTGCAGTTGCCTTGCAAAATAATACATTGCCGAGGTCTTACCAGAACCCATCGGCCCCGCAAAAATAATCATCCCCCGCTTTTGACAGGCCGTCCTAACTAGCTCCCACTGATCTGAAAAAAAGTAGCCTTGTTGTTGCTTAACTCCGTCATATATCAACCTAATCACCAGTGATTCCCGGTTCAAAAAATCGCCTACCGTAGATAAGCGGCAAAAAATCACCTCCCCTTGCCACTTGTACACCCAGGCCCCTAATTGAGGCCGCCTTTGCTCACTTAATGACATATCCGCCTTAAACTTCAGGTAATTCAAGCACTGTTGGCCAACAACTAATGGCAGCTTGCTTTGGAAATAATACTTGCCGGCTAGTGAAAAACCAACGCTAAAGTAGTCATCTTTAGGTAGAAAGTAAATATCACTAGCCCTTTGCTTGATTGCCTTTGCCAGAATTGTTCTTAATTCACTCTGCATATTTTTACCCCCTCACTATTTAGATACGCAAAATAAGCGCATTTTATCCTTAAAAAATTAATTAATTATTAATTATAGATTTCTAATTATGTGGATTGACCTTTATTTTTCTATTCTTTTAGCCGATATAAAAGTATGTAAGTAGATATTATTTTTTAGGAGGCGGCAGAACTTGATGAAAAATAAGAATTTCTCTATCAAGGCTAAATTATTACTGGCAATTATTCCCATCACCTGTGCAATGATTGTCGCCTTAGTCATCATCGCCTACAATGTTTCCGCAATGATGATTAAGCAAAATGCCACACAACTATTGGAAACATCCGTTGCTAAACAAGGAACTAGCATCGAAAATTGGATGAACGAAAACCTCTCATCCTTTAACGCTGCTAAAAGGGCGATTGAACAAGCTCACCCTAAAGATGCAGAGTTGCAAAAAATTGTTAACGGTTACTACAATTTCAACACCAATTCCCCTGACGGCCTTTACATTGCTGATCAAAATGGCACTGTTATTAAGGCGACTAAGTCAACTAAAAACACCACTAACGCCGTTAACAGTCCCTGGTTTAAGGAAGGGTTAAGCCACGTTAACATGACTTTTGGCGACCCTTACGTTGCTGGCGGCCACAAGGTCATCAGTGCGACCGGTTTAATCGATGATGGTTCAAATAACCTCCGGATTTTAGGAGCAGACTTTACCCTTGACCGGATTTCAACCATCGTCAACTCAAACATTTCGATGAAAGGCGCCCAAGCTTTCTTAGTTAACAAAGATACTATGAAGGTCATGGCCGACCGTAACTCAGCCTTCGTTGCTCAAAAGGTCGGAAGTAGCGACCAACCTGCCATTTATAAGGCAGCGGCTAAGCAAATAGACCATGGTAACTATAACACCCAAACACTCGGGACAGACTTTACTGCCTTCCACACCATTGCGGGAACCAACTGGGTCTTAGTTTCTTACATCCCTACTAAAGTTGTTTTAGCTAACCTCTCTAAGTTACGCTTAATCATGATTGCCATCAGTATTGTGGCCTTAATTATCATGTGTATCGTCGTTGAACGAGTTACTAACCGGACAATTAAACCAGTCAAGAAGATGACTAAAGTTATTACCGCCATGGCTGACGGTGACTTTACAGTCGACGTAGATACTAAAGGAAATGACGAAATTGCAGAAATGGGCAAGAGCGTTGATAAATTCATCGTTTACATGCGGCAAATGATTAAAGCTATTAGTCAAATTTCTACCAGCCTACAAACCCAAGCAACTGGTAGCGAAAAGGTCGCTCATGAAATGAACGATGCCTCTGAAACTCAATCAAAATCTATGGATGAACTTAACATGACCGTTGACCAGTTATCCATTTCCGTTAACGATATTGCCAAAAACGCTAGCCAACTAGCCGAAGTGGTGACAGATACTAAAGACAATAGTGACTTGGTTAAGGTCAAAATGGAAGATACCGTTTCAGTATCCGAACACAGTCGTGAGGATATGAAACAAGTTGTCGTTGCCCTCGATAACATCCAAAATTCTGTTACTAACCTGCAAGAATCTATCAATAAAGTGGGGACTGCTTCCGGTGAAATCGTTAATATCGTCAAAATTATCGGGGAAATTGCCCACCAAACTAACCTCTTATCACTCAATGCTTCCATCGAAGCCGCTCGGGCCGGGGAAGCAGGTAAAGGTTTTGCGGTCGTAGCTACCGAAATTAATAACCTGGCTAAGAGTAGTGCTAACTCCGTGTCACAGATTTCTGATTTAATCAAGGAAGTCAACGACCTCGTAGGCGACACCGTTAAGCAAGCTGGCGATAGCGTAAACGACATCAATTCCAGTGCCGTCCTAATCAATACTGCCGTTGATAGTTTTGATACTATTTTCCAAAATATTCACGAAACAAGTAACATGATTAGCCAAGTGGTTGAACGAATTAATGGAATTGAAGAAGTCGCTACTAACGCGGCCGCTATTTCCGAAGAACAAGCGGCTAGTTCAGATGAAATTTTAGCTACTTCAGAAACCACTCTCGCCCAAGCTAAGAACATCTCAGGTAATAGCAAGGTTGTGGCTAAGGAAGCTCAACAATTAGCTCAAACTGCTAAAGACTTGGCTAACCAAGTTAAACATTTCAAAGTTTAAGAGGTGAAGATAACAATGCTTAAGAAATTTTTTAGTCTCTGCTTAATCCTGACTTGTGCTAGTTTCTTCTTAGCTGCCTGTGGTCATGACCAAGCTGATGGAAACGGTAAAAAGATTGCGATTATGACTTACACTAAAAACGATACCTTTAGTAAAAAATTGATTGCATCAATGAAGGAAAATGCTCAGGCAAATGGGATGGAAGTCGATATCTACAATGCCAATGATTCTAGTGATACCCAAATTGCTCAGGTTAAAAAGGTTGCCAAAATGAATTACGCGGCCATCTTAATCAGACCTGTTGAAGCCAATAATTCTCAAGAAATCACTGCCATTGCCGGTAAAACGCCCGTTATTTTTTACAACTTACAGCCAGAAAAAAGTGTACTTAAACCTAACCAAGATATCTATGTTGGTCCTAACGAAGAACTAGCCGGTAAGTTACAAGCCAACTACGTCTTAAAACAAACGAGTGATAAAGACACTATCAACGTGGCCATCTTAAGGGGACCTAGTGGTTTGGCCGCTGAAAAGAGAACTAGCGCCTTTCAAGACACCCTACGTAAGGCCGGCAAAAACGTTAACTACGTCTTTTTAGACAATGGTAAGTGGGATCTTAAAACGGCTCAGCATTTAACCGAACTCTTCTTAAAGACCAACCAACCATGCGATGCTTTGGTAGCTAACAATGATGATATGGCCTTAGGTGCGATTGCCGCCTTTAAGCAAGCTAAGCGTAAATTACCAATCGTCTGCGGGGTCGACCTTTCTGCCGCTGGTAAAAGGTCGATTCAAAATAACCAGCTAGCCTTCTCGGCCTACCAACCTGCTGACTCCCAAGGAAAGACCATCATCAAGGCCGCCTTACTTTTAGCCAACAAGAAAAAAGTCACCGACCTTAAAGGAGCAAGTGATGATGACTTGTATGTCTATACTAGTTTCGAAGGTGTAACAGCCGAAAATGTGGCTAACTATTAATTAGCCCATTAATAAATTAAAAATGCGGATTCTTTGTTTTTACAAGGAATCCGCATTTTGTTTTATCAACTAAATTAGTTATTGGCGCTAATTTCAGCGTAGGTTGGAATTGATGGAATGGCCCCTAATTTTTGGACCGCTAACGAAGACGCCTTATTGGCAAAGCGAATCGCAGCTTCAATGTTAGTAAAATCAGTGTCTAGCTGTGAGCTTAAGGAACCTAGGAAAGTATCTCCTGCCGCGGTAGTATCGACTGCTTGGACCTTAAAGGCAGGAACAAAGCCGTGGGTGGTTTTTGTCTGATAGAAGGCCCCTTTAGAACCAAGGGTAATAATAACATTTTTCACCCCTAACGCTTGTAATTTTTGGGCGGCTTGTTGACAAGACACTTCGTCTTTAACCTCAATCCCTGTTAGGGCTTGCGCTTCGGTTTCATTTGGGGTTATCAAATCGGTTAAGCTTAACATTTCAGGTGGAACCTGCTTAGCTGGGGCTGGGTTTAAAATCGTCTTTACCCCTGCCCTTTTGGCCAACTCAAATGCATACTTACCCCCGGCTAGCGGTGTTTCAAACTGTGTAATTAAAAAGTCACTTGCGGCTATTTTAGCCTGAGCTTGGTCAATATCTTCAAGGCTTAACTCTTGGTTAGCCCCCCCATAAACAAGAATGCTATTTTCCCCGCTTTCTTGGAGTAAGATGAAAGCCTGGCCTGTTCCGCTGGCTGAATATGTAATAGCGTCCGTGTCAATCTCTGCTTCCTTTAGTAGCTCTAGCATCATCGCTCCGTTTGCGTCATTGCCAATTTTACCGATAAAGCTTGTCTTGGCGCCGCACCTTGCAGCTGCAATCGCTTGGTTAGCGCCTTTACCACCACCAGCATTTTGCTTAGAGTTCATCTGCATCGTTTCGCCTGGCTTAGGTAATCTGTTTATTTTCAAGATGGTATCAACATTTAAACTTCCTAGAACCGTTACCTTATTCATGATAATCCCTCCCAGTCTGACTCTATGTAAAAGGTATTACTTACCTCTATCTTATCCTATTGCCCATATTGACGCTAGCAAAATTTAACTTTAATTAAAAGGAAATTATCTTTCTTTCATTAAACTAAAAAGCACTAAGCAGAGCAAAATAAACTCTGATATGCTCCCTTTAGAGTAGACACAGAAATATGTAAATTCTGTATCTTACTCTG
>NZ_AYYP01000014.1 GCF_001436215.1 Ligilactobacillus agilis DSM 20509
GGCACTATGTCCTGTCAAGTATACAGTTTAAATATATAAAATAGACTATGCGGTCTGATTGCGGAATTTTTCCGCAGTCAGACCGTTTTTTGATGCATAAGCTCTCTTTGTATTGAAATATTTTACACCTTCGTCAATCAGTCTCTTTAATTCTTCAAATGATTGTGGCTGCGGGTGTCGTTCCAGCCAAAGTAGTTTAAAATCATTCCACCATCTCTCCATAGGGGAATTTTCCCATGGATGTCCAGGATGAGACATGCTATGGACGCAGTTCATCTTTTCTAAATAGTGATTAAAGGCAAGTGAACAGTATGCAGCACCTCGATCTGTATGAACCATAGGTCTTACTCCTGGCTCTTTAGAGAACGCTTTCTTAAATGTATCAATTACTGCCGATGTAGTTTCCGTTTTTGAAAGGTTATAGCTAATCACGTAACGTCCGTATAAATCTAATACCGCATGTAATCGTACTTTTTGTGCTTTGTTATCTTCAAAATATACAACTTCAGTTGTATCGGTCGCCCATACTTCATTCTT